>JAKVKI010000018.1 GCA_022486585.1 Megasphaera sp.
CACCGTACGGATGCCGTAGGAACCACTGTCTTGACTACCTCTTGAATCATCTTGGGGTCGGCATTTTGCAGACGCCACGTATGAAATGTTTTGGCCATATTATCTTTCCTGCCGCCGGCTGTAATGGTATGAATAGAGCCTTTCTTTTCATAAAACAAGTTTTGGCTGGCAACGATTGCTTGTAACGCTTCGTCTGTCGTAACACCAGATACATGCATCGTCATATTTCCCTGGACCGTATCATCAACAATAAGATTAATACCGCCAGCCCTGGCTACTCCTTCCAAAACAGTTCGGACAGGGATCTCACATACATGGATTTCCGTAGTATCAGCTCCACTGGACGGCAATGTCCACAGTGTCAGCATCAGCATCACTGTTATGGCACGAATTTTCATAGTCATCTCCTTTTAAATATTTATTTCAATGAGTTCTCCTTGATTCACCAAACCAATTGCTTGTGAATTGATATAGGCGATATACCATCCAGCAAAGGTTTCTCCCGTCTGACAAGACCGTGTCAGCTGCTGAGATTGCAAAACGACTACGCGCCCCTGTTCGGTGTAGATAGCACCACATACTGTCGGTACTGATAAGGAGGCCTTCCTTGGTTGTTGCTCTGTTGTCACGCTATGTTTCTTTATATGCGCTGCATCAATCATTTTTTCTTGCTGTAGTGCTTCCACTGCCGCATCTTTCTTCGGTAAGACACTGGCAAACATATCCCCTAACGGTTTCTTGCGCCGCCCTGCCGCTGTACTACAGACCAAAGTACCACCATTACTTTGCTGATCTGCCTCCCCTTGGCGGGCATCAAAAACGGGAGGCGAAGAATCGTCATGATTCTTCGTCTCCCGTATGGTTTGTTGTGATTGTGTCGGAATCGTCTCCCACCCATACCAAACACCTGCTAATACCAGCAGGATTGCTCCATACGGGAGCCAGGTTTGTTTGTAGTGAGCTAGATAGTTCCGTACACAGGCGATAAGTTGCATCGCTTTATTTCTTATCATTATATCCGTTAGGATGATGGCTGTGCCAGTTCCAGGCATCGGCAATAATGGTGGCGATGTCGGAACGGTGTGGTGTCCAGCCAGTAATGGTGTTGATCTTATGGGAGTCAGCAATGAGTATTGCCGGATCTCCGGATCGGCGCGGTGCTTCTTCTACCGTAAAGGCCCGGCCTGTTACTTTTTTTGTCGTTTCGATCATATCACGGACACTGAAGCCGTGCTGGGACCCCAGGTTAAAGTATTGGGAGTCTCCACCCTTAGCCAGATAGTCCAGCGCCCGGCAATGGGCATCTGCCAGATCACTGACATGGACATAGTCACGGATGCAGGTACCGTCCGTCGTAGCATAGTCTGTACCAAATATCTTGATGGATTGCCGTTGTCCCAAGGCTGCTTCGAGGATGAGAGGAATAAGGTGCGTTTCCGGGCTGTGATCTTCTCCAATCGTACCGTCAGCAGCAGCACCGGCTGCGTTGAAGTAACGCAGTGCAACATACCGCAGTCCATAGGCTCGACTATACTGGGCCAGCATGCGTTCAATCATGAGTTTTGTCTGGCCGTAGACATTCGTCGGCGCGTAGGGCATATCTTCAGTAATAGGCGTGTGTGCCGGTTCGCCGTAAACGGCAGCTGTCGACGAGAATACCAGGTATTTCACGCCAGCCTGGCGAACTGCTTCGAGGAGGTTGTACGAGCCTACGACATTGTTATCGTAATACATCGCCGGGTCACTCATGGATTCACCGACCTGGCTATGCGCCGCAAAATGGAGAACTCCTTCGATATGTTCGTCTTCGAGGATCGTCCGGACAGCATCCCGATGATGAATGTCTTCAACGATGAGACGTACTTCCGACGGCACGGCGCCGCGATGACCACGAGACAGGTTGTCCAGCACAATGACTTCATGACCTTGGCGGCACAGCTCTTTGACAGTATGGCTGCCAATATAGCCGGCACCACCGGTTACGAGTATTTTCATCGCTTAGCCTTCCTGGAGTTTCTGCAGACGACCGCCGAGGAAGCGTTTGTATACTTCGACGCCTGGTTGGTTAAAGGCATCGACATTAGCATATTCGCCTTCATAGGCAATAGACCAGCAGAGCATGAACATGAGTTCACCCAAATGATATGGTGTCAGTTCAGGCAAGATGTAGTTAGCACTGGGGCGACCGTCGCCGGCAAGGGCTTCGGCATTGGCACTACGAGCTGATTCGAGGATATCGCTCAGGGGCAGACCGCTAAAGGCTGCCAGTTTCGCGTATTCATCATACAGGTGCGGCACGATGATATCGTCCGGCCAGTTCTTGATAGATACGAATTGAATGACTTTATCCTGTGGTCCTTCCTGATGTTCCTGTGTCTGGGCATGCATGTCGGTCGTCCCGACAGCCACGATTGGTGTACGGCCGTAGTTGACGACGTTACCTTGTTTGTCCAGGCGTTTGCCCAGGGATTCAGCCAGGAGCTGAATGTACCATTCTGACAGGGATTTCAGGTTATCTGCGTAGGGCATGAGTACTTCCAAGTCACGGCCATGGTTCTTGGCAATGAGGTATTTGAGGACACTGTTGAGGAGTGCCGGATTCTTGGTAATATCGGATTCCTTGCAAGCCTGATCCATATCTTTGGCGCCGGCAAGGTACTGGCGGATATCAAAGCCTACGAGTGCGCCGACGATGAGGCCGACTTCAGAGAATACGGAGAACCGTCCGCCAATGCCATCGGGAACGTGGAAGATGGGCCAGCCTGATTTTTTAGCCAGGCCATGCAACAACGTTTCTTTAGTACCGCCATCATGCGGATCCGTAACAGCGACGGTTTCAAAAACAATGCCAGCATCTTCCATGGCCTGACGAAGGACCATATAGTTGGACATCGGTTCGATCGTAGAGCCGGATTTGGAGATGATGACGGCCATGACCGTATAGTTAGCCTTGGTCTGGCTGTCGCTCTTAAGGGCATTAATAAGGCCTGTCATTTTATGGGAATCGACATTATTACCGGCAAAGAAGGCTTTCGGGAACCCATTCCGTTCTTCTTTGGTCTTCATGTTCCAGAATTCACCGCATTGTACGTCAAAAAGGACTTTGCCGCCCAGATACGAGCCGCCAATGCCGAGGAAAATAACGGCGTCCACACGGTTGCGCGTCGTCCGGGCCAGTTCTTCCATCGCCAGTATGCGTTCAGGACTATTGATATTGCCTTCTTCTATATAAGGGAGCTGTGGGAAATACACCATTTCCGGTTCGCCATCTTTGGAAAGATGGCCGGCAATGATGCCTGTCTTGCGCATCGCCTGGAGGTCTTGATGAGCTTTTGTATATACGGGTTCAAATGCTTTGATTTCTTCTTCCGTTACTTTACCGGGACCATAAAGGTTACCTGCATCAAAGGTAAAACCGGATGATAATGTCAGTTTTGTCATAACGTTCACTGCCTTTCAAAAAATTAGGATATCGTTCGTATATTATTATATCATATACGCTAAAAACCGTCATCTCATAAAAAAGAGGCCCCTCAAGGCCTCTCATTTAAAAGCGCAGCATAGAACGAAGGAAATTCTGGGTCCGTTCATTCTGCGGGTGTTCAAATACTTGTTCCGGCGAGCCTTCTTCCTGGATAATGCCATCCGCCATGAACAGGATACGATCTGACACTTCTTTGGCAAAGGCCATTTCGTGCGTCACGATGATCATGGTCATGGATTCATCAGCGAGCTGTTTGATCGTCCGCAAGACTTCGCCGGTCAGTTCCGGGTCGAGCGCCGATGTCGGTTCATCAAAGAGCATAATATCCGGATTCATAGCCAAGGCCCGGGCAATAGCCACTCGTTGTTGCTGACCACCGGAAAGACGTGATGGATAGGCATCTCGTTTATCCCAGAGGCCGACTTTCTTCAGCAGGTTTTCTGCTGTAGGCATGATTTCTTCGGTCTTCATACCCTTGACGACGCGTGGTGCTTCGAGGATATTGTCCAATACGGTCATATGGGGGAACAAATTGAAGTGCTGGAAACACATACCCATACGGCGGCATATCGTACGTACCTTCCCTGCCGGTGCGTAAACAGACCGTTTGGCCCCTTCGGCCTGGCTCGCCATGACATCGCCATCAACGATGATGCTGCCACCGTTGATGATTTCCAACTGGCACAGACAGCGCAGGAAGGTGCTCTTGCCGCTTCCTGACGGACCGATAATGGATACGACTTCACCTGTATCCATATGGAGCGTCACGTCTTTGAGGACCTCCAGGTTGTCGAATGATTTTCTAATGTGATTCATTTCAATAAAACTCATGCCATGGTCCTCCTTATTCATCATATACAGCGTAGCGTTTTTCTAAATAACTGAAAACTTTAGTCAGAATAAACGTGAAGAACAGATAGAAAACCGCAGCGACGACGAATGCGGTCGTATCGAAATCGCGCTGTACGATTGAACGGGTAATACGGAGGATATCGTTCATGGCCAAGATGTAAACGAGGGATGTATCCTTCAATAGGTTGATCGTTTCATTTGCCACTGGCGGCAACACCCGTTTGACGACCTGTGGCAAGATGATACGGCGCATGGTCTGGACATAGGTCATGCCCAGGACTTTGGCCCCTTCATACTGACCCCGGTCGATGGACTGGATGCCGCCACGGAAGATTTCCGCAAAATAAGCCGCATAGTTCAAGACGAAGGCAATAATGGCAGCCGGAAAATCCGGCAGGCGCAAGCCTTCGATGATAAAGGGCAAGCCATAGTAAATAAACAAGATCTGTAACATGAGCGGCGTACCGCGCATGATATAAATATATGCGCCGACTCCTTTTCTCAGAGGGGCCACGCGGGAAATACGTCCAATAGCCATGACGATACCTAACGGCAGGGACAGGACGATCGTAATAATAAAGATCTTCAGGGTAACTTGCAACCCTACGGCCACAGAAGGCACGATGTTAAATAAGTAATCCATGTAATCTCCTTGTGATAAAAGCGGTCATTAGCTGGCTGGATGTACTCCGCAACAGCTAACAACCGCATCTCATCAATTTACTTTAATGGTAATATCTTCGCCAAACCATTTTTGTGATAGCTTGGTCATGGTCCCGTCAGCTGTCATATCTTTGAGGACGCCGTTGAGTTTTTCCTGCAACAGTGTATCTTCTTTACGCATGCCAACGCCGAATTGTTCATCACCCATCTTATCGTCAATGACTTTGAACGTATCCGGTTTCTTGGACATGTAATACCTGCCGACAACGCTGTCGACGAGTACGCAGTCGATACGGCCTAATTCCAGATCCATCAGGGCGGCTACGAAGTCACCATAGGTCTTGACCTGGCCCAAAGACGCTTTGAAATCAGCATTCTTGTTGAGTGCATCAATGGAGCTGCTGCCTTCCTGCGTACCTACGATCTTACCTGCCAGACCGGCACGGTCAGCAATCGGTGAATCGTTACGGACGACGAGGAGCTGCGCATTATTCATATACGGCTTAGAGAACCCGATCTGCTGAGACCGTTCATCTGTAATGGTAAGGCCGTTCCACAGCATATCTACTTGTTTACTCTTCAAGGCTGCTTCTTTGCTGTCCCAGTCGATTGGCTTGAATTCAACAGGTACGCCCAGGCGTTTGCCTGCTTCGTTGGCCAAATCGATATCGAAACCGATAAGTTCACCATTGTCATCACGGAATCCCATAGGCGGGAAGTTGTCATCCAGGCCGATGACGATTTTATCAGGCAGTTTTTGCTGCGCGTCTTGTTTCTGTTCGCCGCAGCCTGCCAGCATCGTAACAGCTGCTACGGTCATCGTACCTACTGCAAGTGCTTTTTTCCAATTCATTTTCATTACCTCCTACATCGATACATCGATACCAAACCATTTTTCCGACAATTTGGTCGATGTTCCATCATTATGCATGTCTTCTAATACTTTGTCCAGCTTAGCTTTCAGTTCCGTATCGTCTTTGCGCATACCTACACCGCTGGGGATATCAGGATATCCTACGTCGATAATGCGGAATTTGGCACCGTTTTTCTTCATGAAGTATCCAGCTGAAGTCTTAGCAACGACTACGGCATCGATACGGCCTACTTCCAAATCCATAAAAGACGTGACGTTGTCGGAATACTGTTTCAATTCCTTGAAGGAATTCATTACTTCCGGTTCGGATTGAATCGCTTCAAGACCGGTACTGCCCTGCTGGGTACCAACGACTTTACCGGCCAGGTCAGCTTTGCTCTGAATAGGCGAATTGTCCAGGACTAAGAGGATCTGCGGGCCATTTTCATACGGACGGGAGAATAAAATATTCTTTTCCCGTTCCGGTGTAATAGATAACCCGTTCCAAATGGCATCGATCTTTTTACTCTTCAGCTCTGTTTCTTTGCTGTCCCAGTCAATCGGTTTGAATTCGACAGTCATGCCCAATCGTTTGCCTGCTTCTTTGGCCATATCAATATCAAAGCCCACGAGTTCCCCTGATTCATCGTGGAATCCAAATGGTGGAAAATTATCATCGAGGCCGATGACGATTTTGTCTTTGCTGGCGTTATCAGTTTGTTTATTCTGCTGCTGTCCGCCGCATCCTGTAACGAAAGCGGCCGTCATTACAGCCGCCATGGCTGCTGCTGCTAATTTTTCCCATTTCATATGTATCTCCCCTTATGATCATCTACAATGTACTTATGATAATACAAGTAATATTCTACTTTATTTCATTAAAATAATAAAGTAATTTGATGGTAGAAATAGGGATATTATCCTTCGTATTCATTGATTTTCTCATCTATTCGCTTTTATTCTTCATATTCCTGTTCTCTTTTTTCCAATGATTTCCTGCTGGCTTGCAAAAAGCCGTACCTTATGGCACGGCTTTCAATCGGCATCATCGTCATCATGTTCTTGTTCGATGCGGTCGATGATATGCTGTTTGTGTTTCTTCGACAGAAATTGCAGGTGCACCGGTAAGACGGCAATGCCGCCTTCTGTAGCCTGGCCTAGTTGAATTTCCTGCCAGTTGTCGCTAATACTGAAAATATCCTTATACGGCAGGAATACTAAGCTTTTTTCTTCGTGAATCTGTTCATTGTAGAATTCCTGCAGGGACATGAACTGGCGGCGAACGACGAGACCTTTTTCCGTAACGTAACAGATAATATCGCGCTGGCGATGGATTCGCCACAAACAGAATAAGAGTACAGCAATATTATCGAGTCGTTCGACCAGCGTCACCTCGTCGAGCATGAGCCAGAAAAAATACATCCCCACCCCTGTAAACAGGAGCTGCATGAAAATAGAAAAAAGTTTGGAATTCTCATAGGCTTCTTCAATGGTCCCGCATCGGAAACGGCGCTGTACTTCGTCTCTCGTCATAACGCTGTCTAGTCCCGATCCTTTTTACTCGTCTTAGGCATGGTCTTGATGACGACATTGCGGCCGTCTTTGACGATTTGCATGGAAATATCGCCGAAGCCGTCTTTGTAGTAGGCCATTTTGATATCTAAGAGCAGGCGGCCTACCTTTTCCTGTAAGTCATCGGAGAAAAACTGCTTCCGGAAATCAGCGGCGGTCTGTTCCTTTGCCGGTTTCTTTACGACGCGGCGAGGCTGATCCGGTTCGTCTTCCCAGCCAGCCGTTTCAAACGTTTCTTCTTCCTGGACTCCTTGGAACATGTCTTCAATAGAGCGGTTCTTAGGAATTTTATGCTTTGCCATATATGTCACATCCATTCTGTTATAAGGAGTATAAGGGCGGCTCAGGGCCGCCCTTTTCCATCATTACTTATTATCGGTACTGTCAAGCTTATCTGATGCTTCGTGCATACTATTGAGGGTAATCTTAGAGAAGTCTTCCGGTGTCTTGTATGTTGCGATCTTCTTGAAGCCCTTCTTCAATCGTCCCCGATAGGCTGCAACGACCTTATCGTCATGATTCATTTCTGCAATGTAGATTTCCTGTCCATCAATGCCGACGAGACGGAAATTACCACTCGGCGAGATTTCCCGCCATGTACTGCTGGCCCCATCGAGCATGTAAACGATACCTGTTCTGAGGTTATCGTAGAAGAATGTATCGGAATCGTAGAATACGGCAATACGACCGATATTTTCAGCTTGGACACGAATACGACGCGTATCATAGTTGGCATCTGTGCGATAGATGCGATACTGATTCGGACCTACTTCCAGCTTCATGTATACGACATTGGTCGCCGTCGAATAGGCGACATCTACGATCTTGCTGTCCCGTGGTGCGTCTTCGATTGGCGTGTTCAGTTCGCGATCCGGATAGAGCGGGTTATGTTGCGCAATGTAGACACCGTATTTCCCGGTCTTAGAATCTTTACCATACGTCGCAAAAATAGCCAGGTTGCGATCCGGCAGCCATTCAAAGAACGATACTTTGCGTCCATGAAGGCTAATCCGCTGAGGCTCGCCTTTTTTTCCTGCTTCATAAATCGAGACGTTGTCATCGACGATCATAGCCATGAACCGTTTGTCATAGGAATAATAGGTCTGGCCGTTTGGCTCTACGCCGAAGCCTAGTTGTTCCTGCTGGTTCGTACCGCCGATCTGGAAGTCTGATGCCGGTGCAAAAAGCACCGAATCAAGATATATATAGACAGCGGCTTGGATGGCGATGCCGATGACAAATGTCAATAGAACCTTTCGGAATTTCATGCGTTCCTCCTATTTTACGATAAATGCCGTCGGAATCATGCGTTCTCCCAAAAGATCCGCCGGTTTATTGACGACTTTGCCGTTCAAATACAACGTCGAGCTGGACCCGCCGTCTAAGTTGGCGGCGATCTCTGCTCCTTCTTCATACATGATATTCTGCAAATCCCGCAAGGTAGCACCTACAGAATACCCGGGCTGACGGCCATCAATGACCAGGAACAGGACCGTACCATCTTTACGCTGGCCAATGGCCGTACGAGGACCAACGCCCCAGCCGCCATCACCGTTCGTAATCATTTTCTGACCATTCACGACGAGCGGCGGACCAAAGGAAATTCCTTCGCGGACGTCCATCTTTTTCAATTCGTCTTTGCTGTAGTTGCCGGCAATGAGATTACCATCGCTATTGAAACCGACGAATTCGTTGACTTCATCGCCAGAGGCTTCCTGCCCCAGAACGAATTTGCCTTCGTGAATGATGAAACCATACGGACTGCGACCGGTACCGGTGCCATTCGCATCGTAGAAACCACCGGCGTTAATAGCAGCGACAGCATTATTTCGTTCGGCTATGCCGCTGGTCGTATCTCCTTTTTCTTCCATATTTTCTGCTGTGCCGATACGCAGTCGTTTCGGATCAGGGATTTCTAACAGGAATCCTTTGAAACGGCTTGATTCAATGTTCTTCAAATTGAGGGACGAATCGGTACGGGTCTTGAATTTGAATAATTCCTGCTTCGGTGCTGTGCTGATGCCACCCATGATCTTATCGATTTCCTCTTGTGTAAACAGCCACGTAATATATTGGGGGTGGCGGCTTTTAAAGATAGCTCCGACAACCGTGCGTTTAATGTTGTCGAAGGGGCCGAATAAGACGACAAACGGTGACGTCACTGCAAAGAACACGAGCAGTACGATAAAAAATTTACCAATTTCCTTGAAGTTAATCTTCATACGCTACCTCAATCATAAATAGATTCTGCAGGCCCTACCGTTGTTCATACTGTTCGGTCGTAACGCGCTGCTTGAAATTGCCTATATCGACAGGATTGCCAATCCATATACGCTGTACCGCATAGGGATTATCACCGTAGTGAGCCCATCCGGGGTCCATCGTGAAGGCCAGCTTGATGCCAAATTTCTTCAGTGCCGCTTCGGCTGCGGCATTGTCGCCGCCATAGGGGTAACAGAAGAATTCGTTCGTAATGCCCAAATGTTGTTTTAGTTCATCCTGGCTCTTCTGCAATTCTGACGACAAGGTGTTGCCGCCCATCTGGTTGACCCGTTCATGATGATAGCTGTGGGATGCAATGTCCATACCGGCAGCTTGCATTTCTTCGATTTGTTTCCAGTTCAGGCGGGTACCCTGGTCGGCATCATACGTCGGAATGAAAACGGTGCATTTGAAGCCGTATTCCTTCATGACCGGCATGACGATGGAATACGTATCAGGATAGCCATCATCAAAGGTCAGTACGACCGGGCGTACGGGCACGGCCTGGTTATGCACCATATATTCATATAGTTGCTGCAATGTAATGGGATGGAAATCATTGTCCTTGAGGAATTTCATTTGTTCTTTGAAATGAGCTTCCGTTACGACGGCCGGATTGTTGGGGTCGTTTTTATCGACACCAATCATATGATACATAAGAACGGGAATACCCTTCTTAGGAACCGCCATTTCTACTTGCGGCGCAGCTTGCTTTGGCGTTGCTGACGCTGTTTCCTGTTTGGTCTCTGTACCGCATCCTGCCAGGAGCGCACAACATACTAAAGCCATACAGGCTAGTTTCCAAATACGCAATATTAAAGTCCTCCTCGCTACTACTCGCTTTCACGTTCTTTGACGACGGGCAAGGCCGCATAGTTACCGGCAAAGAACTGGCGAATGTATTGTTCTGCATCATCGCGGACCTGCTTATCCGCTTCGACAGAGTGATAGCTGACACGCGGCGTGAGCAAGAATTCCGGCCGGGCTATCATCTTGAGCAGCGTCGGTCCCGGATGTTCCATGGACAATACGTCCAAAGCAGCACTGCGGATATGGCCGTCGTCAACAGCATGATACAAGGCTGCTTCATCAGTCAGGCCGCCACGACAGCAGTTAACGAACATGGCGCCTTTTTTCATGGCTTCAAATTGCTCGTCCTGGAATATAAATTGCGTCGTTTCGTTGAGCGGCATGTGGAGCGACACAATATCACTGGTTTCCAATATTTTATCAAAATCAACTGGTTTTACACGGAGCTGCATCATGAGCTTTTCGCTGGCAAATGGATCATATGCCTGGATCTTACAGCCAAAGGCCTGCATGCGCGCAGCAACAGCACGGCCGATATGACCGAAGCCAACGAGACCGATGAGATTATCCTTGACACGATGGATAGGCCACTGAACAGAACCAAACTGCCAGCGGCTATTGTTACGGATATCGCTTTGGTATTCCGGAAGCTGCCGTATGAGTGCCAGCATCATGGCACAGGTATGATCGGCAATGTCTTCGACACAATAGGATGTATTATTAAGAACCAGGACGTGATTCTTCCTGGCTGCTTCCAAATCGACGTGGTCTGACCGGGTCGATAAAATTACAATTAGTTTCAAATCATCTAATTTGTCTATCAAAGACGCCGACAGTGTTTCTGATTTACAGATGATAACATCTGTATCCTCCATCTGTTCTGCCATCATCTCTTCATCAGTTTCCGAACAATACGAAACGCGCGCTATATCGCGCAGTCTCTCGCCAAAATCATCTTCGTCCTGCTGACCCGTTAAAACCGTTATGTGGTACATATCACAGCCCCTTTTCTTTTTGATAAAAATATACACTATCTCTGCTGAACATAAAGATACACTTAAATATATATCACATTCTAAGGCAATGTGCAAGGAAAATGTATGAAATGTCCTTAGGAAATACACGAAAACAGCTCTTATAAATGCAAAATTTGCCACTTGTATCTTGACGGGCCTGTATCGAGTTTGATATAATACGTTTGTTATGGAAAGGTGTCCGAGTGGTTTAAGGAGCTAGTCTTGAAAACTAGTGATACCGCAAGGTACCGTGGGTTCGAATCCCACCCTTTCCGCCATAATTTGCTATTCATCGTAATTGAATACAATAACAAAAAACACCCTGTTTCTTATATAAGATTATATGAAACAGGGTGTTTTTTTGCATTTAGAAATTTTTCCCCAAAGTAAAAACATCTTGCGGATAAGAGGTTTTTTCAATAGCCGCTCTGTTTCCGCAGGCTAAGGCAGTAATAATTCCATGCAGTTTCCAGCCGAAGAACGCTGCCATGCCTTTGATGATAGCGACTGCACCGTCCGTAGCTCCAAGTGTATCATCCTCACAGGTTACTAGTAACGCACATTGCTTAGCACCATGAAGCGCATCATCAATGGCGTAAAGTCTGTCAATAGCAAGTTTGATTTGTGCCGACATGCTATAGAAATAAACAGGAGATATAAAAACGATAGCGTCAGCTGCTAATACGTGCGGATATAGTTCTTGCTCATCATCTTTAAAAACACAGCCTGTATCAGTCCTTTTACAGGTACCGCAAGCTGTACAAGCATGTATTTGTTTGAAAGCAGCATCAAACCGATACACCTGGTGACCGGCAGCTTCAGCACCTGCTATGAAGTTATCTGCCAATAGTGCTGATGTTCCTTTTCTGTGCGGACTGCCTGTCAATACTACTATTTTCATCCTAATCGCCTCCTGAATGTTTCAATTCAAAATAGTTTCTCGGCATAGTCAATGTCATTATTTCCTTTTTCATGATTTGCTCTTCCTCATTGACGTTTAATTATAGAAATTATACAATGAAATGAAGAAATGTGCCAGTATGCACCACCCTGTACGATACTAACTAAAAAGGAGATACCCCATGGACCTGCCTGATCTATTACATAAAAAGAATTATTCCCGCGACGATATAATCGACTTGCTCAGTCTGACCGATGCTGACGACGTGCAAGCCTTATACGATGCGGCCTATGCTGTCAAAGCTGCCTATGTAGGCCGCGTCGTCTATTACCGCGGTCTCATCGAATTTTCTAATCGCTGCATTAAGAATTGCTGCTACTGCGGCATCCGCCGCGATAACCGTGACGTCGAACGGTTCGATACAGACCGTGACGACATCCTGGCGATGGCTAAATGGACCTACGACAATGGCTACGGCTCGCTGACGCTGCAATCCGGTGAACGGCAGGATGATGAATTTATTGCCTATATCGAAGGGCTCCTGCGAGATATAAAGAAACTGAGCGATGGCGGCCTTGGCATTACACTCTGCGTAGGAGAACAGACGGAGGACACGTACCGTCGATGGTTCGAGGCCGGCGCACACCGGTATTTGTTGCGTATTGAAACGAGCAACCCGGCGCTATACGCTACACTCCATCCCCAAGACGGGCATCACCAATGGTCTGTGCGCAAAGAATGCCTGGACATGCTACACCGCCTTGGCTATCAAGTCGGCACCGGCGATATGATCGGCCTGCCTGGTCAAACATTGGAAGACTTAGCCGACGATATCCTATTTTACCGCGACATGGACATTGCCATGATCGGCATGGGGCCTTATGTCGTCCATCATAATACACCTGTTGGCAAACAGTTTCTCGCTGACGATCTCGATACAGACGCCGGTAAATTGCATCGCCTGCACTTAGGCTTGAAGATGATCGCCGTGACCCGCCTCGTCCTAAAAGATGTCAACATCGCTTCGACGACAGCCTTGCAAGCCCTTCATCCGTTTGGTCGTGAGCTGGGTCTTAAAGCCGGCGCCAATATTCTCATGCCTATTGTGACTGTACCGAAATTCCGTTCACAATATTTGCTCTACGACAACAAGCCCTGTGTCGATGAAGTACCTGCGCAGTGCAAGGACTGTCTCCGTGCCCGTGTAGCTTCTGTCGGTGACACTGTTGGCCTGGGAAAATGGGGCGATTCTCCTCATTTTTTCCATCATACACATCCATAACTATTTCCTAGTACCGAAAAAAAAGCGCCTGCCAGCAACTATGCTGGCAGGCGTTTCGTTAATTATCATTCGCTAAATGCAGTTTTTTAAACAACAGGAAGGACAAACTCATGACCATGGCCACCACTGTAGCCAGGCCCATTCCTTTGAGCTGCACCGGACCTAAAACGATAGTCGCACCACTGAGACCGGAGATCATCGTGACTGCCGTCAAAATAAGGTTCTTCGACCGCGTGTAGTCCACCTTCTTTTCAACGAGCATGCGGAACCCGGAGGCAGCGATGAAGCCGAACAAAAGGATACACACGCCTCCCATGACAGGTGTAGGGATTCCGTGGATAAGGGCGGCTATTTTACCGATAAAGGAAAACAGAATGGCAAAAATTGCAGCTCCGCCAATGACCCATGTACTGTAGACGCCGGTAATCGCCATGACGCCCATGTTTTCACCATAGGTCGTATTCGGTGTCGAGCCGACGAGACCGGAAATAACGTTAGACAGTCCATCGGCAAAGAGAGAACGATGCAGTCCCGGATCCTTGATGAGGTCACGGCCTACGATATCACTAGTGACGAAGAGATGTCCCAGATGTTCTGCCAGAACGACGAAGAGCGCCGGCATGATCATCATAATCGCACTCAAATTGAATTTCGGTTCATAAAAGGTCGGTAAGGCAAACCAAGGCATTTCTTCTACATGCGTGAAATCGACGACGCCCATGAAAAAAGATAACACATAGCCGGCAATGACGCCAATCAGGATGGGAATGATACCGATGAAGCCGCGGCCCAAAATACTGGCTAAAATAGTCACAATAAGGGTGAACAGGGCAATGATCATCGCCGTTTCGTTGGACATGCCCTGGGCTTCTCCCATAAAGCCCGACATCGTCATGGCCAGCGGCGCCAGTTCCAACCCGATGATTGCCACAATAGACCCCATCGCTGCCGGCGGGAAGAGGATATCGATCCATTTCGTCCCTACCTTGTCGACAATGGCGGCAATGACCATGAACGACAAGCCAAAGACGATGAAACCGCCCTGGGCGTCGCCATAGGACATACCAGGCGTCGCACAAACTGCCAGTACCGGTGAAATAAAGGCAAAGCTGGAGCCCAAATATGCCGGCAGGCGCCATTTACAAATCGTCAGATACAGCAAGGTCCCTACACCGTTCATGAACAGGGCCGTTGCCGGGTCGACGTGGAGCAGGAACGGTACCAGTACTGTCGAGCCAAACATAGCAAATAAATGCTGTAAACTCAGCGGAATGGTCGGCAAAATAGGCAGCCGTTCATCCACGTGAATGATTCTTCGTTGTTCCATCTAATCCTCCTTGAGGGTCTATGGCCCTACTTCAATGGGAACTCGCTCCGCGTCTCCCGTTTCATGGAATGGAGCGGCGGTGCCGTACCGATGACTGCCGATTTCTCCATTTCTTTATAATTTCGTTTACTAATATTGAGGAGCAGCGCTGCTGCTACCATATTGACGATGAGTGAGGTCCCGCCATAACTGATAAACGGCAGCGGTACACCGACGACAGGCAGCAGACCGCTGACCATGCCGATGTTGATGAAGCCTTGTCCGCCAAAATACAGCGTAACGCCCAGAGATAGGAGCATGCCGAATTTACTGCGACAGCTCCAGGCTGTCACGGCACCGAAATAGATAATGATACAGAACAGGACCAGCATGGTCACCGTACCGCGCATACCCCATTCCTGTGCCAGCACGGCAAAGGCAAAGTCCGTATGGGCTTCAGGCAGATAACTGAATTTACTGATTCCCTCGCCCAAACCCTGGCCCATGAAGCCACCGGACCCAATAGCGATGAGACTCTGGACGGTCTGATAGCCCAGCGTTTTTTCATACGACCATGGATCCAGCCAGGCTGTAATACGGTCGCGGCGATATGGTTCCGCCATCATCGCGACAACCGCGACGACAACAATGAGCAACATAGGGATCTTCATTCTTTTTATACTGGCACCGCTAACAGCCAGCATGACGATAGGAATCACCAAAATAACAGCAGCTGTGCCAGCATCCGGCTGTTTGAAAACCAGTGCCGTCATGACCAGGGGCGCCCATAACGCCGGATGCGGGATCCAGGCTATACGCTGCCAAAAGGGAGCCTGTTTTCTGCTGCTCAGAGGACGCAGGAAATCGATACGCTTGTGCTTCGTCAAAAGCGGTGTCAAAATGGTCGCTACGTACAGGATGCTGGTCAGCTTCGCTAGTTCTGACGGCTGAAAAGTCAGTCCGGCCACTCCGATCCAGCGGCGAGCCCCATTGACGACAACGCCGGCTGTCAGTACTGCCAGCAACAGCACTACCGTAATGACGACGATTGTCCGTGTATGCCGATGCCAGAATTCATAATCATGCTTATACACAAAAATACTGGGAATAAGACCAATGCCAAAGACGACAGCCTGGCGGATAAGATGGCTGAACACGTTCCCGGCAGCCCTGTCGTCTACAAAGGTAGAACTGAATACATTGACCGTACCGATGACCAGGAGCAACGCAAAGGCCGTGAGCAACAGCCAATACGTCATACGCAGTTCTTTAGTCTTGCCTTTCATGGGCATCCCCTCCTGACGGGCGGGAGGCAACACAATGGAAAATAGGTTGTCCCTTAGCGCTGAACTTCGCTTCATATTCAGTCATGGCTTCGTTCTCTATGGGACTATGATGCAGGTCGTACGTCACTTCCGACAAGGGCCAGCGGCATGCTTCAAATTCGCCTAAGGTGAAATCAAAAAGGCCTGCATTGTCCGATTTGAAATAAATTTGTCCGTTCGCTGTGAGCAGGCGGGCATATCGCTCCAAGAACGACCGATACGTCAGGCGACGCTTGGCATGTCGTTTTTTCGGCCAGGGATCACAGAAATTGATGAAGAATCGATCTACTTCGCCGGGAGCAAAAATATCTTCCAGACGAGCTACGTCAAACCGCAGCAAATGAACATTCTTCAAGCCGGCATCGGCACACTTTTTGCCGGCATAATAAATAACGCCGATTTGTATTTCTATACCAATGAAATTGACCTGTTCATGAAGCTGGGCCATTTGTGAAATAAAATTTCCTTTTCCCGTACCCAATTCCACCCACAGCGGTGCTTCAGGATGTTCAAAGAGGCTGCGCCATTTCCCTTTATTTTCTTCGCAGCCTTGCAAATGGAGAAAGGAATCGTATTCCTTAATCGCGTCGTCAATCCATGGTTTTCTCCGTAAACGCATGTTCGGCCTCCTATACTATATCACTTGAAAAAAAGGCTGATTCTCACGAAATCAGCCTGTTCATGCTCGTATTATTATAGAAAATATGCATAGTAGTGTCAATGGGTTTCCTGGCACAGTCTGTATTTTCAAGATAAACAGCCCTATAAAAATGGAACCATTTCCCGTATAATACAAATTAATATATATCTTAGAAGGAGTGTACGCTCATGAAAATAGAAAAAATCGATCTCTCTATCTTGTCGATTCCGTTGAAAACGCCGTTCATTACGGCACTGCGCCGTGTGGATACAGCCAGGGACCTCATCGTAAAAATCACGACAGACGACGGCCATACCGGGTATGGCAGCGCTCCTGCCACCGTAGTCATCACCGGTGACAGTCATGAATCAGAAGCTGCAGCTATCAACAATATCATCGGTCCTGCCATTATCGGGATGGATATCGATGACCGCGCAGCTATCTTGTCGCGTATCCAATCGTCTATGGTGCACAACTCGTCAGCAAAAGCTGCCGTCGATATTGCCGTCCACG
The DNA here is from genome assembly GCA_022486585.1 of Megasphaera sp. Lineage (GTDB taxonomy): Bacteria > Bacillota > Negativicutes > Veillonellales > Megasphaeraceae > Megasphaera. Next base: position 17,480 of record JAKVKI010000018.1, read on the forward strand.
ACCTCTTTGGCCAACGATACGGACTGCCGCTGTATCGTTTTTTCGGCGGTGCCAGGAAACGCATCGTCTCCGATCTGACCATCAGCATCAATGAACCGGCAGTCATGGTAGCCGATGCCCTAAAAGCCGTTCGCGCCGGCTATACGAATGTAAAACTAAAGGTCGGCATCGATGCAGCCCTCGATTTGCAGCGCGTCACAGCGATTCGCAAGGCTATAGGCCCGCATATTTCAATCCGCCTCGACGCCAACCAGGGCTGGACCGTCAAAGAAGCTATCCGCACCATCCATGCCATGGAAGACGCGGATCTGGCCATTGAGCTCATCGAACAGCCCGTACCGGCGTGGGATATGGAAGGACTGCAACAAGTAACAGACAGCGTCGATACGGATATCATGGCAGATGAATCAGCCTTCAGCCCCCGCGACGTCTTCCGCCTGCTATCCCTGCGGGCGTGTGACCTCCTTAATATCAAACTCATGAAAGCCGGCGGACTGGGACCGGCCTCACAAATCGCCGCCATGGCCGAAGCCTGCGGTATCCGTTGCATGATGGGCTGCATGATTGAGAGTAAAATAGGTATCACAGCGGCTGCCAGCCTGGCTGCCGGCACACCAGCCATTACGATCAACGACCTCGATGCGGCCGATCTCATGGCTTCTGACCCGGTCCACGGCGGCATTCACTATGAAAAAAATGAAATCGTCCTGCCTGATGCCCCCGGTCTTGGCATTACGGCCATCGAAGAGTAACGAAGCCCTTTTATTTTGTTGTAAATCCAACAGACTGTTTTCCTTTTTTCTCCTATACTAACTATATCAACAGGATATATTTTAGGAGGTAACTACTATGGAAAAACAGATGTTTTGCTTTCAATGTGAACAAACTGCCGGTGGCACAGGATGTACTGGCTGCGCCGGCGTCTGTGGTAAATCTGCTGCAGCCGCAACGCTCCAAGATGCACTGACCGGTGCTCTTATCGGTCTGGCCCGTGCTGTCAAAGACCACCCAGAAACGGAACATACGCGCCGTCTTATTTTGGAAGGATTATTTACAACGATTACGAACGTTAATTTCGATACGACGACGATACAAGCGATGATAGATCAGGTCCACGCCGAAAAAGCGTCTATAGCCTCTGACGAAGACTATGATATCCAACAAATCTGGAACGCTGATGAAGATATCCGTTCCCTTAAATCACTCATTCTCTTCGGTATGCGCGGTATCGCCGCCTATGCCTATCACGCCCGTATGCTAGGCAGGCACGATGACACAGTCGACGCGTTTTTCCTTAAAGGACTGGCCGCCCTTGGCGAAAACTATGGCATGGCCGAACTGCTGCCGTTAGTCATGGAAACAGGACAGGTCAACCTGGCCTGCATGGCCCTCCTCGATGAAGCCAACACGACGACCTATGGTACGCCCATACCAACGACGGTTCCCTTAACGATTGAAAAGGGGCCCTTCATCGTCGTCACCGGCCATGATTTGAAGGACCTGGAACTACTCCTGCAACAGACCGATGGCAAAGGCATCAATATATACACTCATGGTGAAATGCTGCCGGCTCACGCCTATCCTCTCTTGAAACAGCATCCGCAGTTAAAAGGGAATTTCGGCACAGCCTGGCAGAACCAGCAGAAGGAATTCGACGCCCTTCCGGCTCCGATCCTGTTCACGACGAACTGTCTCATGCCGCCACGCCAGTCCTACAAAGACCGCGTATTTACAACAGAAGTCGTATCCTATCCGGGTCTTTGCCATATTGACGATAAAAAAGATTTTACACCTCTCATCGAAATGGCCCTTGCCTTAGGCGGCTATCACGAGGACCAGCACCGTACCGGCATCAACGGCGGCACGACCGTCATGACCGGCTTCGGTCATGGTACAGTCCTGTCCCTGGCAGATACCGTCGTCGCTGCCGTCAAATCCGGCGCGGTGAAACACTTCTTCCTCGTCGGCGGTTGTGACGGAGCTCGCCCGGGACGCAACTATTTCACAGAATTCGTCAAACAGACCCCAGCCGATTCCCTGATCCTGACCCTGGCCTGTGGCAAATTCCGCTTTAACGATCTGAACCTCGGCAGCATCGGTGATTTCCCGCGCATAATGGATATGGGCCAGTGCAACGATGCCTACAGTGCCATCAAGGTGGCCGTTGCCTTGGCTGAGGCCTTTCAGTGCAGTATCAACGACTTGCCGCTGACCCTTGTGTTGTCCTGGTACGAACAGAAAGCTGTTTGCATCTTATTGACACTGTTATCGTTAGGCCTGAAGAACATCTATCTCGGACCGACACTGCCGGCCTTTCTCTCACCGAACGTATTGCAGTATTTAGCAGACCATTTCCAGATTCATCCGACGACGACACCGCAGGCTGATCTGCAAGCCATCCTCGGATAGTACCCTATCAAAAAAGCACGCCAGCCGGCGTGCTTTTTATGTCTGTATTCTACTTGTACCATTATGGACAAGCTGTAATGGCTTTTTTCACTTTAGCTGCTAACCCCAGCATTTTCTGTTCCGGTATGGAACAGACGCCGAGGCGGATACCAAGAGCAATGGGGGCTGCAAATACAAGGTCCTCGTTCAGTGCCTGGCTCACTTTTTTCGGTGCTGCTGTCGGAATGGAAACAAAGAATCCCGCATGGTACGGTACAATGTGGAGCTGACAGGCTTCTGCTTCTGTTGTAAATATGGCAGCCCGGCGGCATAGTACCTCGTAAAAGGCCTTTCGTTCCGCATCGATTCGTTTCATGAGCGAAGCATCACTACGGATCGTCGTGAGCAGCGTCATGGCGGCGCGATTGACATTAGACCAGGTAGTCCGTGCCGAATAACGGCCTAATTCGTCGAATTCATCAATGACGGCCTGACTGGACGACAACCCTACAAGTGCACCGGCACGCTGTCCATACAACGTATAGCCTTTGGACATGCTGAATGCAAACATCGTAAAAATATGCTCCGGCAGATTACTAAATTGTTTCATAAACGTCCGCACTTCATTTTTCTCACCGGCATAGGCAATATATGCAATATCAATAAGCAGCGAAATCCGTTTGCCCTCCCGTTCATGGAAACGGCATACTTGCAGGACTTGATCCCATTCCTGATACGACAAGGCAAAGCCCGTCGGGTTATTCGCCGGCGAATTCAAGATAATGAGGAGCGAATCCTGACTGCGCAGCAGTGAAGATACAGCAGATGAAAAGGATTCGATATTGAAATCCCGTTCGCTGTCAAAGAGGGCAAAGGGCTGCACGCGGCGGCCGATTTCCCGGCACAGGGAATCGTAATTTCCCCAGCGCCAGTCCGACACCAGCACCGCATCCCCTGCTTCAGAATAGTTAGCCACGGCAATATGGATCGCACCGGTACCACCGGCTGTAGCAACGGCTCCTGTATAGCCATCTGGCTGCTGGTCTTCAAAGGTTTCTTCAATGACAGCTTTACGATAATCAGGAAGGCCGATAGGCGGTGCATAGGCGATGAAATCACGCATTGGAAGTTGTCTGTATATGTCTTCAACGACAGGCAGACAGGCAATTTGTTCATCATCACCGGCATAACAGCCGACTGTGCCGTTGATGACACGGTCGGCACCGTAGGTTTTTATCGCTGCTTGGGCCGCCGCCCCGGCTTCAAACAGTGTGTCATTGAGTTTTTTTCCTTCGCGGCTCGCCGCCGCCATGATCATGGTCATAAATATCGTGCCTCCCATATTTCCTGCAGGTTTAGTATTGAAAATGAACTGATACGTTTATATTATACGATATTTCTGCAATAGTACAGAAAAAAATACTGTATTCATGATTTGCACGACGATCCGTTCCCATCTATTGCCTATCAGGTACCCATCCATGGTATAATGGAGAAAATATACTATGAAGGGAGACTTTATACATGAAATTATCTATTCTCATCGACAATAATACGATCAGCGGCTCGTGCTTCGGTGGTGAAGCCGGTTTTTCCTGCTGGATCGAAATAGACGGTAAAAAGATTCTTATGGATATGGGACGCACAGACATGTTCCTTAAAAACGCTGCCCGTTTGGGCATCGACTGCCTGGATGCTGACTATATCATTCTATCTCATGGCCATTACGACCATACGTGGGGTCTTCACCACCTCGTACAAGCTCACATCGAAGCGACGTATGAAAAGCGGCCATGCCGCCAGTCTCAGGTCATTGCCCACGTAGACGCGTTTCTCCCCAAAGAAGCCGGCCACAAGAACATCGGCATGCTCATGAGCCGTGAAACCTTACAGGAGACCTTCCCCGTAACGGTCACACGCGATCCTATGTGGCTGACAAAGCAGCTCGTATTCCTCGCCGAAGTCGAACGCAGCAACGACTTTGAAGCCGTCAAATCACTGGGCCACACGCGCCGTTACGATACGTGGGAAGACGACTATCTCTATGACGATTCTGCACTGGTCTACACCTCGCCGAAAGGTCTGGTCATTATTACGGCGTGTGCTCATGCGGGCATTTGCAACACGATCGCCTATGCCCGGAAGGTCTGCCACGAAGACCGGGTCCATGCCATTATCGGTGGTTTCCATTTACTGCGGGACGATCCGGCTGTCATGGAAAAAACACTGGCCTATATGACCGCCTGCCAGCCTGATCTGGTCTATCCCTGCCACTGCGTAAGCCTGGAAAACAAAGTTAAATTAGCCGCAGCGCTGCCAGTCAAAGAACTGGGCGCCGGCACGGTCTTATCTTTTGAATAAAACCTACGTTGTCTCAGGACACCGTAGGCTGGTCGTCCTTCACGACGACAGGTTCTTTCATTTCGGCCATACGCACACCCCGCAGGGCTAGCAAATGGGTCAATATATCGGTATCGCTCAGATAATGAGGCGACGAAACGGTCATGTACAATTCCGCTTCGTCGCTCTCTTCATCAGATAAGGATTCAAAGGAATCCATCCGCAGGTGGTGCCGGCTTAACAGCTCATTAAGGCGCCGTGACTGGCCTACGGTGTTCTTCATGAACAGATGGACCGTGTACTGTTTGCGGTAGTGATTCTGCATAAAGGCATCGAGACGCACGAAGACCCGCAGGACGATGAAAATCATGACCGTCGCCGCTACGGCTATCCACATATACCCGGCCCCGACGACCAGCCCGATGGCAGCGACGGCCCATAAGCTGGCTGCCGTCGTCAGTCCTTGGACATTGCGTTCCTTCTGATTGGCCAGAATAGTACCGGCACCGAGGAAACCTACACCCGATACGACCTGTGCTGCAATCCGTTCCGGATCGGAATTGGCATAGCCATACATAAAATAATAATCCATAGCAATATTAATGGATATAATCATGCACAGGCAGGCACCGACACAGACCAAGGTATGCGTGCGCAGACCGGCAGCTTTACTTTGAGCCTGCCGTTCATAGCCGATGACACCGCCCAGGATAAGGGCGATGCAAAGGCGGATAATGCTATCTGTCGTGCTAATCATCATACGAACCACTTCTTTCAAAATTATTTTGTCATCGTTTAACTATCGTTTATAACTGTATTATAATATAGTAGTTGCCAAATAGGTAGCGCAAGGAGGCAATTCAATGAAACGTCTTTGGTTTTTAGATAATTTGCGAACGTTCGCTGTACTGCTCGGTCTCTTATGCATATGGGCCGGCGCCTATACGGTCTTCCCGTCTCAGCTATATATCCGGACGACAGGGCACTGGGTCGGCTTTGATGTATTCTACGAAGGTGCTGTCGCCATTTCTCTGGCGGCCTTATTCTTCATTAGCGGTTATTTAGGTGCATCGGACCTGCGTATTCACGTCATTAAGCCATTTTTCCAGAAAAAATGGCAGCGCCTTGGCTGGCCCTGGCTGTTCGGCGTCCTGTTCCTGGCACCGGAGCTGGCATTTCTGTCATACACCAGCCACGGCGGTACAGGCAGTTTTTTGGATTTCTATGGACAGCATTATTGGAGCGATGCCTTTACGCAAGGCCCGTTTTGGTTCCTCGGCGTATTATTGTTTCTGTTCCTCTGCCTCATAGGTGCCAAGAAATGGCGGCATCACATTCTGCAGCGCTGTGCCGCGTCCGGTATGACGGCACCGCTGGTCCTGTTCATCCTGGTCCTGCAAGCCCTGCTGGTCAGTGAATGCCTATCGTACAGTGGCATGACTTGGTTCAACAGTCTCTATATTCTTACCTTCCAGCCCAGCCGGATGGTCACGTGCCTGTTGTATTTTCTCCTGGGTATATATGCCCTGAAGCATCGCTGGTTCACGGCGAACGGCTATATGCCTTCAACCCGCTGGATTGCCGCCTTGGTCATCATCGTCCCCCTCTATGCCGTTATGGCTCCGTACATTTCTATTATCGGCTTTTTCACGGCCGGCTTCCAGCCGCTCCATACGTTAGTATTCCTGGCGTCGTTTCTGTCTCTGCCGGGACTATTGGGCAGTATGGCCGTGTTAAACAAGCTGCCCCATCCGGATAGTCCCACTGCCGTACTACTATCCAATCTGTCGTATCCGTTTTATTTTCTCGGCCCGCTGCTCATCGAAAATACGGCCTATTTTCTCCAGCCGCTGGCCATCAGTGAAGGACTAAAAGTCCTGGTTACGGCCCTCCTCGTGATTATCTACGGTTACATGCTCTGCAAATACGCGTTGTGGCATATGCCCTGTTTCAAAAAGCATTGATCTTGTCTTCACACAGCGTACGGTGTGTGATATGATAGGTCATAAGCTTTGGCTCATATTACTGAATTTTACAATGAAGAAGGAGTAGTTGAATGGACACATTATTACAGCTTATGGAATCTTACGGATATGCCGCTATGTTTTTGGCTATGATCGCCGAAAATGCGAATATCCCCATTCCCAGTGAAGTCGTCCTTGGTTTTGCCGGATTTTTGATTTCCCAGAATATCTTTGATTTTTGGACTACCTTCGCCGTTGCCTGCGCCGCCGGTGTCATCGGCTCCATCCTCAGTTACTGGCTCGGCTCCTACGGCGGCCGGCCGATCCTGTTGAAATACGGAAAATACATTTTCTTTAATGAACGCAAATTCAATATGGCTGAAAGGCTATTCAATAAGTATGGCGGCATTGCCGTCGTCATCGGACGCTGCCTGCCAGGCGTGCGGACCTTTATTTCCTTTCCAGCCGGTGTCGCCCGCTATCCCATGGGACGTTTCATCGTCTTTACGATTATCGGCACCATTCCCTGGACCCTGCTCTTAGTGTGGGCCGGTTCTATCCTCGGCAGTCATTGGCGCGATCTCATTGCCTACAACCATTACTTCATCGCCGCTGTAGTCATCGTCGCTGCCATTGCCGCCGCCTTGTTCCTCTGGAGACGGTGCCGCAGCCGGAAACGCGCATCATGAAGACTTGGTTATATGCGAACCGCTACGGTTTGACCCTGATTATATTGGCAGCAATTATTTTGCTGCCTTTTTTGGGTAGTACCCCTCTGATGAATCCGGATGAACCAGTCTATGGCGAGACGGCCCGGGAAATGCTCCTGTCCGGCGACTGGCTGTCGCCCCGCATTTTCGGCAATTACTGGTATGATAAACCGCCTCTCTTTTATTGGCTGGAAATGATTTCGTATGCCCTGTTTGGCATTAGCGATTATACGTCGCGCCTGCCTAGCGCCCTTTTAGGTATCGCCACGATCGGCTTGGTCTACCGGCAGTGCCGTGCTATTTTCAACCAACAGATTGCCTTCTTATCGGCAATGATCTTATTGACCAGTCTGGGCTTCCTGTATGTCGGCAAAGCGGCTATTACGGATATGTCCCTCTTGTTTACCTTGACCGCTGCCATGCTCTTCTTCTACCGCGGCCGCTATTATGCCGCGTATGCCTGCTGCGGTCTGGCACTGCTCGCTAAAGGGCCTGTAGGCTATGCTTTTCCAGCGCTCATCATGTTGCTATACATCATTTGCCGGCGACGCTGGTCCCTGCTCCGGGAGATGAAGATTCCCCAAGGGATCCTCATCGCTTTTGCTGTCGGTCTGCCCTGGTATATTGCCATGTATCACGTTCACGGCGAAGCCTTCCTGGACACCTTCATCGGCTACCACAACATCACCCGTTTTGCTGCACCGGAACATCCCGGCCGCAACAGTATCTTATATTATATACCAATCTTCCTCGGCGCCATGATGCCTTGGATGCCCACGTTATTTCCGGCCTTGCATCGTTTGTGGAAAAAACGGGATCCCTTTAAGGATGCCCTCTTGTTTTGTCTTATTTGGGCCGCCTTTATTTTCGTTTTCTTTTCATTCTCTAAGACCCAGCTGGTCACGTATATTGCCCCTATGTTTCCACCGGCAGCAATCCTCATGGGCTGGTATTTGTACCGCTGCCGTATAGAACGGCACATCCCGATGGCAGCCCTGTGCATCGCCTATATCATGGGCGTTATCCTCCTGGCCTGCAACGCCATTCCCCTGCACGACAGTGCTGCTTTTTTCCATACAGCCATCTTATGGGGTTCGGTCCTGCTCGCATCTGCCGTCTGTATTCCGGCGATGCTGCTGTACCGCCGCTGCTGGCAAGGTGCCTTCCGGGCTGCCGTCACCAGCATGGTTTTATTCACTTGGATTGCCTTTGCCTACGTCATCCCTATGTTTGACGAACAAATCTCGTCGTATCAATCGTCCCAAGTATTGACGCGTGTATACGACGGCCGCTCCCCTATATATGCGGAGAAATTTTTACGTCCGGGCATGGCCTTCTACAGCGGCATATATGGCCGCGAATGGGATGATACGAAGGGTCTCGATTTTCAGGCCCTCTTCACTACGCCGGAACGGACCTACGTCGTCATGACGCGTAAAGCCTTTGGCAAACTGTCCCTCACACAGCCCGTTATTCAACAATTCACGACAGCCGGTGAAACGCCGTCTCAACTGATACTGGTCAATCATGAGTAAGGAGGCATTACGATGCGAAACCGTACATTTTTCATTATACTGGCTGTAGGTGCCTTCCTCTTTTTCCTCATAGGTAACGGTGCGCTGGCTATAACCGATCCCGTCGAATCAAATTATGCGCTGACTGCTAAGGAAATGGTCCTATGCGGTGATTGGATATCACCGCGTATTTACGGGGCTTTTTGGTATGATAAGCCGGTTTTCCTGTACTGGATGCTGTGCCTGTCATACACTGTATTCGGCTTTACTGATTTTGCGTCCCGTCTGCCCAGTGCCTTTTTCGGTGCTGCTTCTATCGTTTTGGCAGCATGGTTCATGCTGCAACAGACCGGCAAAAAATCGCTGGCCCTGCTGCTGGCGGCAATGACGGCTACGTCCCTGGAGGTATGGCTCATTAGTCATGCCATCATTACAGACCAAATCCTTTTTTTCTTTACGATCGGCACGATGTTCCTGGCCTATATAGGCATCACTAAAAATCGCCAGGCCTGCGTCATCGCAGCCTATGCCATGGCAGCCGGTGCCGTCCTGACCAAAGGGCCTGTAGGCATTGTCCTGCCAGGCATCTTTCTCCTGGTCTTTGCCGCCCTCCGCCATAACCTGGCCTATGCCAAACGTCTTTTTCCGCCCTTGGGCATCGTCCTGTTCCTTGCGCTGGGCCTGTTATGGTACGGCCCCATGTACAGCCGTCACGGTATGGATTTCGTCAACGGCTTCTTAGGCTTCAATAATGTCGTCCGAGCTACTGTCTCCGAACATCCTGAAGCAAATGTGTGGTATTATTACCTCGTCCTTGTCCCCTTGAGCCTGCTCCCCTGGACCGGGCCCTGCCTGTATGCCCTGTGGCAGCGCCGCAGTCGTTCTGATGAATATATCTACATGGCTGTCTGGGCCATCGGTACGATCCTGTTCTATACCTTTATGGCTACAAAATATCCCACCTACGCCTATATTGCTAACATGCCCCTGCTCTATATCGGTGCGTTAGGCATACGGTCTCTCTATGACTGGGGCAGCCGCAAAGCTTGGATCATCGTGACGGCACCGGCACTGCTATACTGGCTGCTCTTTTTCGCGGCCGGACTATTTGCCAAGCCCCACTTTACGATGGGCAGCTTGCTGTGGCTATACGTACTCTTGGTCCCGGCTATGGTGCTCGTCCTGTTCGCTCATTGGAATCGAGCCTACGCCGCTATTCCCATTTGCATCGCTTTGACTACGGCCGTCACCTATATTCTCCTGACGTACCAAGTCATGGTGCCCTTTATGGCCTATCGTTCTGTACAGCCCATGGCCGCACAGGCGTCGTCATGGACCGAAAAAATCTATTATTTTGAAGACTACGCTACGTCCTTTGTCTATTATACGGGACAGACACCGGTCTGGACGGCTCCGGAAACTTACGATGAAAGCACCCGCCTGAAACGCAGCGATATTTGGAACCGCAAACACGTCTTTCCGTCCGAAAATGCGGTCTCCGTACTGTACCGCCTGCAACAAGGTGAAGCCATCATTATGATCGTTCCTGACAACCGGTATGAAGATTTCACGCATTCTGAATTTGCTCCGTTCATGAAGCCTGTAGGCGTCTCCAATACGAACTACATTTTCCATTCTATGTAAGGAGGTTTAGCATGACCATATCCTCATTCATCGAATCACTGCAGCACTATCATCATCCTGACGTATTCAACCCATGGCGCGATTACGACGCGGCCTGTGACATCAGTCCTGACGCACCAGCCATCCGATGCCGCCAGCTCGCAGCCTACTTGACACGCCGTATAGCAAAAGCCCGCTATCTCTTTGTCGCCGAAGCCGCCGGATACCAGGGCTGCCGCTTCAGCGGTATCGCTATTACGTGTGAACGGATGCTGCTCGGCCAACATAAGCAAATCACAGCCGACATGATACTTGGACAATCGGGCCAGCGGACCAGCCGTCCCGATTGTCCGTATATGACCAGCCGACCCCAACGGGATGCCGGCATGAACGAACCGACCGACACCTACGTCTGGGGGGCCATCGTCGATAATGGTCTCGATCCTGACGAAGTCCTCTTATGGAATATATTTCCTTTCCATCCACACAAAGACTCGCCCTTTAGCAACCGCACGCCGACAGACGAAGAGCTGATGCAAGGGCTCGCCTTTACGAAGCAATTACTGGCATTATGCCAGCAGCCGATGGCGGTGGCCGCCATTGGCCGTAAAGCCGCCCACATGCTGACCGATGCCGATTTGACAACTGTCCTCATGCGCCACCCTGCTAATGGCGGCGCCGGCCTGTTCCGCCAGCAATTCGCCCAATGGGCAGGACATCACTAGTCACATCTGATTACAACAACGAACCCCGTTACGAGAGAACTCGTAACGGGGTATTTTGTATGATAATGAGCCTGTCTGGTTACTGGCAGTACGTACAGAAAGCAGTCTGTGTATCGTATTTGTGGGTTTATACGGGAATGCACTGCCAGAACGGGGAGTGACAGACAAAGAATCAGACGATCGATTCTCCTAGTTTTTCTATGATAGACAGCAAACCAGTTGCTGCCACATCACCTTTTGCATTGGTCGCCGGCGATACGATCATATCGCGGACTTTCATACCGTTAAAGGCAGACACCATGGTAAAGAATTTCTTGATCATATCGAAATCACTGGCATCAGCCGTTTCTCCACAAGCCAGGAGTATGCTTTCCTGAATATGCAGATGTTTGGCACCGTTTGCCGGATCATATTGATACAGCCGGTCGATGACGGCCTTGACCTGTGCCGGTACCATGGACCAGTAAAGCGGCGTCGCAATGACTAGTACATCAGCTGCTTCCAAAAGCGGTTCTATTTCTCTCATGCCATCATCAAAAATGCAGTTCTGCCGTAAATTCCAGCATTGATTGCAGGCTGTACAGCCGTGGATATTCAAGGCGGCGACGCGGATTTTATGAACGGTACGGCCGCTTTTTTCTGCACCTTTGATAAACGCATCAGCCATCATTTCACTATTGCCGTTCTTACGGGGACTGCCGGCAAGAACCAGGACATTTTTATTTGCCATATAGACCACCTAACTAAAAAAGTCCCCTCATCGTGTGTGCCGCCCTGAATCAGGCAGGACAGCACACACTCCGGGATAGAGAAAAGAGTTAAAGGATTACCGAACTATAAGGATTTGCGTCTTATTTCTTAATCAACGCAGTAGCCACTTTTTTGACTTCAGCCGTGTAACGGTCGAAGGCGAGGAAGTCGCCCATGCCATCTTTGTGTTCAAAGAGGCGTTTCTTCGGCGATACATCGCAGTAGCCGACAGTCTTCAAGCGAGAGAATTCAGCGCAAGAATAGCCAGCGCCTTCTACGCCGATACCAGTGCTCTTGCAGCCGCCAAAGGGTTGGTCATTATGACGGAGTGCGCTGGAACCATTGACCCATACAGCCGATGATTCAATTGCTTCACCGAAGTAATGAGCTTTTTTCAAGTCTTTCGTAATAACGGAGGAGCTCAGGCCATACGAACTCTGGTTAGCAATGGCAACAGCTTCTTCATCTGTATCATATGTAATGATAGGAACGATAGGACCAAATACTTCCATATCTTTGGCAATGTCCATATCTTTAGTAACGTTGTCCAAGATCGTAACATCGAATTTGCAGCCATCACGATGACCACCATAAATGATCTTAGCGCCCTGATCAACAGTATGCTGGATCTGAGATTCAACGCGTTCAGCTGCTTTTACTGTGACCAAACGAGTCAATTCTGCTGTCGGATCCGTAGCGTCGCCGCGTTTTAAGCCGGAAACGAATTTGAGCAGGCATTGTACAAAAATGTCATGTGCTTTTCTGTGAACGATGGTTCTCTTCGGAGATGCGCAGACCTGGCCATTGTTTTCAACGATACGGCCCCAGCCAAGGCATTCGATAGCTTTGACCATGAGTTCCGGATCTTCAGCACATTCTTCCGTAATAATAAGAGGATCATTGCCGCCTAATTCAAGGATAACTTTCTTAATATCCGGAGCAGCGTCGTTCATGATAGCTGTGCCGGCTTTGCCGCCGCCAGTAAGAGCGATGCAAGCTACTTTTTTATTCGTCAGGAGATATTCTGTGCAAACATCGATATCAGCTGTGATGTAGTGGAGTACATCTTTCGGAACGCCAGCTTCATGAGCCAGATCGATGAGGATCTTAACGTTGATTGCTGCATTCGGATCTGCTTTGATGATCATGGAGTTACCCATCAACAATGCCGGTACCATTTTCTGGATTGTCAATTCAACAGGGTAATTGAACGGAATAATACCGACAACAACGCCTAATGCTTCGTGTGTTACTGTTACAACATGATTTTCATACCCTTCAGAGCTGTCGCAGAGGACACGGCCATAAAGATGTTTGCCTACTTCGATGTTGTTACGGCCAATTTCAGCAGCATACGTTGTTTCTGCTCTGGCCTGCATGATGGGCTTGCCCATTTCATTAGCCATTGCTGTTGCGATTTCATCGCGGTGCTGGTCGACGAGAGCACAGAATTTGTACAATACAGCGCCCCGTTCAAACAAAGGAACCTTTTCCCAATCAGATTGTACAGCAAAAGCTGTGTCAACCATCTTTGCAATTTCCGGTCCATCAAATTTAGGAACCTGACCTACTACTGTGTTGTTACCTTCGTTAATGACGTCTACCATTTTCATGATTCATTTCCTCCTTTAGGATACATGCGTAATATATTGTTCAAAAATATTTTATTAATATTTTTATTACACTTATAATAACATCGATATTGTTATTTGTCAATGATTTATAATATGTATTTTTAAAATAGTTATAATAAGTTAGTGCTGCCCCTGAAGCCACTGCATAGAACCGCTATCAACAGGCTTTATCCATTATTTCAGGATCTTATTCTTTAGGGAGATATTTATCTCTTTCACGGCCATACTCAGTAATCACACAATGGATGACCAGATTATCCTGACTGTCAAATTCCAGCTGTGCCGCTTTAAAGAAACCGACTCCTAAAAACGAATCGACATATTCTTCTACGTGTTTCGGTGTGAAAATAGCTTCACCTTCATATTCAGACTGCAGATCCTGTAACACGTCTTGTACGGTAAAATCACTGCCCTTGTTAATGGCATACTGCAAAATACGGGTCTTTAATGGTAATTTCATAGTATTGCCTCCTTAAGATACATCGCGAAGGTTGACAAGGTCTTTGGGATTGCCAATCGTAAAAATCAAGCCGGCAACAACGATGAAAGCGCCGATAATATTCATCTGTGTGACCATATACGGTTCCACTCCGAGGAAAGCAAACAGGAAACCTAAGGGAATGCTCCAAATAGGACGAGAGCTATCTACAGCCAGTACACGGGACGGACCGGTGCGGTTAAATGCTAAGTAAGCAGCATTATAGTTGATAGCACCTAACAAGCCCATGACAATGGTCATGATCAACAAGGACGGCGTCCCTAACGCAATGGCAATGATCGATACATAGGCATCCAGATTACCGGTCATGAAGGACAAGACAAACATGGAAAACATCCCGATAACAGCAGAACCTAAGCAACGATACATGCCGCAGCCTACATTCGGATCGATCATATCACCAGCATACGTAGAAAACTGTCCTTCCAACGTAAACCCGATCGGTGCCAGCAAAGCCAGACAGATTCCCAGGATATAATTACTGCCGCCGCCGACGACACCTTCCCAGCCGGATACGATAGCCCCGCAAACAACGATGATGACACCGATGTCGATACGCATATTCAGCTTTTCTTTCAAGAAGAAGCTGCTGACGAATACCGTCATGACCGGACCAAGACTCGTAATAACAGCTACCATCGTCAAACCGCAGAACGGCGTCGCCGCCATCCAGCATCCTGTAGCCATAGGGCCGGCAAATGCTGCAGACAATAACATGAACCACGATATCTTCAAATTCGCTGTACGTTTATATTCTTCAAGGCCTTTCCCATTGGCCAGATTATAGATAAAGGTGAAAATAGACCCGAAGAAATCGCCTAACGCCAATAATGTAATGGAACAAATAATGCTGACAATGACCATGTCCTGTAACGAAGCCGACACGCTATCCGTGACGGATGAGTTGAAAATGTTCTGCAAAATTGCCGTGACTGGCATCAAGATTGCTATTTTCAAACCGCTCGTAGCCATTTTTATTTTTTTGCTGCGATAGGCCTCTTGTGGTGTTAATACTGCACTTGCCATACTACATCATCCCTTTCATGTATACACATAGATCGCCTCATGCTGTCTAATCAGCCAGCATATAATTAATGATTTTTTCAAAATCATTGGTAGCACAAATCCCCAGTTCATTGACCATATCGGATACGTCTACCGGTTCCGTATATCCTGGCAGCATTGCATTGAGCATGCCGCCTAACACGATTTTATATTTCTTGCCCCGTTTCTTTTCCTGGGCTGCTAATTGTTTGGCATAATCCAGGACCTGCCCGCAATGGATGCTCACGCAAATGATATCAGCGTCTTCTTCATCTGCCAGATCCAGCACAAACGATGATTCCATATAGGTGCCGCTGTTAATGACTTCCGCACTCATAGCAGACCAAACGTTGTCAATGAGCAGTAATCCATAGCTATGACCGTCAGCAGAAGCACAAATAACTCGTTTCCCCTTAAGTGCTCCTTCATATCCTTTTTGTTTCAATTCCTGAACGATGGCCTTCTGCATATCCATCGTTTCTTTCGCCAGTACAGTTTGCACATACGGTTTGAATTTGCCAAATTCCTGTTTGCTCGGATGGAAGGCATGCTCGAACCGCACGGGATCAAAGTGGCGCAGTACCATAATCATTTCCAGCGGATCTTTTACGTTGACCCCGGCTTGTACGAAGCTGTCTATGACATTATGATAAAACAGTTCGCCCTTATCTATCAATAGATCCCGCATTTCTTCAAACTTAGTGAAATCGATGAATTGCAGCCATTCTTTTGCTTTTCGTTCTACACCGATGCCGCATTTTACGACATTGAACAGTTCTTCTAAGGTCGGTACCCGCAACGCTTCTGTAATCGATACTGGATTGATAATGGTCGGCATATTGTACTTCAGGTTAATAACGGATTCGATGAGCATTTCTGATGCCGCTAATCCGTAATTGGCCTCAATATCATGGTTCCATTGTTCATTCGTCGAGCCATTATAATAGGTAACGAAAGGGTGCTCCGGCGTACTGTACAGTTTATCCATAGCCATGGCAAAACCCATACGAGGTACGATTTCTGACAACAAGCCGCCATACGAAAGAGCCATACGGGCTCCGCACAGATCTTCAATGATGTAATGTTCTACCATTTCGTAGCCCAAATAGGATACTACATCCATGAACGAACCTGGCAGTCCATCTTCAGGATACGTAAGACAGTCCATTCCTTCTTCCTTTTTTACGGACAAGATGCCCATATTACGACACATGTCAGAAAATCGGTTGATTTCGTCATGATAGCCCGGATAGTCCCAGACGAAGGTAGAAAAACAGCCGAGCCGTGACGTACCGGCAGCAAAAGCATATTTTGTTTCTTTTAAATTATTCGGGCTTGCCAAGTGCCAATCCTGCCAGCAAACATCGACAGGTGCCGCTTCTGTATGTGCCAGCCAGTCTTCTTCTTTTTCCATGCGGTAACTCGTCGGATTCGGAACTCCGTCCCAATACGACGGCGGCAAGCCTACGAGCGAGCTGGGAATAGACTGCAAGGAGCGAACTTCAAATCCCGTTCGTTTATGGAACGTATCTATTTCCTTGATGGCATCGAGTTCTTCTGATAACGTAGACAACCCTACGAGGAGCTGATACGTCTGTTTACCTTTGGTCAAATTATCTTTTCGATATGCCAAATGACTTTCATATCCCGTTTCCCGCAGGAATCGGGACTTGTTGATAGGAAACTCTCCGGCCATTTGCCGCCCTTCTTCAACAAGGGCATTGCCGTCAGGAAAGTCCACAGGAATGAGACTCTGTATATATTCTTTGAGATCCTGGCTGAGTTCCATCTTTTATTCCCCCTTTTTCCAGGTAGTCAGTACTGCATTTGCCTGAAAGGGTGTGCCTTTCCGGCAACGATGGAAATTGACGGTAATGCGTACAAGCCGTTCCATAAAGATTCTCCGATGGGTCTGCTTGTCTTCAAAGGTCAGGTCCTCTTGTTCATGGTGCAACTGATAAATACAATGGGGGGACATTTCCTTGATATAGGCATTGCCGATTTGAATGGCATAGATAGTAGCCTCTTCTAAGGTCGCCTTAGGTACGCGGGCCCGTGGCGAATATACGACGAATTGGCTGGTCACGCTATCGGGACGGATGAGGATCTCCATCGTTTCCACATCACGGCCTACGGCTGCACCTACAGCATTGGCTACTTCTGCATGCTCCGGAATGATGACCCGGGCCTGCAAGGATTTACCCATTTGAGAAATCCAGGCACTTGCCGGCGCGCCGATACCGATGATTTTTTTTGGCAGTGTATACGACGCTTGCAATACAGTCGATTTCTTATCGAAAAACAAACTATTCAAGAAATAATCATCCGTACCGCCTGGCGTCATATCAATATCCTGATGATCAAAATACAGCGCCGCCGCGATTGCTGCCGTATCCAGTTTACGAACAAAGGCTTCCTTGACGGCTTGAATGAATTCATCATGGCTCATACCCAGCACATCTGTAATAATGGAAAGCAAGATCTTGGCCGCATCAGGATTCCACAAGGCATATTCCCCTGTCGCATGGAGTATATCTGTCGGCGTAAGGGATATACGAGCAATGACACCTTTAGCCGTCAGGCCATCCAGCAGATGGTGGAGTTTGTTAATAGGAATATGGTTCTCCAAATAGTCCAGCGTATGTGGTTCATTGCGCAGTACGTTGATCAACACTTTTTCTTCTTCGTTATAGGCCAAATTGTCATACCGCTTGATCAGCTGATAGGCTTCATGGTCATGGAAGCGAAAGTGTTTATATTTCTTCTCTTCATACATGAAATCGATTTCATAGCCTAGCGACGGATGCAGTGCTACTGCCAGGGATACAGGGATTGATTTTTCCGGACCGATACAGATACGACCGTGGGAATCCACGTAAATACGGCTGTCGCCGCCAAGGCCTACTGTAAAGATTTCTGTTGCCCGTACATGTGTGAACCAATTGCCGACTTTAGCACCATCATTACGGATAGACGGCCGGCCGCCGGTAATGTTGGCAATATCCGTCGTCGTACCGCCCATATCGATAATGAAGGCATCCTTTTTGCCAGATAGATGAACGCCGCCAATGACACTGGACGCCGGCCCTGACAGAATCGTGTCGATAGGTTTATTCCGCGCCGACACTTCTGTCATCAGGCTGCCATCTCCTTTGACAACCATCAGCGGTGCATTCATCTGGTATTGCGTCATCACGTCTTTGACCGTGTCAATGAGCTCACAAATCATGGGAATGAGCTTGGCATTCAAATCTGCCGTTACGGTCCGGTCATAAAAGCCTAAGGACGAGGTGAGTTCATGGGCACAAGCAACGGGAATGCCCAGCTTTTCTTCAGCAATTCGTTTGACATACATTTCATGATGAGGATTGCGAACACTGGCATACCCGGATACGGCCAGGGCATCGACTTCACCGCGGAACGATTCAATGACCCGATCGACTTCTGCCGGATCCAGTGCTTCTTTGAGCCGTCCTTTAATATCGAACTTCCCCTTGACGACAGCGACCTTGCTCGAGCTCAAACGCCCTCGCGGCCGCTCGCCAATAAGGATGAGTCCGTCTTTACAGCCATGATTTTCAACGATGGCATTCGTCGCCAGTGTCGTCGACAAGCAAACCATGAATACGCCGGCCAGCAACTGTTTCGGCATGTGAGCGAACCCCGTAGCAATACACTCACATAGATCACCTTTCGTCGTCAACGTCTTATATTTTGCTAATACTTTTTTTGTGTCTGCTGATACGATGACCAGATCGGTATACGTACCACCTGTATCGATGCCCATGATTTTCTTCATCGCAACGTCCTCAACTCTTCGCGCTATATGTCATTCTGTACACTGTATGTATTTATTTTATCTTATTGAAAATCGCATCCATCTTTTCCAGTGTTTCATCAATATCTGCTTCTGTATGAGCCGTCAGCAGTGCCCGATGGCCCGGTGTGATCGCTGCTGATGTATCATGGAACCACAGACCGTAGGATAACGCTTCTGTTACGAATTTTCTATCCATCGACCGATCAAATTCCGTCGCAATTTTACGGAAATCATAATCGTCATCAGGATTTTCTACGCCGAAGTATATGGCCCAGCGAGCACCGACACCGCGAGCATGACCTTTCATACCATGTTTCTTGAAGAGGTCGTTGACGCCGTTGTACAGTTTGTTGCCAATCGTATCGAAATGATCATAGAAGCCCGGTTCTAATGCCATTTTCAAACATTCTACCGATACCATGACCGGCATCAGCGCACCTGTATAGGTACCACTCATGGCAACATTGCCTATTGGATTGAAATGATCCATGATTTCCGCTTTGCCGCCAATAAGGGAGATGGACATGCCGCCACCAATGGCTTTTGCCGTCGTCGTCATATCCGGATAGACACCGAAGAATTTCTGTGCCGAACCAGGACGGACACGCAGGCCTGTAATGACTTCATCAAAAATAAGGATAATGCCTTCACGAGTACAAATATCACGAACTTGTTGTAAGAAGCCTTCTTTTGGAATCATGCAGCCACAGTTGAAGCTGATCGGTTCCATGATCAGGCAGGCGATTTCCCCTTTGTATTTCTTAACGATATGTTCCAGTGCATCAACGTCATTGAATACGACTGTCAGTACAGGATTGACGGCATCATGCTGAAAACCTGCAGAGTCCGGCGTCGTCACGACCTGGCCATAAGCGTCTTCTTCGTGGACAGCGCTATGATTGAACCAGATGTTTTCGTGCATGCCATGGAAATGACCTTCAAAACGAAGTACTTTGTCACGGCCTGTAAAGCCACGAGCCAATCGAATAGCACCCTGTGTCGCTTCCGAACCGGTATTGGCCAGACGGATTTTTTCGCAGCTCGGGAAAATCTGCCGAACCAGTTTAGCCAGTTCGATCGTATCTTCCGTATCGTAATTCATGAAGAAGCCCCGTTCTACTGCTTTTTCTATCGCTGCTTTCAAACGCGGGTGATTGTGTCCGAACAATGCCGCACCGGAACCGCCATGATAATCAATATAGGAGTTGCCTTCTACATCATAGAGCCGGCAGCCGTCAGCATGATCCAAATACAACGGATGCCCCATGACACCGTTATACCGTTGGCCCGCCGAAGACCCTGCTACTAAATACTGTTTTGCGTCTTCATACATATCCTGCATTTTACCCATAATTTACTCCTCCGCTCTTTTATGAAATAACTTATTGTTTCACTTATTATAATATTTATAATAAGTGTACAAATATTTAACTACCTGCATTGTATCATGTCGTTTATCATAAGTCAATACGAATATGCATGTTTGTTATATGCCATTCCTTTACGATATCCTTACCTGCCATGCTTGCCTTTATTGCATTTTTTCGCCAAATATGCCGCCGTATACGATGACGGACATTGCAGCAATCCCTGCAGACGGCCCTGGTACACGACATGGCCTCCTGTAGTCCCTCCGTCCGGTCCCATATCGATGATCCAATCGGCCTGACTGATAATATCAAAATTATGCTCTACTGCTAGTACGGTGTTGCCGTTATCGACGAGCTGATTCAGCAAGCCGAGCAACACAGCTACATCTTGACCATGCAAGCCAGCTGACGGTTCATCCATAATATAGAATTGATTCTTTTCGTGCAGACGAGCTGCCAATTTCAGGCGCTGGCATTCTCCGCCAGATAAGGTCGCCGTCGTCTGACCCAAGGTTAAATACGACAGCCCCACCTCCGCTAACGGCCGTAATTTTCGTCTTATAGGCGTATCTTTAAAAAACTCCATCCCTTCGGAGACAGTCATCTGCAAGACCTGAGCAATGGTCTTCCCATGATAGGTATACGATAAAGCTTCGTCATTGTATTTTTTGCCATTACAGGCTTCACAGACGCGAACGACAGGATCCATAAAAGACATTTCGACTTCAATGACACCTTTACCTTTGCAGACCGGGCAGGCACCTTGGGAGTTGAAGCTGAACAACGCCGGCGATACACCGTTTTCCTTGGCAAAGGCTTTGCGAATCATATCCCATACGCCGCTGTACGTCGCCGGTGTCGAACGACTGCTAAGGCCCATAGCCGACTGACTGATATATACGGCTTCCGGTACGGCTTTGGGAATCTCATATTTAGCCAGCGAGCTCTTCCCCGAGCCGGACACACCGCTAATGACGGTCAGTGTGTTCTTCGGAATCGTCACGCTCACATCCTTCAAGTTATTGGCGTTGCAGTGGTGCAGTGTAATCGTATCGCGAACTGCCCGTACGTGCTGTTTCAGCATCACTGTCTGATGGAGCCATTGGCCTGTAGGTGTCGCACTGTGACACAGCTCTTGTACCGTCCCCTGAAAGATAACCTGCCCGCCGGCCTTGCCCGCCTTAGGGCCCAGCTCGATGACCTGATCTGCGCCTTCGATAATACTGCTGTTATGTTCCACAATAAACACGGAGTTGCCCCGATCCCGCAAGCCGGTCAGCAAGCGCCGCAACCGTTCCAAATCTTTGGCATGAAGCCCTGTCGATGGTTCATCAAAAATATACGTCACGCCAATAAGACTGCTGCCTAAATGCCGGATGATTTTCAGACGCTGTACTTCGCCGCCGGACAAGGTCACGGTCTGGCGATTCAAATGAAGATATCCCAACCCGACACGGTCCATATCCTGCAATACGGCTACGATGCGCTGGATGATCGCTTGTCCATCGTGCTGTCGGAACTGCAACAACAGGGGAATAAGCGCAGCGATCTCCATTTCTCCTATATCCCAAATAGTTTTTCCCAGGATGGTGCTCTGCAACGCCTTCTCGTTCAGACCCGTGCCCTGGCAGTACGGACAAGGCTGCTGTGTCGTAAAATCACGGATGATCTGCAAATTGAGTTTGCTCATAGTACTCAGACTCTTTTTTAGATACAGTCTGATAATTCGTTTTTCCAGTCCTTCATAGGTCAAATTATAGGATGAATCCCAAACTTTTCCTGTCGTATTTTTGATTTCTACAATATTGCCGGCAGCGTGGAGAAAATCATCCCACTCTTTGTCCGTATATGCCGCCAAGGGCTTGTCATTGTCAAACAACCCGGAGTTGGCATACATCTGCCATTGATACGTACCAATTTGAAAACCAGGCAACAGAATAGCGCCTTCATTTAATGATTTAGATGTATCCAAGACCTTGTCCATAGCAAACTGCACGGTCTTGCCGGCACCATTGCAATGGGGGCACATGCCGGCCGGGTCATGCGCTGAATAGCAGTTGGACATGCCTGCTGAATGGCTGGCACACCGGGAAAACAACATGCGCAGCATAGGACTGAGCTCTGTCATCGTCCCTACAGTCGAACGACTGTCACCGTGGAAGGGGCGTTGATCAACGACAATGGCTGTCGTCAAGTTCTCAATGCTATCGACATCCGGCTTTGGCTGATAGGCCATGCGATTGCGGATATATAAAGGAAAGAGATCCTGTAGCTGCCGCTGAGATTCTGCAGCAATCGTATTGAACACGAGGGATGATTTCCCTGAGCCGGATACGCCTGTAAATGCCACAATCCGTCCTTTGGGAATAGAAATATCGATTCCCTTCAAGTTATGTTCCCTGGCTTGGCGGATAATGAGTTGATCTGTCTGATTCATAAGACCGTACAACCTCCTATAAGGGCTCAGAAATAGGAAACAACAGACGATTCAGCGATGCTCGCATGAGCCCGTGGTGGTATGTCGCATCATACGGGCAGTCTGCTGTAATCGTAGGAATATGCTTTTCTGTCACGACCTGTTTACATATATCCTGAATAGTTTGCAATTCGTCTGCTGTTAAATCCCCGTCGACAATGACGATTTCTTCCGGGTCGATCGTACCGATCAGAATGAGCAGTATCTTCGCAATAAAAGGAATATATATATCCCGCTGGGAACGGATCGTGATCTGCTGCTGCCGAGAAATACCGAAAGCATCGGCAATGTACGATAATTCGCCGGCAAACTTCGTGAAGCCCCGTAAAACAAGGCCATTAATGACAGCACCGCTGCCAACGACACCGTTAGAAGCATTGGGGAAATACACGGCTGCCAGATTGCCTGTACCGCGAAAGACCGAATGGTAGGCGCCATACACGATAAAATCCATATCATTGCGCACTTCTACATCGATATGGAACGCATCCTGAAGCTGGCCTTCCAGATCGACACCGACGATGGAATCAATGTCACAGCGTTCTACAATCCCCTTGTGTGTAATACCGGGAATGCCAATAGATACGCTTCGTATCATCGTATCCGAGCAGGTCATCTCACCAATGATCGTTTCCAGTACACTGTAGTCAATCACCTCCGGATGGTATTCCTTGCGCACCAGTGTATGGCCTAAGGCATCTGCGCTTTCAACAGAAATATTATTTCCTTCACAGGTATTGGTCAAATAAATTCCCAATACATGGAGGCAGTCTTTATTGTATGTAAAACAATCTGCCGGCCGACCTACTACGATGTCTTCCTGTCCTACTTTGACGATCTCATTAGAAGCCAGCATTTCGTTGATTGCTGTATTACACGTCGCCACACTGAGTTTCGTCAGTTTAGCAATATCTGCCTTGGTGCATTCTCCCTTTTCTTGCAATTCTTTGCGTATGCGTTCTTTATTCAGTTTTTTCACTTTCAATGTATTCCACTGCAAAATAACCTCCCTTTCTACGACACATGCAGTATGCCGATTCGCGTTTTTGTTTTATAATAATTATTATAATATATATTATAATAATATCATCGCCAGAGGATAAAAGTCAAGTAATGCTAGAAATCCCCCGTGCTCTCCTGCGCGTCCTTTGTTTACTCCTTCGGACAGTATCTCTATAGCACAGCTTCTCTTTTTCTTTAATTATTTAATAAATCGCTCATTTATTTTGTTAAAAACATTGCATTTAACGTTTTATTTGTTTATAATCATATACAACCATATTAGCGAGCCCTGCCTCACATGGGAAGGGCTCGCTTTTTGTACACTAAAGGGGGAGCTGCTATGTACAAGAAATTACGTGATTTGCCGAAACCACAGGGGTTATATGATCCGGCATATGAACACGATGCCTGCGGCATAGGGTTCGTAGTCAATATCAAAGGGAAGAAATCATACAATATCATTGATGATGCCTTGACCATTTTGGAAAACTTAAAACATCGTGGTGCCGAAGGGGCCGACGCCAAGAGTGGCGACGGGGCAGGCATCCTCGTCCAAATACCTCATCAGTTTTTCTGTCGTGAATGTGAAGTATTGGGGTTCTCCCTGCCTGACGAAGGGGAATACGGTGTCGGCATGATTTTTGCTCACCGCTATGAATCGTTCCGCAAAAAACAAGTCGAAGCCTTTGAAAAAATCGTTCGCGACGAAGGCCTGTCTGTCCTGGGATGGCGCGAAGTCCCTATTGATGAAAGCCTTATCGGCAACATTGCCAAGACGATTCGTCCCCGATTCTTACAAGTTTTCATCCAAAAGAGTCCGGATATTGCCAGTCAGATGGATTTTGAACGCAAGCTCTATGTCATCCGCAAATTGGCAGAAAAAACTATCGTCCCTATTAGCCAGGAAAATGGCACAGATTTCTACATTGCCAGCTTGTCGTCACGGACGATTGTCTACAAGGGCATGCTGACTTCTATGCAACTGCGCCATTTCTACCTCGACCTGTCAGACCTGGATTTCACAACATCCATGGCCTTAGTTCACTCACGGTTCAGTACGAATACCTTCCCGAGCTGGGCCCGGGCCCATCCGAACCGTTATATCGTCCACAATGGCGAAATCAATACGATTCAAGGTAATATCAACTGGCTCAACGCCCGTGAAAGCAAATCGAAATCGGAATTTTTCCCTGACATGGACAAGGTCTTCCCCGTCGTTGACGCCACGGGCAGTGATTCATCCATGTTCGATAACTGTTTGGAATATTTATATATGACCGGCCATTCCCTGCCGCAGGCTATGATGATGATGATCCCGGAACCTTGGGAACGAGATCCCCTCATGAGCCAGGAAAAGCGGGATTTCTACCGCTATCATAACTTTATGATCGAACCGTGGGATGGCCCGGCGGCCATCGGCTTCTGTGACGGTGTCGTCATTGGTGGCATGCTGGATCGCAATGGTCTGCGGCCGGCCCGCTACTACGTAACTCGCGATGACCGCGTCATTGCCAGCTCCGAAGTAGGGGTACTGCAAATCGACCCTGATAACATTCTCTACAAGGGCCGACTGGAACCGGGCAAGATGCTCCTCGTCGATACGAAACAGCAGAAACTCATCGACGACGATGAAGTAAAACGGCAGATCGCGACAGAACATCCCTATGCGGACTGGTATAATGAACATATTATCAACCTGGATGACCTCATGTCCTCACAGCAACTGGCCAACAATGATACGATCATCCCTTACGACTTAAAAGAACAAGAAAAAGTATTTGGCTATACGCAAGAGGATATGGATAAAATCATCCTGCCAATGGCCCGTGACGGAAAACATTCCATCGATTCGATGGGCGTCGACGTACCACTGGCAGTACTATCAGACCAGCCACAATTGCTGTACGATTATTTCCAAGAAAATTTTGCCCAGGTCACTAACCCGGCTATTGACGGCGTTCGCGAAAACATCGTCATGTCTACAGCGGTCATGGCAGGCAACGTCGCCAATATCATGGATCCTAACGAAGCTTCTACAGCCGCATTATATTTAAAAACACCGATTCTGACAAACGAACAGATGGCGACGATCAAATCGCTCATGACAGCAAAATTGCGGACAGCGACCTTGTCTATGCTGTACCCGGTCAACAGCGGTGCCGAAGGTATGAAAACGGCCATTGAATCACTATGTATCGATGCGCTCAAAGCCTTGAAGAATGGTGCTAACATCCTGGTTCTGTCAGACCGCGGCGTCAATTCCCGCATGGCCGCTATTCCGGCTCTGCTGGCTTCGGCAGCACTGCATCATTATCTCATCAAGAAAACAGTCCGCTCCAATGTCGGTCTTATTTTGGAATCAGGGGAACCGCGGGAAGTCCATCATTTCTGCACACTCATCGGTTATGGCATTACGGCCATCAACCCGTATGTCGCCTTAGAATCCATTAAGGAATTAGCAGCAAAACGAAAGCTTGGCAAAATCGATTATGAAACAGCAAAAACCAATTACCTCAAAGCGGCTAACAATGGTATCTTGGCAGTTATGTCCAAAATGGGCATCTCTACCGTTCACAGTTATCACGGCGCTCAGATTTTTGAAGCTGTCGGCATTAGTCAGGACCTGATTAATACTTATTTCTGCAATACGCCTTCCCGTATCGGCGGCATCGGCATCACTGAAATCGCCAAGGAAAACGCTATTCGCCATCAAAAGGCCTATGAAGGCAGCGATAAGCTGGAACGGGGCGATTTCTATCAATACCATAAAGGCGGCCAGCCCCATATTATTGACCCGGAAACAGTACGTCTCCTGCAAAAAGCCGTAAAAACCAACGATTACAAGACCTATAAAGAATACGCCGCTCATGTGAACAAGCAATCCATCTTCCGTCTCCGTGACCTGCTGGAATTTGAATACCCCGTTGGCTGCAGCATTCCTATTGAAGAAGTCGAACCGGTCGATTCTATTGTCAAACGGTTCCGTACGGGTGCCATGAGCTACGGCGCCCTCAGCAAAGAAGCCCATGAATGCGTAGCAACTGCCATGAATCGACTGGGCAGCATGAGCAATACCGGTGAAGGCGGCGAAGATGCCAGCCGCTTCAATACAGAAAAAAACGACAAGATCAAACAGGTCGCCTCGGCTCGTTTCGGTGTTACTAGCAACTATATTATCAACGCTAAAGAATTGCAGATCAAATGCTCTCAAGGGGCCAAGCCCGGTGAAGGCGGACATCTGCCGGGCAGCAAAGTCTATCCCGATATTGCTAAGACACGCCATGCCACGACTGGCGTTGCCCTCATTTCACCACCGCCGCATCATGACATCTATTCCATTGAAGACCTGGCAGAACTCATTTTCGATCTGAAAAATGCCAACCGTGATGCCCGCATCGGTGTCAAACTCACAGCCGGCGCCGGCATTGGCACCATTGCTGCCGGTGTCGTCAAGGCCAAAGCCGATGACATTGTCGTCAGCGGCTACGATGGCGGTACTGGTGCATCACCACGGACGAGCCTGCGCCACGCCGGCCTGCCTTGGGAAATCGGACTGTCCGAAGTTCAGCAGACGTTGCTGCTGAACCAGCTCCGCGACCGCGTAACCCTCGAAGTCGACGGCAAACTCCTGACCGGTCGTGATGTCGCTATTGCCGCCCTGTTCGGTGCAGAACTATACGGCTTTGGCACAGCGCCGCTCTTGGCCATTGGCTGCCACATGCTGCGCGTCTGCCACCTCAACACCTGCCCGTACGGCGTATGCACACAAGATGAAAAACTGCGCAAAAATTTCAAAGGGAAACCAGAACATATTATCAATTTCATGCGTTTCGTTGCCCAAGACCTGCGGGAAATCATGGCCCGCTTAGGCTTCCATAGTATTGATGACATGGTCGGCCGCTATGACTGCCTGAAAGCCAAAGAAACGGTACCGAATTGGAAAGCTGCGACGGTCAACTTGAAGGACCTGTTATACCGACCGTATACAGACAACTCTGTTGGTCATCATTTCACAACCACCCAAGACCATGAAATCGGCAAAACACTGGATATGTCCAAACTAGTCCGCATGTGCCGTCCAGCCTTAAAAAACCAAAAGCATATCCGCGCCCGCCTGCGTATCAAAAATACCGACCGCGTCACCGGTACCTTGCTAGGCAGTGAAATCACTAAGCGCTATGGCGAACGAGGTCTGGCTGAAGATACGATTAAATTATCCTTTGTCGGCTCTGCCGGTCAGAGCTTCGGTGCTTTTATTCCCAGAGGCCTGACCCTGTCCCTCGAAGGGGACGCGAACGACTATGTCGGCAAAGGGCTGTCCGGCGGTAAAATCATCGTATCGCCGCCACGCGAATCGGTATTCCCGGCAGAAGATAATATCATTATCGGCAATGTGGCTTTCTATGGTGCCACAAGCGGTGAAGCCTATATCAATGGTACGGCAGGTGAACGGTTCTGCGTCCGCAACAGCGGCATCGACGCCGTCGTCGAAGGGCTTGGCAACCATGGCTGTGAATATATGACCGGTGGTCATGTCCTCATTCTCGGCAAGACCGGTCGTAACTTTGCAGCCGGCATGTCCGGCGGTATTGCCTACGTCTACGACCTGGAACCGGCCAAATGCAATACTGCGCTGGTTACGCTGGAAGAATTGAGCGATGAATCTGAAATTGAATTCGTCAAAACCATGCTGGAAAAACACGTCGCCAGCACGGACAGTAATCTCGGCCATATTCTCTTAGAAAACTGGGATGAAACGGTGACCCATCTCACCAAAGTCATCCCTGCCGCCTATGAAGAAATGGTTGCTCTCATCGCCCAGGCTGAAGCCGAAGGACATACCTCTGAAGAAGCCCACATGATCGCCTTTGAAACAAAACACGGCAAAAAGAAAGCGCTATAAATTTCTATAAATTAAAGATATGCATCAGCACCTATTGATATGCTCATAGGTGCTGATTTCTGTCTAATACATGTTCGTTTTCATTGCTATTTACCATATAATAAGATATACTGGAAAAAAGATTGATCAAAGGAGCGTGAGGCCTCATGAAAATCAACAAATACCTTGCCCTGTTTGCAGCAATAATGACACTGCTCGTAAGTGCAGGCTGCACACCCGTCCCGTCTTCGTCTGACCAAAACAAACAGCAGACAAAACAGGAAGAACAACAAAAGACACAAGACAGTACAACAGGACAACCCGAACAAAAAACGAATAAAGTCTGCCTTGATGCAGGACTGGGCGACACGCAGACCAAATGGGAAATCGAATACGGTCATGCCTTTGCCCAAGGCGATACGATCAAAGTATTCAAAGACGGCGCCTATAAAGTCGTCTTTGATGGTGATACTGCTGTAACCGTGACCTTTGTTTCTAAAAAAGGAAACGACCCGCTTGTACAGAATATGCTCCCCCGTGACGGTGTCAAAAAATCCGAAACCAGTAAAGACGTCGGCGGTATGACCATGACAACAGAAAAATGGCACAGCGATGCATTGGCAGCCGCTATTCCTGATACAAAAGGCAACTATACCATCATGAAAAACAAAAAAGGCAAAACCTACACCGAAGTAGTCGCAGACTGCTCCCCCCATATCAGTAAATAATTACTACCGCTATGATTAGAACAGTCAGGAAGTATATATTTACAATCTGGAAATCCAATGAGAGTATGTGAATACGATAAAAGACGGCAGATGGAAGATGCAACGACTATCTGCCGTTTCTGTATTTCAAAATTGTAGACATATCTCTACGCTTTCGTATCTGAATCGTGACATTCACATATTAGAATGGATTTAACAGTTAAAATTATTGTTATATTCAAGGAGTGATCGCCATGAAAATGTATAAAAAACACGCAGCTAAGATCACGTTAGCCGCTGCTCTGATGATGACAGCCCTTTGCGGTTCTACTGCTGTACAGGCTGCTGACAACCAGGCAAAACCGCCAATGGAACAAAAACAAATTCTTCCTCCTGGCAATACGATTCCCAATGCCATGGCATCTGATCAAAAAGATACAGCTAAAACAAACGGA
>JAKVKI010000019.1 GCA_022486585.1 Megasphaera sp.
GAGGTCATCAGGATAGGCCGCAAGCGGAGTTTTGCCGCTTCGACAGCCGCCTGCACCGGTTCCATCCCTTTATCTACACGAACCTTAGCAAATTCGACAATCAAAATGGCATTTTTAGCTGCCAAACCAATGAGCATGATGACACCGATCTGCATGTATACACTATTCTGCAATCCGGCATTTTGCACTCCCATCAGGGTATCAATCATCCGTAAAAAATATTCCGAGAACAAAGCCCCGAATATACCGGTCGGCACGGTGAGCAACACAGCATACGGAATACTCCAGCTTTCATACAATGCTGCTAAGCACAGGAATGCAAAGGCTAAGGCCAGCAAAAGAACTTTCAGTGTCGAATTGCCAGCACTCTTTTCTTCACGGCTCTGTCCTGACCAGGCCACTTCAAATCCCGTTGGCGCTACTTCACGGACAACATCTTCCATCGCCGTCATCGCCTGTCCGGAGCTGTAGCCTGACGCTGCGTCCCCTTGGATTTCGATACTGCGGGCATTATTGAACCGTGAAATAATAGAAGGCGCTGTCCCCAATTTAGACGTAACCAGGGTATCTAGCGGGACCATGGCACCACTGTCACTCTTAACGAAAACAAACTTCGATGCGTCGGTCGCATCGCGATACTGCGTATCCGATTGTAGCATGACTTTATACGTACGGCCAAACCGGTTGAAATCATTGACCTGTTTACCGCCATAATTCACTTGCAACGCTGAAAAGACATCAGACAGACTGACACCCAAGGTTTTCGCTTTTTCACGATCAACGTTGAATTCATAATCTGGTGTATCGATCTGATAGGTCGAACGGACAGCTTTGAGTTCTGGCCGCTGGTTCGCCGCTGATACGATTTTCTTCGTAATCGTATCGAGTTCTTCATCCGTATGAGAAGCGCTGTCTTGAAGCTGCATAGTCCAGCCGCCAAGCATGCCCAGACCTGGTATAGACGGAGGGTTAATGGCCATGATGGACGCTTCCGGGTGATTAGCAGCACCGATAGAGGCAACTTTGCCCATAATAGAGTTGATGCCCAGTTCGGTTGTCTTTCGGTCAGCCCATGGTTCCAGCTTCACAAAGAATGTCGCTGCGCTCGATTTTAACCCAGAGGACATCGTATCATATCCCGTAATATTCATGACCGCATTGACCCCAGGGACCGTCTGTACATCATTAGACACAGCCGTAACGGTCTCGCTGGTCCGGTTAAGCGAAGTCCCTTCTGGCAGGTTCAGGGCCATCATAAAATATCCCTGATCTTCTTCAGGAACGAAGGTACTAGGCAAAACATTATACAGCACCGCCGTCAGGCCACAAATCGTAACTAAGGTGATGACCGCCAGACGAGCATGGCCAATCATCCAGTGAACACCGCGGGAATACCGTTCTTTCAAGCTGTCAAAGCTATCATTGAACCAATTGAAAAAATGATTCATACGGCCCCGTTTATGTTTCCCTGTATGAGGTTTTAACAACATCGCACACAACGCCGGCGTCAGCGTCAAGGCAATAAATGCCGACAGGGCCATAGAAATAGCGATAGTCAAGGCAAACTGCTTATACAGCACACCTGTCATGCCACTGAGGAAGGCCACAGGAATGAAGACACTGGCTAGTACGCAAGCAATAGCCACAATAGGTCCTTGTACTTCCTGCATAGCCTTAATCGTTGCCTCTTTAGGCGGCAGACCATCTGTCTGCATATGGTTTTCGACGTTTTCAATAACAACGATGGCATCATCGACAACGAGGCCGATTGCCAATACAATAGCGAACAACGTAAGCGTATTGATGGAGAAATCCAACACTGTAAAAGCTGCAAAGGTCCCAATAAGAGAGACAGGGATTGCCAATACAGGGATCAACGTAGCCCGACCGCTTTGCAGGAATATGAAAACGATGAGCACGACCAGGAATAAGGCTTCTAAGAAGGTCTTCAGCACTTCCCGGATAGATTCACTAATATAATCCGTACTATCCATGACTTCTTTATACTGTAGATCCGGCGGGAAATTTTCCGAAGATTCTTGCAGTATTTTCTTAACTTCATTGACCGTTTCCATCGCATTGGCATCATTGGTCAGCTGGATACCGAATGCTATCCCTTCGCTGCCATCTACTTGGGAAATAATATTATTAGTTTGTGGACCCGTTTCGATATGGGCAACATCTTTTAGTTTTACAAAGGCACCATTCGTGCCGGTCTTGATAATGATATTACTGAATTCATCCACTGTAGATAAACGGCCCTGTACTTTCCCGGCATACTGCTTTTCCTGGGAACGAGGTGCCGGCAACTGGCCAATCGTCCCTGCCGGAGCCTGTACATTCTGTTCTTCAATGGCTTTTTGCACATCGGCGACAGTCAATCCTAATTCTGCCAGTTTATCTGGATTCAGCCAGACCCGCATGGAGAAGCTGGCACCAAACATATTGACATCCCCGACGCCTTTGACTCGTTTGATTTTATTGACTAAATAAATATCGGCATAATTTTTGATAAACGTAGCATCATAGTACCCTTTAGGAGAATACAGTGATATCATCAGTGCCATATCACGAGATGCTTTTTTCGTCGTTACACCAGTTGTCTGCACATCTGTCGGCAAACTGGCATTGGCAATAGCCACGTTATTCTGCACTTTGACCGAGTCCATATCACCATCGGTCCCCAGTTTAAACGTGACCGTAAGGTCATAGTTGCCACTATCATCGGAACTGGAATTCATGTAATCCATGCCCTGCGTCCCGTTGACCTGGTCTTCAATGATTTGTGCCACTGTCTGATTGACAACGTTAGCACTAGCTCCCAAATAGGACGCGCTAACGCTGATCGTCGGCGGCGAAATCTGCGGATACTGGGCAATCGGCAGCTGCATCGCTGAAATAACACCGATAATGACGATAATCAATGATATAACGATAGCAAAAATAGGCCGGTTAATAAAAAACTTAGACAAAATGGTCCCCCCTTATATGACGGCGCGTCCCCGCCATTATGAATTACTGATAGTAGCGGTCGTCTGCGATGTTGTCAGAGAAAATCCCATTTCTTCCGGTGTTACCATTTGTGCGTCCAAGGTTTTCCCTTCTTGCAGATTCGTTAAACCTTCAACAACAACGATATCGTCTGCTGTAAGGCCCTCTGTGATGACATAATAACTGCCAATTTTATCTCCCAGTGTTACTGTTTTAGATTCCGATTTATTATCGGCACCTACGACGATGACAAAAGACTTATCCAGCAATTGCTGTACTGCCCGCTGAGGGACCAAGATAGCATTGGAAATAGTTTTACCCGTCAATTTAACGCGGGCAAACATGCCTGGCTTCAATACCCCTTCAGGGTTATCAAACAAGGCTTTCATTTTCAACGTCCCTGTATTATCCGACAGCGCCCGATCGGATTGCACGATTTCGCCACTAATAGGATAGGCTGTCCCATTGCTGAGGACAATAGAAACCGTTGCCTTTTCCGGGCTGTCTGCATTCAGTGACATCGAATCCATGTATTTCAAATAGTCATTTTCACTGAGGCTAAACTGTACATATACGGGATTACTAGAACCAATCGTGACTAAGGCAGTACTGCCAGCATTGGCATAGGTTCCTTCGGCCACATCATCGACAGACAATTTACCGCTCATAGGAGCATAGACAACCGTATCATCAAGGTTTTGCTGTGCCTTGCGAAGCGATGCGTTATCGGCATCGACTACAGCCTGATAGGATTTGACATTAGCACGCTGCGTCGTCACGGTCTGTTCGGAAACAGCATCTGCTGCCAGCAGACTTTGATCCCGTACTAAATCCGTTTGGGCATTGGTCAGTGTCGCTTCTGATTCAGCTACCTTAGCTTGTGCCGATTGGACATCTGATTCATATTGCCGTGAATCAATTTTAAATAAAGGCTGCCCTTCCTGGACCGTATCACCGCCACGGATATATTTCTGCATCACTTTTCCTGATACTTTAGCTTGTACTTTAACTTCATCTTTACCGGTTATTTGTCCGGCATATTCAAACGTTGATGGCGCATCCTGTTGCAATACCTTCATGGCTTTGACTTTAGTCCCATCGGGCTGACCGCCACGCTGAGTACCGCAACTGCAAAGAAGCAGTGCTGCTACCAATGACACCACTATCAGTCCCGTCATCCTCTTCGTATTCCTGCGTGTTATTAACATGTGAATTCTCCCTTTATATTGTTATGGTAAATATTCGATATTCCGATAAACACGTTCCAAATATTGCAGTAATTGCGCTCGTTCTTCTGGCGTAAAGCCTCCACTCAGCACGTCTTCAACGGCATTACGATGCTCTTCTGCTTCATGGAATTTTTCTATATCATATTCGATGATCTTCATCGTCCTGTTCTTGGGATTGAAATGCGTATGGATAAATCCATTCTTTTCCATTTCCTTTAACATCCGGGAAATAGTTGGATGCGATACACCAAAGGCTACTTCCAAATCCTTCTGCGTGACCATCCGTTCTTCATTTGCTTTAAGAAATTCTACTATTTGCAGCTGCTTGGCCGTTATATGTCTTTCTTTCAGTAATTTATTGAATTTATTGGTCATGCGATCATTGATCAGCTTCAATAAGAATCCAACATGCTTTTGCTTCATCGTATTTGTCCTCCCTCAGTCTTATGTCTAAAAGTGTAGCTTAGCTACGTATAAGTGTAGCACCACTACACTTATACTGTCAATAAAAAAACAATGGAAAATAGTTTCACAACTATCTCCCATTGTTGTTATATCGTTTTATATACTATTGAATCATATCGGCCATTTCAAGAATGAGTCTTTCTGTCTTTTCCCAACCGAGGCAGGGATCCGTAATGGATTTCCCATAAGTTCCTTCACTGATTTTTTGATTACCATCTTCAATGTAACTTTCAATCATGAGGCCCTTGACGATATTGTTAATATCCGGAGCCATACGGCAGCTGGTAATGACATCTTTAGCAATACGGATCTGTTCCAAATATTTTTTGCCAGAATTAGCATGGTTGCAATCGACAATGACTGCCGGATTTTCTAGTTCCCGTTCGCCATACGCTTCGACAAGGTTGCGCAGGTTTTCATAATGGTAGTTCGGCAAGCTGTTGCCAAAACTGTCCACATAGCCGCGCAGGATAGCATGGGCCAAGGGATTTCCTGTCGTGCGGACTTCCCAGCCGCGGAACAAGAATTCTTGTGTATGCTGAGCTGCAGCGATAGAATTAAGCATAACCGAAATATCCCCGGAAGTCGGATTTTTCATGCCGACAGGGATACCTGTCCCACTAGCAATCATGCGATGCAGCTGATCTTCAACGGAACGGGCACCGACAGCAGCGTACGACAGGATATCCGATAAATACCGATAAATTTCCGGATAGAGAATCTCTTCGGCACAGGTGAATCCTGTTTCTCTGGCAACGCGGGCATTCATTTCCCGAATAGCAATAATGCCTGCCAGCATATCTTCCTTGCCTTCTGGATCTGGCTGATGGAGCATACCTTTGTAGCCCACGCCGATAGTGCGGGGTTTCATCGTATAAAGGCGGGGAATGATGAGAATTTTGTCAACGACTTGTTCCTGCACCTTGACCAGGCGATGAGTGTAGTCGACGACAGCCTCTTCATTATCAGCTGAGCAGGGCCCGATAATAAGCAGGAATCTGTTGTCTTTGCCAGTAATGATATTCCTGATTTCTTCATCATGCCGTTGCTTTATTTCTTTTGTTTTCCCATCAATGGGAAATTCATCCATCAATTCTTGCGGTGAAGGCAGCTTACGAATAAATTTCATTTGCATTTCCATGTTTTTTCCCCCAATGTGTGTTGTAGTGCAGTACTCTCACGAATGATACGCTGTCAGCCACTGCTGCTGACAAGACAGGTCCTGTCATGCACAGATCAATTTAATTTTATCATAAAAGTGATGATGCCGTCTTTGAAATTGACAGAAATTTTTCCTTTTAACAGCTGCGTCAATTCTTCTGCCATAGACAAGCCAATGCCATACCCTGATTTTTGGCTGTTATGGGATTCGTCACCACGATAAAAGCGTTCAAAGAAACGGCTGTAATCCACGTTCTTACCATCGGCATAGTTATTAGCAACAGTAACGATGATTCCCTTGTTCTTCTTGCCACTCTTTAACGTCACATCGATAGTGCCGCCATCATCGCAATATTTGACAGCATTATCTACTAAAATATTGACCAGTTCATACAAACATTTGGCATCGGATACGATGTGCAGGTCTGGCTGAATATGACTGACTAAGGTCTTCTGTTCATCTGTTACCATCGGTTGAAACGACTCTGTAACCGTTTGGACCGTATCGGATACATCGACAGAAACCATATTCAGATCCGTTTGCGACCGTTCTCCCATTTTCGACAACGTAATGAGATCCGTAATGAGATTGTTGAGGCGCCGCACCTGTTTCAGTATACTCCCGGTCCACTGGCTCTTGCCGTTAATCATTTCGATGGTTTCTGCATTAGCTGAAATAATGGCGATCGGTGTCTTCAGTTCATGACCAGCATTGGTAATAAATCGCTTCTGATTTTCCATATTATGAATGAATGGCTGAATAGCTACGTTACACAACGCTGCCAGGATGAGCACATATAAAATAATACAGATGAGGCCAAACCACGCTGAATCACGCATAAAATCCGTGATTGCCGAGACATCACGCGTACAGTCCATGATAACGATAAGATACGTATCATTATCGTTTTTGGTAATCATATAGCCATAAGTAGCTTTATTCTTTTTGAAAAAGCCTTGGATCTTTCCTTCTGCCACAGTCGTACGGGCATATTGGATAGCTTCTTGCTCCGTAAATGCCGCAATATTGGCAATATTAATTTTTTCTGCATAGCCATCTGCATTGACCAATACACTAAAATAGCGAATCTGATAAGAAAAATCAGGTGTATCGTCAGACCAGCTGCCGTTACCGAGCCAGCTCGTATTGGGTGGTGTCGAATGAGATGGTATGTGCCCGCCATTTTGGGAAATATACTGCAGGACATTCATACACTGCGACTCCATACGGACATAGCTGATAGCATTAATAAGGCCTAAGGCACCAACAACGATGAGGAACACCGCGGCTGTAGCAATGATAATGAATTTACGGCGCAACCGCTTGATGATATTCATGATCAGTCCGCCTTTTCTTTGGCTGACAGAATGAATTCTTCACCCTTTTCGCCAATGATTTCAACATCTGCATCGATTGCTTCCAGTTTTTCTCTCAAATAGGAAATATAGATCCAGACGATGCTGGCATCGACATCTTCTTCATCCTGCCATACATGGTCAAAAATCACGTCTGTCGTCAAGGATTTCCCTACATTGAGCATGAGGAATTTCATTAGTTTCGTTTCCTTATTAGCCAGCCGGATGGAATTTTTGCAGGACAGGGATTGTTCTTCTACATCCAGCTCGACATGTCCTGCCGATACCTTTGACGGTGTAAACGTATGGTTGCGCCGGGTCATAGAACGGATACGAGCCAATAATTCTCCCATAGCGAACGGTTTTGTCAAATAATCATCTGCGCCAGCATCGAGTCCGGTAATACGGTCATCGATTTCAGATTTAGCCGTCAACATGATGACCGGCGTCACATCGCCGCCTTGGCGGAGATGCTGTACTACTTCCAGCCCATCCATCTTAGGCATCATGATATCGAAAATCATGCAATCATACGTATTGTTCTGACCTTTTTCCAAGGCAGCGGCTCCATCATACACAGCATCGACTTCATAGCCGGAATGCTGCAAAATAGCTACTAAGGCTGCCGACATATCCCGTTCATCTTCTGCCAATAATAATTTTGTCATGCCTGTATTCCTTTCTAGTGATCTGCATGGATCAGATTGCGGATTGTCTGCATAGACACATCGCACGATGCCAATTCGTCAGCACAGCGTTTCAGTTCCCGTACAATAAGTTCCGGATTCTTAATATCATGCTTATACTTCATCTGATGTTCCAAACTGGCCCACGAGTCCATCGCAATCGTGCGGAGCTGGATTTCTGCAAAGTAATGACCCGGGGTATTACCCTTCACATCTTCATAAGGTACTTCCAGCTCGATGATCATATGATAGCTGCGGTAACCATTGGGTTTAACATGTTTTATATAATCTTTTTCTTCAATGACACGGCAGCCGGGAATCGCTTTTATCTGGTCAATATTCGTATAAATGTCCTGGAGGAAACAACAGACAATACGCAGACCGATGGCATCATGAATATCCCACAATGCCGACTGTGCCGTCTGCGGCAGGCCTTTGCGGCTGCATTTTTCCTTCATGCTGTCATTGGTTTTAATACGATAAATAAAATGTTCATATGCGCCCTCACCGGTTCGTTCCTTCAAAGCGGCATTATACGATTTGATGTGAGCTGCCAAATCTGCCATTACATGTTGCAATATTGGAGCATATGTTCCATATATAGTGTCTGTCATATAGTCACCTGATCCTATTACGGTTGTTTACCAAGATAAGCCAAAATCCCGCCGTCTGCATACAAGATCTGACCATTAACGAAGTCAGACGCAGCAGAAGCTAAAAACACAGCCGGCCCTTCTAAATCCTTCGTTTCACCCCAGCGCCCTGCCGGCGTTTTCGATACGATGAAGCGGTCAAAGGGATGGCGTGAACCATCTGGCTGGCGCTGCCGCAACGGCGCCGTCTGCGGTGTCGCAATGTAGCCCGGGCCAATACCATTGCACTGGATATTAGCACTTCCGTATTCAGCACAAATATTACGAGTCAGCATTTTCAAACCGCCTTTGGCAGCAGCATAGGCAGAAACAGTTTCCCGTCCTAATTCACTCATCATAGAACAGACGTTGATAATCTTACCATGACCTTTTTCTATCATTGCCGGAATGACGGCTTTAGATACGATGAACGGCGCTACTAAATCAATATCAACAACTTGGCGAAAATCTGTGGCTTCCATATCGCACATGGGCACTCGCTTGATAATGCCGGCATTATTGACCAAGATATCAATCGTTCCCAAGTTCCGGCATATATCTGCTACCATGGTCTGGACAGCCGCTTCATCGGTAACATCACAAATATACCCGCTGGCATCGATTCCCTGCGCCCGATAATCAGCCAGCGCCGTATCTAAATGAACCTGACTGCGACAGTTAAATGCAATTTTTGCACCAGCCTGGGCATACGCCTTAGCAATAGCAAATCCGATACCATAAGAACCGCCTGTAATCAAAGCGACCTTATGATCCAAGGAAAACATATCTAAATAGGACATCGTAACTCCTCCTTTGTCAGCACCTACGGTACGACAACATAACAGCATCCCCTGCAACAAACCTACGTTGGCATGAGCCCGGGAAGTTCATTGACAAGGACAGGCAAGACCGCTTCTGCCAAGACCGTATAGCCTGCAGCTGTTGGATGGATGCCATCGGCATACAACGAAAAACCCAGACGCTGTTCTCCTTCCAGCAAGGCCTGATAAAAGTCAACAGCATCGTACTGCCGCGATATAGCTGCTTTTTCCAGCCACTGCCGATACTGAGTGATGGCATCATTATGCCGCTTCACATCACCGGCAGTCTGCCAGCCGTATAGTGCGCTTTCCGGTCTCGTAAGCAACGGCAGCCCTATCATGACCGGTTTATGAAGCGTAACGAGCATATCCATCATTGCCGCCATATTTTGCTCCACTGACGGCAACGGCGCTTCTAATAAGATGTCATTGGTCCCTCCCATCAGAAAGAACGCATCGTACGGTGCATATGGAAAATGCTGTAGCCGATATAACATCCCATCTGTCGTATCTCCGCAAATACCTCCGTTGTGGATATGGAGACCTGTCTTCATCGTGATCTGTCCAATCCAGGATTCGTTCGTACTAACATCGTACCCATAGGTCAGACTGTCACCGACACAAAGTAGTTTCATGGTTTATCCCCTCTTTTTCAACACATCCGGCAAAGAGGGCGCATAGGGTCTAGCACTGTGACTGGAGAGCCTGTATAGCTTTATCTGTCGAAAGCCATGCTTCACCCATGTCATACCCTGCTTTTTCCAAATCCAGCTGGCAGGCGAAAACCTGCGGAATAGCTGTTTTATATACATCTTTATTATACATATAACGCAGTGTTGTTTCAACATCACCATCACTGAGTATATGACCATGGTCGATGAGAATAAGACGGTTGGCATACGGCAGCGCCGCTTCCAGCATGTGTTCAATAACGACAATCGTATGACCGTATTTCACGTTCAATTCATGGACTAATTCATAAAAAGAATGTGTCCCTTCCGGATCAAGGGCCGATGTCGGTTCATCGAAGACGAGGATATCCGGATTGGTAGCTAAGACACCGGCAATAACCAGACGCTGCCGCTGCCCGCCAGAGAGCTTGCTCAACAGTCGCGTCCGATACGGCGTCAGATCCACCTTTGCCAGTGATTCCGTAATAGCTGCTTCAATCTTATCGGGAGCAATGCCGAGATTTTCCAGGCTGAAGGCAATTTCTTCTTCAACGGTCATCGCCACGAGCTGACTATCATAGTCATCCAGCATAGCGCCAACGCGGCTGGCTAAATGAGAAATCGTCGTCTGCGTCGTTGCCTGACCAGCAACATAAACCATACCTTTCATGACACCGCCGAAGTAATGCGGGATAGCTCCAGTCATAGCCATGCATAGCGAGCTCTTGCCACTGCCGCTTTCACCGGTAATGACCAAAAAATCGCCTTTGTTGACAACAAGATTCACATCATCCAGTACAGGGGTCTTTTGTTTATTATAGATGTAACTCATGTGTTCCATAGAAATGAGGCTGTCGTTAGACGGTTTCAATTCATACATAGAGTGGTCTGAGGTCACTTCTTGTTCTTCCAGCGAATCAAGGATCCCCCGCGACACGAAGAGACGCAGTGCCGGGAAATACATGAGTGGCGTTACGACAGCATTGAGGGCACCAATAACGACGACTAATGGCAGCATGCCGTAAACATACACAGGCCATGGCAAATCCATGACAAATTTCAAAATAGTGACGAAAGAGCCGCCGCTAAGACAAGTCGCAAAGAAACCAGTCAATACAGGCAAGCAGGAATGTCCTTTAATACGAATAGAGGAGAGATTTTTTACGATAAAGGTACACGTCAGCGTACCTAAAGGTTCACTAACAATATTACCATAAGGAAACCCTGATTTCGATGTAAGGACGTTGATCAGCGCTGCTACAAGGCCGATGCCCAGCGCCTGCTTATAAGAAGGTTTCGTCAGGCAAATAGCTACACAGTATGTTGCAATGGTCCAGTTTGGCGTAATACCAGCTACGCTAGGCGACACAAGATGAAGGATGCAGCCAATAGCCAGGAGCAGTGTCGTAATGGTGATCCAGCG
Organism: Megasphaera sp.; assembly: GCA_022486585.1. GTDB lineage: Bacteria > Bacillota > Negativicutes > Veillonellales > Megasphaeraceae > Megasphaera. The sequence continues at coordinate 11,436 of JAKVKI010000019.1, forward strand.
GAACTGACCGCCTTGGCGATGATGAAATTCTAATTTTGAAATATCTGCAACTGTTTTCATGATAGCCTCCTAGACGATACCGTTCAAACGCATATAGACAACAAGGATGCTGCAAGCCGCCAGTACGGCCATGACAACATAATCGATGCCTTTAGGACGAACGTTGCTCATGAAACTGTGTTCATTGCTGCCAAAGCCCCGCAGTTCCAGACTCAAAGCCATCGTTTCCGAACGGCCTAATGATTTGAGCATGAGCGGCTGAATAACACTCATATAATTTTTAAGTTTCTTGAATACATTCCCCTTCGTCGAAAGGCCACGGCAAGCCTGTGCTTCCTGTACGGTCTGACTTTCTGCAAGGAAGTCCGGCACAAAACGCAGGGCCGCCGTAAACATAAAGGCATATTCATAGGGGATTTTTATTTGTTTGACTAGCGCTGCCGTCAAATCCTGCAAACGCGTCGTCGTCAATAAAATAATAAAGACCACCGTCATGGCCAGCATGCGCAGCCCTGTAACATATGCCGACTCGAGGGAACCGCCGCCTAAGAGCTGTACCAGCGCTAAGAATGCAGCGAAAATACACAGACTAAAAACGGCTTTGCTATTACGGCTCAAGCTGCCGCACAAGGCAAGCAATATCAGTTCAATCATAACGAGGACAATGAGCGGCACTGTCGTATGCAGTACTAACGCCCAAAAAGAAAATGCAAAGGTGCCTAACAGTTTAGTGACTGGTACGAATTTTTTCATCATTTTGTCGTTCCCCCTAACCGTTTCAGCATCGCTGCCGTAAATTCTGTAATGGATTTGCAATAAGGCATACCTGGCACAGCCATAGATAAGGACACGGCTTCCGGACGGCTCAGCCCTAATTCATACAGGTCCTTCCGCTGCGTGAACAGCTCTTGCGGCGTCCCGTCAAACGCTTTGGTATGATTGCCGATGACCAGCACACGTTGGCAGAATTCTGCCAAAATATCCATATCATGTGTAATGAGCAGGATCGTCATGCCCTGCTTATTCAATTTCGTCAGAAGATCCATGAGCATGGCCTTATCAGCACTATCCTGGCCACTCGTCGGTTCATCGAGGATGATGCATTCCGTATGCATAGCTACTGCCGAAGCAATGGCAACACGCTGCTTTTCGCCACGGTTCAGATTAGGCGGATAGGCATCTGCCAAATCGGTCAGCGCTGTCGCCGCTAACGCATCCGCTACGGCATGACCGATTGCTGCGTCCGACATGCCGAGCTGCTGCGGCCCATAGGCCACTTCTTCTTGCACAGTAGGACGGAACATCTGCCGTTCAGGCCGCTGAAACACATACCCCATAAAATGACTGCGCACAGCAGCTTCGTGCTGCGTAATATCTTGTCCATCATGCAGAATCGTCCCGGTTAGCGGTTTTTCTAACCCCATGAGCAACCGCGTCACCGTCGTCTTGCCGCAGCCATTGCGGCCGCCAAGGCCGATGAATTCACCTGCATTGATCGTTACGCTGACATGCTCCAGTACAGGCACGCCATTGCCGTAATTGAATGTTACATCTTTCATTTCCAACATGTCCCTGTTCCTCCATTCATATACAAAAAAACCTTCCATCTCTTGTAAAAACAAGGGACGAAAGGTTAGTATATACTTCTTCCGCGGTACCACCCGTATTGACTTGGTCAGTCCTGCTCTGCATGTACGGCCGAAGCGATACACGTTCTTTGATAACGGTGGAAATACACCGTCGCACCCTACTTGATCTCCGTTCAGGCCGCATCTCCCGAATCCATTCCATTTGCTGAACTGTACCGAACTCTCACTATCATCGGCTCGCTGCCACTGTCGTTGCATATGTACTCGTTTCGTTCATCGATTGATGTTAAATTAACTATAAGTATACAGTATTTCAGCTGCTTGTCAAGGAATCTATGGTCAACTTATCTGATTCCCCGTTCTTTGACAAACCGCACGAGCATTTCTACGGTAACTGCCATAATTTCCGAACAGGGTACGACACCGTGAGCCGGGCTTTTGAGAACACGGCAACAGGCTACGCCAAAATGTTTGATCCAAATATTGTAAAATTCATGAACTGGCGCATTCATTTCCTGTTTCGTCTTTTCTTGGGGATTACTGCGACCTGTCAGGGCGCCTAAGACAAGACTGGCACCGGTCAGAGCGCCACAAGCACAGCCAGAACCACCGATACCGCCGCCTAAAATAGATGCCATGCGGAATGTTTCTTCTGGCAGTTGAAGCTCCAGTACATCATTGCTCGTTTTCAGTACTGTTTCGACACAATTATTACCTAATTTAAAATAATTCGCAGCAATTTCTTTTACGTCTTCCATATGATAACCTCCTGAAATTTCTAATATTACTATGTATCACCTATTATAGCATAGGCCATCCTTTTTTGTCCTATTTTGTCCTATATAGAAATGACACTACAACTAAGGGGCGTCAGTAGTATAAGCAAAATTTCTTGACAAATCATTTTTTTATGGTAAACTACTTTTAAGACAATTTTATATGCTTTTATCCAGAGAGGTGGAGGGACTGGCCCAATGAAACCCGGCAACCGATAACGACGGTGCTAATTCCTGCGGAAGCAATTCCGAGAGATAAAGAACGGGTATGCCTCTTTCTCTTTCGGAGAGAGGTTTTTTCATTTTTTGGATAGGAGTGACCGTCTAATATCATGTATAGTGGAGGAATCATTTATGAAAAATTTTAAGAAACTCACCCTGCTGGCCACATCGGCCCTTCTATCCCTGGCGCTGCTGGCCTCAGGTTGCGGCGGCAACGCTTCATCTGACCAAAAAAGTGCAGGCAGTGACAAAAACGTTACTGTAAAAGTCGGTGCCTCACCAGTACCACACGCTGAAATCCTGAACGAAATCAAACCGCTTTTGGCTAAAGAAGGCGTTGATCTTCAAGTCGTCGAATTCACGGACTACGTCACACCAAATCTGTCCTTGAATGACAAAGAACTGGATGCCGATTTCACGCAGCACGTTCCCTACCTCGATAAGTTCAACGAAGAACGGGGCACAAAGCTCTCCGCCATTGGCAAAGTCCACATCGAACCGATGGGCATCTATTCCTCCAAAGTCAAAAAACTTGAAGAATTGACAGACGGCGCTAAAGTTGCTATCCCTAACGATCCGACCAACGGCGGCCGTGCGCTGTTATTATTGCAAAAAGCCGGTCTCATTGAATTGAAAGACGGCGGCAGCATCGCTTCAACAGTACAAGATATCGTTAAAAACGAAAAGAATATCAAGATTTCCGAATTGGACGGCCCGCAGATTCCTCGTTCCTTGAACGATGTAGACATCGCCCTCATCAACACGAACTTTGCGCTGGAAGCCGGCCTCAACCCGATGAAAGACGCTATCTTCATTGAAGACAAAGATTCGCCGTATGCTAACGTACTCGCAGTCCGTACAGGTGACGAAAACCGTCCGGAAATCCAAAAATTAATGAAAGCCTTGAATTCTCCGGAAGTGAAGAAATTCATTGAAGACAAGTACCAAGGTGCTATCGTTCCGGCATTCTAAGTAAGGAGACCGCCTGATGAAAACAAGTGAATTATTTGCCAAGAAAACCGTTTTTTCTTTTGAAGTCTTCCCTCCAAAACGGGATATGCCTATTAGCTCCATGTATGAAACGTTGGAATCCCTGAGCCAGTTACAGCCGGATTTCATCAGCGTCACCTGCGGTGCCAACGGGCAGGGAAGCAACCGTACAGCAGAAGTAGCCTCCCTTATTAAGAACACGTACCACTGCGAAACAGTGGCCCACATGCCCTGCCTCTATCTGACAGAAGCAGAAGTGCTCCAGACGCTGACGGATCTGAAAAAAATCGGTGTTGCAAATATTCTGGCCCTGCGAGGCGATGAAACGCCTGGTGAAACACCGGCAGGTGTCTTCCAGCATGCCAGCGACCTCATTACGTTCATAAAGGAAAAAGCACCGGAATTCAACATTGCCGGTGCCTGCTATCCCGAAGGGCATTTGGAAGCAAAAACAGTCGCTGCTGACATTCAGAACCTGAAAACGAAAGTCGATGCTGGTGCCAGTGAGCTTATTTCCCAGCTCTTCTTCGATAACGACGTGTTCTACCGCTTCCTGGAACGGACGCAAATCGCCGGCATTCACGTACCTGTCGAAGCCGGTATCATGCCGGTCACGAACCAGAAACAAATCGAACGGATGGTCACGCTGTGCGGCGCTACACTGCCGATCAAATTCCAGCGCATTATCGCTAAGTACGGCTACGATTCCAAGATTCTCCGCGAAGCTGGCATCGCCTATGCCATCGATCAGATCGTCGATCTTCTGGCTAATGGTGTAGACGGCATCCACGTATATACTATGAATAGCCCCTATATCGCCAAAAAAATCACGGAAGCCATTAAACCGCTGCTATAAGTTCTGATAACAGCTAAAAGGACGGCACTGCACATTTCCTGTGCAATGCCGTCCTTTTTATGATATTTATTATTCTTTTAATACGTATCCATACGCCCGGATACGCTCTCCTTCATGTTCCAAATACACGCCCTGGATTTCCGAAGCAAAGCCTGGTAATTCATTGAGTCCTTCTTCTAAGGCCTTGAAATACTGCACGGCCGTATGAGACCACCGTTCGCCTGGAACGACGCAGAGGACGCCTGGCGGATAGGGAAGCGCCCCTTCAAGAGCAATACGGCCCTCAATATCATCCAGAGGGACTAATTCCCGCTGGCCCCGGATAAATGCATGATGGGCCTCTTGAGGGCTCATAGCATATTCCGGGAAAAATTCACGACGAAATAGTCGCTTCTGCAAATCCTTTACATGACGGGCTTTATAGAAATCATGCATTTCCTGACACAACTGGCGAATCGTATAGCCTTCATACCGGGCCGGATGTGAATTGTATACTCCCAGGAGAACTTCCTGCATAGGTACATTAATATCGACAAACCGTTCAAACCGCACTAACTGCGACGTAAGGAAGCGAAGTTTATTCTTATTTTCTGCCGGCGTCAGGAGAAATAAGATGGAGTTGAGATCGCATTTTTCCGGAATGACACCATTGCCTCGCAAGTACGTTGCCAAGATATTGGCATGAATGCCAAATTCTTCATATTCTCCTGTTTCTGTATCGATTCCCGGCGTCGTCAGCAGCAACTTGCACGGATCGACACGGTACTGATCCGGTCCATAGTCTTCAAAAGCATGCCATTTGGCATCTGGTTCAAACGTAAAGTAGGCAATATCATCTGCCATAGCGTCAGTATCACCGTCCTGCCAAGGCTTGCCATGTACGACGGGTGCTACGAACGGTCGTACATAATGACACCGATTCAATATACTCTTACGGGCATCGATACCCATTTTCACGCAGTCCCGCCACATCTTGCGACCTGCCTCCCCAGCATGGATTTTTGCATTGACAGCAATAGTCGCAAACATGGGGTAAAACGGACTCGTCGAAGAATTCGCCATAAAGGCATTATTGAATGTTTTATGATTACAGTACCGATTCTGGCTGTGAATATGGTTATCCTTCTTATGTATTTGTGACGTCTGAGAAAAACCTGCCTGCTGTTTATGGACGGATTGGACAACCATGATTCCCGGATCATCGGGATGCATATGCAGCAATAACGGGCTGCTGTCACGCAGCATAGGAATAAACTGTTCATAGCCGACCCAGGCCGAATCAAACAAGATATAATCACAAAGATGACCAATCTTATCGACGACATAGCGGGCATTGTACAGCGTACCATCATAGGTGCCGAGCTGGATGACTGCCAGTCGGAATGGCCGCTGGCTCTTCGCTTTCTCTGGATCTCGTTCTGCTGCCAATTGCCGAAGATACGTTTCATCAAAACAGTGGTTATCGATACCACCAATAAATCCATAGGGATTGCGAGCTGTTTCCAAATACACCGGCGTAGCGCCAGCCTGGATAAGAGCACCGATGGCAACGGATTTATGATTATTGCGATCATAGAGGACCAAGTCACCAGGTGTAAGCAGTGCCGTCGTGACGATTTTATTGGATGCTGATGAACCGCCTAAGACAAAATATGTCTTGTCAGCATGGAATACTTCGGCAGCAAAATCCTGTGCTTCTAAGGCCGGCCCTTCATGAATAAGCAGATCGCCGAGGGTGACATCGGCATTACAAATATCGGACTGGAAGATATGCGGTCCATAGAAATCATAAAGATAGCGTCCGGCCGGATGTTTCTTAAAAAAAGCACCATCCTGATGACCCGGACAATCGAAGGGATTGTTTTTTTCGCTGACATAGTCGACGAGATCGTTAAAAAATGGCGGTAATACAGACTGTTCGTAGCGGCTTGCCAGCCGTTCTGCCGTGACGATACAGCGGCTCTTATTCACCATTTCTTCAGTAATGACGGCATCGACTTTGTCCGTATATCGGACAGGCATCTTTTCACCGCCTGGCATAATGACCATAATGGGTATGCCAAATCCAGTCGCATCGATTTTATCGATATAGGAAAAATCCTGATCTGATAAAACGGCAACGGCAATATCCGTAAAGTCTGTCTGTTCTACAGGGACAATATCCCTGTCGCTGTCTACAAAGTAATACTGCACGTCAAAACTATACGCTATCTTTAAATGTTTCATGTCTATTCTCCTTATCCTCTTCCTTTTCTGTGTATTTTATTTTTACTTACTCAATTGTAAGCAAAATGAAACCATATAGCAAGTAAAAAATATATAATGTCTGTAGAAATGTACTCTTATGAACACGTAGCTCCACAGCCTCTCCTGACTACGGAATATATCCGACCGTATCCAGTGTTTGCTGTAATCGTTCAAAAAACACGCCTGCATGATAGCCATCACAAACAGCATGGGCGATCGTAAGAGCCACTGGCATGATTGCCTGCCCCTGCGTCCATTCGTATTTCCCGGCAGTAATAATGGGGAAAAACTGGGGATCCCTGTTAGATACGGTACTGTTAAAACTCGTAAAGGACATCCAAGGCGCACAGGAAACACAAAAAAAATTGGCCGGCTGATCGGGCTTCGCTTTGATTCCTTTTACTGCTTGATAGGTATCCATATCTTGCACAATATGACTGTACTGTACTTCAAAATCAGGATCATATGGCGACCAACAATCGGAAAAAGTATGATCGTCGTCATGAAAGATCGTATAATTAGGCACTACATGCTGCCATACACATAATCGTCCGGTTTCATCCCTGAACATACGGAAATTCTCCATGCTATTGACGACTTCTGTAATACCTCCAATGAATGCCGGATAGAACCGTTTTCCCTGACAATGACAGCCGTCGATCATCTTCTCTGCATGGACGGGAACGGTCACTGTAAAGGCAACGGGAAGCCGTTCTGTATAATAGCGGTAATGCTCTTTGCGTGGCCAATGTTCTACATCTACGAGGCTGTATCCACTCATGATTTTCACTCCCTATGCTAATATTACTGTTATTATACTACAACCATCGGGCTCTGCCATTATAGAAATCAAAAAACCACGCACCGCATATGAATTCACATATACGATACGTGGTGTATACCTCTTTTCTCACTCGCTGTATTCTATTGTAAGAACGGCAATCGTTGTATAGCTGCGGTCTGATGCATGACGGCTGCCACGATAGTATGGCCGGCTTCTTCATTCATGAGCGTATCCGAACTATAGACGGCACCGCTCAGTACGATTGCGGCTGCTAAGGCCAGTACTTTATATTTTAAATTTTTCATGGCAATCATCCCCTTTGTTATGATAAGTATACAAGGAGGGTGTAACAGTACCACCATGGACAGGTCACAATTTCAGCACAATTTATGCATCAATAACGTCTTTAATAACAGCAATGCCCTTCTTCAGCACATCCCAGGGGATATTGAGCGGTGGCAGCAGACGCAACAACCCATTGGCTGTCAGCACTAGCACACCGGCATCGATACAACCGTTAACGACTGTCGCCAAATCCTTTTTCAAGGTCACGCCAATCATGAGCCCCATGCCCGATACGCTTTCTACATTTTTGCAGCTTTCCAATTCCTGCTTAATATAGGCACCCTTTTCCCGTACGTCCTTCAACAACGTTTCATCAATGCGATCAATAATAGAGATCGCGCCGGCAGCACAAATAGGATTGCCGCCAAAGGTCGACCCATGCGAATGGCTGGTCAGCGTATGCTGACATGAATCAGCAAACATTGTCGCCGCAAAAGGCAGACCGCCGCCGATAGCTTTCGCCGTTGTAACGATGTCCGGCTGAATACCATAATTCATATATGCATATAACGCCCCTGTACGACCGTTGCCAGTCTGGACTTCATCGACGATGATGAGAATATCATGTGCATGCGCATAGTCAGCTACCTGGCTGACAAATTCTTTATCCAGCGGATGGACACCGCCTTCACCTTGTACCATTTCCATCATAATGGCACAAACATTGTTTTCTTCAGCTAACTTCTTCACCGAATCAAAATCATCCGGATCAGCATAGACGAAACCCTGTGGGAACGGACCAAAATCTTCGTGCAGTTCGTCTTGTCCACAGGCAGCCAATGTCGCCAATGTGCGGCCATGGAAACTGTTCTTCAAGGTAATGATTGTATAGCGGCCATCACCATATTTATCATGTGAGTATTTGCGGGCTGTTTTAATAGCACATTCGTTAGTTTCTGCTCCAGAATTAGAGAAGAACACTTTTTTCATGCCCGTCTTTTCACACAGTTTCTTCGCCAGCAGGATCTGCGGTTCTGTATAGAACACGTTTGAAATATGACTTAACGTATTCAGCTGCGCAATGACGGCGTTCTTCCACTGGTCATCACAAACACCAAAGATATTGACGGCAATGCCAGCACTGAGGTCAATATATTCTTTGCCGTTCACATCATATAAAACAGAGCCCTTGCCGTGATCAATAACGGCATCCAGACGACTGTATACATTAACGATATATTCTTTATCTAACGCTTCAAAATCTTGTGGCATGTGTTGTTGCCTCCCATATAATATATACGATGCACTCGTTGCACCCTTAGCTGACGGTCATGCAGCTGCTATTCATGGCCTACTACAGAATAATGACCTATAAACATAGTCCCCAGGCCCTCTTCTGTCAAAAGTTCGATGAGGATGGCATGTGGTACGGTACCATTGATAATGAATACACGTTTGACGCCAGCTTGAATAGCATCGGTACAACACTGCACTTTAGGAATCATGCCGCCGGCAATAACGCCCCGTTTCTTCAATTCTTCTGCCTGCGGCAGCGTCATGGACCGAATCAGTGTTTCCGGTGCATCTTTATCTTCAAGAACGCCGTCAATATCGGTCATATTCAACATACATTCCGCATTCAGGGCACCTGCAATAACAGCGGCTGCCGTATCGGCATTGATGTTGTATGAATGGCCCTTCGTATCCGTACCAATAGTAGAAATGACTGGAATATACCCTTTATCCAAATTATCACGGATGATTTCCACATCAACATCGACAATCCTGCCGACGTAACCTAATTCGTCATCTTGTTTACGAACTTTGATCATCTGATCATCGAGTCCGCAAAGACCGATAGCATCACCACCAAGTGAGCCGATCAGGTTGACCAGATCCTTATTGACCTGACCTGCCAGGACCATCTGAACGATTTTCATCGTCGCTTCATCTGTAACGCGGAGGCCATTGAGGAATTTTGATTCCAGCCCTACTTTGCTAAGCATATCTTTGATATGAGGACCACCGCCATGAACTAAGACAACCTTCACTCCGATGAGATTAAGAAGGACGATATCCGCCATAACTGACTGACGCAGATCTTCATTGATCATAGCATTGCCACCATACTTGATGACAATGATTTTCCCATTATATTTTTTGATGTTCGGCAATGCATCCATCAATATCTGCGCTTTCTGCGCATTTGTGACAGCGCTGATATCATTAAAATGTTTCAATTCAACCATTACCTATATTCCCCCAATGAATGATGCCGTGATTCTACCACGACAATTTACGAACAGGCCTGCAGTGCATCCCGGAAGCCTAATTCTTTGAAAACCTGCTGCATAGCCTGTGCCAATTCGGCAGCATTGGCCGAACAACCTGCCACGCCGTTAGACATAACAATGACGGTAAACTCTTCCAAATCCATGAGCCGATGGCTCAGTACAAGTGCCTTTTCGATCTGTTGCGGACTCGTAGCCACATCGGTCGTGATAATGCACAGCCCCGACTGTCCTGGAATCCCGTCAGCAGCAATGCCGCTCATATGGCATGTACTGCAGAACTCGACACTACTGCCACTGACATCACCGTTATTATCAATGACCGTACTGACCTGACTGCCATGAGACGGCGAAACAGCCGCTGTCAGCGTCGCCAAACTGCTAATGAGCAGGGACGGCTTAAAATACTGATGTGTATCCCCATATGCCCCAAGAGCTACATCATACGACGGCATGCCTAACTGTTTCGACACAGCCTGGCAGATTTCCTGCCGGATTTCTTTGCCCCGTTTTCCTTGTGGAAGAGCTGTTCCGTTATGGAGCACCAGCGTCTTGCCAATAGTACACGTTATCATACCTTCACGTGCTGTAACGATGGAGCAGTCTGTACGACTGACGATCATGGCTAAATCTAATTTTACACGGTTTTTGCAAAGACCGCTATAGGTTCCGGCTGCACTGAAGCCCTGGGGAACGCAAATATCATCATATTCCTGTTTCATAACTACTCCACCTTTCTCAAATCACTATTTCAAAATATTTAATCCAGTCTGCGGGGCCAGCCCCAGCATAATATTCATATTTTGTATCGCTGCTCCTGACGCCCCCTTGCCGAGGTTGTCGAACAACGTCGTCACCATCACTCGTTCATCGTTACCTGTAACGATGATTTCCATATCATCGCGACCGCTAAGGGCATTGGCGGAAAGATAGCCGCCTTTGTCTTCCCCTAAAGGCAAGACATGAATAAACGGACACCCTTCATAGTGCGCTGCCAAAGTCTGCCAAATCCCTTCCTTTGTCGGTTTCCCATGCAACAACGCTGTAAAGAAAGGCACCATGACTTCCATGCCACTATAATAATCATCAACAATCGGCGTGAACACCGGCGTTACAGTAAGACCACACACAGCGATGATTTCCTTCAAATGCTTGTGTTGCTGTATCAAGCCGTACTGACGGGGCGCACATAAGTCAGGCGTCTTATCGCCCTCGTACTGGCCAATCATCTTCTTGCCGCCGCCGCTATACCCGGTAAGGGAAAACGCCGTAACGGGATAATCTGTCGGCAGCAATCCAGCAGCAATAAGCGGCTGCACAGCAGCAATCGTACCACTGGCATGACAGCCCGGATTACCTACACGATTGCTCTTGGCGATGCTTGCCGGCTGTTGCTGTGTCAATTCAGGAAATCCATAGGTCCAGCCTGGCGCTGTCCGGTGTGCCGTCGACGTATCAATGATACGGACATGGCAGTCTTCTGCCAAGGCCACGGCTTCTACTGCCGCTGCATCTGGCAAGCAAAGGAATGCAATATCTGCTGCTTTCATGCACTGCTGGATGACGGCCGGATCTTTGCGATGTTCGTCGTCAATGGAAATGAGTTCGATATCGTCGCGACTAGCAATTCGTTCATGAATCCGCAGGCCTGTCGTGCCGGCGTGACCATCTATAAATACTTTCGTTTTCATGAAATGACACCTCTATGCGTAAATTTCTTATATAAATTCTATAAAATAAGTTATTTCTTTTTCTATTGAATTTTTATTCATTATATATGTATTTTAATATTTTGTCAAGGAAATATGCATGCTTTTTACATAATAGTGACATATTTTATATGCATCTTCTCTGATAATGCGAACAAACAGACACCCCGTCCAGCCCGCCTCAGGGATGCTATGCGAAGCCCTAAAACAGGAAAACGGGGTGTCTGCCTTTACGCAGTGCCAGCACGGCTGTACCGCTGCGTATCTGTATATTCTTGACCTATCTATCTGTATCGTAATCCTGGAGCGCTGCTACGGTGTGATAGCCATCACCTCTGCCTTTATTGGCAAAGACACGCAGTACTTCTCTGGCTGTATCCAGCGAAGTCAGGCATGGTACAGCTAATTCAACAGCCATACGGCGCAGATTGAAGCCATCCCGTTCAGGATGTTTGCCATAAGTCAGCGTGTTGAGGACCAGGTCGATCTTGCCATTTCGAATCAAAGTGGCAATATTCTGGCCGCCTTCATGGATCTTGCGGACAACTTCAACATCCATGCCGTGTTCATTGAAATACTTTCCTGTTCCTTCAGTCGTAATGATATGATATCCTAATTCTTTAAAGCCATTGGCCAGTTGCAAGGCTTCGGCTTTATCACGGTCAGCAACAGTGACCAAGATGGTTCCCCCTGCGGGGATTCTCATTTTTGCACCGTTAACTGCTTTGTACAACGCTTCTGAATACGTATGTCCAATACCCATGACTTCGCCTGTCGATTTCATTTCCGGCCCTAAGGCGATTTCTGCCAGGCCGATCTTGCTGAAGGAGAATACAGGAGCCTTTGCTGCTACGTGGTCTTTAGCCGGCATAAGTCCGCTATGGTATCCCATTTCTTTCAAGGTTTCACCAAGAGCGATACGGGTCGCTATTTCAATAATAGGCACATGCGTAACTTTGCTCAGGAACGGCACTGTACGACTGGATCGCGGATTTACTTCAATGATATACAGTTTGCCCTTCGAGACGACAAATTGGATATTGACAGCCCCTTTGACCTGTAATTCCAAGGAAATGCGTGTCGTATAGTCTACGATCTGCCCGATCATTTCCTGATCCAAATGCTGTGGCGGATAGACGGCAATAGAGTCACCAGAATGGACGCCAGCCCGTTCTACCTGTTCCATAATACCTGGGATGAAGACATCCGTGCCATCGGCAACGGCATCGACTTCCACTTCACGGCCAACCATGTATTCATCAATGAGTATCGGATGATCTGGTGAAGCAATAACAGCTTCACGCAAGTACCGTTCCAATTCCTTTTCATTGTATACGATTTCCATAGCACGGCCGCCGAGAACGTAAGACGGACGAACGATAAGCGGGAAAATCAATTCTTTAGAAACCTTCATCGCTTCTTTATCGCTAGTTGCAATACGGCCATCCGGACGTGGAATGTTCAATTTCGCCAAGACTTCATCGAATCGTTCGCGATCTTCTGCACGATCCATCCCATCGACAGAAGTGCCCAGTACCGTAACGCCCCGCTTAGCCAACGGTGCTGCCAGGTTAATCGCTGTCTGGCCGCCAAACTGGCAGATAACACCAACTGGTTCTTCTTTATGGACGACATTCATCACATCTTCTACGGTCAATGGTTCAAAATACAAGCTGTCTGATGTATCAAAGTCCGTAGAAACGGTTTCCGGATTGTTATTGATAATAATGCTGTTCATGCCGGCGTTGCGCAATGCCCAAGCCGAATGAACGGAACAGTAATCGAATTCGATGCCCTGGCCGATGCGGATAGGACCGGAACCAAGAACAATAACGCTCTTATTTCCAAGCGGCTTCACTTCATCTTCTTCTGCATAGCATGAATAATAGTACGGCGTAGCCGCTTCAAATTCAGCAGCACACGTATCAACCATCTTAAAGGTCGGCATAATGTGGTGCTGTTCGCGGAAATCACGAACCTGGTCTTCTGTCTTATTAGTCAGTTCAGCAATGATAGCATCAGGGACACTATACCGTTTGGCATGACGGACATTATCAACAGTCAGGTTATTACGGCGCAATTCATCTTCCAAATCGACGATCTTCTTGAGCTTGCTCAGGAACCACATGTCGTATCCCGTGATGTAATGTATCTTTTCTTCACTAATACCAAGACGCAAGGCCTGTGTGACGACAAAGATCCGTTCATCATCTTGCTTCTGCAGGAGTTCTACTATATCAATAAGGGATTTGCTCTGAAGCTTTTTCATGGACAAGTAGTTGACACCAATTTCCAGAGACCGTACTGCTTTAAGGAGAGCCCCTTCAAAGGTGCGGTCCAAGGACATGACTTCGCCTGTAGCTTTCATCTGTGTCCCTAACGTGCGGTCTGCAAGGGCGAACTTTTCAAAGGGCCAGCGCGGGAATTTGATAACACAATAATCCAGTGTCGGTTCAAAGCAGGCTGTCGTCTTACCGGTTACAGCGTTGGTGATCTGATCCAGCGTCAGCCCTGTCGCGACTTTGGCAGCGACCTTGGCAATCGGATAGCCTGTTGCTTTAGACGCCAGTGCCGACGAACGGCTGACACGGGGATTGACTTCAATGACATAGTATTGATTCGAATCAGGATCCAGCGCATATTGAACATTGCAGCCCCCTTCGATTTTAAGGCGGCGAATAATAGCCAGGGAGGATGTACGCAGCATTTGATACTGCAAGTCATTCAAGGTCTGGCTAGGTGCAACGACAATCGAGTCCCCTGTATGAATGCCGACAGGGTCGATATTTTCCATATTGCAGACAATGATGCAGTTATCTGCTTTGTCGCGCATGACTTCATATTCGATTTCCTTCCAGCCGGCAACAGACCGTTCTACAAGGATTTGGTTAATTGGGCTGAGCTTGATGCCGCGAGTGGCAATCATGAACAGTTCGTCTTCATCTTTGGCAATGCCGCCGCCTGTACCACCTAAGGTGTACGCCGGGCGAACAATGATCGGATAACCGATTTTATCAGCAAATTCGATAGCTGACTGAACATCTTCAAAAATATCGCTTTCTGGTACAGGCTGCTGGATATCATTCATCGCCTTTTTGAAAAGTTCCCGGTCTTCAGCTTCTTCGATAGACGACAAATGCGTTCCCAAAAGACGGACATTGTATTTTTCAAGGACGCCGGCTTTAGCCAGTTCGACAGCCATATTCAGACCGACCTGACCACCTAACGTAGCTAAAAGACCATCTGGCCGTTCTTTGGCAATGACTTCCGTCACATAATCTACAGAAATCGGTTCGACATATACCCGGTCAGCAATATCTTCATCGGTCATGATTGTTGCCGGATTACTGTTAATAAGGACGACTTCCAGACCTTCTTCTTTCAATGCCCGGCAAGCCTGGGTACCGGCATAGTCAAATTCTGCGGCCTGGCCGATGATAATAGGGCCGGAACCGATAACGAGTACTTTCTTTAAACCTTCTACCATGTTAGTTTTCCTCCATCATTTTGATAAATTGTTCAAATAAATACAAATTATCAGTCGGTCCCGGTGATGCTTCAGGGTGATACTGCACACACATCAATTGTTTATCTGGATATTCAAAACCTTCCAGCGTATTATCATGAAGATTACGATGCGTCACGATGACACCGGCAGGCAGTGATTCTTCGTCAATAACATAGCCATGGTTCTGTGAGGTAATATAGACCCGGCCCGTACGGACATCTTTGACCGGATGGTTAGCACCGCGATGACCAAAGGTCAGTTTACGGCTCTTGCCGCCTAGGGCCAGACCTAGCATCTGGAGACCCAGGCAGATACCGAATATGGGCTTTTTGCCAATAAGTTTCTTTACTTCGTCTACAATGTACGGCACATCCTTCGGATCGCCAGGACCATTGCTAAGGAATATACCATCAGGATTAATAGCCAGGACATCTTCGGCTTTAGTTTCAGCCGGGAAGATAGTCAACCGGCAGTCGTTTTTGACAAGGTCACGGAGGATATTATTCTTAGCACCGTAATCCATGACAGCAACATGATATTTACCGCTGCCCATATGTTTGATTTCCCGTGTCGTCACTTGGCGGACGAGCTGCGTTTCCAGCGGCGTATCGAATAATTCACGAATTGCGCTTTCTTCCATCGTTTCCGGTACGATGACACCTTTCATAACGCCATGGCTGCGGATTGCCCGGGTAATCGCTCGCGTATCGACACCGTAGAGGCAGGGAATATGATGAGTCATAATAAAGGTCGACAAGGTACCTTCGTTTTGCCAGTTGCTCGGTTCTTCACAAAGTTCACTGACAATGAAACCTGCCGCGTAGGGACGGTCAGCCTGTTCGATTTCATGGAACAAGCCATAGTTGCCAATGAGCGGGTAGGTCATGGTAATGATCTGACCAGCATATGACGGATCCGTAAAGGTTTCCTGATATCCCGTCATTCCTGTATTAAATACGACTTCACCCACAGCTGCTTCGCCCATGAGCATGGTACCATAAAACTTCTGTCCATTCTCTAATATGAGAATTCCCTTCATCGTAAAACCTCCCCATCTTTCATCACAACGATGCCATCTACGATCGTAGCGGCCGCTTTCCCTTTGAATATCATATCATCAAACGGTGTTGATTTTCCCTTGGAATAGAACGTCGTTGAATCGACAGCCCATTCTTTATCCAAATCTATGATCGTCAAATCGGCTTCCCGGCCCGGTGCCAAAACACCGGCATCAATGCCAAGGATCTTAGCTGGTGCCGCTGTATAGGCCCGGATAAGCGTCGTCAAATCGACCATGCCTGTATGATATAAATAAGTAAGGACGGCACCAACACTCGTTTCCAGGCCAACAAAACCGCTGGGAGCCAAGTTGAATTCTTCATCTTTTTCTTCCCATTCGTGCGGTGCATGATCTGTAACGATAGCATCAATAGTGCCATCGATGAGTCCGTCAACAACGGCCTGGCGGTGATCATCAGAACGAAGCGGCGGATTGACTTTGAAGCGCGCATCGTATTCCCGCAAAGCTTCGTCTGTCAAGATCATATGCTGTGGTGTCGCTTCTGCCGTTACGTGAAGGCCTTTAGCTTTAGCCCTGCGCACCATATCGACAGCATTTTTTGTACTGATATGAGCAATATGGACAGGCGTGTTCGTCGCTTCAGCCAATAAAATATCCCGCGCCACAGCAATGTCTTCTGCCACAGCCGGCCGGCCTTTGAGTCCTAATTCATTGGAAACAGTGCCTTCGTGCATTGTACCACCGGCAACAAGTGATTGTTCTTCGCAATGGTCAATGATCACTTTATGGAACATGCTGGCATATTCCATCGCCTTACGCATGAAATCACAGTCTTCTACATAACGACCATCATCTGAGAAGGCAACGACGCCAGCATTAGCCATAGCACCCATAGCAGCCAATTCTTGCCCTTTAAGTTCTTTAGAAATAGCCCCGACGATGTCTACTTTGACAACGCCTTCATGTTCTGCCTTATATTTCATGCCTTCAACAATAATTGCCTTATCAATGACAGGCTTCGTATTAGGCATTGTAGCTACGCGGCAAATTCCGCCGGCAGCCGCTGCCCGTGTTCCCGTTCCGATTGTTTCTTTAGCGGACTGGCCAGGCTGACGGAGATGGACATGCATATCAATGAAGCCTGGTGCTACAACCAGGCCGGCTGCGTTGAAAACTTCTGCACCTGGTGCGTTCAAGTTGGTACCCATTTCTTTTATTTTACCGTTTTCAATAAGAATATCACAAATTTCATCTTGTTGAACTGCCGGATTGATTACCCTGCCGCCTTTAACGAGTAGTGTCAACGTCAACGCCTCCTATAATAGTTAAATATAATACAGCCATGCGGACGGAAACACCGTTTTTGACCTGTTCCTGAATGGAAGAATGATCACCATAGCAGACATCTGTATCGATTTCGATGCCCCGGTTCATCGGGCCGGGATGCAAGACGAGGACATCGTCCTTCGCTTTCTGAAGGCGCTTCGCATTGAGACCAAATAATGAATTGTATTCACCAGCACTGGGGAAGAATCCGATGCCCTGACGTTCGCGCTGAATGCGCAGGACATTGATGACATCAGCATCTTTAATAGCTTCGTCCAAATCGTAATGAACGGTAACGCCCATAGCTTCTATTTCCGGCTGAAGAAGTGTCCGCGGACCGACGATGTGTACATCAGCCCCCATGGTTTTAAGTCCGTAAATATTCGAACGGGCTACGCGGCCGTGATCGATATCACCGACAATAACGACTTTCAAGCCATCAATATGACCTTTCACATCCTGGATCGTGAACAAATCCAATAAAGCCTGTGTCGGATGTTCATGCGCTCCGTCACCAGCATTAATGATAAGCGGCGATACACACTGATGGGCCAACAACGACGAGCCTTCTTGTTTATGCCGCATGACAATAGCATCTACACCCATAGCCATGACCGTCAGGAGGGTATCACGGAAACTTTCGCCTTTCTGGATGGAACTGCCCCGTGGTGAGAAGTTAATCACATCTGCACCGAGGTATTTCGCTGCCATTTCAAAGGAACCACGCGTACGTGTACTCGGTTCCCAGAATATATTGCATACGGACTTCCCTTTCAGGAGAGACAGCTTTTTGTCACCGCTATTGATGACTTCCTTCATCTTACGTGCCACACGCAGGATCAGTTCGATTTCTTCCTTAGGTACTCCTTGGAGTCCTAACAGGCTTTTGCCCTGTAAACTAACCATTGAATCCTCCTTGTAAAAAAAGACCTCCGCCTAAAGGCAAAGGTCATATATTAAGCATGGCAAAATATGTCCCTTCTTAGCCTCTCTGGACTACATTAAAGGTACAACAAATGATACGGAATAGCACAGCCTCTCGGACTGCCGTCATATTCTCTATATATTTTATATATATGGGTACATAAAGTCAAGAATTTTTTATAAAAAGCGCAGTTTAACTACAATGTTTCGGTTCTGGTGACAAGCCAGCCAGATCTATGTCATCCTTATCGATATCGTTATCCAGATCCTCTTCGATAGCTTCTAAGGTCTCTGCTCTGATATCCTTCAAATCTTTGGCCGATACGACGGGAACTGCTATTTCATTCAATTCACTGATACACGCTTCGGCTACAGCCAAATGCTGTTCCATATCTTCATGGCAGCCATTGCGACGGGCTTCGAAATAATCATGCATAGCCGCGACCAGCGTATCCCTGTCTATTTCTGCCAAATAATGTTCAAACTTATCCATACATCCTCCTACTGTGAAGAATCCACTTTTGATGTAACAGATACATCATTATCATGAATAACAACATCATTAAAAAAAGCTTCAAATACCTGAACCGGCACATACAGACGATCGTGTCTGATAATCGGGCCTGCGCCGTATTGATAGGTCCTATCCGGCGGACTGACCTTGACAGTACGAATGCAATGATACCAATCTGATCCAGGATATATGTACATAAAGGCAGTGTTCGTATCCACACGGGCCATCCGTTCTTGTGGGTCCCATGTTACGGTGTACCCAAGTTGTTCGGCTGTGCCCCGTAATGGTACCATAATGACGCCATTACATCGGTATGCCGCTACGGCAAGCTGTGTTGTATCTAAAACACTCCTATTTATCATAATATGATAAGATGGCAGCGCCGTCAATGCCTGAATGGAAATAATATGATGTAATATTTCAGCAGAGGTGGCAAAAACCGTACTATTGATGAAAAATAACAACGAAAAAAAGAACAGTGTCCACTTTTTTCTTAGCATGTTATCCTCCTACACGGAATTTTGCCATGACCAGGAACACCGTCATGAGGATACAAACGAAACCAATCAGTTCCGGCACTTCAAAGACCGTACCGAGCCATAAGGCAGAAAAGGTCGCCGATGACACCGGTTCCAACGTACCGAACAGTGTCGCTTTAATGGGACCGATATCGCCGACACCACGAAGGAATAAAATATATGTCAAATCCGTACCAATAAGGACAAGTGCTGCCAGCAAAATGATACCGAACATATCCAAATCAGGTGTGACCGTCCACGGCCGGATACATGCCGTAAGACAAAGACCGCCCATAAACATGCCCACAGCATTGACTGGTATACTGCCCCACTTCCACACCAGGCTCTGGGACATGTACGAATAAAAGACGACGCCTACAGCCGCCAACAGGCCCCAAAACAATCCCAATGGCGATAATACCATAGAGGATATGTCACCATTGGTCGCCAGCAGGAATACCCCCACAAAAGCCAGCACAATGGATATCGCCTCTTGACAGGAGGGCAGCCGCCGGCTGCCGATGCAGGATACACCAGCCATCATGACCACGCTTAACGAACAGAGAATCGCCGCGGTCCCTGAATTGGAATAGGAAATACAAATATAAAACGCGAGCTGGCTCATGAGCAGTCCTGGAATGGCATACCCTAGCAAATGAAGAAAATCGCTCTTGTTTTTCAACATAGAGACCATAGCTACTCGATGAGGCCAGGACAGCAATAGTAAAATCAATCCGCCAAAGATCATACGCATATTCGTAATCCAATAGGCATCGACCGTATAATGGGTCAGTAAATATTGTCCTACAGTCCCGGTGATCCCCCAAATAACCGCGCCTATACCGGAACATAAGTAACCCCGTACCAGATTTTGTTTGGCCATGATACAACTCCTTTCATCCCGCTATTGTAACATACTTAAAGGACTTCGCCTACTCTGAAAGAAAGCAAAACCCGCAACAGTGACGAACTGCTGCGGGTCCTGTTCCCTAACCTGTTTAGAACTGGAAGAATCCCATTGATTCATCGGCCATAGGAATGACGGGAAATCCCGCCGGTACCGGCTGAAGGATCATAAATACCAAGGCTGTCAAAACGGCAAGTCCCATCGTGACATAAGAAAATGTTCCTTTCGTACTGTGTGCGCTAAGCCCAAAAAGGCGGACACCAATAGCGGAACCGATCGTAGCAAACAGCGCTCCCAGCGAAAAATAGTGATATATACAATAGCTCACGACAAGAGCAATGATCATACCGCCATTGATAATGATGGGGTAGCACCGTGATAATACAGACGGGCTCTTGCTACGCTGCATGGACTGCAGCCAATCCGTACCATCAATACCGGTCAGCCCTGTCGCAAAGAAAGAACCATACAAGAATTTATCCCATATATCTGCCCATTTATGACGATCGCCGCCAAACCACATCCATGCCGTGTACGCTAAAACAGCAACACCAGCTACGATATAATAATAGTTTGCCGGAATGAACTGAACGACAACCACGCCAATAGAGATAATGACACCAGCAATGACAGACAACTGAATAAGCTGTTGCTTTGCCGGTTTCGTTTTCTTATCCATTTCTTTGTAAGACTTGGCAAAGATTTCCATTAAGAAGCAAAAGATAAAAAAGACGATGCCAAAAAAAGCATTGAGTGCCGCAAAGGCAATAGTAAGCAAAATAGGAATGGCCATGCGCACTCCCGGGAAAAACACCATGCTTTTAATATTCATCACATGCAACTGTGTATACGTCGTAAAATACGTAAACACATTGAACATCAACATACCGACAATACATTCTACTGGTGTCGCTCCCATGTATAAATACGAAAACAACACACACATACTGATATTGATACCCGTAAAGCGGGCATATACCGTAGCGAAAAAGCCGGCCATAAAAAATGGCGTTATTGCCAATAACATTTCCATAGGTACATCTCCTAAATAGTTATTTCAAATGGTGACTGCCCCGTTCGGTCATGGGGATACCTTGTTTACAAAGAGGGCATTCTTCCGGTTTATAGGTAGGCACCGTCAAATGCAACAGCGCCTGGACCTGATCTTGCGGTACCCCGAATTCTGCCTTGCCGCCGCTGCGATCTACGAGAAGGCCAACACCGACAATGACACCGCCGGCTTTTTTAACAACATTGACAACTTCCTGGACGGAACCACCGGTCGTAACAATGTCTTCTACAATAAGGACTCGTTCGCCCGGTTCAATATGGAAACCGCGACGCAGCGTCATCACACCATTTTCACGTTCTGTGAAAATGGCCCGTGTCCCCAAGGCTTTGCCAACTTCATGCGCCAGGAGGATACCGCCAGTCATTGGTCCCATAACGGTCTGTACCTGCTGATCTTTGAATCGCGCTGCCAATTCTTTGCAGAGCTTTTCCGTATATTCCGGATGCTGCAGGACATTGAACTTTTCAACATATAACGGGCTATGCAATCCTGATGTAAGGAGAAAATGACCTTCCAACACTGCCTTTGTTTCTACTAGTAATTGCCGTACTTCTTCTTCTGTCATCATAATACCTGTCTCCATTCCGCCGCTGCTGCGACTCAACTTTTATGCACCATCTATACGTATACCACAAGGATATATACACGTACGATCATCAAAATTAAGGTATGTCCTTGATTTCTGCAGTAATTTTACGAACCGCTGCTACAGGATCCGCTGCTTTTGTAATGGGCCGGCCAATAACCAAATGCGAAGCTCCATCTGTCAGCGCCTGCGCCGGAGTCGTAAACCGCTTCTGGTCGTTGGCGACAGCAAAAGACGGACGTATACCCGGTGTGACGATAAGAAAATCAGGACCATTCATCTGCCGGATTTCCTTCGCTTCATACGGCGACGATACAGTCCCATCAATACCTGCTTCTTTAGCTAATTTAGCTAAGCCTTTTACAGTATGGGCGATATCGTATTTACCACCGATTTCCTGCCAGGCCGCTTCATCTATACTCGTCAGGATAGTAACTGCCAGCAACCGCGGTCGCTTGATACCAAGTTTCACAGCTTCATCGGCTACGGCTTCTGATGCCGCTTCCATCATGGCTCTGCCGCCAGTCCCATGAATCGTCATCAAATCAGCTCCAAGGCGCGTCAAGGCCCGCAGACTTTGGCCTACGGTATTTGGAATATCATGAAGTTTCAAATCAAGAAATACATATTTCCCCTGACTCTTTAAATAACGAATCGCGTCAGGACCTGCACTGTAGAATAATTCCATGCCAACTTTATAAAAAGAAATACTGTCACCCAGCATCGTGACAAGGTGTTTCATATCATCCAGCGAATGTACGTCTAACGCTGTAATAATGCGGTTATCTGCCATTCATACCCCTCCTGTTTACATATTAGGCATATCTAAGTAATTATATCATTAAACAGGCCCCTTGAAAAGCAAAAAGCAGCTTGCATTTGCAAGCTGCTTTTCTCATATGAGATATATCGTTCAATAAGATTAGCCTTCGATTTCAGATACGACACCAGCGCCTACTGTACGGCCGCCTTCGCGGATAGCGAAACGGAGACCTGCTTCAATAGCGATCGGTGTGATCAAGGAAACGTCCATCTTTACGTTATCGCCAGGCA
>JAKVKI010000020.1 GCA_022486585.1 Megasphaera sp.
CCGTATTTACAGTAATATCTGTACTATCCACCGTAGTCGTGCCACCAGTAACAGTAAGAGGCGTAGTAACAGTCGCCGCTGAGACCATACCAATTGTCATTCCCGACAATACTAATGACAACATAATAGCCCGTCCCAGACATCGAACCTGTGCATTCTGTCTTTCTTTTTTCATATAAATACCTCTCTTTCTTTATTGGTAGTGTAAACTAAAACACTACTTTTTAAATTAAAAACCTAATATTTATCTATATTCATCACTTTTTGTACAAAAAAAGCAATGACCTCCTTAAAAGCGATATAAATACGAGGTATTACTGGTGTTCATATATATCGACGCGGCGGTTATTGGCCCGGCCCTGTTCTGTTTCGTTCGTATCTACTGGATGGCTCTTGCCGAGGTAGCTGTCCTGCATCTGTGCTGCCGGTACACCTTGTTGTTCTGCTAAGGTCTTGACGTGTTCTACACGCCGTTTAGACAAGTCATTATTATAGGCGTCTGTGCCCACACTGTCCGTATTGCCTACCATTGCGTATGTCCGTTCAGGATGTGCCTTCGCTGTCGCTGCAAAACGACTGACCTTGGCGGCTTCACCAGCTAAGGGCTGGTCTTCATCGAAGCCGAAATGGACGCTGTCATAATACGCTTCTTGCTTTTCCTGCACGACTGGCGCCGGCTGTACTGGTTCTACAACTGGTTCAACGACAGGTTGCGGTGCTGCCTTTTTGGCACCACTGCCAAAGGCCCAACGACAACCGATCTGTCCGATCCAATTGGATTTGATATTGCCTCCGAAGTTCTTTTCTACATCAGCATAGAGATGGGTGCTGCGGTTCAGGTTCACCGTGAAGCCAATACCGGCATTCCACCAGCTGCCACCGAGTTCGTCGGTCTGAGACAGCATATCCCCATATACATCAGTCAAGTGGGTCGTCGTATCGCCATTGAATTCATGGAGCCAGTTTACTTTGGCGTATATATTGCTGTGGTGATCCGGATCGCCCCGATGAAATTCTTTACCGAAGGTAATGCCTGCACGACCGATGATACTGTTGATACCATCTTGATGAATACTCGTGTTGCGCGACGTCGTGTAATCATCGCCGCCAATGTGACCGACAGTCAGCTGCACCTGTGGTTCATAGTACCAGCCGCTGTCTTCATTCATGATCTTACGGCCGTATTCGCCGGACAGGCTGTAGTACCAGGCTGCGGTATCACCAGTTTCAGGATACAAGCTGTTCTTGTAATCGCTGTGACCGCGCATCTTCCCTACTTTGCCGACAATGTCCAAATAATGGTTCTTGTCTCCGAACCAGATTGAATACAAGGTCAACGCATCCTGAGAACCGCTGCCATCGGCATCATGAGAGAAATCATAGTTGTTCCACGTATGGCTGAACGCAAATCCAGTATAGCGATGGTTATCTGACGTTTTCCTATCATAGCCCACTTGGAGGGTCGTAAAGTTCCCGTCACCACGGTCGAACTGCATCCCGCCATGACGATACCGGGCCCAAACACCTCCTGTATTAGGATTATCCTTCATCATGCGCAGTTCGCCTAATCGTTTGAGGAGCGTATCATTGTCCATGACGTAGTTTGCATAGCGCGTATCACTCAAACCTAACGTCGTCAGTGTGTTATCCGACGGGTCTGTATGGAATCCCGTCAGGTACCAGTTCTTGGCGTCTGCATTGAAACCCGTATAGTCTGTGGGATTATCCGTTACGATGACCGGCTTATATTTGTAGATGCCGCCCCGTTCCAGATCACTGCCACTGAAAGTTGCACTGCCATTAGACCGGTCTTCGACGAGGAGCAAATATCCCTGGCTGGGAATCTGCGTGTCCAAACTGGCATCGCGCAGGTCCAGCACATGATTACCGGAAGAAGCAGAATTGATGATGATCTTATCACCGTTATTCTGTACATTCTTCGTATCATAGGAGGATTGCAAATCGACATTCATCGCGTATGTACCGTTACCAGAAAGCGTATCTGTCGTCAACGTTTCATTTACATTGTTCCCGGTATAACGCATATTGACGAAACTATTGTTGGTCAATGAGGTTAGCGAACTGCTGTCAGTCACATTCCACGACGCACCTTTATCGAGATCCAAATCAATAACGCCATCATTACTCACAGCCGTCGCCCCGGTAAAGGAAGAGTTTCCTGTATTGAAGTTCACATCGATTGCAGAGCCGTCGCCATCAGCAGTCATGGTGCCCGTAATTATTTTATCGGCATCTTCATCCAAAGCCTGTACAGTACCGCCATTGGTAGCTGCTATCGCTGCCGCTGCTCCAGACAACGTCGCTCCTTTTGCCAACGTCACAGCACCACTATTGGCGGAAATGTTCGTAGCTGTTGATGTAATGACGGCATCGCCAGCAACAGAAACGGTCCCCTTATTTGCAGTTACGATCCCTGTTGCCGCATCGGTAATAGTCGCATTTTTATCAAACGTAACGGCCCCTCCGTCAGCATGAATACCTTTAGTCACCGCATTGATTGCTGTATCGCTGTGGAGATTGACATGGCTGTCACCACTGCTGTAAACGCCAGCGTTAGTATCATCATCGGCATTACTTGCTTGTAAAGAAATACTGCCTGTATCTGACGTTATATCAATAGTACTACCAGTCAAGGCACGTAACGCTCGCCTTGTATTACCACCAATAATCACATCTTGATTTGCATTTAATCGGGCTGTTCCATGATTTTTAGTAGAAACAGAAGTTTCTTCTCCGCCTTTACTATCTAATGTGATCATTCCTTGTTTAGCAGTTATATTAAATTCTACATTATTTCCAATAGCAACAACAGTAGAATATGTATCATTACTACCCATTAATACATTCCGTCCAGCTATAATATCAATTGTAGACGCTCCTGTCGCATCGCTAACTCCAGCAGCTTCAGCTTTACCATAAATGATGACGTCATTACCTGCATCAATACTTACATGTGCTCCCGTACTACTTGGTCCATTCAAAGCATCTACTGCAACTGGTGGATAAAATTCTGAATTTGAAAGAAATACGTCATGATTTGCTTGTAAACTAATTGTCCCAACAGCATCGCTTGCATTTAATACATTCATGTTTTTAGAACTCAGATTAATATCGTTGGCTCCTTGGACAGCAATTTTACTACCACTATTATCGCTTACAGTAGCAAAAAAACCATAATCTCCACTTGTCAGATTGTAATTATTCATATTCACCGTAACTGTATTACCCTTGTTACTATCAATTAATGAATGTCCTTTTCCACTGCTAACATATGTGTAATAAGGGTCATTAGCATCAAATGTTATATCTGAAGTAGCATTGAGTGTAACATCAGCTTGTGCATTAATATATTGTGTTGTCGGTGAAATAGTACCGCCGATGTCATGGGTACCACTAGTAATTGTTGCATTAGCCATTGCCATGCCGACAGTCATTCCTGACAATACTAATGACAACATAATCGCCCGCCCTAAACTTCGAACCTGTGCATTCTGTCTTTCTTTTTTCATATAAATCATCCTCCCTTACTATTTCCGCATCTGATAAAGTGTAATGAGCTTATCCATACGCCTGCGTGTAATATACGACGATGTTGCTAAACTATCTTTATTCCCTGACACTTCTACTACTGCGCTTTATGAAAACATAATGAATTGCGTTTTGTTAATTCTGTCACCAATGTATCGATGGTCACCTCTTTCAGATGGTGTTCCAGATCTGCCTCTATCCGTTCGTATAAACTACGTACAGGACAATATGCCGTTGCGTGAAGACTGCAACAGTCCTCATCATCCATACAACGACTAATATGCCATGTTTTTTCCATGGTATGGATAATGTCATAAAGCGTAATATTCGTTGCCTCCCTTCCTAAGCAAAACCCTCCTTTTACGCCTTGAATGCATTGCAGTATCCCTGCCCGCACTAAGGGTTCCGCTACTTTTAACTGATAATTCTTTGGAATCGCTATCTTGTTTGCTATCATTGCTGATGTTGTGATTTTCCCTTGTATCGCTAAAAATAACACCGTCCGTATAGCGTAATCTGTCGTACTATTGAATTGCATAACCATCTTTTCCTTTCTGTATCTATCCTTACTATGTACTAATTACCATCAATGCCCTGTCCCTACAGTGTGTCACAAAGTACACTTTGTGACACAGTCTGTGCGATGATTTTTTATACATTTTCAAAATATCTTCGGTAGTATTGCGATTTGGCTATTTTCCTCGACAAATGTGTTATTTTGTACTATACTATATTAATAATACGAAATTAATTATGTTTTTTAATAAGCAAAAATACCTGTGTCACAAAGTGTACTTTAAAACACAAATATTATATTTATACTATATTTTATATATTTTTCCAATTGATTAAGAGGTCACCCATAGCATAGGCTCCAGCCATGTCCGCGAGGTCTCCCCTGGTAAGAACGCACTCTTCCTTTCCATTTGTCTGCTACATTTACTCGCTCACATTCCACCTCACGATGGGCACTCTTGGCGTTCAGCTATGACTTTCCCACTACTAGGGCAGTCTAGGAACTTTCACCCATTAGAGTGCGCCCATGCCGGGCGCACCTAAAAAGAGCAGCTTTCTAAACGAAAGCTGCTCTTTTACTATGTATTCTATTGTATATGCATGGAGAAAGGATTTAGAAAACAAATACGAATTCGGCTCTAGTCTGTTCTTTAGGATCAGCCTGTTTGACACCATTGATTTTATCGTGTTTGTTCGAAGATGCCAGGGACTGATACACGTTGAATTTAGCATTCTTAGCAAAGACGTAGGTACCACCAATCCCCCACGAAGTAAGATTATCCAACTGTCCGAAACGCCAAGAATTCGTCGAACCAATATCAGCATATTGGTCAGCATTTAAATATTCGAGCCATATATCCCATGACCCAGGCTTAGCATTAGATGCTTTGCCATACGTCAGTTGGGCCACCCAAACATTAGGATCCTTAACGTTACCCTTCCCATAAGTCAGATCATTTTTTAAATTGATCTTAGTATAATCTACAAGCAAATTCCAATTCGCACCTAATTTGAGGTTAGTAAATGCGCCCCACAAATCATCGGCATTTACAGTCGTTGTATTCGTTTTGATGCCGCTGGCATATTCAGGTGTCTTGCCACTAAAATCGTTATAGTATACACCGATAGCAGAACCGTTACCAAAGAATCCATCCAGTTCGCCATACCCCGTCTTAGCACCGCGCAGATCATAGGCCGTGTCCTTATGATTGCCATTGGCTTTAAACTTACCATACCCTGCAACAGCACGGAAGTTATTATTTTTATAAGTCAGCTGGGCGCCGTCGAAAATATCACCATAGGCATAGCCATAACCGCCGCCAATAGTATATTTATCTGTACGGCCTATTTGCAGATTCCAGTTATTACCGCCGAAATTATAGTTTACGTTAGCCCGGTCTGTAAATATATCACCATTCCCATTCTTACCGCTTTGTGCCGTATCGTTATTGCCAAAAGAAATACTATCCGTACTCAAACCATACGAGACAGTTGTCCGATCATTGACATTTGCTGTAGCTCGGATACGCACACGATAATCCCAAGAATTATCATTCTTTTTACCAGACCCTTGTATTTCTTTACCTGTATAGGCATTGGTTTTATTGTCCATATACCGATAACGCAGGCGGGCATCGCCAGTAAGTTTCACATTGCCGACGCGGTTCTCCAAATTGGAGACGCGAACGCCGAGGTTGTTCAGTTCGCTTGCATATTCATCGGCTAATTTATTGATGAGAGCCCGCTGTTCTACTGATGCTTTATCCATATGAGCCATGGCCTTCGCTGTCATTTCAGCTGCTTCATACCGTGTAATATTACGGTTTCCTTGAAAGTATGAACCATCTACGCCCTGGATAATACCTGCATCAGCCAGTTCTACAACAGATTGATAGGCCCAGCTATCAGATGGTACATCAACAAACGGGTTCGCTGCGAATGCGCACGTCGCGCCAACAGCCATCAATGCAGCTACCGATGCCAAAATTTTCGATTTCATGAAATAACCCCTTTTCAAAATACATAGACTCGTCAAATGTTAGTACAGTCGAAGTTTTTACATGATTTCCAATAATCGAAGGCGAGTTTTCCATATTTCCTCTCTCCTATATTGAACACGCATAAAAAGCCTCTTTTGTATTCACCACCTACAGCGTACTGCTGAATACATTTCCAGTGTACTGAAATTTTATGTATATGTCAAAGAAGCTATAAATAGCTCAGTAAAGCCATTTATAGCCTATTTTTACTAAGGCATCATAGAAGTATTACGGATGTTTTACATATAGCCATTTTGTAATATTTATGTATAATTTGCCTTTTATAATAATTTTTTATACATCGCAACATAAAATAAGACTGTCCCACGAAGTACGATTCACTTCATGAAACAGTCTTATAGGGAAATGTATATACTATTTACTAATAGCTACGACGGCTGCCACAGCTGCCAATCCTAAGGCCCAATTTACCTTATTATTGGAATTACTATCTTTCTTATTTCTCTCGTAACGATCACGATGGTTATCTCGATGATTGTCATAGTGGTCATCACGATGCCAGTCCGGACGGTCATTGCGCTGTTCCCACCGTTGTTGTGGTCCCGGACCTGCAGCCTGTACAGCGACAGCTCCTGTAAAGGATGTCAGCATCAAGGCTGTTACCAATGCCATTTTTATTATATTTTTCATACGTTTCATCATATATACCACTCCTTTCGAGTTGATATACAGAGTATACGCGATGAACGTTACAATACCATAACAAGGCCATTCCATTGTAACAACAATTTCATTTCAACATTGTATACTATTTTTGCGGAGCCCGTTCATATACGACCCATTGGCCGCATCGCTTAATCCATTTCCAATTGCCATCTGATGCGACTTCTTCTTCGAACTTGGCTTCACTACCGCTGTGGACGACAGTGATCATCGTCTTATCTTCAGGAATTTCTTCAATAGCCATAAAAGGCATGACATTTTTTGCATTCCAGTTCATTTTCCCTGGTAACAGATTTTGAATATCATCGGCATACTTCAAGCGATATGGTGTCGTATCTGAGTAATATGCCAGCGATACAGGATACCTGCCACCATATACGGCAACACATGTATTCTCCCCAGCCAGCTGACGCACTACAGCTGCTGCATCTTCTGCCGATGCTTGCCGGCACTGCGGGATGCCGATAAACAACGACGAGACTACATAGAAGACAAACATAATACTTGTCACGACTTTCACAGCCTTCAAATGATACCGTAAATATGCGGCAAAACCGATGACTACGGGAATCGTATATGGCATCGTATAGGTCATGTACTTCGTCGCAATGAGTTCATACATAATGACTACGACAGCACCCCAAGAAATGAGGAATTGCTGGCGCATATCCAATACAGGCAGGTTCTCCCGATGAATCCACTGACGCAACCGTGTCTTTATATGATATCGTTTTGCTGCCATAGGCAACGTACATACCCAAGGCAGGAATCCTAAAAGAAAGATAAGGATGTAATAGTACCATACATTTTGATTAGGGTGTTCTGATACGGTAGCCCGCAATATATTATGAATACCAAGGAAACCAAACAGAAAATCACGGCCATGAGTCATATACATGGGGCCATACCAGACAGCCGTGAGCAGGAAAAATAATAACAGACCTGTAATCATGTGCATATGAAGCAAGGTCTTCAAATCCCGGCGCCATGCCAAGAATACAAGGATAATGATACCTGGCTGGACCAGACCAACAGGCCCCTTTGTAAGGACCGCTACTGCCGCCATAGCATAGGCCACATAATACAACCACGGCCGATGTTCGCTATAGGCGATATAAAAAGCGATCAGCGTCGCTGAAAAAGACACAAAGAGTGTCATATCAGTAATAATAGCTTTAGAAATATAAAAATATTCCAATGATGTGACGAGGACAGATGATGCTACTAACGCCATCGTTTTATCATAAATACGTCGCGTAAAGAAATAGGTAAGCCCTACGCCAGCTATAGCAAATACAGCTGGGAAAAATCTGGCAGCAAAACTAGTAAATCCGAAAATATTAAAAGCCGCAATAAGTTCCCAATAAAACATGATCGGCTTATCATACCAAAAATTACCGAAAATACGTGGTGACATATAATCGCCAGCTTGTATCATTTCCTTAGCTGTCAGGACATAATTCGATTCCACTGGGTCTGTTACGGCCAAGGCACTATTACCCACAAAGGCAAGGACAAGCGTGATAAATACTAATATCCAAACCTCTTTGTTCTTTTTCCATATATCCATAAGACACCACTTTCTTAAAATGACGAGCAATCAACATAGTTTTAATGTGTAGAAAAATACTGATACGTCCGAATCAGACCTTCGGTCAGTGTCATTTCTGGTTCCCAGGGCAAGTCCTGCCTGGCTTTGGTATTACAGAGAACGGAACGATAAATATCCCCATCCCGTACCGATTCATAAGCGGGATGCAACGACTTATGTGAAATGATTTCCAACTGTTTCAAAATATCCATCAAGGGCACTTCTGTTGCTGTGCTAAGATTGTACATCGTATTGACGGCAACGGTCTTCAATGCGGCTATGATGCCCCTTACAATATCGCCTACGTAAATATAATCTCGAGACTGACTGCCGTTACCATAAATGGTAATAGGCAGATTCTTTGCCGCTCGTTTGGCAAAAATATCAATGACACCGCCTTCATCATCGACTTCAGCTCGTTCACCATAGACATTAGCAAAACGGAGAACAACGTAATCCATATTAAAATACTGATGATACAACTCACAATACGATTCTGCAGTCACTTTGCTGCGGCCATAAAAGGATATAGGCTGCAATGGCTCCGTCTCTTTGACAGGCTGTGACGTTTCTGGCGGATTACCATAAGCTGCTGCCGTCGAAGCTAGAATGATACGTTGGACACCACACAAGCGGCAGCCTTCCAGTACGTTGACCGTTCCCATAATGTTGGAATTAGCATCCATAGCCGGCTGTCGTACGGATATATCGACACGCGTCTGGGCCGCGAGATGAACGACGGCATCAAAAGAACCTCGTTGCATGATTTCATGAAGTACGGGACTTAGGATATCGAGCATGACGAAATGCACCCCATCAGGCACATTAGATCGCAGACCGTGCCGCAAATCATCGACGACTGTAACTGTATGGCCTGCATCAAGGAGGGCCGGAACCAAATGGGAACCGATGAATCCAGCTCCGCCAGTAACGAGAATACGCATATATATCCTTCTTTCTCTGCTATAACAACAGTAATGTTCTATGTACTGAATAAAGTATATAAGATAAATTTAAACAATTTATTAACAAACATAAAAGGATGAGTAAAAGTACAATAAACGAAAAAAAGAGCGTCCCCAAAGGACACTCTTTCCCGACTGCTTCGGATTATTTCAGATTCAATTTTGCTATTTGCCGGAGCCAGTTCTGGATGAATTGTTCTGACCGGCCGTGATGACGCATTTTTTCCATTTCTTTGAGGGTAATCGTATCTTTCATGAGTACCTTCATCATTTGTTCCAGACGATTTTCGTCCTGTTCGTCCATAACTGCCTCCTGTATTACTTATCTTCGTACACGCGGACACGCAGCTGCAGCCCCCGCTTCTGACAGATAGCACGGCATTTTTTGATTTCTTCACTGTCTTCTACGTGATCTACGACAGTGAGGACGACCTGAGGAACATACTGCTTACAGCGCTGGGCAAAATCCAGCATAGTATCATATGACGGCAACCCGAATTGGCTTCGCGTCAATTCCAAATAGCGTTCTTTATTGGAGGCATTCATACTGATGGAGATCGTATCGACAAGGCCCTTCCCAAAATCAGGTGCCGTATCCCGGCCATACGCCAAATCAGATAAGCCATTCGTATTGATACGCGTCGTCACACCGGCATGATTTTGTTTTATATATGCCAGTAGTACCTTCATATCGTCTAAACGGCATGTCGGTTCGCCAAAGCCACAAAAAACGACTTCCTGGATATACTGCCACGGCAGTGCTGCTAACTCTTGTTGCACTTCCGCTACAGTCGGTTCCTGTTTTAGCCATAAAGTCATGCTTTCATCCATATGCTTCAAGCTTCGCAGACAGAAGGTACAGTTACAGGTACAACGATTGGTCAGATTCACATAGATGCTGCGTTTTCCCTGAGGCTGACGCTTCAGGCTTTCGGCAAACGTAATATATTCTCCCTGATCATATACGTAGATTATCATGTTGAATTCCCCCTGTAGGTTGGATTATTGAAAAACGAATTTGTTATTTTAAATCAGTCAAAAACTCTTCAAAGGCCAAACCGCAGTTATGCGGCAAATCAAGTTCTTCCGTGTACACCATCGCTTTACTGATAAAGTCTGCCGCTGTATGGACGGCATAAGACAAGGTATTGCCACGAACGATGAGCGCACCTACAATAGCAGTGAAGACATCACCCGTGCCAGACCGGTCACTGCCTATTTTCTTTACCTTTAATATTTCCGGTTCTTTTCCCCGTTCATACATATAATTATCGAGATAGTCTCCCTCATGGATCCCTGTCAGGACGATTTGCGACGGCCCTTGTGCTGCCAGTGCTTCTGTCATCGCCTGCAACTGCCGGGCTGAAACGATGCCTTCATGCGGATATTCTATACCGAGAAGACGGCAGGCTTCTGTCAGATTCGGCGTAATGACATCGGCATATGCCAGGAGATCACGCATTGCATGACATAGTTCTTCCGTATATGAGGAGTAAAGCTCCCCATAATCGCCCATGACGGGATCAATAATCACTTTAGTATCTTTTTTCTTGAATTCTTTAATGAATGCAATCACGATATCGATCTGCTCTACTGAATTGAGGAATCCTGTACAGATACCGTCAAACGTGACGTTATTGTCTTTCCAGCTCTGAATATATGGTATCATACGTTCTGTATAATCATCAATATAATACGTCGGAAATCCTGTATGGACGGCTAAAATAGCTGTCGGCAACGGACAAGCTTGTATCTTTAACGCCGATATGAGTGGCAGTTGTACAGCAATAGAACAACGGCCGTATCCTGTAATATCATTGATAAGAGCAATTTTTTTCTGATGGATCATCGGTTCCCCTCGATTTCTATCATTATATCTTGTGGAAATTGAACTTTTGCAATGCTGCTCCAGCTGCTAAGGCAACGGCTATATTAATGACACCTTCACCAATAAGGCCAGGGATCATCGCCGTACTGGCAGCCATACTGCCATAGAGAATACCGCCAGCAACAGTATAAGAAAATACCATCCAAACTGCTGACAGCAAAAATGCCGCAATGGTCCGCAACGAAAGTATACGCCATGTCCCTCGTTCCGGGCGGATGACAGCAAAAACGGATTCGACCATGATCCATTTGATAATCAGCGTCGGCACAATCCAAATGGGAAATCCCCCAATGAGATCAGATAATGCTGAACCGGCAGAAGCTGCCACTGCTGATTCACGACGTCCGGCAAAGAGGACCGTCATAAAAATAACGGCATCTCCTAAATGAGCATATCCCAACGGAATAGGAATACGGGGCAGAAACGTCATGATAAAGATAATAGCCGTCAGGACAGCTGTTGTCGTAATCGTCCGCGTTGAAACAGCGCGTTTTTGTAACATTGAATTTGATTGCATAGTATTTCCTCCTCGTGGATAGTAAATACTACGTTGGCCAATGTAATATTCCATGAATACTTGTAAATCTGTACTTAATTATATTCCAAAATAACGCGTATGTAAATGAGACAGATTGCGGTTTTTCTGTACTGAAAAAGGCTTCCCGAAGGAAGCCCTTTCTATGGTTCCGTATGTTCTGTATGTTCAGTAACATCGATACTGTCGGCATCCAAATAGGTCCAGCCGTCTTGCTGATGGATTTGATGTTCTTTCATGAGATGGCCCATGGCCCGCTTAAAAGCAGCCTTACTGAGACCAAATTTAGCCTGAATGACTGGTGGAGCTGTTTTATCGCCATAAGGCATTTTCCCATTCCGCTGTTTTAGGAATTCGAGGATTTTTTCGCTATCGCCAGTCATGGCATTTTCCTTTGTCTGTCGCAAGGAAATATTGATACGACCGTCTTCGCGAATATAGGTGATACGCCCTTTGATAATCTGACCGATCAGTATCGGCCCTAGAAATTCACTGCGATGAAGGAAGGCAATCCACCGTTCGCGGGTCATCAAATAAGCCCCTTGTTCAGTCATATTGTAGATGGCCCCTTCGACCCAGTCGCCGATTTTAGCTTCTGTAGCAGCTCTGGAAGCACGACGCATTTCATCTTCTACTTCCATTGACACAGCCAGGCGGTGCGATTTATCTTCGTATAGTTTCACCCATACATATTCGCCTTCTTTAGGACGGCCCTTCATTTCAGCAAAAGGCATGAATATACCCCGTTCCGTACCTACATCGACAAAAGCACCGAATCGCGTCGTATTAATGACCGGTGCATAACCGATCTGACCGATTTTTATTTTTGGCAGACGCATACTCGCTGTCAGCCGGCCATTAGGGTCATGATATAAGAAAACAGTAACGGCATCACCGATTTTGACTGGATCAGTCTGCTGATTCTTATGGAGGAGTATATCATCGTTCGTATTTCCTGTACCGCCGTTCAAGAACGCTCCCATATCGCTCGTACGAAGAACTTCCAACGTAGCAATACTGTTTTCTTGTAATAATGACGTCATGTTATTCACCTTCAAACGGAATTCGTTCGGCATCGCGCCATAAATTTTCTAAATCATAATAATTGCGATCATCTTCTACAAAAACATGTGCTATTACTTCACCGGCATCAATGAGGATCCATTTCCCAGCCCGATATCCTTCAACATGGCTGATATCATAGCCGTGTTTTTCCATCTGTTCTTCAATATTATCGGCAATGCTCTGTGCCTGCCGGTTGTTACGAGCACTGCAAATAACGAAATAATCAGCCATCATAGATGATTCTTCCATATTGAGTGTGACAATATTCCAAGCTTTTTTATCACTGGCAGCTTGAGCTGCAATTTCATAACTTTTCATTTCATTGTTCTGTTTCGATACTTTTACTTCTAATGGCATTACGAGTCTCCTTTTTAACAATACATTTATTTATCTTTATCTTTGGTTTCCGGATCTGGCGGCGTAGAAATAGCATTGTTTGTCGTACCAATGATTTTCTGTACTTCTACAGGGTCAAAGGTCCAGTAATCACTGCTGTTATCATTGCCCTCAGCACTACTGCGGGACAGTTCACCTGGCAGAATGTAGAAACTGATGTCATCAGCAGGAACACTGCGAAAAGCAAAAGCTAATTTCGCCATTTCTTTAGCAGCAATATTAGAATCGACATTGTTCCAGAAGCGGTACATGAACAACATATTGGTAATGCCGAAATGCTGTTCTCTATCCGTATAGAATACTTTGACGAAGCGTTCTTGCCGCTGTGTCCGCGACAGATAGCCATCGCTGTCAATAGCACGCATATAGCCTAACGCTTCTGCACCATCCAATTTCTGATAGCCTTGGAACAGATTGATATCGGTTATGCCGTTGTCGTCAGCATGATACATGTTTTTTTCCACATACATCGGCAAACCACCGCTCATGTCGATCATTTTCGTGAAAGAATCACTTGTAAAGGCGGCATAATATGGAATAGGAATATGGAAAATATCCTCTACGACAGCCCTCGTCAGTGATAATCCGCCTTCAGCGTAGACATCTTGTAGTTCTTGAGCACCCTTTTGCTTACGTCCTTCTATTTTTGTGTTATCCGGCAGCATAATGAAATCAATATGCTTTTTATCCTTGTTGACAGCGGCTACACCAATAAAATTCGCTTGTTTCGTATCCTTGTTATCAATGCCGACAATGAGGACATATAGGGGCACATCAGGACTGGCTTGCGTGAAGGTACCGTCTGAGCCGCTGGGGATAGCATCGAGGCGGTTAGCTGTCTGGGCCTGCAAGGTCTGATAATGATTCCAGGCCAGTACGGCAAATACAATGGCCAACATGCAGACTACAAGCAGTCCGATAATACGGAACTTTGTACGATTTTTCGATGAAGACGAGTGTCTCTTTTTGATAGGTCTTTTCTTCTTCTTTGTATCGTTCATGGTCATGCCTTCCCCTGCAGTGATGCCATGTATTCGATTTGTCCGTTACGGTTGACGATGGTACCAACAAAAATAGTTTTTTTCTGTTCCAGCAAGTGGCTGATAGTCGAATCATATCCGGCTAAAACGGCTTCATCCAAATCGCTGGCAGCCAGCATCCGTAACTGTTCTACACCATCAAAATCACGGTTCACTTCAATATAATCGGCTATAAAAATAATCTTTTCCAACAGTCCCATATGCACAGCCCCTGTCGTATGGTGTGCCAGCGAATCCAAGAGTTCTGTATCTGTCAAACCATATGTTTCTTTAGCTATAGTAACGGCTGCATAGCCATGGAGCAGGCTGCCGATAGACATGATGGCATCAGGCAGTGTATCACCAAAAGAACGCCGTGCCAGCGATTGCATATCCTGCAGAGGCAACTGTTTGGCTACATCATGGAGCAGGCCGGCTACTTCCGCTTTATCAGCGTCATAGCCATACTGCTGTGCCAATTTCCGTGCTGCTGCTGCAACACCGAGGATATGGGCATAACGATGTCCTGACAGATGGTGTTGCAGATCTATTTTGATCTTTTCTTTTAATCCTTTGTTGTACATTGGTATACCCCATTTTTTTTAATATATTCGACAACAGCTGGCGGCATCATATAGCGCACTGATAAGCCGCTATGTATGCGGCGGCGCAAATCCGTCGAAGATATTTCCATGGTTGGCACAGTAAGCTTCAAGATATGCCGGCCTAATTCACCAAAGTGGGCAATGACAGGGCCAATCGCTTCTGTACCATCTGGACGAGTAGCACCGATAAATTGGCATAGCTGCAATATTTCTTCAGGATGGTACCAATTCGGCAAATCCTGTATCGTATCCGTACCGGAAATGAAATAAAGGATATAGGACTGTCCATACATTTGGTTGAGGAACCGCAGCGTATCTACGGTATAAGAATTCCCCTTACGGCGCATTTCCATATCACTTACGGCAAAATACGGATTATCAGCTGTAGCCAGACGGACCATGGTCAGACGCTGTTGTGCTGTCGCTCCGTTGATTTTCTTATTTGGCGTACTGTACGAAGGTATGAACAAGATTCTGTCGAGATGGAATTGCTGTCTCGCCTCTTCAGCAATCATCAAGTGTCCCAGGTGGATTGGATTGAACGTCCCTCCCATAATCCCCAGCCTAGTGATTTCCATGATAAATGTATATTCCTCCCCAAACAATAGCAAGGACTATTGAAAACAACAATAAAAAATAAAAATAATGCAAATATTCAAACTGCGTTTTCGGTGACGCAGCGTATTGACGCAATGTCCGTAAATATCCGCGTACGACACGCCACATCAGCGTACCTGACCTTGCCCGTGTATTAAATATTTATACGTCACCAAGGCAGTCAGGCCCATAGGGCCACGGACATGGAGCTTCTGTGTACTAATGCCAATTTCAGCACCGAAGCCGAACTCGAATCCATCTGTAAACCGTGTCGAAGCATTGACATACACTGCTGCCGAGTCGACATCCCGTAAAAACAGCTGCGCTGTTTCTTCATTTTCAGTTACGATTGTTTCCGAATGGTGCGTACTATAGCGACGGATATGATCCAAGGCTTCTGCTAAGGAATCTACCGTTTTAACCGACATAATAAGCGCATTATACTCTGTCTTCCAATCATCCTCAGCAGCAGGCCGTACCATGTCGTCTGCCCCTTGGATAGTGCTGTCGCCTCTCAATTCAACATGCCGTTCTTTCATGACAGGAATCAATTTAGCCATAAGTGGTGCTGCTATATCCCGATGGACCAGCAGGGTTTCCATGGCATTACACGTCGATGGACGAGATACCTTGGCATTTTCAATGATACGGACAGCCATGTCCAGATCAGCATCCTTGTCGACATACACATGACAAACACCGCTCCCGGTCTCAATACAAGGCACCGTTGCTGTCGTCGTGACCATATGGATAAGACCGGCTCCGCCACGGGGGATTGCCAAGTCGATGTAACGTCGCAAGGTCAGCAACTCTTTTACCAACGCCCTGTCCGTGTTTTCCAAAAGACCGATGCCATCAGCACTGAGACCTGACTTTGCCAAGCCTTCTTTCAGGACCTGGGCCAGTGCCGTGTTAGAACAGATAGATTCACTACCGCCACGAAGGACACAGGCATTGCCGGATTTAATACACAGCACAGCTGCATCGACAGTTACGTTAGGCCGTGATTCATAAATGATGGCAATGACACCGAGCGGTACTGTTACTTTTTGGATGCGCAGACCATTAGGACGGGTCCATTCATCCAGCAACTGTCCCACAGGATCCTCCAGCTTTATTACTTGACGGACCCCTGCGGCGATTCCTTGTATACGTTCTGCATCGAGCGTCAGGCGATCCAGCATAGCCGGGCTCATTCCTTTCGCTCTGGCAGCAACTAGATCCTGCTCATTGGCTGCTAAAATATCGGCTTCATGGGCTTCCAGTGCATCGGCCATATATGCCAGTGCCTGGTTTTTCTGTATCGTCGATGCAGCAGCTAACTGGCGTGCCGCA
Organism: Megasphaera sp.; assembly: GCA_022486585.1. Classification (GTDB taxonomy): domain Bacteria; phylum Bacillota; class Negativicutes; order Veillonellales; family Megasphaeraceae; genus Megasphaera. The sequence continues at coordinate 16,785 of JAKVKI010000020.1, forward strand.
TGATGGGCAGCACTAGCTTTACGAACTACTTCCGATTCCATGAAATGACTCCTTTACTGAATAGATACAAGATTATCACGATGGATGACTTCTTCATAAATGCCTTCATGGCCTAAGATATCTGCTATATCCTGGGTCTGATGCCCTTTGAGAGCCATAATACTGGCACTGTCATAATTGACGACACCCTTAGCAACAGGAAGGCCGTCGTAGGTGACCGTCACGATATCACCGACCTGAAAATCGCCTTTAACATCGACAATACCTACGGGTAACAAACTGGATCCCCGTTCGATGATAGCCCGGCGGCAGCCGGCGTCGACAAGAAGGTAGCCAGCAGGTTTACTGCCTGACAGGAGCCACCGTTTCTTGGCATGGATGTTGGTCTCTTTCGCTACGAACAGCGTACCAATATTTTCACCTTCGCAGATACGATGGACGACACCGTCATCAATGCCCGTAGCGATGACCATATCAGCACCGGCAGACGTTGCGATTGCAGCTGCTTGGATCTTTGTGCGCATGCCGCCTGTACCAATAGACGTGCCGGCACCACCGGCAATATCATAGAAATGCTTATCGATTTCTTCGACGACAGGGATGATTTTTGCATCACGATGGTTCTGTGGGTTCGCTGTGTACAGGCCGTCTACATCTGATACTAAAATAAGCAAATCGGCTTCAACGATAGTACTTACCATCGCTGACAACGTATCGTTATCGCCGATTTTGAATTCATCGACAGCAACGACGTCATTTTCATTGATAATAGGAATGATGCCCATATCCAGCATGGTCAGCAAGGTATTGCGGGAATTCATGAATTTGTTGCGATCCTGCGCATCCATACGCGTCAATAAGACCTGCCCCACAACTTGTCCGTATTCGCGGAACATCTTCTCATACGTATGGAGCAATATGCCCTGCCCTACGGCAGCAACAGCCTGTTTTTCCCGAATCGATGACGGCCGTTGCGTCAGCCCTAATGGTCCCATGCCGGCACTGACAGCACCAGATGATACCAATATCATTTGTTTCCCCTGATTGGCTAGATCGGCAATATCCCGGACAAGACGGTCAATACGATGATAATTCAGTTTCCCTGTCTCATGAGTTAGATTACTAGAACCGACCTTGACAATAATGCGTTTCTTATCTCGAATGCCCTTGCGAAAATCTGTCATTCCTTCACCATCCTGCCTTCATACGGAACTTCTGTCTCTTACGCTTTGATAAATTCGTAATGAGATTTTTCATCCTTTTTCTTAAACAATATGCCATAATGTCCAATGACTTGGACCAAATCCGCTCCGAGCATATCTGCTAACTCTTCCATCGTTGCCCGTGTATCCAGATTGGCATTATTCAGTACATGCGCTTTAATCAGTTCCCGTGCTGTAATGGCTGCACGAGCACTATCGATGACAGGATTACTCAATCCTTCTTTGCCGATCTGTACGACTGACGGCATATTGCTGGCCAGCGCTTTTAATTGTCGTTTATCTTTTGCTAACACTAGTTTTCTCCTTTAGACTACTTATTGATGATATTCAAATTCCATGGTGCATATGCGGACCGTATTACCTTCTTGGATGCCTTTTTCCAGCAACAGCTTATCTAGTTCCATATACCGCCAAATCTTCTGGAAGCGGCGCAAGGACTGGTCATCGTTGAAATTAGTCATAGCAACGAGGTTTTCAATCCGCGGCCCTGTAATGACAAAGGCACCGTCTTCACCGCGTTTGACTTCAAAATCAGGCCGGTCTTCTGCCTTATATACGACTTCTTCCGTTGTTTCTTCTGGTGTTTCGACATACGATTCCAGCAATTCCCATACGCGTTCCAAGAGTACATCCATGCCTTCACCGCTAAGGGCACAAATCGGAAATACTTCAATGTCCCGTTCGTCCATATACGCCTGGAGACGTTCCATATTGGCCGAATCCGTAAGAAGATCAATTTTATTAGCCGCTACAACCTGCAATTTCTTAGCTAATTTGTCACTATATTTTGCAAGTTCCGCATTGATTTTCTCGAAATCCTCGATAGGATCGCGGCCTTCCATGCCGGACACGTCAAGAACATGAATCAGGATTTTTGTCCGTTCGACATGGCGCAGGAAATCATGACCCAGTCCTACACCTTCGGCAGCACCATCAATGAGGCCAGGAATATCAGCCATGACAAAGCTACGCATATCCGGCAAATCGACAACCCCTAAAATTGGATTCAGCGTCGTAAAGTGATACGCTGCCACTTCTGGTTCTGCTGCCGATACTTTACGCAGGATACTTGATTTGCCGACACTGGGATAGCCTAACAGTCCTACGTCTGCTAATACCTTCAATTCCATACGGAGCCACCGTTCTTCTCCCGGTTCCCCTTTTTCAGCAAACGTCGGTATACGATTAGAGCTGCTGCGGAAATGCCAATTACCACGGCCGCCACGACCGCCTTTGGCAACAATGGCCTGCTGGCCGGGACGGCTTAAATCAGCCATGACCTGATTCGATTCTTCTTCCCGGATTACCGTACCAACAGGAACCGTAATAAGCAGGTCTTCTGCATCACGGCCGTATTTATTGTTACCCTGTCCTTTACCGCCGATTTTAGCTTTAAAGAGACGACGATAGCGGAAATCGACTAATGTATTCACATTCGGATCTGCAACCAAGATGACACTGCCACCTTGTCCGCCATCACCACCATCAGGACCTCCCTTGGGAACGTATTTTTCATGACGGAAACTGCTCATGCCGTCGCCGCCGCGACCGGATTGTACAAATATTCTAGCTCTGTCTATAAACATATTTCACCTCATATAAAAAGGAGACACAGCATACATCTACCATGTCTCCTGTCTATCTGTCCTAATATAAAATTAAAATACTATCGCTTAAATTGTATAGCATTCGTTCCTCTTTGTCAATCTATAATGTTCTTTCTTATTCCCCTTTGAGGATAGCAATCGCTTTTTCTAATTGATAATCCGTTAGATCACTCGCTTTTAAAGGAACCTCTACATCAGGAATGATTCCCTGACCATCGATCTCGCGTCCTTTTGTCGTCCGATATTTAGCTACAGTCAGTTTAATGGCGCTTCCGGCATCAACAGCATATACACCTTGAACGGTACCTTTCCCATAGCTCTTTACCCCGACAATAGGACCAAGGCCTAAATCCTGTACATCCCCGGCAACGATTTCTGAAGCACTGGCTGAGTTTTCATTGATAAGCACGACCATAGGAATGGGATTATCCGTGCCCTTCGCTGAAAAAGCTTCTTCCTTGCCATCACGATTCGTATACGAAACGATCGTACTGCCTGTCGGTACGAAATTACTAGCTACGATGACCGCTTGGTCGACAAGACCGCCCGGATTATCACGTAGATCAAGGATCAGCTGTTTCATCCCTTGGGACTGCAGCTCATCGAACTGTTTCGTAAATTCTTCCCCTGTATTTTCACTGAAAATCGCCACGCGAATATAGCCGATATCCGTACCTTCTAACATCTGACCGGCTACGGTCTTCATATGGATCTGCCGGCGTTCAAGAACAACATCTTTCTCTGTCCCATCATGACTAATTGTCAAGGTAACAGACGAGCCTGCAGGCCCACGGACCGATTTGGATATATCCTCCAGCTCCCTGCCCTTCGTTGCCGTACCATCGATAGCGACGATCACATCACCGCGAACCAGGCCGGCTTCACTGGCCGGACTATCGTCCATGACACCGGCCACAAGAGCGCCGTCCTCTCCTTTACCAAGATAGACACCGATACCGGCATAAGAGCCTGTCGTTTGGTCGGAAAAGGATTGGAAATTTTCGCCATCTAAATAAATAGAATGTTTGTCACCTAATTTACCGACAATACCTTCTAAGGATCCATTGAATAATTCTTGTTTTTCGATGGCTCCGGCATAGTGGGATTCAATGACTGCAAACGTACGGAAATATTTAACGACACCAAACGGATCGCCTGTATAATAATAGAACAATCCACCAACAAGCAGGAAGGCTGCACAAATAGCTGATACGATCCAGAGGAGGACATCTTTCCATTCATTTCCCAGTTTCTGTAATATCTGCTTCATAGAATGCCTGCCCTACAAGTACGCCGACGGATCCACAGGATCACCGTTGGAACGAACTTCAAAATGGACATGAGGACCTGTCGAATTACCGGTAGATCCGGCATAGGCTATGACTTGCCCCTGAGAAACAGACTGACCAGATGACACAGCCAATGATTCATTATGACCGTACAGTGTAGACAATCCATTGCCATGATCGATGACGACGGCATAGCCATAGCCACTGATCCAGCCGGCATCCACAACGACGCCGCTGTCAGCAGCATGGACCGGCGTACCGTAATCGACACCGATATCAATACCGCTATGCAAGATAGCCCGCCCGAAAATCGGATGTTCCCGATAGCCAAAGGGCGATGTAATGACCCCGTTGACTGGCCAGATCATAGCACCGGAACCACTGACAGGCTGATAGGAGTCATACGAACCACCATCACTGCTGCTGCCATCGCCACTGTCAGACGAACCGGCTGACGCCTGTGCCTGCGCATTGGCTCTGTCAGCAGCCCGCTGGCGCAGCATTTCCCCAATGGATTGAGAAGCTGATTCCAATTCATCATACGCTTCCTGGGCTGTTGCCTTATCGTTTTGGGCCTGCCGCAGGAAGCCCTGCTGTTCCCCTTTATGCTGTTCGATTTCATCTTTCTTTTTAGCAGCATCATCTTTCAGTTTTGCCTGTTTTTCTCGTTCTGTTTCCAAGGTTTGCTTGGCTGCAGTAATTTGATCCCGTTCATCGCGAATTGATGTGATGAGTTCCATATCAGAATCAACGATACGCCGCAATAATTCGACCCGGTTGGCAAAATCATCAAAATTTTTAGCACCGAGCACGACATCAATATAACTAAGCTGACCGTGCATATAAATATCCCGAACGCGTTTGCTGAATACACCTTCCCGTGATGTCAGTTTAGCCTGCTTCTGATCCAGTTCTTTTTGTAGTGACGAAATCTTCTGATCTGTATCAGCTAACTGCGATGCCAACTCTTTATAATCTTTAACGGCCCCATCGAGGTTCTCTTGAATAACCCGCAGTTTTTCAAAGACATTCCCAATGACAGCTTCAGCATCATTCTTCTTCTGCGCCTGTTCAGCCATGCGTCCCTGTACGTCTGATAATTGATTTTGCAGATCTTCATCTTCAGCAAAGACGGCAAAAGACGGCGACAGGAGCGTTGCTGTAATGATGGCTGCTATATATTTTTTCTGTGATTTAAATTGCATCATATGGCTTACACCTTCATATACCGTTTCAAAGAAATAGTACTGCCTATAGCTCCGATGATCATGCTGATAATGAGTAAGATCACACCAGCACGATACATGAACGGATACATGCTGACCATGGGCAGGAATGCCAGCGAACTGTGAATGGCAACAGTAGCGAATTCATAAAACTGGATGAGCAGGAAATCAGCAATAATACCGCCAATGAATCCCAGCATGAGTCCTTCCAATAGAAACGGCCAGCGAATGAACCAGTTCGTAGCGCCGACGTATTTCATAATACCGATTTCTTTACGCCGTGCAAAAACGGTCAAACGAATCGTATTGGAAATGATAAACAGCGTTGCCAAAGTCAGGAATATGATGAGGGCAATACCACCCCAACGAATAACCGTCGTGATTTTAAACAGCTGTTCAATGATTTCCTGGCCGTAGTGCGTGCTTTCCACTTCAGGATAATCGGCAACGATATGAGCTGTCTTCTTGACTGATTCCGGATTGGTAAAGGTTATTTCATAAGAACTAGGCAGGGGATTCTTCCCTTCCAGTGCTTCCAGGATACCTGGCTGATCTTTCATACGTTCCTTCAGCGTATTCATGGCCTGATCTTTATTAGTGAAGGTAATATCCTTCACATCGGGCAATGCCTTCAGACGTTTACCTACCGTCATGATTTGATCGGTCGATATATCATCCTTCAAATAAATACTGATTTGAACCTGATTTTCCAAATTTTCAGCAAAATAGTCAAGATTCGCTACTAAGGTCATGAAAATCCCTAAAATGAACAGGGACAAAGCCACTGTCGCAACTGAAGCAATAGACATGAAGCTGTTGCGCCGGAAAGACTGGAAGGCTTCCTTTATGAAATACCGCATGGTTCTAATCTTCATCGTTGTAGCCCCCTCTTTGTTCGTCTCGAACGATTTTGCCGCCGACGATTTCAATGACTCGTTTATTCATCATATCAACCATCTGTTTATCATGTGTCACCATGAGAACTGTCGTGCCCATGTGATTGATTTTTTTGAACGTATCCATGATTCCCAACGACGTTTCCGGATCCAGATTGCCTGTCGGTTCATCAGCAATGAGCAACAGTGGCCGATTTACGATGGCTCTGGCAATGGCGACACGCTGCTGTTCCCCGCCGGATAGATTCTGCGGCAGTGCATCTGCTTTACCGATCAGGCCTACTAAATCAAGGACGTTGCGGACCCGTTCTTTAATGACTCGCCGCGGCGTTTCGATGACTTCCATAGCAAAGGCTACGTTTTCTTCTGCCGTCTTATTCGGTAAGAGACGGAAATCCTGGAAAACGATCCCCATTTTCCGTCGCAAATACGGCACACGGTTCTTAGGCAGGCGATTGACAATAATATCATTGACGACGACCTGCCCATGTGTCGGCAGCTCTTCATGAGACAAGAGCTTAATGAGCGTTGATTTTCCTGCACCGCTGGCGCCGACAACAAAAACAAATTCTCCTTTCCCAATACTAAGAGATACGTGGTCAAGGGCTGCGGAACCATTCGCATATATTTTTGACACATTCTTTAATTCAATCATGAGAAACCTCTTTTCATCTATGGAAAAACCAGCATTACTGCTGGTCTTTGGTATGCTTCGTCAAGCGTGCCCGCAAGCCGGCTTTTCCTTCCAATACGCGCAAGGCCAAATAGGCATTGCGCATCGATTGGCGGCGCAAATGGTTCAAATGCGCCTGTACTTCCGGATCGACACGACCAAGGGCTAATTTTCTCTTCACATCAGCCGTAATATCATCGGCCTGGACTGCTTCCACTGTGCCAGCCAAATGTTCGCCAATGAGGCGAACGAAACTATCGATTTTAGGATCATATGACAAGGCTGTAATCGGTACTTGCATAATAGACGCAAAAATGAGCGCATGAAGACGATTGGCAATAACAGCATCCATACAACCGATAAGGGACATGAATTCGACGGTAGAGTAGGATGCTCTGAGTACGACAGCTTCAGTTTTCATACGCTTGGCAATGTCTTCCCCGGCCTCTACATCAGCCGGATACTGCATGGGAATAAAGATAATGCGGCAGCCTGTCGTGCGCTGCAACTCATCAGCAGCACTGGCAATAGCTTCTTTATACGCCGTCATACCCTGCCAGTTACGGACAGCAATGCCTACGCGAGTACTGATACCGGTGACGCCGGCCTTTTTCAACAGATAAAAACCGATTTGTTTATCCACCGGATGCATAGACAGGACTGCATCGGCTGTGACGTGAATAGGCGGCGCTGTGACTCCCATCGAAGCCAGCTCCGTTTTAGACTCAGAATCACGGACACCGATGACGGCTACGCGCTGCAATACATCGCGAACGGCCTTGCGGGCCTTGTGTCCCCGCACCGGCCCGATCCCCTGCGCATAGAGCATGACCGGTTTATGGAAAAACAAAGCCATGCGCATAATAAGCAGATAATAATAGAGACTCCGCTCACTCGTCACATCCTGCAGCAAGCTGCCACCGCCACTAATCAGGATATCACACCGGCGTAGCGCCACTGCAATGCCTGCCAGATTCAGACGGTGAATAGTATGTACATGATGATTCATGCGAGTCATACGGCAATTCCCTGTAATGACTGTAATAGCCACATCAGGTATCGCATCCTGAAGAGAACCGATAATAGCCGACAACATCGCTTCATCACCAGCATTAGCAAATCCGTAATAGCCGGAAATGACAATATTAGTCATGGCTTTTCACCTGCTTTTCCAGCCACGACGTCATATACTGCAAAACAGCCAGGCAAACAATGAGCAGTATGCCAATGATCATACCAGTCACCCAGCCGTTGAGTCCGCGAATAAAGGACATCACGAAGGGGGTACGGATATGGGCAAATGTTTCTACCATAGAACCGACACCAATAGTAGCTGCAATAACTAGCAGAAAATGAATAATCTGAGGCCAGCGGCGATACATTGCTGCTACCATGAGGAAGAACGCCGGATGACCGACGAGAAATTCTTTTTCCCGCGGACGGGCATACATAATATTTTCTAACAAACGACGCATCGCTACTTCCGCACCTGGTACAGATACACCAGCCGTATGGCCGCTGCGACCGATGAAGATATATGCTGCAAAACCCAACGCACCTAAGGCGATGAGTGTGCCCATTTTGATAGGTATGCGCAGAAAATCTTGAACGAATTCCTTAAAATCGCTTCCTGAAGCAATACGATGCCCCAATAAAGGGAATCGACGCAAATAGCCAATTGCCACTAACAACAAGGGCAGCATAAACGTAAGTTTCACACCGCGATAAAAATCAAATTCCATAAAGAAACGAATATTACCGAGCATGGAGGCAATAAACAGCCCGCCGATCATGGCAATAGCGACTGCACAGGTTAAGCCAATAGCGCCATCACGGATGACACGGCCATAGCCTAATTTTTTCGTTATATTCTTACAACGCCATACATCGAGGAGCACCAAAATAGCTGCTGTCGGTGCTGCCGTAGCACAGCCAATAGCCATAATCTGCAGGAAAAGAGCTCCTTTAGCAACGATGGCACCAGCAGCACCAAATACAACGGCTAATACGAGGAGAATATAGTTGATCTTATTGGAAAGAGGCATCAGCAGATTAAGGGTAAAGACAAATCCACAGGCTGCTGCTGCCGCTACGATAGCCAGGAATAACCGGTTCGGATAATACGGTGGCATGATCGTAGCCTGCCCCAGCGTATACCCTCTATCCTTTAATTTCTGCGATACAGTGGCAATATAAGACAAATTGGTTTCTGTCAAATTCATGCCATGAAGCGGCTTTTTATATAACGGATATAAATTAACCCGGCAATTTCGTTCTAAATCGCTGATATAATACCGCATTGCCGCTTCTTCCGGCGTTATCTTTTCCAGTTCTTCTTTAGCCATGGCATAGGACCGCGCTGTATTATAGTTTAACAATCCTGCCAAATCATACATGCCATCTTGCGTGTTGTATTGAAGCTGATTGACAGATTCAATCATATAAAAAGGCAGGTGGCGTTCATTCATATTATCTGCTACATAGGTCAGCATATCTTTGCGCTGTGAAGCGATCGGTGTATACCCCATCACTTCTTTTCCGACAAACATGACACCGGAAACATTATGAATGGCATCAGCACGTTTAAAGAAACTACTCACCTGCTGCGTCGTCGGATCACTATAATTCGTCGGCCGTAAAATGACATGGAAGCCGTGCGCTGCAATAGTATTGGCGTCTGCCGACAATATGCCCAAATTCACTTCACCCAGTCCCGGCATGACACCGTGAAGACCAGCAATCCGATACTGCGAGTTTGGAAGGACCATCGCCTTGTCAGCACCTAAGCGAGCCTGCAAATCAGCAATGACTTCATCAAAATAAAGATCTTCCTGATTTTTAGGCTTACCGATGAGGTAGTATTCATACGTATTATCGGTTATATTGAATTGAGGATAATATAATTTCAAGCCTAGTTTAGTAATAAGAGACATTTCGCCGCGCTGCGTCAATTTATTGAGAGTAGCATCGTAAATGGTAAAACTGGTTACGCCTGCTGCTTTACATTTCTCCAAAGCCGTATCTAGATCATATCCGTCATTGCGACTCATGACGACAACGGCATCATAATCCATTGCCTGTTCTACGGTCTGACTCTGTTCTTCTATTGCATCCCGCTGAATGCACATGACAACAGCGAAAACAAGCCCTACAAGAAGAGCTCCTATCATTATTAACTTACTGAATCGATTGTTTTTTGACATAGTTCCACCTTATCTATGTATGATGTACACTGCCATGGATAGTCAATACCTGATTGTCCATCGTCACACTGTCCGGCTGAATACCCAATGGGAAATCCCCAAAATCGTATACTTCGATAGTCGTCGGCTTAGTACTATTAAAGGATTTGCCAAATCCATCAACCGTAAGGGATGATGGCACAAATACAAGTTTGTTTTCCTTAATAGTAAAAACGCCTTGCAAATCAGCCTGTGCCTTTAAAAAGCCGCCGATAGCCACCATGCCGCTTACATGGACCTGGTTGTTTTCAAATGTTACTACCGGGTCTGATAATTTATCTACCTTGCGGATAAGAAATTCCTGCAAGGCTTCACTGCGGACCGTTGCTGTCAATTCACCACTGTCAGCATGGACAAGGACCAATCTTCCGGAAGCGAGGCTGTCCAGCAAGCCGAATCGTACACCGCTAAGATCGCAATCCAGCCTGTCAAACACTACGTCGCCAACATGGAAATTCCTGCTATGGACAGTAGCACTGTCCATAGCACCGGCCAATATTTTCAGGCCCGGCTGTGCTGTCACTTGTACGTCAGATCGATCGACATCCATCTTGCGGGACAGTGAATAATACAAACATTCCCCTGCCGCTACTGGTACAACAATATTAGCACCAACGATACAGACGGCAATAGCTATACATAGAATAATTAGTTTTTTCATTATATTTGCTGTCTCGCTACCTTTTTATTTTTTTCCATCTGCAAAAAGCCTTCAATAAAAATGGTCAGCTCCCCATCCATGACAGCTTGGATATTACCGGTTTCAACACCTGTCCGATGATCTTTTACCAAGTTATAGGGATGGAAAACATAGGAGCGAATCTGGCTCCCCCATTCGATGGCTTGGTGAACCCCGCCGATTTCAGCTTTTAATTCTGCTTGCTTTTCTTGTTCCAGTTCAAACAGCTTAGCTCGTAAGTATTTTAAGCACATCTCTTTGTTTTGGAGCTGTGACCGTTCGTTCTGGCACTGTACGACAATCCCTGTCGGTTCATGCGTCATACGGACAGCCGAACTGGTCTTATTGACATGCTGTCCGCCTGCACCGGAGGCGCGGAAATAATCAACCCGTACATCATCCATATTGATTTCCACATCGACATCATCAGGCAGTTCTGGCATGACATCAACAGCCGTAAACGACGTATGCCGCCGTGCTGCCGCATCAAAAGGAGAAATCCGGACCAGACGATGAACGCCTTTTTCAGACTTCAAATACCCGTAAGCATATTCGCCTTCAATCGTAAAGGTAGCACTCTTAATGCCCGCTTCTTCGCCAATCTGCATATCCATAACGGTAATATGATAGCCGTTCCGTTCAGCCCAGCGCGTATACATGCGTATCAGCATTTGACACCAATCCTGCGCTTCTGTACCACCGGCACCGGCATGGAAGGTAATAATGGCATTGCATTTATCATATTCACCGGACAACAAGAGCCGTACTTCTCTCTTTTCGATTTCCTGCAATATATCCTTATACTGCTTTTCAATATCGCTGGTAAACGAAGTATCGCCATCTTCCATGGCCATTTCCAAATAATCCATCAAATCGGCTGCCCTGCGGACTAATTCTTCATGTCCTTCTACTTCTGTCTTCAGCTGTGTCGCTTCTTGAGAAATAGTACGAGCCTTTTCGGGATCATCCCAAAACGCAGGGTCGCTCATTTGCGTATCTAAATCCATTATCTTTTCTTTTTTATGAGGTAAGTTAAAGTGAATCCCCGATTTCTTGTATTCTTTTTTGTACGTCTTCTAAAGGTTTACGCATTTCTTCTAATAACACAAGATCACCATCTTTCAAAAATTCAATAATACATCAGTAGTATAAAATCACAGGTCGTCCATAGTCAGTCTGTAACGCCCTAACTATGAACGACTTAGGCCTAATGCTTGTTTTTCTGTTCATCCCGTTCGATGTCTTCACGACTGACCGGGTTCATTTCTGCATGGACTTCTGTTGCTTCTTTCAAATGGTCTTCTGCCTGTGGAACCGGCTTGCTGTACGTAATCTGGATATGATACAAGAAGGTTACGACAGTCCGTTTGATGGAATCAACCATTTCTTCAAACATTTCATAGGCTTCAAATTTGTATTCGACCAATGGATTTTTCTGGCCGTATGCCCGCAGGTTGATACCTTCTTTCAAGGCATCCATCGAATCTAAGTGGTCCATCCATTTACTGTCGACAACACGGAGCATAATAGCTTTTTCCAATTGGTGCATTGTTTCTTCGCCGATTTCCTGTTCCCGTTCGTTATACAGATCCACGGCGATTTTCTTCAATTTATCTCGTACTTCATCACGGCTCAGATTTTCCAGCTCTGCCGCAGTAGTTGCTCCTTTAGGAACAAAATATTGTTCTACTTGTTTCAGCAGTCCGGCAAAATCCCATTCTTCCGGATAGAGCTTTTCGTCAGCGTATTTATCGAGACCTTCGTGGATAATGTCATCGACCATACCAAGAATCGTTTCACGCAACGATTCGGCTGTCAATACTTGGCGCCGCTGGCTGTAAAGGACTTCACGCTGCTGATTCATGACATCATCATATTCCAAGACATATTTACGGATTTCGAAGTTATGCCCTTCTACTTTCTTCTGTGCTTTTTCAATAGACCGTGTAATCATTTTATGGGTAATCGGTTCGTCTTCTTCCATACCCAGTTTGTCCATGAATTTGGAAATGTTTTCTGCCCCAAATATACGCATCAGATCATCTTCCAGTGACAAGAAGAACTGTGTTGTCCCCGGGTCACCCTGACGGCCGGCACGACCGCGGAGCTGGTTATCAATACGACGGCTTTCATGCCGTTCTGTACCGATAATCATGAGACCGCCTAATTCATCGACGCCTTTACCTAATTTAATATCTGTACCACGACCAGCCATGTTAGTAGCAATGGTGACCTGATTCATTTGACCGGCATCCTTGATGATTTCAGCTTCTTTTTCGTGGAACTTGGCATTGAGTACATTATGGACAATGTTTTCTTTATCCAGCAACTGGCTCAAGATTTCAGACTGACTGATAGACGTCGTACCTACCAATATAGGCTGCCCTGTTTGATGACGTTTTTTTACTTCTCGAATAACAGCACGGTATTTCGCATTCTTCGTCTTGTAAATAACATCCGGCAAATCTTTACGAACCATCGGTCTGTTAGTCGGAATGACATAAACATCTAGTTTATAAATTTTGTTGAATTCGTCTTCTTCCGTCTTAGCCGTACCTGTCATCCCTGCCAGTGTCTTGTACATGCGGAAATAGTTCTGGAAGGTAATCGTTGCCAAGGTCTTGCTTTCGCCCTGAACTTTGACATCTTCTTTGGCTTCAATGGACTGATGAAGACCATCACTGTAGCGGCGGCCGAACATAAGACGCCCTGTAAATTCATCGACAATGACGATTTCACCATTTTTGACGACGTAGTCTTTGTCGCGATGCATCATGAAGCGGGCCCGCAAGGCTTGAATGACCAAATGGTTCAATTCCAAATGTTCATTATCAAACATATTTTTAATGCCCAGCATCTTTTCGACTTTAGCAATGCCTGTATCTGTCGGTGCAATGGTCTTCTGTTTTTCATCCATAGTATAGTCGTCTTTATTGAAGGTCTTGACGACGCCAGCCAAGGTGTAATACAAGTCCGTCGATTTTTCACCAGGGCCGGAAATAATCAATGGTGTCCTGGCTTCATCAATAAGGATGGAGTCCACTTCATCGACGATACAATAGTTCAGTGGCCGCTGTACCATTTGATCCGCACTGACAACCATATTGTCACGCAAATAGTCAAACCCAAATTCATTATTAGTACCGTAAGTAATATCAGAATTATAAGCCCGCCGTCTTTGATCATACGTCAGATCATGAACGATCAATCCGACAGACAAGCCCAGGAATTTATAAATTTGACCCATTTCTTCACTGTCACGTGTAGCCAAATAGTCATTGACTGTGACAACATGAGCACCTTTTCCCGATAAGGCATTTAAATATACTGGCAACGTAGCAACCAAGGTTTTCCCTTCGCCTGTACGCATTTCAGCAATATCGCCACGATGCAGTACAATACCGCCTAAGAGCTGTACATCGAAATGGCGCATGCCTGTAACACGTCGTGACCCTTCACGAACGACAGCAAAAGCTTCTGGCAGAATATCATCCAATGTTTCGCCATCGGCAAGCCGCTTTTTGAATTCATATGTCTTTTCCTGTAGTGACGAATCGCTAAGACGCGTCAGTGAAGGTTCCAAATCATTAATGCGCTGGACGATAGGCCACATTTTTTTCAATTCCCGTTCGGTATTATTGCCGAGCAATCTTTGTACTATATTATTAAACACCTATTGAGCCCTCCAATTAATTAAAATATCTAGCTTACATTTTTATTCAATTATACATTGTATCAAACAAGCGGACAATTTACAAGTGGCAGCACTCGTTCTGTCATGTGCCTTGACTAATATCTATATAACTACTATATATATCCATATTTTTTACTATCTTTTTCCCTATGATGATGATATAATAGCTTAGTTAACCAATAAGGAGGATTACATGTTAGAAAAATTTAAAAACTTAAATATTAGCGATTCCATCATTAATGCGCTCAATGAAATGGGCTTTGAAGAACCTACCCCAATCCAGGCTGAATCTATTCCGGTCGCCATGGCTGGTCAGGACATGATCGGTCAGGCCCAGACCGGCACAGGCAAAACTGCAGCTTACGGTATTCCTGTATTGGAAAAAATATTAAAAGCAGAACCAACAAAAGATGTGCAAACCGTCGTCCTTTCTCCTACTCGTGAACTGGCAATGCAGGTCGCCGAAGAATTGAACCACCTGTCTCAATTCACAGGTATCCAGGCCATTCCTATTTATGGCGGTCAGGACATTGAACGGCAGCTCCGCCGCCTGCGTAAATGCCCACAAATCGTCGTAGCTACACCAGGTCGTCTCATCGACCATATGAAGCGCGGCACTATCAAGTTGAGCCATATTTCAACGATCGTACTGGACGAAGCCGATGAAATGCTGGATATGGGCTTCATCGATGACATTAACCTCATCATGTCTGCCACACCAGATACACGACAGACCTTGCTGTTCTCAGCTACAATGCCAAAACCGATCCAAAATTTAGCTGAAACATTCTTGCATGACCCGCAAATCATCCGTATGAAAGCGAAAGAAGTCACTATCGACTTGATTGAACAATCATACATTGAAGTCCCGGATCGTCAGAAATTTGACATTCTCTGCCGCCTTCTTGATTTGCAGGAACCGGATTTAGCCATCATCTTCGTACGTACGAAACGTCGTGTCGATGAAGTAGCTGAAGCTTTGAAGAAACGTGGCTATTCTGCCGAAGGAATCCATGGTGATCTGACTCAGGCCAAACGTGACTCCGTCATTCGTCAATTCCGTGAAAAGACGATCGATATCCTCGTTGCCACTGACGTGGCTGCCAGAGGGCTGGATATTAGCGGCGTAACCCACGTCTTCAATTATGACTTGCCGCAAGACCCGGAAAGCTATGTCCACCGTGTCGGCCGTACCGGCCGTGCCGGACAAAGCGGCGAAGCGACTACCTTCGTCATCCCCCGCGAAATCGAACACTTACGTAACATTGAACGACTTATTAAACGTCGTATTACGCGCCGCAAAGCACCGTCTTTCTCAGAAGCACTGGAAGGCGCTCAGCAGGCAGCTATCCGCAGCTTGGTTAACGCTACGGAAGAAGGCGATTTTGGCACATACAAAGCCAACGCTGAAGAATTACTGACTCATTTTGATTCGGTTGCTTTATTATCAGCAGCGATCAAATTACTGACTAAAGTGCCGGATATGACACCAGTCAAAATCACAGAAGAAGCACCGCTTCACTTACGTCGCAGCAAATCTGGCAATCGCCGTCGTGATGACCGCGATCGTGATCGCAATCGTCGCCCCTATGGCCATCGCAGCAGCAACCGGCGTGATGATGGCGGCCATCGTAAAGAACACAGTTCCGATCGGCATGGAGCAGATCGACATGGCTCTGACCGCCGCAGTGATGACCGCAATGAAACACGACGTCATTATGCACCTGGCAATCGTGGCAGTTACAAAGGTAAAAATAACGCACCTCGTGAAAAGAAAGAACATAAAGAACCGAATCATTCTGTTTTTAAACCGTATTTCAAAGATTAATGAACGTAAAAAAGACATCCTCAACCGAGGATGTCTTTTTTACGTTCTATTCTTTTTTAACTCTGAACCAAGCAGCATACATAGTTGGCAATACTAACAACGTCAGGATTGTCGCTACAAAAAGACCGCTGGCAATGGCTACTGCCATAGGCCCCCAGAAGATATTGCCCATAAGAGGCACCATCCCCAAAATAGCAGCCGCTGCTGTAAGCATGATAGGCCTGAAACGAAGAACGGCAGAATCGATGATGGCATGCCAAGGATCCTCTCCCTCGGCCATATGTT
>JAKVKI010000021.1 GCA_022486585.1 Megasphaera sp.
CCCTCTGTCTCTCCCCTGCTCTTATGGTGTATAATAGAGTCACTACAATACATAAAGGACGTGATCAAATGATTATTGATAACGCCGGTGGATTGGTATTCCGTCCGCCTAGTGAAGCCCGTAGTTTTATTTTGCGTGTGACTATCGGGTGTTCACACAATAGATGCACATTTTGCTCTATGTACAAAGATTCCAAATTCCGCATGCGGTCATTGGAAGAAATCGATGGCATCATCGACCGCGGCGCCTTGGCTATGCCGTTTATCCGACGCCTATTCCTGGCTGACGGTGATGCTTTAGTGCTGCCAACAGATCATTTGATTCATATTATGGAGAAATGTTATGCTTCATTTCCTCATCTAAATCGCATTGGCGCCTACGCTACACCTGCTGATTTAATCCGTAAGACGCCAGCTGAGCTGGAACGGCTCCGCAACGCCGGATTGGCCATCGTCTATATGGGCATTGAAAGTGGCGATGACGAAGTCCTGCAACACGTTTGCAAGGGGACAACAGCAGCCCTCACCTTAGAAGCCGGCAAAAAGGCGCTGGCTGCAGGCATGAAATTATCTGCTATGATTCTCCTTGGTTTAGGCGGCAAAAGCCGCACAAAAGAACATGCGCGCCATACTGCTGAATTAGTATCCGCTCTGAATCCAACGATGCTCAGTGCTCTATCACTTATTATTCCCCAAAACGCGCCCTTATATGAAGAGGTGCAAAACGGCACTTTCTTGCCACTGACAGCGCGTGGGTTCTTGCAAGAATTAGATTCCATGCTGCGCCATATGACTATGAAAAATCCCTGTATTTTCCGCAGCAATCACGTATCCAATTTATTGCCTGTTGGCGGTACACTGCCCAAAGACCGGGAGGAAATGCTGGCTGATCTAGAAGCATATATTCCGCAAGCCGATGATATACGGCCTTTATTAAATGACACTGGCAATTTCTAATGCTGTAATATGCTGATAGCCCCGTCTCATACCATGAGATTCTGTCCTATCACGAGGAGGTCTGCTCTATGAAAAAAATAGGTCTGTTTCTCGCATTGCTTTTCTGCCTCATGACCAGTACGGTGCTGGCAGCGGATAATCCCCGTTTTGATGGCATGCGCACAGTGCTCGTCGTCAATACGACACAGCAGGGATATCCTGCTCAATATATGAAAAAACGCCTTGCCGAACCGTTCCGCGTTCCCTATTGGGACCGTGTCGAAGCGTCTTCGTCCCTATCACCTGACAATATTACCGTCGATACGCTGCGTCAATTATCAACACAATATAATGCGGATATCGTCGTCGTTCCCTTGGTCCGCACTTGGTACTGGCGCGAATACACAGCATTCTTCTGGTACGATGATGGTGAAATGTTCACTGAATGCACCTATGATTTAGCTGTATATGCCTACAACCGTCAAGATGATTCCCTGAAAAGCTACAGTTCTCGCGGCAGCAAACGAGAAGAAACATCGATTTTGAACAATCCCGATGATATTCTCTATCCGGCCATGAACCAAATCCTGGAAAAATTACCGTATAAACGGATTCCTACAGACAGAGAAGACATTGCTGATCAGTCGGCAGCTAATGTACTGCAAACCCGCACGACCGCAGGCGGTGCCAAAATCATTACGAATACATCTCCTATGGCAATATAAATTTGACATCCCTATCTATGTATGCTAAACTACGTATAATAATTTTATATTGATATCATCCAGAGCGGTAGAGGGACTGGCCCTATGAAACCGCGGCAACCATCTGTATAGAAAAGGTGCCAATTCCAGCGGATTCATTTCGAAAGATGATAGATTACGATATCAATCTTCGTCTTTTAAGGCGGAGATTTTTTTATGCTTTTTTATGTAAAGGAGAGAAAAATAATGAAGTTGAAAAAATTAATTGCTATTGCCCTAACAGTTGTCGCTGCTACAGCTATCCTTACTGGCTGCGGTTCCCAAAACACAGGAACAACACAATCACAAGAAAAGAAAGAAATTACTGTAGGTGTCACGCCTGGCGCCAGTGAAGAAATCATGGATACGGTCGTCAAAGAAGCTGCAAAAGATGGCTTAACCGTACATGTAAAGAGTTTTTCAGACTATGTTACACCAGACCAAGCGCTGGCCAGTGGTGATATTGATCTAAATGCATTCCAACACGGTCCTTTCCTGGACGCATTCAATGCTAAGAACGGCACCAAATTGATCAGCATTGGCAAAACATACTTAGCCCCGCTCGGCCTCTATTCTCATAAATATAAAAGCGTATCTGATATACCAGACGGTGCAAAAATAGCTATTCCAAACGACCCTTCCAACGGCGGACGGGCATTAATCCTCTTGGCAAAACAAGGGTGGATCAAATTAGATGAAAGCAAGGAAGCTACAAAAGTAACGGTACAAGATATCAAAGAAAATCCGAAACACTTAGATATCATTGAATTAGAAGCTGCCCAATTGCCCCGCAGTCTGGATGATACAGATGCTTCAGTCATCAATGCCGGCTATGCTATTTCTGCTGGCCTGAATTCTGAAAAGGATGCCATTGCCAGAGAAGATGATACCAGCCCTTATGTCAATATCATCGCTGCCCGTGAAGACGATAAAGATAATGCTGCTTATCAAAAATTCGTCAAAGCTTTCCAATCTGATGCAGTAAAACAGTTTATTCAAACTAATTATTCCGGTGAATTAGTTCCGGAATGGTAATAGAGGTGTCCCTTATGTCCGATCAAGAAACAATCACGGCTCATTTACAAGCACTGATCCGTTGCCAAACTGTCTCTCATGAAGATGGCAAAAAAACGGATTGGTCACAATTCAAAAAGCTGCATCAGTATATCAAAGATTTTTACCCAGTAGTACACACCGAATTTTCAATAACAGAAATCGGTGAAGCAGGATTACAGTTTTGTTGGAAAGCTCCCCATCCTCGCAAAGCTCCCCTGATGCTCATGTCACATCAGGATGTCGTAGAAACGGGAGACCTGTCACAATGGCAGCATTCCCCGTTTTCTGCTGACCTTGAAGACGGCATCATTTGGGGACGTGGCACGACAGACTGCAAACACTTGCTCACAGCCGAATTAGAAGCCGTTGAAGCATTATTCTCAACGGGTTGGCGTCCTGATTATGACCTGTACCTTTCCTTAGGCTTCGGTGAAGAGATTTATCGTTCTGACGGCCCAGATGGTGCCCGCCTTTTATGCCAAAATTTACAAAAACAAGGCATCCAAATCGGCTGCATTTTTGATGAAGGCGGTTCTATCGTACCGAATGATACAGGAAAACTCATCGCCCATATCGGCTTAGGTGAAAAAGCCTGTGTCAATTTTGAACTTTATAAAGATTGTGCCGGCGGTCATTCCAGTAAACCCGGAGCAGGCACGGCCCTCGGAGCCGTAGCCAAAGCGATCGTAGCCATTGAAAGTCATCCGTATCCATATCGCCTGACGCCCTTAGCTAAAGCACAGATTGAAGCTACGGCTGCTGTATCCTCCGGTACACGCCAAGTGATTTTCAGTCATCCTGAAGAACATTGGGAAGACCTGTGCCAAATCGCAAAAAAAGAACCTGCACTCGACGCAATGCTGCACACGACCTTTGCTTTTACTATGGCTGCGGCCAGCACACAGCCAAATGTCATGCCTTCCCACGTCTCCGTTGGTATGAGCTGCCGCATCCTTCAAGGTGATACCATAGAATCGGTCACGCAATATTTGAAGCAATTTCTCCCAGACGGCGTAAACATCCGTCATATTTCAGGTGAAGACCCTATGCCTGCTTCCACTCCGGATAGCGACGATTACCATACCATCGAAACGGTGCTCCGCCAACAGTATGGGGCTGACCTTGTTACTGTACCTTTTCTTATGTTAGGTGCAACAGATACACATTACTACGCACCGATTGCCCACAACGTCTTCCGCTTCGACGGCTATTGCAAAGATAATCGGTGGGGTGACGCTCATCAAATCAATGAACGGATTCCAGCCGACACACTGGTACCAGCGTGTACCTTCTTCAAAACATTTTTACAACAGTACTGATCCGTATATAGCAAAAAGGTACCTAAGCCTGTCCATACAGGATTAGGTACCTTTTTATTTGCTGAAATAAAATATGATCAACGGAATATCTATCCTATCTTAGTGTGCCGTCGTCGGCGCGGTTTCTACTGACTGCACTTCTTCTTCATACGCCGGATCAAACCGTTTATTGAGGAAGTTCACATAGAGATAGGCTAACATTGCCCCGGAAATATTATGCCATGCACTGAAGATAGCACCGGGAACACCAGCCATCGGCAGTGCAGCAAAATGTGTCTTTGCAAGACCTGTCGCAAGTGCTGAGTTCTGCATACCTACTTCGATAGACAAGGCCACCATCTTTTTCCAGCTCATACCAAGGAAATGTCCAATCGTAAATCCAAGAGCATACCCAAGGCAGTTGTGGAGAATGACAACGAGGATAATAATACCGGAACTAGTCAGAATAGCATCACGACTGGCACCGATAACACCAGCGATAATAAGGGAAATAGCAATCGAAGATACGGCCGGCAAATAGTCTGTCGCTGTAGCTGCTAATTTTGGCAGGAATTGCTTCACAATCAGTCCTAAGGCAATCGGGAAAATAACGATTTGCAAAATAGAAATAAACATGCCAATAGGATCAAAGGTAACACGCTGTCCAATGAGGAGAAACGTCAGGAGCGGTGTCATTATCGGTGAAATAACAGTAGATACTGCGGTCATGGCCACAGACAGCGCCAAGTCGCCTTTACTCATAAATGTAATGACATTCGATGACGTACCACCAGGGCAGGTACCAACAAGGATGACCCCGACTGCCAATGCCGGATCCAGTTGAAACGCCTGACACAGGCCCCAAGCCAGGAACGGCATGACGATATACTGGGCACAAGCACCGCAGCATACATCCTTCGGTCGTTTCAATACGACGGCAAAATCATGCAGACTAAGTGTCGTACCCATACCAAACATAACGACGCCTAACAAAAGGCTCAGAAGCGAAATACCTCCGACTTTTCCCAACACCCATTTGAAGCTGTCCGGTGTCGTCATTCCTAACACAAGAAATATAATAGCAATAATTCCAAAATATTTACCAATCATAGCACAAATCTTTTTCATTACGTATTACGACCTTCCATTCTATACTTTTTGAGGGGCCGCCCTATGAGCCAGCCCCTCGTATCATTCATTCGCTACTGCGTTATTTCAAAACAGCGCCAGTGTTGGCTGATGTCACTAACCGGGCATACCGTGACAAGTAACCGGTTTTGACCTTTGGTTCTGGTCGTGTCCAAGCGGCTTTCCGTTTAGCTAATTCTTCATCAGATACTTCCAGTTCGAGCTTGCGGCCAGGAATATCAATGGTAATGGTATCGCCATCATGAATGAAGGCAATGGGACCGCCTTCCATGGCTTCCGGTGAAATGTGACCGATGCAGGCACCACGGCTGGCACCACTGAAACGACCGTCAGTCAAAAGCGCTACTTTGAGGCCCATACCAGTAATAACAGCTGTCGGATTGAGCATTTCACGCATACCCGGGCCGCCTTTCGGTCCTTCATAGCGAATGACCACGACGTGGCCTTCCTTGATTTGGCCATTCATGATCGCATCGATGGCATCTTCTTCGGAATCATAACATTTCGCCGTGCCCTTATATTTCAGCAGATCCGGTTCGACAGCACTTTCTTTGATGACTGAACCGTCAGGCGCGAGATTTCCTTTCAAGATAGCGATGCCGCCCTTATGCATATATGCGTCTTCAACAGAATGAATGACATCACTCCGTTCGATAACGGCATCTTTGATGCGATCCTGTACCGTACCAGTAACGGTCTGGGCTTCTGTATGGATAATGCCAAGCTTCGTTAATTCCTTCATGACGGCACAAATGCCGCCAGCTTCGTTCAGATCCTGCATGTGATACGAACCACCAGGACTCATTTTACAGATATAGGCAGCTTTGCTGCTAATTTCGTCGAATTCTTCCAACGGCAATTCGATTCCTGCTTCATGAGCGATTGCCGGCAAATGGAGCACTGTATTCGTAGAACCGCCGATCGCCATATCAACAGCAATTGCATTTTCAAAGGACTGCCGTGTCATGATATCACGCGGTTTAATATCCCGTTTGACCAAATCCATTACAACGGCGCCGGCTTTTTTAGCCAAAATGCGTCGTGCCCCTGTATACGCTGCCGGGATTGTGCCATTGCCGGGAAGCCCCATACCGAGCACTTCCGTCATACAGTTCATCGTATTGGCAGTAAACAAACCGGAACAGGAGCCGCAGCCCGGGCAGGCTTTGCATTCTTCCAATTCATGCATCGTTTCTTCGGTCATTTGCCCCGATTCTACTTTGCCTGCAGCTTCAAACATGGTACTGACACTAATATCTTTACCATGATAGCGACCAGCCAGCATAGGACCGCCGCTGACGACGACTGTCGGAATATTGACCCGGCCCGCTGCCATGAGCATGCCCGGTACGATTTTATCGCAGTTCGGGATCATGACCAAGCCATCGAACGCATGGGCATTCGCCATGGCTTCGATAGAATCACAAATGAGTTCACGACTGGCCAGGGGATATTTCATGCCGTTGTGCCCCATAGCAATACCATCGCAAATACCAATAGCCGGGAATTCTATAGGCGTACCACCAGCTGCGGCGACGCCGAGTTTAACGGCCTGGGCGATTTCACGAAGGTGGATATGACCGGGAATGATTTCGTTAAAGGCGTTGACAACGCCGATCAAGGGTCTTTCTAATTCTTCATCCGTATATCCCATAGCATGGAATAATGTACGATGAGCCGTACGGGTAATACCTTTTTTTACAACATCACTGCGCATAGTAAATCTCCCTTTCTGTGTACCTGCTTAGACTATGATCCGTTAATAGATGGTCAGACTGCTGCAATAAAAAAACTCCGCCCCTCGAAGCTGAGGGACGGAGATAATTCCGCGATACCACCCTGATTCCTGACGCATCACTGCCATCAGGCACTCTACAACGTACTAACATACGCGTTTCCTGTAACGGGGAAATACCGTCAGCACCTAATATATTTCAGCGCTGCTCTTTGGGGAGGAGCTTCATTCAGCTGTACGTACCGGCTCGCACCAAGCGCCGGCTCTCTGGAACAGTACAAACAAACTACTTTCTCCCGTCGTTAGATTTATGGTTATGGCTTTTAAAAAGCTTGTCCATATTTTACGCAATCCCAGGCAACTTGTCAATACAAAATATTATTTTTTAAAATTAATTTATTAGTTAAACGTTAAAACAGGTGAGTTTAACATTAATTATTTAAGAAAGCTCTATCGTTCGCTATATTTCAATGTGACCTGTTACGACAACTGCTACATTTCCTTTACTGGCACGACACCACGAGACAGGGATATCTGACCGGTCCGGGCGATTTCAATGATCTCATAATCTTTTAACATATCCAGCAAGGCTTCAATATGATCTTCTCCGCCGACAAGACGGAAAATCAGGGAGCTGCGCTGGACATCGACGATTTTTGCATGGAACAAGCTGCCAATATTAGTCAGTTCGGCCCGTAAGGTTGCATCTTCGCATTTCACCTTGATCATCGCCAGTTCGTAGCTGACAAACGGTGTTTCGTCAAGGGTGACGACTTTGATGACATCGATGAGCTTCGCTAATTGGTTCACAGCCTGATCTAGTTCCCAACGGTTCTCCACAGAAACGACGATGTTAATACGGGTCACATCTTTTTCTTCTGTATACCCGGCATTGATGCATTCAATATTAATAGCCCGGCGGCTGATCAGACCGGCTACATGTGTCAGGACACCTGGTTTATTATCTGCCAGGATGGCTAAATGTTGTCTCATCATTGTGTATCTCCTCCTAATTCCATTTCATCGAGGCGCTTACCACCCGGTACCATGGGATAGACATTTTCGTCTTCGGGAATGAATACATCTAAGAGCGCCGGCCCTTTTGTCGCAAAAAAGGTATCTAGTGCCGCATCCAGTGCCTTAGGGTCGCGGACCGTATAGCCCGGCACACCCATCGCTTTGGAAATATTCGTCAAGTCGGGGTTGTCACCAATGACTGACTGGGAACAATGACCGCCATAGAACATCCGCTGCCACTGATTGACCATGCCCAGGACATTATTGTGCACGACAATGACCTTCACATCGACACCATATTTATGGATCGTAGCAAATTCCTGACAATTCATCATGATACTGCCATCGCCGGTATATAGCACGACCTGCTTATCCGGACAGCCGATTTTAGCTCCCATCGCAGCCGGCAGGCCATATCCCATCGTGCCAAGACCGCCGGAGGAAATGAAATGACGGGGCTTACGAATAGTACAGAACTGGGCAGCCCACATCTGATGCTGTCCTACATCGGTAACGACGATCGTGTCTTCATCGGTACGACGGTTAACTTCTTTATAGAGGGTTTCCGGTGATACGGCTTCTGGCAGAGACCGCGTCGCAAAAGGATGCGCTGCCTGCATCGCCAGGACTTCCTGCCGCCATGGCGCAAAGCGTTTGGCAAAATCAACAGGACTGTCAGCCAGTTTTTTTTCACACAGCGGCAACGACCACTGTAAATCGCCGTTGACACTGATGTCGGCATGGACGATTTTATTGATTTCTACTTTATCGATATCGAAATGGACGATCTGCGCGTTCGGAGCGAAGTTTTCTACGTCGCCAGTAACTCGGTCATCAAAACGGGCACCGACAGCGATGAGCAAATCACACTGAGTAACAGCCATGTTGGCCGCATAAGAGCCGTGCATGCCAACCATACCCAAATGACCGCAATACTCGTCTGATACAGCGCCTTTACCCATGAGCGTCGTCACGACAGGAACCTGTGTATGCTGAACGATCTGTCGCAGCGATTCTGCTGTATTCGACAGAATAACGCCGCCACCTGTCAGCAGCACTGGCCGTTCTGCCCGTTCCAAGGCATCAACGGCCTTATCCAAATCATAGACCTGTCCTGTATATTTTCCGCTGTATCCGCGCATCTGTACCGTTTCGGGATATTCATAGTCTAGTGTTGCATCAAATACATCTTTAGCAACATCGACAAGGACCGGACCGGGTCTGCCAGTCGTCGCAATATAAAAGGCTTCCTTCAAGACCCGCGGCAGATCCCTGACATTCTTCACTAAATAGTTGTTTTTCGTAATCGGCGTCGTAATACCGGAAATATCCGCTTCCTGAAAGGAATCGCGTCCGATATACTGGGTCGCAACCTGGCCGCTAATGACGACGAGGGGAATGGAATCCATATTGGCCGTGGCGATGCCCGTGACCATGTTGCACACACCCGGGCCGGAGGTAGCGAAACATACACCTGGTTTACCTGTGGCTCTGGCATAGCCGTCTGCTGCATGGACAGCACCCTGTTCGTGGCCCGTTAAAATATGGGGAAATTTTTGTTTGTATACTTCATCGTACAAGGTCAGAACAGAACCGCCGGGATACCCGAAGACGACTTGTACATGTTCTCGTTTCAAGCTTTCGATAATCGCTTGCGCACCGGTCATGATCATAAGATCCATGCCCCCTTTTCTATTACACTGCAAAGCCCTTCATCGGTGCTTTGCATACCGTCGTTGCTATCTAAATCATTCGTTCTTATCGTTTTCGTGGAGCCATGACATCATCGACCGAAGTTTGGCACCGACTTTTTCGATAGGATGTTCTGCGTGATTCTTACGCATTGCCAGGAAATGGGCACGACCACCGGCTTTGTTTTCCAACAGCCAGTCTTTGGCAAAGGTTCCATCCTGGATATCTGTCAACACTTGCTTCATCGCTTTCTTCGATTCCTGTGTTACGACCTTCGGCCCTGTGATGTAGTCACCATATTCAGCAGTATCACTGATGGAGTAACGCATTTTAGCCATACCACCTTCATACATGAGATCGACGATGAGCTTCATTTCATGGAAGGTTTCAAAATAAGCGATTTCCGGCTGATAGCCTGCTTCACACAACGTTTCAAAGCCATTCGTAATAAGCTGGCAAATACCGCCGCACAACACTGCCTGTTCACCAAACAAGTCGGTTTCTGTTTCTTCCTGGAAGGTTGTCTGGATGACACCGGCACGAGTACCGCCGATACCGCGGGCATATGCCAAGGCTACATCGAAACATTTACCTGTGGCGTCTTGTTCTACAGCAAATACATCGGGGACACCGCCGCCTTCAACGAAAGTCCGGCGTACCAAGTGACCCGGTCCCTTCGGTGCGACCATGAATACATCTACATTGGCCGGCGGTACGATCTGTTTGAAATGGACATTGAATCCATGCGCAAAAGCCAGCGCACTGCCCGCTTTCAGATTCGGACCGATTTCCGTTTTATAGACGTCAGCCTGTTTTTCATCAGGAATGAGGACCATCGTAACGTCCGCTTCTGCAACGGCTTCCGCAACTGGTTTTACTTCCAGTCCTGCTTTGCGGGCCTTTTCTACAGATTTGCTGCCCTTGTACAAGCCGACGACGACATCGACGCCGCTGTCTTTCAAGTTCAATGCATGTGCATGTCCCTGACTGCCATAGCCGACAACAGCAACTTTCTTACCTTTCATTACATCCCAGTTTACGTCTTGATCATAAAATACCTTTGCCATTTGAACATCTCTCCTTTGAAATAGCAGCCCGTATGGATATTGCTCCACAGATTCCGTGACTGTCGTTGAAATAAACAGGTCTTTCGTTGGCGCGAGAGGCTTTCAAGCGGCATAAAAAAAACCGCCCCTCACTTATGTGAGGGACGGATAAGATTCCGCGATACCACCCTGATTCCTGATGCATTACTGCTATCAGGCACTCGACAACGTACCAACATACGCGTTTCCGTTAACGTGGAAAAACCGTCGACGCTTAATCTGCTTCAGCGCCACTCCTCGGGGAGGATTTTCACATGTCCGTCATTACCAGCTCGCACCACCCGCTGGCTCTCTGAAAATGTACTGTCCACATTACTCTTTCCCGTCATCAGATTTCTCTGTGTCGCTTCCCGTTTGAGAAGCTTGAACACATTCTACAAAATGATTGCGTTTTTGTCAAGGACTTTTCTTTCATTATTTTTGAAAAGCAATGGTTAAACGTTTACTTTTCAAACATTTTATTATTTTTGATTCCCTAGATACCATTTGACGAATTGCCGGGCAATGCGGCCGTTCCGGCCAGAATGTTCCATTTCCCAACGGATGCCTTGGATACGCAATTCTTCTTGTGACAAGTGCACGCCTGCCTTCTGCAATTCATTATCAATAATGCGTAAATATTCATCCTGTGTCGGCGCTGAGTAATGCAGGATGAGGCCAAAGCGGTCTGCCAGAGAAATGGATTCATTGGTGCTGTCGTCACGATAAACTTCATCCAGGTCGTCATTGCGGTCACGCCACGTTTCCTTCAAGAGATGGCGCCGGTTCGACGTCGCATAAATAAGGACGTTATCCGGCTGTGGTGTCGCACCGCCGTCGATAGCTGATTTTAAATATTTATACTCTTTTTCATCTTCATCAAAAGACAAGTCATCAAAGAAAAGGATGAATTTTTTACTGCGAATGCGGCTCAGTTTTTCCATGACCGCCGGCAAATAAAGCAACTGTCCCCGTGATATTTGGAGCAGGCGCAGACCATCTTTATAGTAACGATAAATAAGCGCTTTAACAGCTGTCGATTTCCCTGTTCCGCGTGATCCTGTAAGGAGCACATTATTCGCTTCTTTCCCTGCCATGAACTGATCCGTATTGGCCAATAATTTAGCTTTTTGCATATCATATCCAATAAGGTCTTCCCAAGCGAACTGCGGGAACGGATCGATACCAACGGCCTGACCGGTCTCATCCAGCCGGAATGCCATGAAGCGAGCCAATTTACCCCTGCCATAGACAGCATAATGGCTGAGCAATACCTGGGCTCCTTCAGCCGGTGTCACTGCATTACTGAGGGCCTGACTGAGCGTATCCAGATTATTGTCCTGCCGGAGAGCTGCCGGTTCATAGGCATCAAGGAGGGCATTGCCCGTAATGTCCGATGCGCTGGCCTTTATGTACGGCCACAAAAGCGTCATATCCGCTGCCATGGCCGCCATCAAGCCCTTACCAGGCCTGCCATTCTGTTCGATCGATGCAGCGGCAATGTTGTCCCCTTCACACAAAAGCCACACTACATAACGGCGCAATACATTGCCGGACAAACCAAGTATCTCTGCTTGTTCAAGCAGTGCTGCCGTTGCCGTACTGGACGTATTGGCATCACTCGGATCGGCGATACACGCAAGAATTGTCTGAAACGTCGCATCATCAAGAAAATGGCGACATACGACCAAGCCTTGTAAATCTGGATACATCATATGAATTCCCCCCTGTTATTCTGCTACTTTATGGTTATCTACCTTTATAACAAAAACAGACAAGAAAATCAAGTCTTTTCTCCAGATGATTTTATCACACTGTACCGTTTCATACCCCATCCAAAGGTAACATAGGCCCCTGCCAGACACACTGCACCGAGCAGGCAGAGGATACCAACATTATGGTACAGCGACGGCGAATGGCCCCACAAGAACAAATTACGCGCTGTATCCGACAGATACGACAAGGGGAAGAGCTTGGCTAGCATTTGTAAAAAAGGGGTCATAGAAAGGCCTGGCCACGTATAGCCGGAAAAGATGAATGCCGGCACAGGATACATAATGATCATACGGATAAATTGCATTTCCGTCCGAAAGAGGGATGCCACTAGCATACAAAATCCAATAGCGGCAAAACAAAAGGATCCACCCAAGCTAAATAAATCAATAAACGGCGCCTTGACGGGAATCCCCCACAGGACATGGGCCAAGACGATGACCAAGGTATAGGACAGCATGGACAGAAGCCAATAGAACACCGCCTTGACACCCATTAGGAGCCAGCGCGGATACGCGAACCCGCCGTTTTTGTATTCAAAGGTCATAGCCGCGCCTACACAGAACAGGATGCCTTGCTGGAAGGCGACCATTGCCAGACCGATGAGGAAGAAGAACGTATAGCCCTGGGTCGTATTATTCATGACACGGTACTGGCACTCTACAGGAGCAATATACTTAGCAACAGACTGGGCGTCCGACCCGGTCGCTAAGGCCGTCCGCTGTACAGCCAGCCGATTGGAGAAATCAGCTGTAATATTCTGCGCTGCTGAGCTGGTAATATTCGTCAAAATAATGTTGGAGCCATTGATCATGAGCAACACCTTGGAGGACCGGCCCGTTTTTATCTGTTTCGAAAAATCCCGAGGAATCTGCACGGCGACATAGGCTTTCTTTTCTTTCAAGGCCCTGTTCATTTCCTCTACAGAACGGGCATATTCAACAATCCGGAAGCTGTCACTATCATCAAAATCCTGAATGAGCTGCCGGCTCGTATAGGACTGTTCTTCATCAAAGATCACACAAGGCACGTGTTTGACAATATTAGGCATGTAGAGAATACCAAATACAATCAAATACGCTGCTGCCGCACCGAACAGGAAGATGAACCGCCGTTTATCCGCAATACATTCCCGTATTTCACGATGCAGGATTCCTAATATCGTCTGTATCACGTCGGTGTGCCCCCTTTCTTCATCCGGTGCAAAATCGAACGCAAGCCGCCAAAATGACGGCGAAAGGAAAAGATGCCCACTGCAGTTGCTGTAGAAATGACACCGCCTATGATCATGGCACCACAGTCGCCCCACAATGTAGGTGCATACCCTGACAACAGGATATCCCGCAGGTTATCACCGGCCCTGGTCATGGGCATGACAAAGGATATCGCGTACGCCAAGTCGTTCATACTGAACGGCGGCCACGACAGACCGCTATACAGGAGACCTGGCATGATATAGACCATCGGCGCCTGCAGGGACAGCTCTCGTGACGGGCAGCATGCCGAGAAAATCATGAGCACGCCTATGAGGAAAAAGGCAAATGCCCCTGCCAGGACACCTGCGTCAAGCCAGCTGCCGCGCATCGGTACGTCAAATCCATATACTGTCACTGCCAACGCCAGGAAAAACGCCGGAATCGATGCCAGCCAGTATGGCACGGCTTTGCCGACAAGGATATACACAGACGGACATTCCCGGCTATAGCGACGTCGCAGCAACTCCGTCACGACAACAGGGGCGAAACAAATCATGAGACCGATTTGGAACCCATTCATCATAAGCCCGGACAACATGAACGAACTATAGCCGGTCGTCGGGTTATTAAGGATACGGACGCCGAGCTGTACCGGATAGGCTGCATGGATCGCCGCATCAGGCAATATACCGCCGGCTTGAAGCATGCTCTTGGATACGGCTACGGCAAAGGTACGGCTCACTTCCTGGGTCGTACTGATAGCGGCATTACCGAACATATTATTTGCCGAATTAGTAATAAATAAAATATTCGATGCATTGCCACCCTTTACATCTTTAGAAAAATTTCTCGGTATCTGCAACCCTGCCAGCGCCGTCCCGTCATTGATTGCTTCCTCCAGCTCCTGCTGGTCGCTCACGTAGACTGCTATATTGAATCGTTCTGTATCATCGTACATCTGTATGAGCTGCCGGCTCAGACTGCTCTGATCCTGATCATACACCGCCAGCGGAATGTTATTGACGACATTCTTCTCATAGACGAAGCCGAACAGGACTGCAAATAAGAGCGGCACAAAAAAGATAATCAACAAAAGTGGCACTTTTCCTCCTAAGAGGTAGCGTGTTTCGTCACGAATGATTGTTGTTAGCCATTTCATGAAGCATCCCCCACGATTTGGAAGCGCATGCCCGGCCGCAATGCTGCAGCGTTGACCTGGACTTTGACATTAAAGCTGATAATATCCGTATCATCGCCCCGTTCACTCGTAGCACGGGAGGTCGCAAATTCTGCTTTTTGACTGATATCCGTAATCGTACCGGTCACGGTAGTCTTGCCGTCCCGGGCTCGAAGTGTCACCGCTTGATTGAGGTGATATTTCGACAATTCTGTTTCCGGGACTTTTACATCGACCCAGTTATCCGTCGGATCCTGTACGGCTACAAGCGGTGTACCTGTTGAAATCATAGAACCTTCTTCGATATATTTTTCCGTAATGATACCATCAAAGGGTGCCCTGATTTCCGTTTCTGACAGCGATACTTCGATTTCCTGCAGTGCCGCTTGGGCTTGTTCCAATTTCTGCGCTGCTGCCGCTTCATTCGCCTTGTTGACATCTGTCGTCATCAACGTAGAATTAGCCTGATCTACAGCCTGACCGGACTGATCGTAAGCTGCCTGCGCCGCTTCATAGTTCGTGCGGTACTGATCATAGACTTGTTTAGATACAGCACCGCTGTCGAGCAGCGAGGCATATCGTTCATAATCAGCTTTGGCCAGACGCAGACTCGTTTCTGCTTTCTGCTGTGCCGCCTGGGCCTGTCCCAAAGCCGACTGGGTCGTACCGCTTTGCATGGTCGTCGTATACGATGCCTGAGTCTGCTGTGCCTCCAGTGTCTTAATATTGGCTTCAGCCTGGGCTTTTTTTGTCAGCAGATCACGCTGATCGATAATGGCCAAAAGCTGTCCTTGTTTGACTGTATCGCCTTCTTTGACATTGAGTTGCACGACACGACCAGAAATTTTAGAATTGATGTCGATTTCCTTGGCATCAGCACGACCCCATGTTTCTTGTGATGCCGTCGTACTGCCGGAACACCCTGCACTTACCAGGCAGATGACCAACATCATCAAGGTCATCACCACTGCCAGTCCCTTATGTATTCCCCGTTTCATATAACTTCCTCCTCTGCATAAATATGTTTGTATTGAACGTGTTCAAATTTTTGGCAGACGAATCCCTTCGTCTGAAATACCTCAATCTTTGACCGGATAATCTCGTAATTGATTGCCTATACGGCTCCACAAGGCTTCATGTTCCTGCAACTTCGCCTGGATCTCCTGAATACGCAACGGTTCTACACCGAAGGTCTGCAGCGCCAGGGCCACCAGTTCTTCGCGGCTCTTGCGATGATCAATATCCCGTTCGAAATAAAATTCAGCCACACAGCCCCACATGGCGCCTTTAATGAGTACGGTCTTATGGTAATATTCATCACGGCTCACTTCGTAAGGAGTCCCGTCGAACAGT
This sequence comes from Megasphaera sp., assembly GCA_022486585.1. Classification (GTDB taxonomy): domain Bacteria; phylum Bacillota; class Negativicutes; order Veillonellales; family Megasphaeraceae; genus Megasphaera. Next base: position 16,210 of record JAKVKI010000021.1, read on the forward strand.
GCCCGTGCCATGACTGCGAACTGTTCCACCATCTTTTCAAAGGCCAGCCGGGACGAATAACCGGCAAAATAACATTCGCGAACGACATCGCTGTTTTCAACGGCTTTCAGCTCTACTTCACAAACAGCTGCATATTTAAAGACAGGTGATTCTTTGGCGCAAATTTCATTGATTTGCTGAATGCATTGCTGAGTCAATGACAAAATCAACGCCTGAAAGATATCTTCCTTGCTCTTATACAAATAGTAGATACTGCCCGTCAACACACCGGACCGTTCGACGATTTGGCGGATAGTCGTCTTCTTATACCCTTGCTGGGTAAACAGGTCCTTGGCGCTGTTCAATATTTTGCGTCGCACTTCTGCCAGATGCACTTCTGAACGTTGTCTTCCCTTCATATACATCCCTCTTTATAAACTATGTCGAATCGTTAAGTTGAATATGTTCAAATAAATCATATACCTATTGTACAGGCTCTGTCAATAGGTGAACACTTCATTTATGACAAATAGCAGCTGCAGCCGCTATTTTGCTGGCTTCAATTCCTTTGCCAGCACTGCGAACACGGCTGTATATTGTTGGATAATACGGGCTGCGCACTGGCTGACACCATCTTCATACTGACCATTGCGGTCCCGCAGCATCCTAAGCCACTGATCTTCATCTACGAAGAGATATTCTTCATACGCTGCCATGATGATCTCCTTCGCTGACCCCATAGCCGATATTCCCTTGCCGTCGCGGCGCAGACACTGGCAGAATAGTTGCTGGGCCAAATCGAATTGTTCCATAAAAATATGCACAATGCCATGACAAATAAAGATATCCGTCAAGTCCTTCTCTTGTCCTTGCGACAATAGTGCCAAGTGTTTCGTAAATGCATCATATGTATCCATTTTAGGACCTCCTAGTTGCCAACATGCGTATATAGTTCTATCATAGCCACTGCGCCGTTTCATTGCAAGACAAAGATGGCAGAGATGAATACATCCCTGCCATCGTAAAAAACTGCTATATGCCTGCGTGTTTAGCCGCTGATTTTCTGCTGATGCAGACACGTTTCTTCCCAGACCTGTTTGCCCGCAATGCCCGGAGCGGTCATTTCACTTGGTGACAATATGATCTGTACTTGTTCCTTTGTCAAATACTGCCGTTCAAGAATAATGTCACGGATCGGGCGGCCTGTATGGTAGGCTTCCTTCGCCAGCATCGATGCCCGTTCATAGCCGATATGAGGCAGCAAAGCCGTCACGATACCAACAGAATGATCGACCCAATACTGACATTGTGATTCATTGGCTTCCAAACCGGTCAGCAAATTCTTGACAAATAAATTGACAGAATTGGTCAAATACTGCATCGAGTGGAAGAGGTTAAACGCCATGACCGGTTCCATGACATTCAATTCAAACTGGCCATTTTCAACAGCCATACTGACAGCCATATCATTACCGATGACCTGATAACACGTCTGATCAAGAACTTCTGCCATAACCGGATTGACTTTGCCCGGCATAATAGAGGACCCGGGCTGACGGGCCGGCAACTTCAATTCATTGAGGCCGCACCGGGGACCAGACGCCATGAGACGGAAATCATTGGCCATTTTAATGAGAACCAGAGCCGTGCACTTCATGGCTGCAGATACGTCTGCAAACCCATCTGTATTATTAGTCATATCTATGAGGTTCGACGCCGTGACGAACATTTCACCGCTCAAGAAGGATAATTTTTTCGATACGGCTTTGATATATGCCGGTTCGGCATTCAAGCCCGTGCCAACAGCGGTGCCGCCCATATTAATAGTATGGACCCCTTCTACGGCCCGTTCGATCCGTTTACGGCCGCGATGTACAGCTGCGGCATAAGACGCCATTTCCTGTCCCAGCGTAATAGGCACTGCATCCTGCAAATGCGTACGCCCCATCTTGATGACATCACGAAATTCTTCGCTTTTTGCTTCCAGACCTTCTTCTAAGCCCTGCAATGCTGCTACCATTTTTTTACTTTTAATGATGAGGCAGACCTTCATGCTCGTTGGAAATACATCGTTCGTCGACTGCGCCATGTTGGCATGATTGTTCGGTGAAACAATATCATACCGCCCCTTTGGTTTGCCGAGGATTTCCAAGGCCCGATTGCAGAGGACTTCATTCATATTCATGTTGACAGAGGTACCGGCACCGCCTTGAATCGGATCGACTGGGAACTGATCCAGGAACCGGCCTTCCATGACTTCGCCTGCCGCTTGGACCAGCGCTTTGCCGATGCGGGAATTGAGCCGGCCTGTTTCCATATTGGCCAGTGCCGCCGCTTTTTTGACCATAGCCATGGATTTGATGAAATCCGGATCCAGCTTTTCCCCTGTAATATGGAAATTTTCCATTGCCCGCATCGTCTGTACACCATAGTATACTGTATCCGGTACATTCATTTCGCCTAAAAAATCATGTTCTTTTCTCATCCTGATTCCTCCCTGACTCAACTCATATATATCACATGATGACTACGTTCCAACTATTACATTTCCCCGTTTTCCTGCGCTTCTTTTTTCTTATTGTATACAGTATACAATAAGTAGTGTAAAAGACCTACTGCATATGCATCCATTACTGTCCCCTCGCTTCCCCCTCTTCATATTTGACAAAAGACGCTGTTGAAATAAGCTTCAACAGCGTCTTTGCCGAACTGACTATTAACTTTAGCTATATCATACGTCTCCGTAGTCCTTCTGTCAATCATTTATAGTTATGCTTTACAGTTCTTTTATAATTTAATACGCTCTCCTCATTTATAACCGGTGCTGCGCCTTATAATACGTATGTAGCAACTGATGGGATTTCTGCCCCAACGGTTCGCCCAGGAAGTTCTTATACAAGGCAATGATTTCAGGATTTTCATGAGATTTACGGATCCTGCTCAGATCATCGATGCGATAGAGTGCTTCCATGCGTTTACGCTTAATGGCCATACTCGTCGGCACTGGCTGACCGCCGCCGCCAATACAGCCGCCGGGACAAGCCATGATTTCAATGAAATCGTACGGTGCCGTACCGGCCCGAACCTTGTCCATCATCTTCTGTGCTGACCCCAGCGAATTGCAGACGGCAACACGGACAGTATGTTCCCCAATATGGATGATCGCTTCTTTGGCCTGATACAATCCGCGAACTGCCGTATATTCTATATTCTTCAAATCCTCACCGGTCACGACATCAGCTACGGTCCGCAGTGCTGCTTCCATGACGCCGCCACTGGTCCCAAAAATAACGCCGGCACCTGAGCCGGTACCCAGGGGATTATCAAATTCGCTTTCTTTCAGCGTCTTGAAATCGATACCGTCTTCCCGAAGCATCCGACCTAATTCACGGGTCGTAATGGAAATATCCACATCCTGATATCCTGAATCACGGAGCTGCGGACGAACACATTCTGCTTTTTTTGCTGTACAGGGCATAATAGAAACGCTGACGATTTTTTCCGGATTGATTTTTGCCATCTGTGCCCAATACGTTTTAACGATAGCACCGAACATACCTTGCGGCGATTTAGCTGTCGACAAATGCTCCAGCATATCCGGATATTTCAATTCACACATATTGACCCAGCCAGGACTGCACGACGTAATCATCGGCAGGACGCCATGGTGTTGCAAGCGATGCAAGAATTCATGGCCTTCTTCAATAATCGTCAGATCAGCACTGAAATCCGTATCAAAAACCCGGTCAAATCCCAGGCTCCGAATAGCAGAGGTCATTTTCCCCGTCACGATGCTGCCCGGTTCCATGCCCATTTCTTCCCCTAAGGCTACGCGAACAGACGGAGCGATCTGACAGACAACGACTTTATCCGGATCATGAAGAGCTTTCCAGACGCGGTATGTATCGTCTTTTTCTACGATTGCACCGGTCGGACAGAGGCTGGCACATTGACCGCAATACGAACAAGCTACTTTTGACAAGTCTTGTTCAAACGCCGGCGCTACTTCAGCATTGAAGCCGCGACGGGCAAAGCTGTATACGTGCATCTGCTGGACATCACGGCAAACACGAATGCACCGGCCGCACAAAATACATTTGCTCTGATCACGGACCAGGCAGGGATTCGAATCATCTATCGTGTGCATCTTCATGGCACCGCCGTCAAAGCGCCGCGTCCGTACACCCAGCGCCGCTGCCATGGTCTGCAACTCGCAGTCGCCATTTTTCTGACAGGACAGACAGTCCTTCGGATGATTTGCCAGCAACAATTCCATGACCATGCGCCGGGCATGACGCACCTTTTCCGTATTCGTCTTAACTACCATCCCTTCGGCTACAGGGTAGCAGCAACTCGCTACAAGACTGCGGGCACCACTGACTTCACAAATACAGAGGCGACAGGCCCCTTCCGGCACTAAGTCCGGATGATAGCATAGTGTAGGGATATAGATACCGGCAGACTGCGCCGCTTCTAGTACAGTAGACCCTTTTGAAGCCGTGACAGTAATGCCGTTGATTGTTAGTGTTACTGTTTCCATAATATATCGTCCCCCTTATTCATTCACGATGGCATGGAACGGACATTTTTCAAAACAAGTGCCGCACTTGATGCACAGAGCCGTATTGATGACATGCTGTTCTTTTACTTCGCCTGTAATCGCATTGGCCGGACAGTTCCGTTCACACAAGCCACAGCCTTTGCAGTCTTCTGTGATGACGTAGTTCAGCAAATCAGCGCAAGCGCCGGCAGGACAGCGTTTTTCTTCAATATGAGCTTTATATTCATCGGCAAAGTATTTCATCGTACTCAGTACCGGGTTCGGTGCCGTCTGGCCCAGCCCGCAGAGCGCAGAGGCTTTGATACTCAGCGCCAAATCCTGTAATAAGTCATAATCAGCACGACTGCCCAGTCCTTGGGTAATGCGCGTCAGGATTTCCAGCATGCGCATCGTCCCTTCACGACAGGGAACGCATTTGCCACATGATTCAGACTGCGTAAACGTAACAAAGAATTTAGCCACATCGACCATACAGGTCATTTCATCCATGACGACCAAGCCACCAGAGCCCATCATAGCACCGATGCTGGACAGCGAATCGAAGTCGACTGGTGTATCAAGCATTTTATCTGGAAGACAGCCGCCAGACGGGCCACCGATCTGGACCGCTTTGAATTTCTTGCCGTTAGGGATACCGCCGCCAATATCAAAAATAATTTCTCGCATAGAAATCCCCATAGGCACTTCGGCCAAGCCTGTATTATTGATTTTGCCAGTCAAGGCAAATACTTTCGTACCCGGTGATTTTTCTGTGCCGATGGAATTGAACCAGTCTGAACCCTTGCGGATGATACTGGCCACATTGGCCCATGTTTCTACGTTGTTATTATTCGTCGGTTTGCCCCACAGGCCACAATTCGCCGGGAACGGCGGGCGGGGATGCGGCATGCCGCGGCGGCCTTCGATAGAGGCAATGAGCGCTGTTTCTTCACCGCAGACAAAGGCACCGGCGCCTTTTTTAATATGGATCTTAAAGCTAAAATCACTGCCAAGAATATGATCGCCTAAGAGCCCCATTTCCTCCGCCTGTGCAATCGCCACTTCCAAGCGATGAATCGCCAGCGGATATTCGGCACGACAGTAAATGTAGGCTTCATCAGCACCGATTGCATAGCCGCCAATACTCATCCCTTCCAACACAGAATGAGGATCCCCTTCGAGAACACTGCGATCCATAAAGGCACCGGGGTCGCCTTCGTCGGCATTACAGATGATATATTTTTTATTACCAGCCGCATCATGGCAGAATTGCCATTTTTTGCCAGTTGGGAACCCTGCGCCGCCACGACCGCGCAAGCCGGATTTTTTCATTTCATCAATGACCTCCTGCTGAGACAGGGTCAACGCTTTTGCCAGGCCCTGATAGCCTTCGGTCGCAATATATTCATTGATATTTTCCGGATCAATAACACCACACCGGGCTAGGACGCGGCGCACTTGTTTCTTGTAGAATGGCACTTCATCATTAGTTAAAATATGCTGTTTAGAAACAGGATCCCTGTATAATAAATCTTCTACAACGGTCCCTTGTAACACATGCTGTTCTATGATCGTCTTGGCATCAGCTGCCTTGACGTGCACATAGAAAGTACCTTCCGGATAGATCGTAACGATCGGCCCGTTTTCACAAAAGCCATGACAGCCTGTTTGGATCAATTGTACTGTTTCCGTCAGTCCGTGCGCTTCTATTTCCTGCCGAATACGTTTCTGCAGATTCTGTGAATTCGAAGCCACGCAAGCCGTACCGCCACAGACCAAAATCTGTTTCTGTACGTCATGTTTATTGATATCTACGGCCTGGACCGGACATTTTTCTGCACCCTTTTTGCGAGGCTTCATTTGGGCCTGCAAGGAATCATGCAATGTATTGAGTTCCGCTATTGATTTCATGATAAGTCGTCCCTTCTTCATCAATGTATTGGCCTTGTTAGTTTATCTTATTTATAGCGGGCCAGTATTTTGGGAATTTCATCCGGTGTGAGCCGCCCATACGTTTCACCGTTTACCTGCATGACCGGCGCCATGCCGCAAGCTCCGAGACAGGCAATGGTTTCCAGCGTAAATTTCCGATCATCTGTCGTATTGCCGGCCTTGATGTCCAGTTGTTTTTCTAAAGCAGCCAATATATGTTTGCCGCCTCGAACGTGACAAGCCGTTCCCTGACAACAACGGATGATATTACGGCCTCGGGGATTCAAATGGAACTGTGAATAAAATGTAACGACACCATATACCTCTGAAATAGGTACGTGCAGCGCTTCAGCAATATAAACCAACGCCGGTCGCGGTAAATAATTGAACAATTCCTGTACATCCTGCAATACAGCAATCAGTACGCCGTCCTGGTCCTTATATTTAGCCAGGATTTCATCAATATTTTCCTTTTTTTCATTGAACTCCCTTTCATGCATACTTGTCATCTGTACCCCTTCTTTCCTCATATTACTTCATTTGCCTTTTTGACATACTAAACTTTTAATTATTGCATTGTTTACTTATAATTATATAACTTTATGTGACTTTGTAAATATATTTTTATCGTTATCTCTTGGAAAAACAAAAAAGGATGTATAGAATATTATGCATATTCCGTACATCCTTATATATATATTTATAGTTATTTTTTATTACTTTGACGCCAAATCTTCATATCGTCGGCAGCCTGGATGAGCTCTTCCCGGAAATCCGGATGAGCAATACTGATAAGCCGTTCTGCCCGTTCCCACGTAGAGGCACCCATCATATTGACGATACCGTATTCCGTTGCCAGGAGATGCGTTGTCGAACGGGGATCCGTCGCAATCGTCCCTGGCAGGAAGGTCGGGCGGATACGGGAACCGATTTTCCCAGTGTGATGATCCTTGAAGGTAGATCGCATGGCAATGATACTCTTGCCGCCATGGGAATGATATGCCCCTTCCGTAAAATCAAGCTGACCGCCAGAACCACTAATATGATGGATCCCTGACGATTCAGCGGACACTTGTCCGTACAGATCCACTTCCAGGCAGTTATTGATGGAAATGAAATTATCGATAGAAGCAATGACAGCCGGTTCGTTCACATAATCGACGGGATATGCCGCCAAGAAGGGGTTATCATCGAGCCAGTCGTATAACTCTTGTGTGCCCAAGCAGAACGACCAGGCGCCACGGCCGGGATCAATGACTTTTTTCTTATTCGTCATGCGTCCTTTTTTATACATTTCCAGGAACGCATCGACAAGCATTTCCGTATGGAAACCAAGATCCTGCAAATCCGAATCAGCCAGCATCGCACCAATGGTATTAGGCAAACTGCCAATCCCTAACTGCAGCGTTGCTCCATTAGGGATTTCATTGACGATGAGCGATGCGATTTTCCGGTCAATGTCATCACCTGTCGTGAAGGGAATGGTCGCAATGGGCATATTGCCAGCTTCTACGACAGCATCGACATCTGATATATGGATACAATGTCCATACCCGCCAAGACAGCGCGGCACTGCTTCATTGACTTCCAAAATGACTTTCTTGGCCTTCTTGCAAATAGCATCACTGGCAGATACGGAAGGACCGAAAGTAAAATATCCATGTTCATCCATTGGAGACACGACGAGCATCGCTACATCCACATCGAGAAGGTCACGGTACATGCCCGGTTCGTTATGATAGGACATAGGCGTAAAAAACACCCGTTTTTGTGCTGCTAATGCACGGTCATAGCCGCTCATATGCCAGCTCATGACAGTAAACGCATCACGATCCGGATCTTGTTCGATAACTTCCCGTTTATTTACAGTAATACAGGTGCGGATCTTCACATCCTGCAACTCCTCTTTACGAGCTGCTAAAGCTTTATCGAGCAAAATCGGTTCAGCCGTCCCCATACCATAGTCGACCCAGTCTCCTGTTTTGACGACTTTTACCGCGTTCTCCGGTGTCGTCAGCTTTTGCCGGTATACATCTGTCCATTGCGACATATTCATTCATCGTCCTTTCTGTTTTCCTCTTAGAAGGAGTATGCATTACAATCCTACGTTCTCGCTTTCACAAATTCATTATATGCCATATTAAACGTTTAAGCAAGCGTAAAACGCAATAGTGCTATACAAATATAGCATCGATAATTAGGGAATACTATACCTGATCCATCGTTGCCACCCTGCAAAAAAAGCTCTGCTGCAATGTATCTGCAACAGAGCTTCCTGAGGAGGGATTTATTCGTTTTTATCTTCCCGGGCAGCAATGATTTCATCGGCATTCTTTTTAGGTACTTCTTCATAACTGAAGAATTCCATATTGAAGGTGCCTTTGCCCTGAGTCATAGAACGCAATACGGTTACGTAGCCTTTCATTTCAGCCATTGGTACTTGCGCTTTGACGACGATAATACCCTTGCGGTTGCGATGGTGTTCCATACCGAGGATGCGACCGCGGCGACTGCTGAAGTCGCCCATGACATCGCCCATGTATTCTTCCGGAACAACGACATCGACGTTATAAATCGGTTCGAGGAGGATTGGTTTCGCTTCTGGTATGCCTTTCTTCAAAGCCAACGCCGCCGCTACTTTAAACGCCATTTCCGACGAATCGACAGGATGATACGACCCATCCTTTAAGGTTACTTTAATATGGATCATAGGGAACCCGGCAATGAGGCCTTTTTCCAAGGTTTCTTTGACACCCTTTTCAACGGCCGGGATATATTGACGGGGAACAGCGCCACCGAAGATAGCATCGACGAATTCAAAGTCTTCGCCGTCTGTCAGCGGTTCGAGGTCGAGGAAGACATGGCCGAACTGTCCATGGCCGCCGCTCTGTTTTTTATGTTTTCCTTCAGCAGAAGCCTTCCCTTTAATCGTTTCACGATAAGGAATATAAATATCTTCTAATTTCGCTTTGACACCGTATTTCCGTTCCATCTTATTCATAATATGATCCAAATGGACATCACCCATGCAGTGTACGATGATCTGCTTGCCTTCGACACTCTTATCGACTTGGCAGGTTGGATCTTCTTCACTAATACGGGACAAGGCATTCATCAGTTTTTCTTCTTCGCCCTTCTTATCCGGAACCATCGCTACCATATGCAACGGGTTCGGGAAACGAATGGGATCGTAAATAACCGGGAAATCTTCTGTCGCAAAGGTATCGCCTGTATGGGCAAACTGCAATTTCGGTACAACGACGATATCACCGGCAATCGCTTCCGTTACCGGCACTTGTTCCTTGCCGACGAGGGTAAACAGCTTACTCGGTTTTTCTTCTTTATCCTGCGTTACATCGTACAGCTTGTCCCCTTCTTTAAGGGTACCGGAGAAAATACGAATATAACTCAGTTTCCCTGCAAAGGGATCGATCAAGGTCTTGAATACAAAGCCTGTAAATGGTTTGTTAGGATATACCATGATCGGTTCGCCGCTCTTTTTATCTTCGCCCATCATGACCTTCTGCGACGCATCCGGCATATAGACGATGATACGACGCAACAGTTCTGTCGTCCCGATATGGCTGTTAGCACTGCCGCACATGACCGGGCATACCCGGCCGGTCAGCATGCCTTGGCGCAAGCCCTGGCGCAGTTCCTCGATGGTCAGTTCTTTACCGTCAAGGTATTTTTCCAACAAATCGTCGTCGCCTTCGGCAGCGGCTTCCATGCACATTTCGCGAACTTCGCGAGCTTTTGCCATATATTCTGGCGGCACTTTGATTTCTTCACAAGTGCCATCCTTCCATTCCCAAGCAATCATCTTGCAGACATCGATAATACCGCGGAAATCATTGCCTTCGCCAATAGGAATCTGCAACGGCATGATCGACTTGCCGAAGACAGCCCGTAATTTTTCCAGGCAGCCGAAGAAATCGGCATGTTCCGTATCCATCTTATTGATATACAGCATACGTGGCAACTTAAGTTCTACGCCGTAGTCCCAAGCCCGTTCTGTGTCCATTTCAACACCGGATTCGGCTGAAACAACGAGGAGAATACCATCGCTGGCACGCAGTGCTGCGCGGACTTCGCCACAAAATTCAGAATACCCCGGCGTATCAATGAAATTCAGCTTATAGCCTTCGAATTCACAAGGCGCAATGCCCAACTGAATAGTGACATTCCGCTTAATTTCTTCCGGTTCATAATCCATAATGTGTTTATTGTCTTTGCCCACACCTACAGCATCAACTGCCCCGCAGGCAAGGAGCAACGATTCGACAACAGCCGTTTTACCGGCACCATCGTGCGAAAGTACAGCTACGTTGCGAATCTTATCACTTGTGTATTCTTTCATAAACAAATCGCCTCCTATGAATCACGTTATGTATATGATTCGTTATAGGCAGGCGATTTTCCTTCTTTTAGTATGATTTTTTTATAATGTATTTATGAATGATACGAAATCATTCATGTATCTCCTTGCAGCCGTTTCAATACCAGCGCCGCCATGAGTTCCATCCCTATAGGAAGAGCCGCTTCATCCACAGCAAAGTGATTGCTGTGAAGAGGATACACGGCCTCTCCTGGTTTCGTAGCACCTAGCCAATAAAACCCGCCACCGTAGGCGTTGAGGAGCGCAGAAAAGTCTTCTGCCGTCATAGCCGGCTCGCGGACCGGTGCCAGTACGGCCGGACCAAAGCATTCTTCAGCTGTTTTGGCAATAAAGGCTGCACTTTCCGGCGTATTGACCACTGCCGCATAGCCCCGTTCGTATTGCAGCTCGCTAGTCGTGCCATATACCATATCGAGACCAGCCAACAGCTTCTGCAACTGTGCTTCCGCCATATCTTGGGCTTCTCCCTGATACGTACGGCAGGTTCCTGCCAGTTCTACTTTATCAGCAACGACATTGTACCGATCGCCGCCGGCAATGGTTCCAAAGGTCAGCACTGCCGGATACAAGGGATTGATCTGACGGCTCACGATGGTCTGGGCTGCCGTAATAAACTGAGCCGCAAGGACGATGGCATCAATCCCCTTATGGGGCATCGCTGCATGACTTGATTTGCCATGGATTGTAATAGAAATATGATCCGATGCCGCCATCATCGGTCCTGGCAGTACACCAATAGTGCCGGTTGGCAGCGTCGGCCATACATGAATAGCATAAATACCATCAATCCCGTCAAGGGCCTTCGACGCTACAATAGCCTTGGCTCCGCCAACAGGCGATTTTTCTTCTGAAGGCTGGCAGAGAAATTTAACAGTGCCTTTGAACTCATGTCGCAGGTCATTTAACACCTTCGCCGCACCCACCATGATCGACATATGTCCATCGTGGCCGCAGGCATGCATTTTCCCCGCTACGTGTGAACTGAAGGGCAGTCCGGTCTCTTCAGCCATTGGCAAGGCATCCATATCTGCCCGCAAGGCAATCGTCTTACCAGGTTCGTTGCCATGAAGCGTAGCAATGACGCCGTGGCCGCCGGCAACATGCTCTTCTACGTCCATCCCCATTTGTCGGAACAGTCCCGCCAACAGCGCAGCTGTCTCTATTTCTTCACCGGATGTTTCCGGATGTTCATGAAGCTGACGGCGTAATTCACATACAGCTGGCATATATTTTTTTACAAGGGTTTTAATGGCAGTTTGCGTACTCATATCATGCCCCTTCCCGTTATTCGAATTTACTTAATTATTCATTAAGCATGGCTAATTATACCATATAAAAAAGGGCGTAACAAGAAATAATTTATGCTTCCCATGTATAGGCCGCTTCAAAGCCCTGTCGGACAGCCAAGGCTATTTTTCCGCCACCATTGGCATCACCAATAATCCGTAACCGTTCAAAATGCTGGCGAAACGCATCTATTTCGTGCTGCCGCGGTGTCAGGCCCATAGCTAAAATAACTGTATCCGCCTGGAGCGTCCGTTCTGTATGGTCCTGCACCTGTTCAAGTGTCACCGTACCTGCGCTAATAGCACATAATTTGTAATTAACATACAGTGCCGGATGATATGGAGAAATCCGGCTGAGCTCATCGTTGAGAACGGCACCAAAGATTCCCTCGCCTACGCCAGGTTTCATTTCAACCAGCGCGACGGTATGCTTCTTTTTAAGAAGTGTTGCTGCTGTTTCCAAGCCGGTCAAGCCTGAGCCGATAATGACACACGTACCTGCAGCCGTGACCTTGCCAGCAAGCAAGTCCTCTGCTGTCACTACATTGGCCCCATGGATACCGGGAATATCCGGTATGAGCGGTACTGCTCCGCAAGCCATAATAACGCCATCAGGATGCAGCGCCATGACTGCGTCAACGGACCCCTCCGTATGCCGCCGAATATCTACACCGAGTCGTTCGATTTGCCGAGCCATCGTCGTGACCAGCTTCGTCAACTGTTCTTTCAACGGTGGTTTATTCGCTATATTCAACATGCCCCCTAAATGCGGATGCTGCTCAAATAAGATGACATGGAATTTCCGCAGTGCCAGTACACGAGCGGCTTCCATACCGGCAGGGCCGCCTCCGACAACAACGACAGTCTTGCCCTCACCATTACGATGAAGATGTGAAAATTCAATTTCCCGAGCTGTTCGGGCATTGATAGCGCAACGAATAGGCAACCCCTGTCCAAGCACCCGTTCCCGGCAGTAAAGACAGCCAATGCACTGGCGAATTTCATCAGCTCTTCCGCTGCGGGCTTTATTCATAAAGTCTGGATCAGCCAGTTGCGACCGGCCTAATCCAACAAAATCACAGACGCCTTCCTCCAAAAGTTCTTCTGCAAACTCCGGCGACTTGATCGTATTGGTAGCAATGACCGGAATATGGAGGGCCTGTTTATATGCTTTAGCTACATGTTTCTTCCACCCTGGCCGATATGAATAAGGTTCACAGTTGGCATCACCGTTACGGGCACTGCCATTGCTGATATTAATGGCATCTATGCCGCAGCCTTCGAGATATGCAGCGATTTCTATGCCCTCTTCTAACGTAAGGAACCCTTTCACCGGCGTCATTTCGTCTCCGCACATACGCACTAAAATAGGATAGCGGCCTAATTTTTCGCGGATAGCCGCAATGATTTCTGCAATAAACCGGCAACGATTTTCTACAGAACCACCGTATTCATCTTGCCGTCGGTTGTAATAGTTACTAAAAAACTGCGCAATGAGATACCCATGCGCCCCATGAAGTTCGACAGCATCATAGCCGGCTTTATGACAGCGAACTGCTGCATCGACAAATTTCTGCTGGACGCGCTTGATATCCTCTTTCGTCATTTCCCGGGGGACCGGCTTTCCATCAGCAATGGGCACCGCGCTGGGTGCAATATTCTGCCGGCCCGTAAAGGCTGGATTAGAGGTAGCACCGCCATGATGAATCTGTGCCACAATTTTACAATTGTAGAGATGGACTGCATCGGTCAATTCTTCTAATGGCGCAATATGATAATCCCGGGCAATGCGTAAATTGTGGATAGACGGAATACTATCTACATCATCTACACCGGTATATTCATTGATGATCATACCAATACCGCCCTTAGCCCGTTCCTGATAGTATCGTATTTGCCGTGGCGTCACGATTCCAGTATGGTCTGCCATATCCGTTGCCATCGGCATCATGACTGCCCGGTTTTTGATTTCCATCGTTCCGATCTGATAGGGTGAAAACAATATGTTAGCCTTCATGCTATGACCTCCGTCTCCTATATATCAACAATTTCCGCGTAAAATATCAATAGAGATTTTCTTTAAAACTTCTCGATTCAATTCTCCCAGCGCTTCCATGAGTACGTCGAGCTCGGCTTGAGTCGTAAAAACACTAAAGCTGATACGAACAGTCCCGTCAAATGCTTCATCCTGCAAATGGCGATGAATCAAGGCTGCGCAGTGATGTCCTGCCCGTACGGCAATCCCGTACTTATAATCAAGGAATGCGCCGATTTCATTCGCTTTCCAGCCATCAACAGCAAAGGAAATGACCCCGGCCTGACAAGCACTGTCTGGAGCCCCATAAATATGAATCCCGGGAATTTTTTTTAGCTTTGGCAATACATATGCCATCAGCTGCTGCTCTATTTCCATCGCATGGACAGACGGCTGCCATTGTAACGCTGCCTGTAACCCCGCAATCGCCACCGTATCCATACTGGCACATTCCATTTTCTGCGGCATATACGACGGCATGTCCATACTCAGCGAATGGACACCATTGCCTCCCGTAATATACGTATTCAAATCAACGCCATTTCGAATAAAAAAGCCGGCAATTCCAAAGGGAGCATATAAGGTTTTATGGCCAGCAAAGGCAATGGCATCAGCACGAACTTGAGCAAAACGGATTTTCAGCATTCCCATAGCCTGTGCCGCATCAAGGAGCGTAAAGGCTCCGTATTGTTTTGCCAGTCGAAATACGGTCGCTGCCGGCAGGATATATCCGGTTACATTACTAATAGCAGACATACTGACAAATTTAGGCGGCACCTTGGCAAATTGCCGTGCTGTTTCTTCTGCATCAATAGATAAATCCTCAGCTAAGGGCAATTCGATCATTCGAATGCCCTGCTGTTGGCATAACCGGTGCAACGGTCGTAAAACAGCATTGTGTTCATAGGGAGAAACATAAGCTGCATCACCACGCTGCCATGGCTGTCCATTGATGATTTGATTCAACGCAATCGTAACAGATGGCGTCAAGACAATTTCAGCCTGCTCTCTGGCATCACAAAGACTGATCAGTCTTTTTTTGACATCACGAATCATTGCTGCTGCCGCCCTGGCCTCTGCGTAAGCACCGCGTCCTGCATTGACAGCATGGTGCCGGCCATAATCGTCGACAGCCGCATATACGCATTCCGGCTTGGGATATGTCGTCGCTCCATTATCTAAATATATCATGCATCTTCATCTCCTCACCTCTCTATATAGTTACTCTTTATTTTACACCAAGAAAGGACAAAAATACAGAAACGTTTTTAAAATTTTGTTGATATAAACCGTGTTTTACGATATAATTTTAATGAATCATATCCTATTATTTTATATATGAAATATACTTGTTCTTTCCTTTTATGCATTAGCGGAAGGGGGTTTTTGTATGTCAACAATGAAACTTTGGGATTTAGCAACTGAATTAAAGGGGACCCACTATAAATGGGTGGATCTGACGCACGAACTAAGTCCGGAAACACCGCACTGGTATGGGTTCAAACCATTTGAAGCACAAGTATTATTCGACTACCTTCCTGATACACCAGAGGATAAGCTAGCTCCTATGCGCTGCTTCCAGTACAGCGTCGCCAGCCAGTATGGCACACACGTCGATGTGCCCCGTCATTTCTTTAAAGATGGCCGTCCTATGCAGGATATTGATATTAAAGAAATGGTCTATCCGTTAGTCGTCATCGACAAATCCAAGGAATGTGCAACAAATCCTGATTTCATGCTCACCATTAACGACGTGGAAGCGTGGGAAAAGGAATATGGGCGTATTCCTGAAAACGCTTTTGTCGCCTTCCGGTCGGACTGGTATAAGAAAATCGACCTGGAATTTCCTGACGAAAGCGGCCAGCCTCATTATCCCGGCTGGGATATTGAATTGATTAAATGGCTTGTCAAAGAACGTAACATCGGTGCTATGGGCCATGAACCAGCCGATACGGATCCAGGCTTCATCACAACAAAAGAAGGTGCCTATCCCTATCCTGGTGAACAGTGCATCCTGCAATTAGACCGCATCCAAATCGAAGTCATGCGGAATCTCGATCAAGTGCCGCCGACAGGTTCCATTATTATTTGCGCATTTCCAAAAATCAAAGACGGTACGGGCGCTCCCGCCCGTTGCTTTGCTATTTGTCCTGCTGACTAAGGAGGTCACCTGAATGGCTTTAGAATTTGACGAACAATTATCCCGACTGCAAAAGCCGGACCGCTCTGAAATGACAGATGAAGAATATGAGATTTTTAATACTAACGTAGAAGCTATGATGAAAAATTGGGGATTCATTAATAATTTATTCAAGATTCTACCACTCAATGCCAAAGAGTACATTGGTTTCCTCAATTTAAAAGGTTCCTTATATAACGATACCTGCTATCTGACAGATGCCCAAAAAGAAATGATCGGCGTCGTTGTATCGTCGTATAACTGCTGTGCCTATTGTCTGACCACGCATGGTGACAACCTGCGCGGTATGTGGCAAAATGCCGAATTAGTAGACAAATTATCATATAATTATCGGTCCTGCCGTGAAGAATTATCCAAAGAAGATTTTGCTATTTGCGAATATGCCTGGTTTGTCACGGCTCATCCCCGCGACATCGACAATGAACAAGTTGCTAAACTGCGTGATGCCGGCCTTGATGAACATCAAATCTTAGAAGCCGCCTTTGTAGCCGGATTTTTTAATTATACGAACCGCTGGGTCAGCACCATTGCCCCGGTTCCTAATTCAGGTCATTTTAAACATAAC
>JAKVKI010000022.1 GCA_022486585.1 Megasphaera sp.
GTCTCAACTGACAGCTTAGTCAGTATATCGCAAAAAGGACCATTCGTCAAGTACTTTTTACGATATACTTTATTTTGTTGTGCCTGAGTTCAGGATTGCCCTCCTGAGCTGTATAGCAGATTGCCTGACGGGCTTTCTCAGGACACCCGTAAAAATCCTATATCCGACAATATCGTACGCTGTTCCATTAGGTTATTCTGGTTCTACGATTTCAGCTTTAAACACGTTGATGACATCTACATCGGGACAACAAAATACAGCTTGTCCTTCCGGTTGTCCTGGCAACGCTCCACCATACCGCAAAATATCTACATAGGGAAACGCCACATGCATAGCCATGGGACAGAGTTTTCCCCTATCCCTGTCAAAATCAAACGTATCCCCCACACAGTGTCCATGGTGACAACCCATTGGCCCTAGTCGATCAATTACGGTTATTTTAATTTCAGGTCGTTTCATTATACATCCTCTGGGATCCCAAAAATCCGTTTGCCATTTTCAACGGTAATGCGTTGCACCTCTGCAACGTCCATTTGGCGAAGCTTGGCAATCTCGGCTGCTACGTACTGCACGTATGCTGGTTCATTGCGTTTGCCACGATATGGCGGTGGCGTCAAATACGGGCAGTCTGTTTCAATAAGAATGCGTTCCATTGGCAATGCCGCAGCTATTTTTTTCAATTTTTTCGAATTCGGGAATACTGTCGTTCCTGTAAAGCCAAAATAAAACCCCATATCAAGCAGTTCTTCCGTCATTTCTAAGCTGCCGGAATAACAGTGAAAGACCCCGCGGATACCTTTGCCATATTGGCGCAAAATGTCCACCGTATCGCCGTGTGCTTCTCTATCATGGATATCAATAGGCACATCCAGCTCAACTGCCATTTTTACTTGTTCGATAAAGACTTGTTGTTGTATTTCATGAGACGGTTCCGGCCAATGATAGTCCAAGCCGACTTCGCCAATAGCAACAACTTTGGATTCCGTTTGTATCCATTTACGAATCTGTTCAAATCCCTCTGATGTCGCTGATGCCGCATCTTCTGGATGAATGCCTACAGCAGCATATATTTGTTTATATTGGTGACTCATGGCAACGGCTTCTGCTGATGTTTTGATATCCGTCCCCGGACACATCATATATTGAACGCCTTCTGAAAAAGCCCGGGCAAGCATAGCTTCCCGGTCTTTTTCATAGGCTTCGTCGTTGACATGGCAATGCGTGTCAAACAACATATTAACGCACCCTGCTTCCTGGTGCCATACCATCAACAAATACTACTTGCAGCGCATCCTTACCGTCGAGAGCTGCCAAAATCATGCCTTTAGAATCAACACCGCAGAGCTTCGTCGGTTTGAGGTTTGTAATAACAATGACATTATGGCCTGTTAATTCTTCAGGCTTATATTGTAAAGCTATACCACTGACGATCTGACGTGTTTCTGTTCCTAAATCGACTTGCAGCTTCATGAGCTTCGACGTCTTAGGTACTTTTTCAGCCGCTATGATTTTGCCAACACGTAAATCATTGGCACTAAACTGATCAATGGTAATTTCCGGCTTCGTTGGTTCTTTTGCTGCCGGGCATACTTCTTTTGCTTTATTTTCTGCTTCTTTTTCAACTGCTTCTTCTGCAATTTCTTCCTTTAAATCATACCGAGGGAACAGCGCCTGTCCTTTGCATACTTTAGTACCAGCCGGATACTTGCCCCATACTTGGGCATCAGGCAAATTGGCTGAATCAAAATTGCCAAGACCGATTTGCTTCCATATTTCTGCAGCACTCACAGGGATAACCGGGCTTACTAAATTAGCAATAATGCGCAAGGATTCAAGAAGATTATACAATACTGTATTGAGACGATCCTTTTGTGTACCATCCTTGGCCAACACCCACGGCGTCGTTTCATCAATATATTTATTAGTGCGATGTATAAATGCCCAGGTATCGTTGATAGCATCATTGATTTTCATGGCATCCATCTGCGCTTCAAACTTCTTCGCTGTTTCCACAGCGCAGCGAGCCAAATCATCATCTACCGGTTCTTTTACAAGCGGACCGGCAACGATTCCGTCTTCATACTGTTCAACCATCGCTAATGTCCGTTGCAGCAAATTCCCTAGATCATTAGCAAGGTCCGCATTGATTCGCGTAATAAAACTCGGCAGGGAGAAATTACCATCCTGGCCAAGACGTACTTCTTTTAACAGATAGTAACGCAACGCATCGGCACCATACCGATCGATAAGGGGAATCGGATCGACGACATTCCCCAATGATTTACTCATCTTGGTCCCATCGACAATAAGCCAGCCATGACCAAAAATTTTCTTTGGCAAGGGCAGACCGCAGCTCATAAGCATAATAGGCCAAATAATAGAATGGAAACGAACGATTTCCTTGCCGACAATATGAACATCAGCCGGCCAGAATTTTTTATATTTTTCCGGGTCATCAATAAAGCCGATGGCTGTCAAATAGTTAGCCAATGCATCAAACCAAACATATACAACGTGTTTAGGATCCCAAGGTACTTTAATGCCCCAGTCAAACGAGGTCCGAGACACGCACAGATCTTCGAGTCCGCTCTTGACAAAGGAAATCATTTCATTGCGACGTGATTCCGGTTGAATGAAATCAGGATTTTCTTCAATGAATTTCAGCCAGCGGTCAGCATATTTATTCATTTTAAGAAAATATGCATCTTCACTGACCAATTCTAACGGACGGCCACAATCCGGACAAATATGTTTCCCTTCAGGCAGCTTATTTTCCGGCCAGAACGATTCGCAAGGTGTACAATACCAGCCTTCATATTTACCTTTATAAATATCCCCATTATCATACGACATTTGCATCAATTTCTGGACTACTTTTTCATGCCGCGGTTCTGTCGTACGAATAAAATCATCGTTAGAAATATGCAGTTTTTTCCACAATTGCTGGAACAACGCTACGATTTCATCGACATATTCAATAGGTTTCATACCTTTTGCTTCGGCAGCACGCTGGATTTTTTGGCCATGTTCATCTGAGCCAGTCAGGAAAAATACATCATCACCACGCAGGCGATGGAAACGAGCCAGAGAGTCAGCAATGGTCGTACAATACGTGTGCCCAATATGAAGTTTGGCACTTGGATAATAAATAGGTGTTGTAACGTAATACTTTTTCTTTTCAGACATAGGATGATTCCTCCTTACCGGCAAATGAGCCGGCTTGTTATAAAGTAAGCGCAGCCTGGTATACACTACGTTTTTGCACGCCGCATTGTCTTGCAACCATGCGGATAGCTTCTTTTTTATCAACGCCCTGATTCATCAATTCTTGAACTAGCGACGCATAATCAACAGTACCATCAGCTGCCGCTTCTGTCATAGGTGGTGCTCCGGCAACAAGAATAACAAATTCACCACGTGGTCCTTGCTGCGCCAGTTGCTGTTGCAACACGCGTAAGGATCCATGCATATATTGTTCATACCGTTTCGTAAGTTCCCGGCACAATACAGCCTGCCGGTCGCCTAGTACCTCACAAATCTCACCGAGTACCTGCCCTATACGATGCGGTGCTTCATAGAAAATAAGTGTTCCTTCATAGGATGTAAGTGACGCTAAGACTGGCAGACGGTGTTTCTTGGTCTTTGGCAAAAAACCAACAAACGTGAATCGCTCTGTATCCATACCGGATGCGATGAGTCCTGTAAGGCCAGCATTCGCCCCGGGTACAGGAACAATGGGGATCCCCGCTTCCAGTGCCAGGCGAACCATATCACTGCCAGGATCACATATAGCCGGCATGCCGGCATCACTGACTAAGGCAATCATAGACCCTTCCTGCAATTTTTCAATAAGGTGGGGTCCCTTTTCCGCTTTATTATGTTCATGATAACTTGTCATCGGCGTATCAATCCCATACGCTGACAGAAGAAATTTAGTATGACGAGTATCTTCAGCCGCAATGAGATCTGCTTCCCGCAGGCAGCGGACAGCTCGATATGTAATATCTTCCATGTTGCCAATAGGCGTTGCGACTAAATAAAGTGTGCCCTTTTGAAATACTTCCGCCATCATATCTCTCCCTTATATGTCTTTGCCATACATCGCTAAAACTTCCTGGCTGTACCTGCCGTCTGCTTCATGAATAATAAGCGGCGGTAATACGTCCACGCCGGGATTCCCGCCACGTATGCCTTCTACTAAAAATATTTTGGCTCTGGCATGACTATGCCCATAAATCAGCCGGATTATCTTCGGCTCTATGCCATGCGTTCTCATCGACTCCAATATATCAGTCAGCCGTTCTGTAATATGGACCATACGAAACCGGCCATGATACTTTAGCGCATACTGAGCGGCCGCCATGACGTCTTCCAGTGTCGCCGTTTCCTCATGTCGTGCCCGTCGGATTCCCTGGACCTCACTAGTTGCACCACGGGATTTCTCTCGATACGGCGGGTTCGCATATACCATATCAAACGAACCACTAGCTGCCCACGCTGCCATGTGACGATAGTCAGCTTCGATAACCTGCACTGCTGCACCGCGATTGTTGAGTTTCACATTTCTCCTGGCTATATCTGCCATAACGGGATTTAGTTCCACTGCCGTAACCGCTGTCGCCCCCCGCGCTGTTAGAATGAGAGGGATTGCTGCCGTTCCTGTCCCTAAATCGAGAATCGGTCCATGACACATCGTACCGAACTGTGCCAACAACACGGTATCAACAGAAAAACAAAACTGATCGTCCCGCTGAATGAGTTTCATCCCATCTAAGATAAGGTCATCAAGCCGTTCATGGCTCTTAAGATCAATGTTCATGTTCAGGTTCAGCTACATCAGACCAGGGAACGTTGACATTATGTCCTGATTCAAGCTGCACTTTCACTGTATGATCTTTCATGTGTACACGCAGAACCGTGCCGACGCCTTCATCTGTAATGACCCGCTGCCCTACGACCGGTGGCTTTTGTTGCTCCCCGCACTTTTGCTGACAGCTGGCGCATTTCAGCTCTCCTGACGTATACAACGAGTTTTCATAACGAAGACAACACATAAGTCGTCCGCAAATACCAGAAATCTTAGTTGGATTCAGGGACATACCCTGCCCCTTGGCCATGCGAATAGACACCGGTTTGAAATCCCCTAAAAAAGTGGAGCAGCACAACGGCCTGCCACAGCAGCCAATGCCACCGATCATTTTCGCTTCATCACGGAGACCTATTTGCCGCAGTTCGATGCGAGTACGGAACACCGATGCCAGATCACGTACTAATTCTCGAAAATCAATACGTCCGTCTGCTGTAAAGAAAAAGATGATTTTCCCCATATCAAACGTATAGTCCACATCGATCAATTTCATCGGCAAGTTATGTTTGGCAATTTTTTCCAAACAAATACCAAAGGCTTTTTTTTCCCGTTCCTTATTACGTTCTACTTGACGCAAGTCTTTTACCGTCGCCTTGCGAATGATCGGTTTCAATGGCTGCACCACTTCCGATTCATCAACGCTGCGCGGAGCAATGACTACAGCTCCATATTCCATCCCCCGTGCCGTTTCTACGATAACACCCTCATTGATGTCAAGAGCAATGCCCGTTGGATCAAAATAATATATTTTACCGGCCGCTTTAAAGCGTACACCTACAACGATCAACTAAATACCCCCTTTTGCTTTTATGAACTGAAGACTTACATAATCCCAGACCAGCCGTGTATTGACATGGCGGGTCAGCGCCTCCAGTCCTTCTTCTAAGACAGCCAGCCCTGTAAAAATGGCCTTATCTGTCCAATATGGCAGGAATTCTTCCATTTGTTCTGTATATTGTTTCAGCCGCACCAATCCTTGACTGGCATGGCTGCGAAGAACAGCCAGATCCCGCAGGATAAGTCCGGTCCAACGCAGTATATCTTTTGTTTCCTGATCCGTAAAATCAATGGATATAGAAAGCCACTTAGCATACGGGCAGGCATGGGTTGCCATGATCCGTAAAAAATCAAACGCATATTTCGACTCTTCCATCCCCGTTCCCTCAACATAATGAAGAACGGAGGTGACGATACCGCCGCCCCAAGAAACAGCCTGCTTGTAATCTTCTGCTCTGCCGCCTTTGTAACGTACCAGACCGGAAATCATCTCCTCATCCCCTACTGGTTCAAAGGAAATCATGATACAGCGCGAAACGATTGTCGGCAACAGGCGGGCCGGCTGATCCGTAATAAGGATGAATACAACGCCTGCAGGCGGTTCCTCCAATATCTTCAACATCCGATTGGCAAATTCTGTATTCATCGTCTCAACATGATCAATAATGCCAATACGGCGACTTCCTGCACGACCTTGAAGTACCAGCTGTTCCTGCAGCTGGCGAAACTGTTCAACCTTGAGCATCGTCCCTACAGGAGCGACATAATAGGCATCTTCTCCATCAGCTGTCAAAAGTTGTCCTTCTCGTCCATCTAAACGAGGAAACACACGGCGGCCGGCAATCGCTGACGCCAAAGCCAAGGCCATACGGGTTTTACCCAATCCGGCCGGACCGGCAAAAATCATAGCATGAGGAATCCGGTCATTTTCAATAAAACGAAGGCATTGCTTTTTAATCGCTTCATGTCCAATGATACCGTCAAAATACGATTCCGTCACCACTCGCACCTCCCCGCCCGGAAAAATATATCCTAATTATTTATTATAAAAAAAAATGGCAGTAAAGTCTAGTAAACTGCCAAATTTTCAGTCCTCTATATCGTAATAGCACTATGCCATATCTATTATATCTTCGCTTTACTGCCTGTACCAGATATATTTTCCAATAAAGGGCGAACTACACGGTATACTTCTTCATGGATTGATTCAATCGACCGCATAGTATGATTGGAAACGCAGTGTATGGTCTGCCATTCATAGCGCGCTGCTAAAATACCATACGCTTCATGGCATTGACGCAAAAAGCCTTCGTCTTTTTCATGAATATCACCAGTCTGTCCGCCAGTCTTCCCACAGCGGCTAGTCATCAGTTCTTCTGTCACAGCTAATGGTACATCAAGTAAAATGACCATATCCGGTTCTGGAAGCCCCATCTTATGAAATTCAAAATCCCATAACCAATCTAAATATGCATCTCGTTGCGTTGCATCTTGGATTTTAATCATTTGATAGAGCATGTTGCTCGTCGTATACCGGTCAGCAATAATTGTACCGCCTTTTTCAAAAAACTCTTTCCATTTCATTTGATATGATGCAAATCGATCGACGGCATAAAAAGCTGACGCTGCATAAGGATTGACAGCATCGGCCTGTTTTCCGAAATCTCCTCGTAAATACATTTTGACAAGCGCACTGGAATCACTGTCATAGTCAGGAAAGCTGACAGACCGCACCTGCCGTCCTTCACCTTGCAGCCGTTCCGTTAAAAGTTTTGCTTGCGTAGCCTTGCCACTACCGTCGCCGCCTTCAATAATAACCAATTTCCCTTTCATAATTCCATCATTCCTTTATCATTCATACTCTGTTCCTCTCGGCAGCACCTGTAAGGTCTGCAACGTTGAATCAGCAGCACCATAGGGCGTATAGCCTGCTTTTACTTTATTCTGGAGATACGCTATACAAGACGCCGTTACGATTTCTCCCGGGGCCATAATGGGGATACCTGGCGGATAAAACATGATCGTTTCAGCCGCTATACGCCCCAGGGCATGTTGGATCGACACGATTTCCTTGCTACTGTTCCAGGCGTTTCGCGGAGATAGTACGACTTGCGGGTCCGGCAAAGGCAGTTCGTTCGTCACGATTCGATCACAGCGTACGACCTGTCCTGCAGCAACACGCCGGCACGCGCGCAACAGTGCGGCTATACTGGCATCCGTATCGCCCAGCGTAATCAAGGCGAGGACATGATTGGCCGCCGTCAGCTCCACTTCTATTTTTTCACGACGCAATAATACTTCTGCCTGACGCCCAGTCAGATCCAATCCAGAAAAGTCGATCGTGACTTTTGTTTCATCGAATCCCCCAACGCCGTTATACTTCATAATATTGCGACCAAAAGAATAAATTCCTGGTATGGCATTTAATTCATCCCGCAACTGTCTCGCCAATGCCATTGCCCTGCCAATACGTTTCGTTCCTTCCAGTGCCAGTTGCTGGCGAGCACTGTCAAGAGAAGCCAGCAACCAGTATTGCGGACTCGTCGACTGAACTAACGCCATCGCAGACGCTGCCCTCTCCATGTCCGGAAATCCCCGCCGGCAGTGAAGCATCGAGGTTTGGGTTATAGAACCTGCTAACTTATGTGTACTCTGTGCCGTCATATCAGCACCACATGCCAGTGCCTCTTTCGGCAAGTCCAGATGAAAGGGCAAATGAGCACCATGAGCTTCATCAACTAAGACATATAATCCATGGGCATGGCTATACGAAATCATTTTTTCCAATTCACAAGCTACACCATCATACGTCGGGTACGTAAATAAAACAGCCTTTGCTGCCGGATGTGCCGCAATAGCTGCTTGCAAACTAGCTAAATCAGGTCCCAGTGTCACTTGCTCTTTCGCAGCAAAATGACTCCGCATATATACTGGTACAGCGCCACTCAAAATAAGACCTTCCATGACACAACGATGAGCTTCGCGGGGAATGATGATTTCATCTCCTGGACGACATACCGTCAAAATCATTGCTTCGACACAGGCCGTCGTCCCGTTAATAGAAAAGAACGTCCGTCCGGCACCATATAAATCAGCAGCTAGTTCCATTGCTTCTTTTAGCGGTCCCTGCGGTTGAAATAAATCATCTAACGCATACATCAAACCCAAATCCCGCCGCAAAGCATATCCAAAGAGCCCTTGCTGATAGGCTGTAGCCCCACAACCCAATTTATGTCCAGGCGTATGAAAAGCTACCATACCTTCATAACAATATGCTTCTAGTGCATCCACGAAAGGCGTTTGCAGCTGTCTTTCCTTATTCATTTTCCCTCCTGCAAGCTGCCAGAAATTCGTCCAGCAAGTGTTGGCTTTTACTATAATCAAAATCCTTCATTTGCAGCAATGACCGCCACAAGGACCCATGTAGTCGATAGTTCGGCACTTCTTGCGGCAAAATCCAGCGATAATCAACATGTTCCTCTGACAGCCGCACTATATCCGTATGAGCCGCTGCCGCAAAAATCAATCCATTCAAAAACTGGCCATTCTTCTTTTCATAAGACCATACGCCTGCCGGTGCCAGTATATGTATATCTAATCCGGTCTCTTCCAAGACCTCCCGCCGCAGGCCTGTCAAAAAATCTTCTTTGAGCCCCAGACCACCACCGGGAAATTCCCAATGATGCAATTCTTCTGCATCATTTTTCTGTAGTAGCAGCAGTCTTCCATCATGAAAAATCATCGCTTTTACGCTCATCCCCATTAAAGCTTTCGCGTTCTGTTCCATACTGTTCCTCCCTGCGTTTTTGCTACCTGCCAATGTATAATATGGTTACTATTTTACCACATAAGAAACAAGAGTGACAGCAAATATAGATACGAATAGTACGATATTCCTTCAGGCCATGACAGAATTCATGCAGTCTGTCTTGTTTACATCTCCGTATCAATCGGATAAAATGAGAGTACAGATCAATCAAGGAGGTAATGATTATGTCTACTAAACGAGTACTTGCTATTCATGATATGTGCTCTTTCGGCCGTTGCTCTCTGACAGCGGCAATTCCTGTTATTTCAGCTATGGGCCATCAGGTTTGCCCATTTCCGACAGCGATTTTCAGCAATAACCTGACCTATGGTGAATATACCTTTGATGATTTCACGCCCCACATGAATGAATTTATGGATAAATGGCAAAAATTAGGATTCACCTATCATGCTATTTACAGTGGGTTCTTAGGAGATGCCGGCCAGATTGCCATCGTATTAGATGCAATCAATAGATTTGCCAGCACGCATACCCTCGTCGTCGTTGATCCGGCCATGGCCGATAATGGCCAGCTCTATCCTGTCTTCAAACCGGATATCGTAACAGAAATGCGTAAACTCATCAGCAACGCCACGGTCATTACGCCTAATTACACCGAGGCCTGTCTGCTCTTAGGCGAACCGTATACAGCCGCTGTCCCAACGACAAAAGCATTGACTGAAGCTTGTGAAAAGCTCATCGCCATGGGACCGGAAAAGGTCGTCATCACCAGTGTCCCCGCTCAAAATGACACCATCAAAATCGTTAGTTACGATACAGTGACCGCCTCCTTTGATGAAACTATAACCGATCGTATCGACTTTAGTACCTGTGGCACAGGCGACTTATTCACCAGCGTCCTGACCGGCGCCCTCTTAAATGACTTCGACCTTCATCGATCCGTAGAAATGGCAACAAAATTTTTAAGTTATGCCATCGAATATACCTATCAAGCTGGTTCCGATCCTCGTGAAGGTGTCCAAGTCGAACCGTGTATCAGAAAATTAGTAGACATGATGAAATAGCAGTTTTCCCTATATCGTCAGTATAGCAAAAAGGACATACCGTCTTGTGGTATGTCCTTTTGCTGTACTCATTTATATTTCTTCAGCTCGTTTTAAAAAGCCTCGAATAATATCACAGGATGAATGGAACTTTTCTTTTTCTTCTTCTGTGATCGGCATTTCCAAAATTTCCTCAATGCCATTTTTACCGATAACACAAGGCACACCAGCTGCCACTGCCTGTTCACCGTATTCTCCATCAAGAGCAGTAGAGCAAGGCCATACGAGTTTCTGATCATGGAAAATCGCTGTAATGATCATGCAGGCTACGTTGGCAATCCCGAATTCAGTACACCCTTTGCCATCGATTTCGATATCGCCGGCCTGTTTTACTTCTCGTTGCAATTGTTCCAGATCAATGCCTGCCAATTCCGGCTTTTCTCGCAACAATTCAGCAAACGGCTTGCCATTAACATAGATGCTAGACCAAACGATAAAACTCGAATTGCCATGTTCACCCATACAGAAGCCCTGAATAGAACGGCGAGCATAGCCAGTACGATGCGACAGAACGCGAAGCAGCCGGTACGTTTCCAAACTCGTACCAGTACAGAAACAGCGATGAGAGGCCCAGCCCATATTACGACGAATGTATTCGCAAATAATATCTGCCGGATTAGAAATACTGACCATAATGCCTTTGAAATCGACTTGTTTCAGATGAGACAGTACATCGCCTGCCATGCGAATGGAATCGTCAAACATATCCAGCCGCGTTTCACCAGGACGACGGCTGCGGCCAAAAGCCATGACCAAAATATCAGCGTCATTTAATTCATCATAACTGCCGGCACGAATAGCTGCATCATTGCCACACAGTGCACCGCTGATGCAATCATCCAAATCCATTGCCTGTCCTTCTGCTTTTTCTTTTTCAATATCGATCAAAACAATATCGTCAGCCTGTCCAGACTGAATGAGAGCCAATGCCACATGGGACCCGACATGACCAGCACCGACGATAACGACTTTACGTGTTTGTACCATTCATATTACCTCCTCTTAGGTTATGTATCATTATATCATGGTATTTTATACATTGTCTAACCATTACTACAGATTGCATCCCCTGTACGGCCTCTCATTTGACGCAAAAAAAGGAACTATATATAATAAAACAATCCTATACTTTCAGAAAGAGGTGTTTTATTCCCATGTTTATAGAAAAGATTTTAGCCGTCGCCGTCGGTGGCGGCATCGGTGCGGCCTTGCGATATATAATAACATGTATTGCAAACTTGCACGGCGGCATTACCTTCCCTTATGGTACAGTTCTAGTAAATGTCGTTGGGTCCTTTACTATTGGCTTACTCATGATGTATTTTCAATCTCGTTTAGAATTATCACCGCTAATAAAATTGTTTATCATTACAGGTATCCTGGGCGGGTTTACAACATTTTCCACCTTCAATATGGAACTACTGACGTTCATTCGAGCCAGCCAGGCAGGCTTAGCCTTGCTCTATGGCGGTCTCAATATTATCGGTGCCTTTATCTGTTGCTGGCTTGGTATCGTCGCAGGAGAACTCTTATGGTAAAGAACCGCTACGCTAAGCCATTACCGTCAATCGTTTTACTTCTTTAATTTTTGAATCTATTACCGTATTAGGTTGTTAATCTTCGTTAAATTTGTTATGATAGAAGAAATTTATAATGGTGGGAGGAGAAGTATATTGCAAGGAAATAGAGAACAATTTGGTTCACGATTAGGCTTCTTGCTAGTCAGTGCCGGCTGTGCCATCGGCATTGGCAACGTATGGCGTTTCCCTTTTATTACAGGGAAATATGGCGGAGCCGCATTTGTTTTAGTGTATTTGGTATTTTTAATTATTATGGGGTTGCCTATACTAACGATGGAACTGGCTATTGGCCGGGCCGCTAAAAAAAGTATCGGCCGGGCACTCCACGTATTGGAACCTTCAGGCACATTTTGGCATCTCCATTCCTATACGGGGTATGCCGGCAACTTATTGCTCATGATGTTTTATACCAATGTTAGCGGCTGGATGTTATCATACATATTTAAAATGGCCAACGGTGACCTCTTGAGCAGCCCTGCCGGTGCCCAATTCACGGGTATGCTTGCTGATCCGACAGGACAGATATTCTGGATGTACCTAACTATTATCGTTGGCTTTGCCATCGTTTGGTTCGGTGTACAATCAGGTGTCGAAAAAATCACAAAACCAATGATGGTTTGCCTGTTCGTCTTAATTACCATTTTAGCAATTCACAGCGTCACCTTAGAGGGCGCTCAAAAAGGCATCGAATTTTATTTATTGCCAGACTTTGGCAAAATGGTAGAAAATGGTATTGGCACCGTTGTATATGCTGCTATGGGACAAGCCTTCTTCACTTTATCCGTCGGCATCGGTTCCATGCTGGTATTTGGCAGTTACATTTCTAAAGGACATTCCTTATTTGGTGAATCCTGTACTATTATCGCCATGGATACGTTTATCGCTATCATGGCCGGTCTCATTATCTTCCCGGCCTGCTTTGCCTATAACGTCAATCCAGGTGCAGGGCCGGGCCTCATTTTCGTCACCTTGCCGGAAGTATTCCGTCAAATGTCCGGCGGCATCATTTGGGGCACATTATTCTTCATCTTCATGTGCTTTGCCAGCTTCTCTACGGTTATTGCCGTCTTCGAAAATATGGTATCTATTTGCATGGACTTTAAAGAATGGTCCCGTAAAAAAGCGGTACTTATCAACTGTGTCCTCGTCTTAATCCTGTCTGTCCCTTGTGTACTTGGTTTCAACGAATGGAGTTCGTTCCAACCGTTAGGCGCCGGAACGGCTGTACTGGACCTGGAAGACTTCCTGGTTTCCAACAACATTCTGCCTTTAGGCGGCTTGCTCTTCGTCCTCTTCTGCACCTGTAAAAAAGGCTGGGGCTTTGATAAATTCTTAGAAGAAGCCAATACAGGCACAGGTCTGAAGTTACCTGCATGGACACGCGGTTATCTCACATACGTCTTGCCTATTATGATCGTCATTATCTTCATTATGGGCTACAAAGACATATTCTTTAAATAATTTCTACTTCTATGGAACTACAAAAAGCTCTGCTATTATTTGCAGAGCTTTTTTTGTGGTTTCATAGGATCGTAAAGATTGAAGCCATTCGTTACCCAATACATCAGTGCCTTCATATTCTCCAGTTACCTTCTCTTATAGGTCTTTGACCTGTTTGACGCTCTTATCCATTTCGCGATAGATACCCTTAGCGTTCGGCTATGATTTTTCCACTACTAAGGCAGTCTAGGGACTGTTTCCCCATTAGCGTGGCCCATATGCCGGGCGCACGCAAAAAATCCCGAGACCCGCATAATATGCGGATTCCGGGATGTATAATTTCTAATGAAATTATTTGAGTTCGATTGTTGCGCCAGCTTCTTCCAATTTAGCTTTGAGAGCTTCAGCATCAGCTTTAGCAACGCCTTCTTTAACAGCTTTAGGAGCGCCATCAACGAGTGCTTTAGCGTCTTTCAAGCCGAGGCCCGTAACTTCGCGGACAACTTTGATAACGCCGATTTTTTTGTCGCCGACATCTTTGAGGATAACGTCGAATTCAGTTTTTTCTTCAGCAGCAGCACCGCCAGCAGCAGGAGCAGCAGCTACAGCTACAGGAGCAGCTGCAGATACGCCGAATTTGTCTTCCATAGCTTTTACGAGTTCGGAGAGTTCCAAAACAGTCATATTTTCAATGGCTTCCATGATTTCTTCTTTAGTCATTTTAAAATACCTCCAATAAGTATCAATTTTTTTTTAGTTTAAGAGTAAAATCTTTTATTAAGCGCTTTCCTGTTCGGCTTTTTTAGCACGTACAGCATCAAGCACATAAACCATATTGCGGATGTTGCCCTGAAGTACATTGACGATACCAGAGATAGGGGCCTGCATGCTGCCAAGTAACTTCGCGAGAAGTTCTTCGTGGCTCGGCAAGCTTGCCAATGCATCTACAGATGCAGCATCAATAACCTGGCCATCAGCGATGCCGGCTTTTACCGTCAGCGCCTGTGTCTTTGTTTCTTTGATGAATTCTTTGAGAATTTTTGCCGGAGCAATTTCATCTTCTGTAGAGAAGGCAATAGCTGTCGGTCCTTCAAGAATCGGATTCAAAGCATCATAGCCAAGTTCGTCAGCAGCGATACGGGTCAATGTATTTTTAATGACCTTGTATTCGACACCACCTTCGCGGAATTTACGGCGAAGTTTAGTAACCGTAGCTACATCGAGGTTGGTGAAGCCTACGAATACAGCGCCCTGTGCGGACTGCAGTTTTTCTTTCATTTCAGCAACGACGGCAGCTTTTGCCGGGTTAACTTTGTGTTCAGGCATAGACATGATTTCGATACACCTCCTTGATAGTGAGATATATATCGTTTCTTAGCGAAAAAACGGCCTCATAGACATGAGGCCGAACTAGTCAAAGTAAGTATCTGCTAGTTACATAGCCTCTGATGGCGGACTTGCGTCCATTATACATACCTTCAGTCTACAGCTAAGAGAGATATTATTTTTCTTCCGCTTTAACAGCGCCTTTAACAGCATACTGGTTAATACGGATACCAGGGCCCATAGTAGAGCTAATGGTAATAGATTTGATATACTGGCCTTTAGCGCCCGACGGTTTTACTTTAATCAGTGTATCGACGAGAACAGTAAGGTTTTCAATCAATTTATCAGCATCGAAAGATTTTTTGCCGATAGGGGAATGAATATTGCCAGCCTTATCTGTACGATATTCAACTTTCCCGGCTTTACTTTCGGAAACAGCTTTTGTAACATCCATCGTTACGGTACCAATTTTCGGGTTAGGCATCAAGCCTTTAGGACCGAGAATCTTACCTAAACGACCGACTTTACCCATCATATTCGGTGTAGCGATTGCTACGTCGAAATCGGTCCAGCCGCCTTTGATCTTTTCAATGAGATCATCAGAGCCGACATAATCAGCACCTGCATCTTGGGCTTCTTTTTCTTTTTCGCCCTGAGCAAATACGAGGACAGTCTTGGATTTACCAATGCCATGAGGCAGAACCAAGGCGCCGCGGACCTGCTGATCAGCATACTTCGGGTCTACGTTAAGGTTTACAGACAATTCAACAGTTTCGTCGAATTTGGCTGTATCCATTTTCTTCAAGATATCTACTGCTTCAGTCGGATCATACGCTTTTTGACGGTCGTACAATTTGACTGCTTCAGCATATTTCTTGCCTACTTTTGCCATGTAATTTCCTCCTTATGTGGTGTAGCGGGGTATTACCCCTTCCACGGGATGAAAACCTCGAAATTAATCGACGATTTCGATACCCATGCTACGGGCTGTGCCTTCAATCATTTTCATAGCCTGTTCAACGTCATTAGCGTTGAGATCCGGCATCTTAGTCGTTGCAATTTCACGAACCTTATCACGGCCGACTTTTGCAACTTTTTTCTTATTCGGTTCGCCCGAAGCTTTTTCAATACCAGCTGCTTTCTTCAAAAGAACGGCAGCAGGCGGTGTTTTTGTAATGAATGTGAAGGAACGATCTTCATATACAGTGATTTCAACAGGGATAATGAAACCAGCCTGTTTTGCTGTACGTTCGTTAAATTCCTTTACGAAAGCCATAATGTTGACCCCAGCCTGGCCTAATGCAGGCCCAATCGGAGGCGCCGGAGTTGCCTTGCCAGCTTCGCACTGAAGTTTTACCATTCTTGCTACTTTTTTTGCCATGGTGATTTACACCTCCTTACATTACAAGATGTGGTCATACGAATCTTACGATTCTCCCACTCGCGGCATATGCCGCATTTAGAAGTATTTATTCCAGACTCTTCTCGATTTGAGAATAGTCGACTTCTACTGAAGTTTCACGGCCAAACATATCAATGAGGCCTTTCAGTGTTTCTTTTTCTTCGTTGATTTCCGTTATGGTCGCAACGAAGTTTTCAAAGGGACCGGAAGTAATACGGACCTGTTCGCCTATTTCTACAGAAATATGCGTTTTTGGTTTGTCTTCAATATCCTGTGATTTCAGGACTTTTTTGACTTCTTCCGGTTCCAACGGTATTGGCTTGGTCGCTGAGCCGACAAACCCCGTTACGCCCGGAGTATTGCGGACAACATACCAAGAACGGTCATTGACTTCCATTTCAACGAGGACATACCCCGGGAAAATTTTACGTTTAACCGTACGTTTTTTCCCGTCTTTTATATCCACTTCATCTTCCATCGGAACAAGGATACGGTTAATAACTTTTTCCAATCCCATAGATTTGACTTTGCGTTCCAATGTAGCCATGACTTTATTTTCATAACCGGAATACGTATGGATGACATACCATTTCTTATCTGATTCCATCTAAACGCAGGCCTCCTATCCGACAACGAGTTGAAGCAATTTGAACAACTCTGAAAAGACGCCGTCTGCTGCCGCAATGATCGCCATAACGACAATAGTTGCTACAATGACCATGACAGTATAGTTAATCAATTCTTTCTTTGTCGGCCAGATGACCTTCTTCATTTCTATTTTGACACCTTGTAGAAATGATTTGCCCGGATTCTTCTTCTTATTCTTTTGTGCTGCTTTTTTAGCTGATGTTGCCATATAACCTCTCACATCCAAATAAGACATAAAGACATCTTATTTCAACTATTTAGTTTCTTTATGTAATGTTTCTTTCTTGCAGAACGGGCAGTATTTTTTCAATTCCAAACGATCCGGATTATTTTTCTTGTTTTTGTTTGTCCGGTAGTTACGTTGTTTGCATTCTGTGCATGCCAAAGTAATCGCTGTACGCATTCCCTACACCTCTCTCAAAAATAGTCACAAGTCCAAACACTTGCGCAAGACTGCTTTTATAATGTATCATAATACACAAGCTAAGTCAAGGAAATTTTACGATAACTTAAAAAAAGCTAGATGGCTCAGCACCTAACTGAACTAATCGTACCATGAGCGCTTCTTCGTGTCAAGGAAAATGCCAGGATTTTTATTTCAAAGCATCTGCCATCTTGCACATCCGGGCAATCGGTTTGACATCATGGACCCGGACGATGGCTGCACCGGCCAATACCGCAGCCACACAAACAGAGCCAGTTCCTTCCATTCGCTCTGTCACCGGCAAGTCAAGGACTTTCCCAATGAACCCCTTTCGGCTGGCTCCCAACAGTAACGGGTAAGGCATGGCCGTTAGTTCTGCCAGCTGTGCAATGACCTGAATATTCTGTTCCGCTGTTTTGCCGAATCCAATGCCGGGATCAATAATGATCTGATGCTGATCCATACCGGCTTTATCGGCAATGCAAGCCGAGCGAACAAAAAATTGTTTCATATTTTCCAGCATCGCATCGTAGACCGTACCATCTTGATTATGCATGACAATGACAGGCACACCGTGTTTGGCAGCGACTGCCGCCATTTGGCCTGGTTCCGGAGCATATTGAAGCCCCCAAATATCATTCATTATATGAGCACCAGCCGTCATTGCATAATCCGCTGTTTCAGCTTTATAGGTATCAACAGAAACAGGTACTGGGCAGGCTTCTATCAATTTGGGCAAGATGGGTTCCAGCCGTCCAATTTCTTCTCCAGCAGAGATCGGCGTAAATCCCGGTCGGGACGATTCAGCACCAATATCAATAATATCGGCACCATCAGCTACCATTTGTTCCATGTGCCGCATTGCTATGTCTATGTTATTCCACTTGCCTCCATCAGAAAACGAATCGGGTGTGTAATTGAGTACGCCCATCACCAAGGTCCGTTTCCCCACTGTCAGTGACTTACCATCTTTCCATGTGTACTGTCGTATGTTTTGTATCATGCCATTTCCTCCCTTACTAAATCAGAGCGCATTGCCACAAACAAAAAAAGGACAGCGAATGCACTCCTGTGCAGTCGTTATCCCTTAGGGTCCGTAACCTGTTAGTATCTTACATACGTAGTGTAACAAATATCATCTTAAAGCGCAACCTCATTTTTTCTTGCAAAGAACGCGGCTGTGACACTACCTTTTATTTACGCTCTTTACGTTTACATTTATGTTATAATCATAATGATAGTATAGGTATTATAGTACGGGTATTATATGGTATTTCTCAAGGAGCAACTTTATGAAGAAACAACGGAACAGCTTGGGATTAAATGATTACGAAAATATTATGAACGCCATTTATTGTTCTATTCTAATTATCGATGAACACTGCCATATTATGTATGCAAACGCGTCCGCCCAAAAATTAGCCCGCGAATCACATATTGATTATACCGGATTCCTAGCCAAATTAAGTCGTCACGTCAATGTTATACAAGGCCAGGGCCGTTTTACTATTGCTCTTGGCAACTCTTGGATCATTTGTAATATCTATCCGTGGCTCGATGAAAAAAAGCGTAAAGGAAGTATTCTTGTATTACACGAATCAGGACATGAATTCTGTGCTTCTCAAGAACTCGATATTTCAAAAAACACGCTAAAAGAAATCGAAGCTATCATCGAATCTGTAGCTGATGGTGTTATCGTCGCCGATAGTGAAGGCATCATTATCCGAGTAAATGAAGCTGTAGAAAAAACATTTCACGTAGAAAAAACTACATTGATTGGCAAGCCTGCAGCAGAGATCGTCAAAAACGGAATCTTTAAAGAAGGTATTGTAGAGAAAGTATTGACGACAAAAAAGGCTGTTGTCGTTGCATCTGATTATCAGGAAAAGCAACTGATCTATACGGGGATCCCTAATTTCAATGAACTGAATGTCATGACCAGCGTTATTGTGACCATACAGGATGTCTCTACTATCAACCAACTGCAACGCAAATTAGAACATCAAAAAATAGCCATGGATGACTATGTCCGTGAAATAGCTAAAATGAAAAGCGTCGACGTCACCGACACCGATATTATTGCCCAAAGCAAAAAAATGTCCCGCATCATCGGCATCGCTAAAGTCGTCTCTCAAGTCGATTCCATCGTTCTCATTACCGGCGAATCTGGTACAGGGAAGGAAAAAGTCGTTGATGTCATTTACCATAACAGCAATCGCAAAGACAAACCATTAATCAAAATAAATTGTGGGGCTATTCCCGATTCCTTGTTTGAATCCGAATTATTTGGCTACGAACACGGTTCTTTTACAGGCGCCCGTAAAAATGGGAAAATCGGTTTTTTCGAACTAGCAAACACAGGTACACTCTTACTGGATGAAGTGGGTGAGTTGAGCCTGTCCTCACAGGTCAAACTATTACGAGTCATTCAGGAAAAAGAAGTCATGCGTATCGGCGGAAGCAAGACCATTCCCATTGATGTGCGTATTATCGCTGCAACAAACCGAGATCTATGGCTCATGGTACAAGAAGGGAACTTTCGACAAGATCTCTATTATCGATTAAATGTCATCAATATCGAAGTTCCGCCGCTGCGAGAACGGCGAGATGACATTATCCCTTTAGCCCGATATTTCGTGACATCGTTTAATAAGAAACACAAAAAGCATAAACAGCTTTCACTCGAACTATGCCACACGTTGTGGAATATGGACTGGCCCGGCAATATCAGAGAATTAGAAAACGTTATTGAAACGATGGTCGTCCTCGTTCCTGGAAACCTCTTATTACCGGAACACCTGCCTATAAAAAATGACGAAACAAAACAATCTGCACGAATCGTACTACACGGCATTATCCCTTTGAAAGATGCCATAGAAGAAGTAGAACGGCAGCTGCTGCTCCACGCCGGTGCAAAATATAAAACGACACGAGAAATCGCTGCTGCCCTAGGTGTCAACCAATCAACAATTTCCCGTAAATTACAGCAATTCCATAAGAAACACCAGTAATGCATTACTGCATTTTTTGATGCATTACTGCATACCCGTTGAATGAGCCACCATCACCTGATTTCAAATAGTCTCCTGTATCTTGATGCTTTTACGCATTAAAAACACAGGAGACTATTTGTACATACACCAAAATTCCGCAAGAACAAGCCATTTATCCCTCAGTTTATATTTCATATATTTTGGCATGTATATTTCATATATATTTTTACAATACTTCCATTCCGTTCCTATCAAGAGAGGAGTTGATATTGTGGATACGTGGAATGATGTATACGCTACAAAAAAAATGTCACCAGAGCAAATGGCGGCTCAATTCAAAAGCGGTGATGTCTGCGTCAGCAACGGCCAGGTAACAGAGCCAGTCGGAATCCTGACTGCTGTAGCTTCCTATGCAAAAAGCCAAGGCTTAACAGGGCTGCGCCACTATATCTTGTTACCCCTGCGGAATCAACCTTATATGGCCGCCGGTATGGAAAACCATATAAGGCATGTGTCTCATTTTGTCAGTGCCTTTGACCGTCAGGCGATTTGGGAAGGCCGGGCCGATTATCTTCCTATCAACTACAGCCAGGTCCCGTTTGTATGGAAAGAGATATATGATCCACCTGACATATTCTATGCTACCGTTTCCCCTATGGATAAGCATGGCTACTTCAGTTGCGGTACTGCTGCCGATTTGAGCGATGTACGGAAACGAGCTAAAAAGATTTTTCTGGAAGTAAATCCAACGATGCCCCGTACGTTTGGGTCATTTATCCATATTACAGAAATTGATGGGTTCATTGAAAATGACACCCCTATTACGGAAGTCCCGCCACCACCGATCACAGCCGATGATTTAAAAATCGGCGGCATGATTGCTGATATGATTCCTGATGGTGCCACCTTACAACTCGGTATTGGCGGCATTCCCAACGCAGTCGCCCAAGCCTTGACCACTAAAAAAGACTTAGGCATTCACAGTGAAATGTTTTGTGACAGTATGGTTGATCTATATCGAGCCGGCGTTATTACGAATGAACGGAAAAAAGTCCATCCAGGAAAATCAGTAGTAACATTTACCTTTGCCGGTCGCAGTACCTACGATTTTATTGACGATAATCCGGCTGTTGAATTTCTGCCTGTTGATTATGTCAATGATCCCCGCGTCATTGCACAGAATGATCATGTTATTTCTATCAACTCGTGCATGGAAATAGACTTGTTTGGACAAGTGTGTTCAGAAACCATGGGGATGATGAACTACAGTGGCGTAGGCGGACAAGTTGATTTTATCCGTGGTGCTGCTGCTTCAAAAGGTGGTAAATCATTTCTGGCTTTTAAGTCGTCTGCTAAAAAAGGTACTGTATCAAAAATCAAGCCAGTACTTACGGAAGGCGCTTGCGTCAGTACAACACGGAATGATGTCGACTACATCGTTACGGAAAACGGTATAGTCCGGCTAAAAGGCATGACTTGCACTGAACGAGCAAAAGCGCTTATCCGTATTGCCCATCCAGATTTTAGGGATGCTTTAACGACTGCAGCTAAGAAAATGCATTTGATCGTATAGTGTTTGAATCGTTGAACGAGGAGGTTGAGTCTTATGTTAATGACAAAACAACAATTCCAGGATAGTATTCGTGCCCGCAAACCGATGAACGTATATTTTCTTGGTAAAAAAATTGATGATTTGACTACATTCCCGCCGTTAGCTGCCAGCTTCAACGCGATTTCTATGGTATATGATCTAGCACAAAAGCCAGACTGGAAAGGACTGATTACAGTCAAATCTCATATTACAGGCGAAGAAGTCAGCGTTTACAATGCACCGCTTCGTTCTGCCGAAGATGCAAACCGTAAGACCCGGGCCGCTCGTGCCCTGGCTGAAGTAATTGGTTGCTGCACCCATCGTTGCACCGGCTCAGAAGCCTTTGCCGGATTAGGGCCAGCCTGTTATGATATGGATCATGATTTAGGGACCCATTATTTTGACAGATTTATGAAATTCTTAGAATATGTGCAGAAAAAAGATTTGACTTGCACAGTTACCGTTACAGACACAAAAGGTCTGCGTACACTGCCACCGCATGCACAACCAGATAAAGATACCTATGTCCATGTCGATGAAGTCCGCAAAGATGGTATCGTCATCAGTGGCTTTAAATGCAATCAGACCGGTATCCTCTTTGCTCACGAAATTGTTATCGTCCCCACGACGAACATGAAGCCGGAGGACAAGGATTTCGCTGTAGCCTGTGCTATCCCAGCTGATTCTCCGGGGCTCACCTTCGTATTAGGCCGGACACCGCAGGATAAACGCTTCTTTGAAGTAGGCGGCGATATTGAAGGTATCGATTTAGGCAAAAAATATGCCGACCATCAGGCATTGGTATACTTCGATCATGTCTTCGTTCCGAATGAACGGGTCTTCTTATGCGGTGAAGTTCAGTATGTCGGCCGCTTACTGGCTTATTTCACAGCCGTCCATCGGCTGACAGCAGGCGGTTGCAAAGCTGGAGGTTGCTCAGCTCTTTGCGGCGCAGCTAGTTTGCTTGCTGATATGATTGGTGTACAAAAAGCCGGTCATATTCGCACGAAATTGACAGAAATGGCAATGACTGCTGAAACGGTCTATGGCCTGTCCCTGGCCTCTGGTGTCGAAGGCTTCAAACATCCCAGCGGCTTCTGGATTCCTAACCCGCTCATGTCTCATACCTGTAAATATACGTGTACGAAAGCCCCGTTCGAAGCAGTCCGCTACGCCCGCGATATTTTGGCAGGCTTCGGTGAAACCGCTCCGTCTGAAATGGATATGCGCAGCAAAGACGTCGGCACTATTTGTCAGCGTGCGTATAATCCGGGAAATCCAGCGTATGACTCCTTTGATAGATTACGGGCTTCCCGCTTCATTGAACACATGGTCCGCGGTTCCAACTGGACAGCGATGGCCCTGCATGGCGGCGGCAATCAGGAAGCCTCCACTGTCATGGCCCGTATGTTCACGGACTGGGACTATGTAAAAGGCTTAGTCAAAGTGGCAACCGGTATCGAAAAAGATGAAAAAGCAAAAGATACATTCATCAATTCTATCGGTAAACGCAAAGGCCGTATTTGCAACTATGGTGATCTTCCCAAAGTCGATGAATAACTGAAACCGTAACTCCATAACACCCAAAGCCCCGCATAGAGAGACCTTACTCTCTATGCGGGGCTTTGTTCATATCCGGGCTGTACCTTAACCACTGATCTGCCCTTGTTCAATTTCAAATAAATGGATCGTATCGGTTTCACCAGAAAGAGCTTGCTGCACTTCAGCTGCAATATCCCGAGTCTGGCGAGAACACGTGAACAGAAAGATCTGCTCTTTTTTACCCAAATCAGCAAGAAAACGAATAGCCTGTTTTTGACGCTGTTCATCAAATCGGACTAGAATATCATCTAAAATGATCGGCATGGCTTCTATCTGCTTAGAAAAAGCCATTGCCAAGCTGATACGAATAGCCAGGTAGATCTGATCACCTAAGCCGCTGCTCCATTGTTTTTCCGGAATACGACGTTGCGTACCATCAACGGCATACAGTTGACGGCCGTCAATACTAGCTTGCAACGTATAC
Organism: Megasphaera sp.; assembly: GCA_022486585.1. Classification (GTDB taxonomy): domain Bacteria; phylum Bacillota; class Negativicutes; order Veillonellales; family Megasphaeraceae; genus Megasphaera. The sequence continues at coordinate 23,947 of JAKVKI010000022.1, forward strand.
CGTCCCTGTGTCATTAGGTGCAAATAATCACCGGCCTGGCGGATCACCAAAGGCTGCCGCACCCGTTCATAATACGCCTGTGCTTCTCCCAGCATATATTGCGCATACAAACACGTAAGCCATTCATTCACTTGGGAATCCAATTCAGCTTTACGGTTTTCTTTATCTTGAAGAAGTTGTCCATATTCTTCACTCTTAGCCATCTGGCTGAGCCGTTCGATAATACTGCCTCGTTTTTCTGCTACTTCGGCTAATTTTTTCTCTGAATCGGCAATTTTTCGTTCGTAATAGTTCTTTTCATCAGTCCAGTTTTTAAGGGTATGTATCTTCAACTCATGACGCAATGCTGCTAAATTCTTAGGGTTCTTAGCAATAAGACGGATATGCGCTTCGGACTGGTCGAATACTTCCTTGTATTGATGGAATTGGCGGAATTTCAACACTTTGCTACGGAATTCTCCCACTGTCTGGGCCCCTGTAAGAGATAACAGGTCTTCCTGTTCATGACTGCGAATATCCTTATCCTTACGGAGCTGGACGAGTTGTGCCGCTCGTTCTTTTTGTTGTTTGTCTTGTTCCTTAGCGACTTCAGCTTGCACACGGATTTCCTGCCACTGCTTATATACGGCTTCGACAGTCGCCGGGGCTGCCTCTTTCTTCAGGCCCACTTCACGAAAAATCTGTTCTGCATTGTCATGCCAGCGACTGATTTTCGTCTGCCATTCTTTCTTGCGTTGCTGCCATTGTTGCGCCGTTGTAGCAACGGCTTTCCATTTATCCCAGAGTTCTTTGGCCTGACCTGCTTGTTCCCGGCCCAAACCAGCAAACCCGCTTTGGCTGCGCCAGGTTTCCCACGCCTGCTGGCTGTTTTCTAACTTGCTTTTCCAGTTTTTGCCATTTTTCTGCCACGTATCATAAATAGCATCATACATGACCTTCTGTTCTTTCTGCCAGGCATTCTTCGTTTCATTTGTTTTCCAATCCAAGTAGCCCTTGCGTATTTCATCTAATTTTTGTGTCCATGTTTCATTGCTTTCTTCAACGGACAAGGAGATATCTGCTTTTTCAGCCAAACAAGTCATATCCTCTTGAATAGCCGCAAGCTGACTTTCTACTTCAACGATTTTGCGAGGAATCCGGTCAGAGCCGGAACGTTGCTTGACAAAGGCAAGTACGGCTGCAATCAGGCAGGCTACAGCCGTGCCACCGCCTAAGACAACATCGACATCATAAAAAATGACGGCACTAATAAGCAGGGCTCCTCCTAAAAGAAACAAAATACCTAAAAAGGTAAATCCATGGGATGCACCAGCAGGTTCTTCCTTCAGCCAGGTCAATTGTTCCTGTACTTTCTGCCGTTCTAATACCGCACTTTGTATATCCGTCACGGCCTTGCCCATGGTTTCCCAATCTTTTTCCGTTTTTTCTGGTTCTGCCGCCGTATCCTCCGACATAGCCGATACATTTTTAGGGCGCGCTGCTTGCCATTTTTCTATTTCCTGATCGTAGCGGGCCAAATCTGAAGCCAGGGCCAGCCCGCGGCTCCAGTCTACGGCATTCGGCACTGGCCCATTCGTCCAATCCTTTAGCGCCTGTGCATCTTTATTTTCTTCAAACTGCCAGTCCATTTCCTTATCCTCATGAACTGCCAATTCATCCAAGCCTTGCTTCCATTCTGTAAGATGCTGATACAGGGCATCGATTTCTTCACCGCAGAAAATCCAACGATTCCATTCTTCTTTAAAAGCCGGCCCCTTGCGGGAGGTAGCTTCCAATTTTTTGATCTGACTATCTATTTCCTTGATTTTATTGTCCAACTCAGTCCATTTTTGCGCTCCGTCAGCAGGAAATTGTGATACGTCTGCCAATTCCTGCATGTGATTCATTGCTTCCTGACCTCGTCTATATACATCCCATGCCGCAATCGGCATGGATATATTTTCGATTTGCTGTTTTGTTTCTTCAATACTCAACCGGATACGGTTTTCGATCTCATGGGTCGTCTGTTCTTTACTTTGCAAATCAGCAAATTCATCTTCATCATACGCCATACTGCGGATACGCTGGTCAAATTCTTTCTGTTCATTCATCAAGGCATTGACAGGCTTCTTCCCTTGCGGCGAAGCTACCAATAGTTCGCCCATTTGGCGGGCCAATTCGTGGCGAGTCATGCCCATACGGACACCGCCTTCAATGCTGAAAAAATGACTGCGCACCTCTTCATTCGACAGGATCTTAAATCCCTGGAGATCTTCCAGGCCCATCGCAAAAATTTTATCATACGTCTGCCGGTCCAGACCATGCCACCATAAATCAGATGGTTCATCATGCAAGGTTGTATCGCCATCAAGTATATACGAGTCTTTTTCTTTACGATAAATCCGATATTCATGACCGTCTTCACGCCGAATATCCATATGACCGAAATAGCCTTTCCAATCACCGCGAAGATACCCGAAGAACATGGAACGCACGTATTTCATCAGCGTCGTCTTACCACTTTCATTATGCCCGTGCATGACGATAAGGCCCCGTTCCGGCGGATTCCAAGAGACATTATGATAAATACCGAAATCATCTAAATTCATTTGTATAATATTCATGAGTCTTATCCTCTTTTATCTTCCAGCAGTTTCTGCATGCCCAGCCATTTTGCCTTTTCAAACGCTTCGAGGAGACGGGCATCAGAAATCGTCCGGCCATAGGTCCCAAGCCGTTCGAATTCAGGCCGTTGTGCCAAAATTTCCCGCAAGGCCTTGACTTTGTCGTCATCAGGCAATTGACCTATTTTATCAGACACATTCAGATAATCGCCTACAGTATCAGGAAGTTTGCTTCGTTCTACCAAATTGATTTTAGGCTGTGCCATATTGCGCAGTCGTTCGACCATGACAAAGGCATATTTTCCCTGTTCTTCTTCCCGCCAGCTGTCGATCCAATAATTTGTTGCTTCAGGATTGTTGAGAACTTGGTACATACTGCCGGCACCGGTGAAATTCACTGTCAGGAACGTCGGCTTACCGATTTTCTGCCGTAGTTTTTCTTTGGCGAACCGGACAGCTTCACGAAGTTCAGATACTGATTCAATCGTATCAATAGAAATATCCACTGTTTCCCAACGGACAATACTGGTATCCATAAAGGTCACATCTGTCGTACCATATGGACCGACTTCAACATAATAACAACCTCGCGGCCCTGTTTCCGTCACGTCCAGTCCCTGTGGATTACCAGCGTAAACGATATAAGGCTTTTCACAAAGGATCTGGTGTGCATGCACATGACCCAACGCCCAATAGTCCATGCCAGTTTCTTTCAGATCTGTCAGCGTACATGGCGCATACGGCGATTGATTACTGCCAACCTGTGTGTGCAGCATGCCAATAGCATAATGGTCTTCAGAGCTGCGACTGAATTTCCATGCCAGGTTATCCCGCTGTTCACTTTTAGCATAGCTCTGGCCATAAACAGTAGCTACCGTTTCTCCTTCCACGACAAGAGGATATTTCTCCACCGTTTCCGATCCAAACAAATGTACATTCGGTGGAAATGGCACTTTGGCTTTCCACGCTTCCAATGGATCGTGGTTACCTGTTACCATGAATACTTCAATATCATTCTGTGCCAATTTGTGCAATAAACGCACATAATCAAGCTGCGCCGTCAAATTATGATCAGCACTGGTATATACATCGCCAGTCACTAAGACGGCGTGTACCTTTTTATCAATAGCGATTTGGACGATTTTCTGAAAAGCCCGCATAGGCGCTTTACCGACGATACGCTGCCAGCGTTCATCGACTTTGGCGATATCATGGAAAGGACTTCCCAAATGCAAATCGCCGCAATGGATAAACCGTAAACTTTTTGCCATTACGTTCCTTCTTTCTCCGTCCATGCTGCATGCAACGCCTCAACGGCTTGCTTTAACTCACGGCTCGGTATTTTAGAAAAAGACAAGAGAAATTCTTTATCATTGCCCTGTTCATTCGTTTCATAAAAAGACTGCATCGACAGGACACGGCAACCATACTGTTCTGCACGACTACGCAATTCCTGTTCAGTATACAAACTATGGAGCTGAATATGGCAATACACACCAGATACAATACGGCTCATGGTGATTTCACTGCCAAAAGCCCGTTTCAACAGGTGCTGCATGAGCATTCCTTTTTCTTGATAATCTTTGCGGAGATGACGGATTTGCCGCGACATTTCCCCACTTTGAATATAGGATGCCAGCACACATTGTTCAGGAACAGAAGCGCCTTGACGAAACAGACTGCGTTCCTGATTATACAGCTCCATGAGCTGTGGCGGCAATACCATATAACTCAGCCGTACAAAGAAGGGCAATACTTTTGACAAGGCCCCCATATATACGACTTGTCCTGTTTTATCCAGTCCCTGCAGCGCCGGTACAGGCCGGCCATAATACCTAAGCTCACTATCATAATCATCTTCAATAATGAGACCATCCCGCTCTTCTGCCCATTGCAGCAGTCGATGGCGCATACCTGCCGGCATGACCGTCCCCGTAGGGAATTGATGGGATGGACTTACATATACTAATCGGACCTTGCTGGCTGTCAACGTCTCCATATCCAGGAGCCCTTGCTTCATAGATAAGGGGATGATCTCATAACCTGTGCTGCGAAATATTTCCCGGCCTAAACGAAATCCTGGATTCTCTACGCCAATACGATTGTATAAAGGCCGCAGGATATTCGTTAAGATTCCCAGCAAAGCACCTGTGCCAGCTCCAATGATGATGTTATCACCAGTAGCATGTACACCGCGAGTCTCATACACATATCGGCTCAGCACATCACGCAAGTCCGGTACGCCTTGTTCATCCTGACAGGACTGCAAATAAGCTGGTTCCGACAAGACCCGATTCATATTTTTACGCCAAATATCAATAGGAAACCGTTCCAGATCCATATCGCCGCTGGCGAAGTCATATCGATACGTTGGCCGTTGTGTCCGATACTTCTTGTGAATCGTTATTTCGGACGGCATCTCTTCCGATTGTCCCAAAGAAGCGATTTCATAGCGCGCTTTATTGCGACGTATAATATATCCTTCACTGGCCAGCTGATAGTATGCCTTTTCCACCGTCATTTTGCTGACATTGACTGACTGCGCCAATTCTCGCACTGACGGCAGCCGCATCCCTGCCGGCAAACGCCGTGCTTCGATTTCGCGACGATAATACGTATATATTTGAACATAATATGGCGTTTTCTGCACCTTATCTATTTGTAGCATCTATCAAGCAGCCCTCATTCATCACAAGTTTAGATAGTATCGGTCTTCACATGATACTATCTATATGTAACAGCAACGTTCTGCTGCTACAGTCTATTGTAACTAAAAACTGACATGGTGAAAAGGGGGGAATGTCAATTTATCTGTACTATTACAACCTGTTTTATTGAATCCCCTGTATTGTTAACTTTATATATAGTTGCCATGGTTGACTTTATCGAAATTGAGTTCTATACTTTACCATATCTAATTACAGCTTAGGAGGCATCCACATGGAACTATCCACACTGATTTCATACACAGAACGAGTAATCAACGGCGGTGCTATTACCCCGCAAGAAGCAGAAGAATTAATCACCTTGTCCGATGAAGACACGCCTATGGCACTGGCTATGGCTGACAGAATCCGGCAGCATTTTGGCAGTGCCGCCGTCGACTGCTGTGCCATCATTAACGGCCGCTCTGGCCGATGCCCGGAAAACTGCCGTTTCTGTGCACAATCCTCCCATTATCACACTGGCGTAAAAGAATATGGGTTACTAGACAGCGATACCATCGTCGCTGCTGCGAAGAAAGCAAAAGCTGCCGGAGCAGCACGTTTCGCCATTGTCACCAGCGGTCGTTCGGTTACTGAAGGCCCTGAATTTGACCGCATTTTGACAACATTAACACGCATAAAAAAAGAAGCCCATATAGAAATCTGCTGTTCCTTAGGGCTTATATCCTTACATCAGGCTCAAGCATTGAAAGCCATCGGTCTGTCCCGCTATCATGCCAATATTGAAACTGCACCGTCACATTTTCCCGCCATTTGTTCTACCCACAGTTTTGAAGACAAGGCCGCTATGATCCATATCGCCCAGGAAGCCGGCCTGCGAGTCTGTTCCGGTGGTATTTTCGGTTTAGGAGAATCTTTGGCACAACGCGTAGAAATGGCCTTCACCCTGAAAAAATTCGGCATCGATTCTATTCCATTGAATATTCTCAACCCGATCAGCGGCACTCCCTTTGGCAACAATGCGCCTCTGCCGCCCTGGGAGATCTTGAGGACCTTTGCAACGTTTCGTTTCATCCTGCCTCATGCACTCATACGCACTGCCGGTGGCAGGGAAGTTAACCTGCGCTCCCTGCAAGCATATGCTTTAACAGGCGGATTAGACGGGCTCATGATCGGCGGCTATTTGACGACAAGCGGAAACAAAGTCTCCGTTGACATGCAAATGCTTCAGGATTTGGGGAAACAGCCCGTCGCTCCAACTGTATGATTTATTTTCTATGCGTACACATAGCCGCTGCAATCGCTGCGCCAATAGATGGCCCGTCTTGGACCAGCACGGGCTCTGCTGATGCACTTTGCAAATGACCGTGACAATTACCAGCCTGACAAGCACGGATAGCATCTTCAACCATGATCATGCCACCGCGGATATGGGCTAATACGCTCCCTTCTACAGCGATGTGCTGCTTGGGGATCCTTCCTTTGGGATATAAATGATGAAGCACACCATAACAGGATGCACCCGTAAGCTGGGCTGAACGAACAAAAATAGTAGCTCCAATATTACGCAGCGGCTGTACATCTTGCGGGCGAACGATTCGGTGCCATAATTTGCCCATATGTATTCGCCCTTCCGTAGGCGATTCACTCTGCAGCAACTCATTCATATCTTTTGTTGTGAAATGAGGGATTGCTGATGAATTGAAATAGGTCATGACCGTTTGACGATACAACTCACCGAGATAGCCGCCGCTTACCATTTTCTCCAGCTTATGGTTGCCTGGGAGATGAGATGCTGCATCGACTCGATTATCCCATTCATTCCGCGATGCACCCTCATAACCACCAGCTTCCAGAATCACGATCATCTTCCAGGCTGGTTCATAATAGCAGATATTAAATCCTGTACCGCAAACAACTGCGATATTGACCTTTCCATGTTGATAGGACGAAGCTAACAATGCTGCTGTCGTATCGTTGAGAATAGCAACTGGCTCAATAGCATCTAATCCAGCTCGCTGCAAGGCCTGGTAAAGCAAGGTATTTATCTTCTTGCCAGCAACACCTGGCACATCGATTTCCTTAGACCAGTCAATCAGCACAGCATCACTGGCATCCGTCTGTTCGACCCCAAAAGAGAACGTATGGCCCAGCTTAAACGGCTTGTTGCCGCCAGCTGCCTCGCGGACAATATCTGCAATAAAATCAAAAAGTTCTGTCGCCGTCGTCGTATTAGACATATAATCATATTTTCCCGGCTGCTTCAATGGCCGGGATACCTTTTTCTCGACGAGAAAACAATGATTGCCCAACAGGCGCACTCGTGACGCTCGCACATTGGTCCCTCCAAAATCAAGGGCTAAATAGACGCCTTGTTCATCCCCTGTAGGAAGTCCCATATACGATTTTACAGCACTCAATGTCGACGGCTCCCCATTCAGGGCTGCTTCAATAGATTTTGAAAAGAGCAACGAAAACGATTGCAACTGTTCATCATCTATATAAAAATATTGAGCTATAGCCATCCAATCTATTTGTGTCGTCTCCATGCAAAACACCTCCGCAATGTTATTTTGTTATTCATACGCAGGGAATATCAGAATTATTTCATGTATGATTATACCATACAACCCATTTCTTAGATATATATACTGCCCGTCCTTGCTGAAAAAG
>JAKVKI010000023.1 GCA_022486585.1 Megasphaera sp.
GTAGGATAACAATATCAATCGAAATGCAAGGAATTCCATGATGGCACTTATGGCATTATGGAATTTTTTGCATTTTAAGAAAGGACATTTCTTTCCTGTTTTGTTCCACCTCGCAAGGTCGTATACTTAAGCCATCAAATGAGTTGATAAACCCACGAATCAACTGATAGTATATTACTTTAATTTCATGCAGGAGGTCTTTTAAGATGGCATATCAGAACATTGAATTCACAAAAGAAGACGGCATTGGCGTATTGACGATCAATCGCCCCAAAGCATTGAATGCACTCAACACAGATACGGTAGTCGAATTGAACGACTGCGTCGGCAAAATCGAAAATGATCCGGAAGTAAAAGTTCTCATCGTTACAGGCAGTGGCAAAAAATCCTTCGTAGCAGGTGCGGATATTGTAGAAATGTCTACAAAGAACGCTATTGAAGGCCGCCATTTCGGCAAGATTTCCCAGGATACCTTCACTCGTATCGAAAACCTGCCGCAGCCGGTCATTGCTGCTGTCAACGGTTTTGCTCTCGGCGGTGGCTGCGAATTAGCTTGTGCCTGCGATTTCCGGTATGCTGCAGAAAACGCTAAATTTGGTCAGCCTGAAGTAGGCCTCGGCATTACACCGGGCTTTGGTGGTACACAGCGTCTGCCTCGTGTCGTTGGCCGTGGCTATGGCAAAGAAATGATTTTCCGCGCTAACATGATTGATGCACAGGAAGCGCATCGCATTGGTTTGGTCAATGCTGTCATGCCGCAGGAAGAACTCATGGACTATGCTAAAAAAGTTGCCAAAGAAATCGCCGGCAACGCAAAAATCGCTGTACAGCTCGCAAAAACAGCTGTTAACCGCGGCATCAACTGCGATGTTATCACTGGTATCGCTTATGAAGACGAAGTATTCGGCCTTTGCTTCTCTACAGATGATCAGAAAGAAGGCATGGCTGCTTTCGTTGAAAAACGGGCTAAACATTTTACCGATAAATAATAAGCGTTCCATTGTAACTATAAATTTCTAGGAGGAACTAAACATGGATTTTGCAATTCGCGATATGGATAAAGATATCGTAAAATTGGCTGCTGATTTTGCAGCTAAACGTTTGGCACCGACCGTTCATGAACGGGACGAAAAAGAAGTCTTCGACCGTGCCATCTTGGATGAAATGGGCGAACTCGGTTTGCTCGGCATTCCGTACGGTGAAGAATACGGCGGCGTTGGCGCTGACTTCCTCAGCTTGGCAATGGCTTGTGAAGAAATCTCCAAGACCGATGCCTCTATCGGCTTGAGCTTCGAAGTACACACCAACCTCTGCTCCTGGCCGATTTGGAAATACGGCACAGAAGAACAGAAACAGCAATACTTGAAACCTCTCGCAAGCGGCGAAAAACTCGGCGCCTTCGGCCTCACTGAACCGAACGCCGGCACAGACGCGCTTAATGGCAGCACGACAGCAGTAAAGCAAGGCGACCACTATGTATTGAATGGCTCCAAAGTATTCAATACGAACGGCGGCGAAGCAGAAATCACTGTTGTATTCGCAGCTACTGATAAATCCAAAGGCTCGAAGGGCATGAGTGCTTTCATCGTCGAAAAAGGCACACCGGGCTTTACATATGGCAAATCCGAAATCAAAATGGGTATCCATGCTTGCGTACAAAAGGAACTCGTATTCCAGGATGTTGTCGTACCAGCAGCCAACCTTCTCGGCAAAGAAGGCGAAGGCTTCAAGATTGCTATGCAGACTTTGGATGGCGGCCGTGTTGGCGTCGGTGCACAGGCACTGGGTATTGCAGAAGGCGCCTTTGCGCATGCTGTTAAATATTCCAAAGAACGTGTGCAGTTCGGCAAACCGATTGCTAAATTCCAGGCTATCAGCTTTATGCTTGCTGACATGAAAGCTAAGATCGAATCAGCCCGTTACCTCGTATACAAAGCCGCAGTGGCAATGAACGAAGGCGGTTCGTACAGCCTCGATGCAGCGATTGCTAAGAAAGTCGCTTCTGATGTAGCAATGGAAGTTACGACTGATGCTGTACAGATCTTCGGCGGCTATGGCTTTACGCGCGAATATCCGGTAGAACGGTACATGCGTGATGCTAAGATCACCCAGATCTACGAAGGCACTAATCAGGTTCAGCAAATGGTCATTTCTGGTGCTATTTTACGGTAATACCTCTCATTGGAATCGGCAGGTTCCTTGTATGATAAAGAATATATGATGCATGGTGGAGGGCCTGTGTCCAAACGGTATCTTTCCGCATTTGGATGCAGGCTTTCTTCTGCAACAAGAGACAGGCGGACTTTTTTTGAATTTTTTTATTCCATCATTTTCTCTAGGAATATTCATTACGAAATAGTATACTATGTATATAGATAACGTATACGGAACATAGTTGTATAGACAGGAGTGTGGCGTATTATGAAACAAGTGAAAATCATTACAGCAAGTGAAGCAGCAGAACTCGTTCGTGATGGCGATGTCGTTACGACCAACGGATTTGTCGGCTCAGCACAGCCAGAAGCCTTGACCAGTGCACTGGAAGAACGGTTCCTTCAGACTGGAACACCTCGTGATCTGACGCTTATTTATGCAGCTTCGCAGGGCAACAGCGATGGCCGCGGCGGTGACCATTTTGCCCATGAAGGCATGCTGAAAAAAGCGATTTTAGGTCACTGGAATGCAGTAACAGCATTACAGAAATTAGTCAATGAAAACAAAATCCAGGCGTATAATCTGCCACAAGGCACATTGGCTCAATATTATCGTGATGTAGCTGCTCATCGGTTGGGCACGATCACACATGTAGGCTTGGAAACGTTTGCTGATCCTCGTATTAGCGGCGGTCGTCTTAATGACGTGACAAAAGAAGACTTTGTCAAAGTCATCAATATTGAAGGTCATGACCAGCTCTTTTATCCTCGCATGGATATGAACATCGGTTTCATTCGCGGTACCTGTGCTGATGAATGGGGCAATGTTGTCCTGACTAAGGAAGTATCGCCTATCGATGCAACACCGTTGGCACAAGCTGTCCATAATAGTGGTGGTAAAGTTGTCGTTCAGGTAGAAAAAATCGTAAAAGGCGGCACATTAGATCCTAAATTGGTCAAAGTTCCCGGTATATACGTAGATTATATTGTCGTATGTGATGATCCGGCTAAACATCAGCAATCGTTTGATTGTGCATATGATCCGTCGCTGACTGGTGAAATCACTATTCCTGTCAAAGCCCTGGATCCGGCACCGTTGAATGCAAAGAAAGTCATTGCTCGCCGGGCTGCTCTCTTGTTGCTCAATATGAGCAGCGAAGCTGTCATCAATTTAGGTATCGGCATTCCGGAACTCGTTTCTTCTGTTGCCAATGAAGAAGGCATCGGGGATTCCCTTACTATGACGGTCGAAGCCGGTGCTATTGGCGGCGTACCGTTGGGCGGCGTGCAGTTTGGTGCCAGCATCAATGCTGAATCGTATATGGATCAGGCTTCACAGTTCGACTATTATGATGGCGGCGGCTTAGATCTGACCTGTTTGGGATTAGCTGAATGTGACCAAAACGGTAATATTAACGTATCTAAATTCGGCGTTCGTATTGCTGGTTGCGGCGGCTTTGTCAACATTACGCAAAACACCAAGAATGTCGTATTCTGCGGTACCTTTACGACAGGGAAACTTCGTGAAGAAATCAAAGACGGCGAACTCCACATCACGCAGGAAGGTAAAGTTCAGAAATTCGTCAGCGATGTAGAACATATTACCTTTAGCGGCAACTATGCTCGTAAACATAAACAACATGTCCTGTACATTACAGAACGCGCTGTATTTGAAATGAAAGAAGACGGTGTTCATCTGACAGAAATCGCCCCTGGCGTTGATCTGCAAAAAGATGTTCTTGACCACATGGGCTTCAAACCGATTATCGACGACGTAAAACTCATGCCGGCCTTCCTGTTCAAAGATGAATTGATGGGATTGAAAGAAATGAAAGAAAAAATGAACGGTTAATTACATACTCCTCGTAATATAGGAAACCCTTGATAGCCTTTGGGATATCAAGGGTTTCTGTATTTATTTATTTATTTAAGAAAACTGTCCGTTCGATAAGTAATTTAAATACTTCGTATTTTTTTTCTAATTGGTCCACTGTATATTCGTGATAAGTCGGCAAGTTTTTAAGATTTTGGAAATAGTGCAGAACAATGGCATGGAGACGCGGATTGACAAGAACGTAAAAAGAATTGGCATCATTGTTGATATATTTTTTGTTCTTTTTTAAGAAGCCTGTCGTGTAATTAGAATAAAAAGCGAGATTCTGCCCTTTAAAAACATTTCCATGCAACGAAGGTAACATGACTGCCGTTGTTAAGCGGGGATTTTTCCGCAGTCCTTCAAAAATACTTTGGATATGTTTTTTGCGTTCCTCCGGAGTCAGATTGTACTCTACGTCTGTTAAATAAATATATCCTGATTCAGCATAGCGCAACAAAGATGCCGTAGGCATGATGAAGGTGATTTCTGAAGCATTCAATACTTCTTCCCAGGTCACGCAAAGACGCTGGATCGAAAAGGCTTTTTCTGGCGAAACCTGCTTCTTGATGTTATCAAAAACTTCATGAGGCAGAATAAATTCAAAGCCATTAGTAAGGAAAAAGAAGAAACGATTCGTAGCATAAAAGGAAGTACGGAAATCAAGTTCATCCATCCCTAAGGCACTAACCGTGGAAATCAATTCTTTCTTTTCAGATCCGACATAACTGAACTTTTCATAAATGTCCCGCACGCGGGCTTCATCAGAAATGTACGTACACATAATAAAACGTGACGGCAAGGTCAAAGCATACTGGATAGTAAAGATACCTTTCAGGATAATGATATTGGCTTGAGCAATTTGACTGGCATCGTAGAACATGAAATCAAAATCCAGATAATTATCTAACGTTTCATATAAATAACCGACATAGGCAGGGTCAGTTTCTAATTTATCCAAATCAAGGCCGACACGAATCGTTAATTTATGTGTTGTTAAATGGATAGGCTCCAGAAATTCCCAAAATCCGGCATCATACATCGTGCAAAAATCCCCATAGATGATCAATTCGCCGTCTTCCTCTAAATTTTGGATACTGTTTTGTAATACGTCAGCCAGGAAATCGGCCGTGTCATGGCAGCCTGTAATGATTTGAATAGACGGGCACGAGTCTTTTCCTTTTGCAGAGCGGTTTTGGTTCAGCGTGAATCGGTATGCTGCGCAAAGATACTGGCAAATAGCAAACCCCAATGTATCAGTACCTATTTCGATGGGGAATGTTTTAGAAAACTTATCTTCTTTTCGTTGTTTTATGATCAAATCTGCAAAGTATTGTCCCAACTCTTCATTGATCCGTTCTACATATCGTGAGGAAGGTAATTTCGTACCGTTGCTCCATTTGTTGACGTAAGATACATCATAGCCGACGACATTGGCTAATGAGATAAATTTTGCCTGGGTGAAGGTGATCAGCTTTTTTAAGGTTGTAGCATATCCTTCTGAGATCAAGACGCATCTCCTCCTTTTTTTAAGATAATTTGTACAGTATTGACCGGCAGTATAGTTCATACGAGTATTTATATATATCATACCATAGGACAGACTTGTTTTTTGTACTTATGTTTACAAATCACCCAAAAGTCACATGAAGTCAAAGACTGTCCTAAAAGTCACAGGAAGTCAAAAGCTGCCTGCGGACAAGCAAAGCAGGGCAATAAATGGCAAGCCTTTCCTGTTTTGTTCCAACGGGTCCATAGGTATACTGGAACCACAAGAGTTGGTTGAGGGAAACAGATACATCAGCCACGATTTACTTAAGTGTATTTAGGAGGTTTTAACTATGGCTTATCAAAACATTGAATTCACAAAAGAAGACGGTATTGGCGTATTGACGATCAATCGCCCCAAAGCATTGAACGCACTCAACACGGACACAGTAGTCGAATTGAACGACTGCGTCAGCAAAATCGAAAATGATCCGGAAGTAAAAGTTCTCATCGTTACAGGCGGCGGCAAGAAATCCTTCGTAGCAGGTGCAGATATTGTAGAAATGTCTACAAAGAACGCTATTGAAGGCCGCCATTTCGGCAAGATTTCCCAGGATACCTTCACTCGTATCGAAAACCTGCCGCAGCCGGTCATTGCTGCTGTCAACGGTTTTGCTCTCGGCGGTGGCTGCGAATTAGCTTGTGCCTGCGATTTCCGGTATGCTGCAGAAAACGCTAAATTTGGTCAGCCTGAAGTAGGCCTCGGCATTACACCGGGCTTTGGTGGTACACAGCGTCTGCCTCGTGTCGTTGGCCGTGGCTATGGCAAAGAAATGATTTTCCGCGCTAACATGATTGATGCACAGGAAGCGCATCGCATTGGTTTGGTCAATGCTGTCATGCCGCAGGAAGAACTCATGGACTATGCTAAAAAAGTTGCCAAAGAAATCGCCGGCAACGCAAAAATCGCTGTACAGCTCGCAAAAACAGCTGTTAACCGCGGCATCAACTGCGATGTTATCACTGGTATCGCTTATGAAGACGAAGTATTCGGCCTTTGCTTCTCTACAGATGATCAGAAAGAAGGCATGGCTGCTTTCGTTGAAAAACGGGCTAAACATTTTACCGATAAATAATAAGCGTTCCATTGTAACTATAAATTTCTAGGAGGAACTAAACATGGATTTTGCAATTCGCGATATGGATAAAGATATCGTAAAATTGGCTGCTGATTTTGCAGCTAAACGTTTGGCACCGACCGTTCATGAACGGGACGAAAAAGAAGTCTTCGACCGTGCCATCTTGGATGAAATGGGCGAACTCGGTTTGCTCGGCATTCCGTACGGTGAAGAATACGGCGGCGTTGGCGCTGACTTCCTCAGCTTGGCAATGGCTTGTGAAGAAATCTCCAAGACCGATGCCTCTATCGGCTTGAGCTTCGAAGTACACACCAACCTCTGCTCCTGGCCGATTTGGAAATACGGCACAGAAGAACAGAAACAGCAATACTTGAAACCTCTCGCAAGCGGCGAAAAACTCGGCGCCTTCGGCCTCACTGAACCGAACGCCGGCACAGACGCGCTTAATGGCAGCACGACAGCAGTAAAGCAAGGCGACCACTATGTATTGAATGGCTCCAAAGTATTCAATACGAACGGCGGCGAAGCAGAAATCACTGTTGTATTCGCAGCTACTGATAAATCCAAAGGCTCGAAGGGCATGAGTGCTTTCATCGTCGAAAAAGGCACACCGGGCTTTACATATGGCAAATCCGAAATCAAAATGGGTATCCATGCTTGCGTACAAAAGGAACTCGTATTCCAGGATGTTGTCGTACCAGCAGCCAACCTTCTCGGCAAAGAAGGCGAAGGCTTCAAGATTGCTATGCAGACTTTGGATGGCGGCCGTGTTGGCGTCGGTGCACAGGCACTGGGTATTGCAGAAGGCGCCTTTGCGCATGCTGTTAAATATTCCAAAGAACGTGTGCAGTTCGGCAAACCGATTGCTAAATTCCAGGCTATCAGCTTTATGCTTGCTGACATGAAAGCTAAGATCGAATCAGCCCGTTACCTCGTATACAAAGCCGCAGTGGCAATGAACGAAGGCGGTTCGTACAGCCTCGATGCAGCGATTGCTAAGAAAGTCGCTTCTGATGTAGCAATGCAGGTTACGACTGATGCTGTACAGATCTTTGGCGGTTATGGCTTTACGCGCGAATATCCGGTAGAACGGTACATGCGTGATGCTAAGATCACCCAGATTTATGAAGGCACCAATCAGGTTCAGCAGATGGTCATTTCTGGCGCTATCCTGAGATAACATTGCTTTAAAACAACTCCTTTGATGTGTGAAATACCCTATATAAAATGCTTACGAATATGCTTACGAATGCTTACACATATGAATGCTTACACTTAAAAAACGCGGCCACGGGGCCGCGTTTTTTTATGACTAATTGACTAATTAAGTATTCCAGGAATTCATGGCATTGCCATTTGGGGAAAAGAAATCAATGGAGTGCCAAAACCGTTATCTTTTATTCAATTACTAGGTACGATATCATTAAGTCATAGGATTCAAGAAGATCGCAAGAGAAAAAAAGAAAAGGAGATCATGTTATGGAGATTATTGCAATTGTATTAAGTTTGTTCTTATTGGTAACTTTTGCATATCGTGGCTTTTCTGTCATCTTATTTGCCCCGATATTCGCATTATTTGCCGCAGCCTTTTCAGGCTTGCCTATTTTACCGGGGTATACGGAACTGTTTATGACCAAAGCGGTCATGTACATCAAGTCCTTTTTCCCTGTCTTCCTGTTAGGCGCCGTATTCGGTAAAATCA
The DNA here is from genome assembly GCA_022486585.1 of Megasphaera sp. Taxonomy (GTDB): domain Bacteria; phylum Bacillota; class Negativicutes; order Veillonellales; family Megasphaeraceae; genus Megasphaera. Next base: position 8,356 of record JAKVKI010000023.1, read on the forward strand.
TGGAAGAAACGGGCATGGCTCGTAGTATCGCGATGGAAACGATTCATGTCATTGGGAAGGATAAGGCTATTTTCGCAGTTGTCTTTGCCTGCATGATTCTGTGTTACGGCGGTATTTCCATGTTTGTCTGTGCATTTGCTGTATATCCGTTTGCTGCTGCCTTGTTCAGAGAAGCAGATATTCCGAAACGTCTTATTCCGGCCTGCTTTATTGCCGGCGTATTCACCGCAACGATGGACTGCTATCCTGGTTCGCCGCAGATCCAGAATATCATTCCGACGATTTACTTAGGTACGACGACATTCTCAGCGCCTATTTTAGGTATCATTTCCGGGACACTATTGGTTATTGCCAGTCTGGCCTATTTGGAATGGCGCCGTAAGGCAGCTGCTAAAGCCGGTGAAGGTTATGGTGATCATACGTTGAATGAAACGATTATCGATCCGAATATGAAGCTTCCACCATGGCAGTTATCTATTATTCCCTTGATCGTCGTATTAGTGCTTAATTTCTACTTCTCTATGATTTTCACATGGGATAGTGCCTTGCTCGTTCCGTTCCAGTCCTTGAAGCTTCCGATTCTGGCTAAAAGCGTGCAGAACGTCGTTGCTATTTGGGCTCTCGTACTGGGGCTCTTGGCTGCAATCATCATTGCCTGTGCGACAGGTCGCAAGTTCATGTCTAAAAACACCAGTATCAAAGCGGCTCTCAATGCCGGCGCTCTCGGTTCGTTGCTGGCTATTATGAACACAGCCTCCGAAGTTGGCTATGGCAACGTTATTTCTGCATTGCCGGGCTTCCTCGAAGTAGCAGACAGCTTGTTAGGTATTGGATCCAGCATGCCCTTATTCAACGCAGCTATTATGGTCAATATCCTGGCAGGTATTACTGGTTCGGCTTCTGGCGGCTTGAGTATCGCCTTGGATCTGTTTGGACAACATTTCCTCGATATGACAGCAGCACAGGGGATTCCTCCTGAAGTGCTTCACCGTGTCGTTGCGATGGCTTCCGGTGGTATGGATAGTCTTCCGCATAATGGAGCTGTTATTACGACCTTGGCTATTTGCGGTCTGACTCATCGTCAATCCTATAAAGATATGTTTGCTATTACGGTCTTAAAAGTTGTTTTCGCATTCTTTGCTGTATTCTTCTATATGGCAACGGGTATTTATTAGAAATTACAAGCGTATTTTCTCATAGCAAAAGAGCTACTCCAAATACTTTCATTTTGGGATAGCTCTTTTTGTATTTGTATATAAATTTTATTTCATACGTTCAACGATCAGTGACGTTCCTTGACCGCCGCCTATACATAGGGCAGCTACACCGTATTTGCCGTTCACTTGGGGCTCTGTTAAGCCATAAAGAAGAGTGACAAGAATACGGGCACCAGAAGCGCCGATAGGGTGGCCGATAGCGATGGCACCGCCGTGGATATTGGTACGGGCCATATCGACACCAAGCTCACGGCAGCAATATACGGCCTGGGCAGCGAAAGCCTCATTGAGTTCAAACAGGTCGATATCACTGACAGTTAAGGCAGCTTTTTTCAGTGCTTTTCGAACAGCTGGGACCGGCCCTGTGCCCATAATAGCAGGATCTACACCAGCAGAAGCATAGCTGACAATTTTAGCGAGCGGCTTTATGCCCAGTTCGTTGGCTTTATGTGCCGACATGACGACAAAAGCAGCAGCACCGTCATTGATGCCTGATGCGTTACCAGCCGTTACGGTGCCGCCTTTTTTAAAGGCTGGTTTCAATTTAGCGAGACCTTCTATCGTAGCACCTTCGCGAGGGAATTCATCAGTATCGACAAGAGTATCGCCCTTGCGGCCATGAACGATGACTGGTACAATCTGTGATTTGAAAACACCATTTTTAATAGCTTCACAGGCTAATTGTTGAGAACGAAGGCCTAACTCATCCTGTGCTTGACGGCTTACGCCAAACTGTTCGGATACGTTTTCAGCTGTTATGCCCATGTGATAATCATTGAAGGCATCCCATAAGCCATCTTTGATCATGGTGTCGATTAAGGGGCCATTGCCCATACGATATCCCCAACGAGCGTTAGGGATAGCATAAGGAGCGGCTGACATGTTTTCCATACCGCCGGCAATGATGATATCGGCATCACCAGCTTTGATGATTTGTGCTGCAAGGGCAACTGTGCGCAGGCCAGAGCCACAAACTTTGTTAATGGTCAAGGCGGGCACTTCTTGGGGAACACCGGCTTTGATAGCAGCCTGACGGGCCGGGTTCTGGCCTAAGGCTGCTTGGATGACGTTGCCCATGACAACTTCGTCAATCTGACTTTTTGAGATACCAGCACGGCGAACAGCTTCGTCAATGACGATGGCCCCTAAATCCGTAGCAGGTACATCCTTGAGACCGCCGCCGAACGCACCGACAGCCGTACGGCAGGCACTTACGATAACGACTTCTTCCACGTAAACCACTCCTTATAAAGGTAATATACAGATATTATTTTTTGCGACGGAAGAGACCACCGGAAATGACAAGTTTCTGGATTTCGTTGGTGCCTTCGTAGATTTGCGTGATTTTTGCGTCGCGCATCATGCGTTCTACATGGTATTCTTTCATGTATCCGTTGCCACCGAGCATTTGGACGCATTCAGTCGTTACTTTCATGGCAACATCGGTGCAAGTCAATTTAGCGATAGCCGCAGCCGTCGTAAAGGGTTTTCCTGCTTGTTTCAGGCAGGCTGCTTTGTAAAGGACCAACTTAGCCTTTTCAATGTCTGTATATAATTCAGCCATTTTGAAGGCCAGGTACTGCTGTTTGAAAATAGGTTTGCCAAATTGTTCCCGCTGTTTCATATATTCTACAGCAATATCGAAGGCGCCTTCAGCAATGCCGAGGGCTTGCGCACCGACACCGATGCGGCCGCCATCTAAGGTTTGCATGGCTAGTTTGAAACCTTCACCTGGTTTAGCGATCATGCGGTCTGCAGATACGCGGACGTTGCTCAATACCATTTCTGAAACTTTTGCAGAACGGATCCCCATCTTATTTTCCAGCTTGCCAACGTGGAAACCTTCCATGCCTTTTTCTACGACAAAAGCGCACATGCTTTTAGTACCAATAGAAGGATCTGCCAATGCATAGATTACGGTGTAATCAGCGAGAGGGCCGTTCGTATTGAAGATTTTCGTCCCATTGAGGATGTAGTCTTCACCATCTTTAGTAGCAATGGTCTGTTGGCCTGCGGCATCGGAACCAGCAGAGGCTTCGGTCAGACCAAAGGAGCCAATGGCTTGACCGCTGGCAATGGGAGAAAGGAATCGTTTCTTCTGTTCATCTGTTGCTGTAGAGTACATGATGCTGCCGCCATAGAGCGAAGTATTGACAGAAAAGGCGATACCAAAAGAAGCATCGACTTTAGATACTTCTTCTACTGCCAGGATATAGGGAAGATAGCCTGTTCCTGTGCCACCAAAAGCTGTTGGATAGCAAAGACCGTACATGCCCATTTTACCAAATTCTTTAAAGGCTTCTAAAGGAAATTCAGAGGTTTCGTCACGTTCTACAACACCTGGTTTCAATCGTTTTTCTGTAAATTGTTGTACTTGCTGTTGCAGTCTTTCTTCTTCTGTTGTCAATTCAAAATTCATGATCCATCTCTCCTTATCACACAAAAAATACTATCTAAAAATATTTCGCAATAAGAACTATTACACTTGCATAATATCATACGGAAAAGTAAAAATCAATCAAATGCCAAAAATATCATAAGCAAATAGTTTGTAATACGAATAAAAAATATAGGTAAAAAAAACACAGTGCCTTTTTAGGGGTCACTGTGTTGGATATTGCCGATACGGCTAAGATAATTCAGTAAATTACGTTGTTCGTCCGGAGAGAAGTCATGTAGAACAAATTGATTCAGTTCTTCAATTTTTTTCTGTACAGGTTCTTTGATAGCCAGACCTTTTTCAGTGGCTTTGACACGGATGCTGCGTTTATTATTAGGATCTAGTACGCGATCGATGAAGCCACGCTTCTGCATGCGGTCTAAGACACCGGAAATCGTTGAGTTTTCTACACGGAGTATAGCTGCGATTTCCTTTGGTGTCAATGTTTCGTCTTTCCAAAGGCAGGCTAATACGCCATATTGTCCCGGCGTAATACCGAATTGGGATAATGTTTCAGAGAAGACTAAAAATACTTCATGCTGGGCGATAGTCAATAAAAAATTGATGCAATTTGTATACTCCACAATACCAATTCCTTTCTTTTACAATTTTTCGTAAAGCGAATTGTCTATAGTGTATCATAATTTGAAAAATATTTCTATAAAATAGTGGAGCAAAAGCATTGACAAATGTGGAGCGAATTAGTATAATATGTTTGTAATAAGAAATAAAGATTATTAATTAAAAAATTATTTTATACAGCAAGGAGGAATCACTCATGAAAGAAGTAAAATTTTATCAACTCGAAAATAAAAGCATTGTTGCTTTGGTACAGGGTGAAGAAGCCGGCATGACCAATGCCAAACTGCTTGCTCCTGGTGCTGTCGATGCAGCGCAGGAAAAACACGTACCAGCTCTTAAAAAAGACGGCTCATCGTTAATCGTTACAGTAGGTTCCGTCATTCATCCGATGGAAGAAAAACATCATATCGCGTTCATTGCCTTGGCAACGGACGATGGGTTAGAAATTAAATATCTCAAACCAGGTGATCAGCCCATCGCTTCCTTCAAAGCGCCGGAACACGGTATTGTATATGAATTCTGTAATCTCCATGGTTTGTGGAAAACTGAATTTTAAGATTTAAGATATAGTATGATACTATACACCTCTCCATAACAAACATAACAAAAAACCACGGTGCAATGTTCACATATATGTGATATGCACCGTGGTTTTTGTTATGCTGAGAATACGCGCCATAATCCGATAATAAGGATGAGCATGATAATAATAAAGCTGATGACGCGGGTTTTAGAGAAAATCTTGGAATCATTTATTGTATTTTTTGGTGGTTCCGGTGGCGGGACAGGCAGTTTAGTACCGCAAATCGGGCACATGAGGACACCATCCCGTAATTCCGTACCACAAGTAGGACATTTTACCATTATATCATCTCCCGTTCATGCCTCGTTTCCTCTCTTATCATACCATGGGTGAAGAGGGAAATAAAGCAGTCCCAGGGGAACAGTAAATTGAATTTTTGTAGATAAATTATTAAAAATTTATTGTATATTTCCATCAACTATTATAAAATATATTCATATGTATTTGAAATTCTTATGTATTTTTAGAATACAGTAAATTCTATTTACGAATCAGGAGGAGTTTTGGTATGAAGTTACCTAAAAAACTGGGATTAAGCACGCAGATCTTACTCGGGTTGTTTTTAGGCGCTGTTGTAGGGTATTGTTTTCCTGAAGCAGGGTCTCATTTAAAGCCTGTCGGTGATGGATTCTTGCGTATGATCAAGATGATCGTCGTTCCATTGATTTTTAGTACTTTAGTTATGGGGATCGCCGGTACAGGTGATTTTAAGAAATTAGGACGGTTAGGTGGCAAATCTATTATTTGGTTTGAATTTGCTACGACCATTGCCTTGGCTGTTGGATTATTAGTGATGAATTTAGCAGAACCTGGCGTAGGAGTACAAATCGCTGCGTCTGCTGCCAGTGAAACCAGTGCTGCCGCAGCGAGCCAAAAGAGCATCGACATGGTCCAATACATGGTCCATATCATTCCGACCAATATCATCGATGCTGCAGCTCGGCAAGATATGTTGGAAATCATCTTCTTTACCTGCTTCTTTGGTGTTGCTGTTGCCCATATCGGGTCAGCTGGTGATATTATCGTCCAGTTCTGTCGCAGCGTGGCCGAAGCGATGTTCAAAGTAACGGGCTATGTCATGAAACTAGCGCCGATCGGCGTTTTTGCCATGATCGCCTATACCGTTGCCAGCTTTGGCATTGCCATGCTTATTCCCCTTGGCAAACTTATTTTGGCAGTGTTCTTTGCTACGATCGTCTTCGTATGTTTGGTAGCTTGTATTGCTACGGCATTTACGAAAATCAATTTTTTCCACGTTATCCGTTGTCTTAAAGATATTCTGTTCTTGGCATTTTCCACGGCCAGCAGTGAAGCTGCTTTACCTGTGGCCATGCAGCGCCTGGAGGCACTGGGTGTACCGAAGAACATCGTCACCTTTGTTATGCCTACAGGATATTCCTTTAATTTGGACGGGTCGACGCTGTACAGTTCAGCAGCTATTTTGTTCATTGCACAGCTGTATGGCATTGATTTGTCTATAGGTCAGCAGCTCCTCATTATGGTGACACTCATGTTGTCGACAAAGGGGATCGCCGGCGTTCCTGGTGCGGGCATCATTGTCGTGGCAGCGACAGCAGCGGCCTTTGACTTGCCGGCTGAAGGCGTAGCCATTGTCCTTGGCATTGACCGTATTTTGGATATGATCCGCACGGCTTGTAATGTTTGCGGCAACTGTATGGCGACGATGCTCGTTGCTCGCTGGGAACATGAAATCACCAGTGATGTATTTAACAAAGCCTATAATGAATATTTTACGAAGAAAGAGCATACAGCTGCATAATAACAGCCATTCTTTCTATGACTTTTTATCTGTGTATGGTATAATAAAATGAAATAAGTGATCTGGAAGAAAATTCTGACGGAAAACTTCATTCAAGGCTCCGACCTGACCGCAAAGCATGCTGCGCGGCACAGGCGAAAGCACATATAAAATAGGCAGGCGCTGTGCTTTCACACAGCGCTATTTTTTTTGTATCAACAGGACTGCAAAAGGAGGAATACAGATGGAAACGAGATTGGCTTTAATAGGTATTATCGTCAGTAATCGGGAATCAACAAAAAAGTTGAATGATGTTCTCCATGAATATGGCGATATCATTTTAGGTCGTATGGGTGTCCCGTATAAAGCACAAGGACTCAATGTCATCAGCATCATCGTAGACGCACCGCAGGATACGATCAGTGCCTTATCAGGAAAATTAGGGATGATTCCGGATATCAGTACGAAGACGATTTATCCGGCTATACCACAATAGGAGCGGGATATGTTAAAATTAGCGATCTATGGCAAAGGCGGTATTGGCAAGTCTACGATGACGAGTACCTTGGCAGCGTCCTTTGCCTATTTAGGGAAACGGGTTATCCAGATCGGCTGTGATCCCAAAGCCGACTCGACCTTCAATCTTCTCGGCGGCAAGCCCGTAGAGCCGGTCATGAATTATATGCGTGAACATGACGAAGACCCGCAGTGCATTGAAGACATTTCCCGTAAGGGATATGGCGGTGTTCTTTGTATCGAAACAGGCGGTCCTACACCAGGGCTGGGGTGTGCAGGCCGGGGCATCATTGCTACGTTTGCGTTGTTAGAGGACTTAGGGCTCTTTGAACGATTTCAGCCGGATGTCGTCCTCTATGATGTGTTGGGCGATGTCGTTTGTGGCGGATTTGCTGCGCCTATTCGCGAAGGCTACGCTGAAGAAGTACTGATCGTTACATCTGGTGAAAAAATGGCGCTTTATGCAGCGAACAACATCAATACAGCCGTAGAGAACTTCGCTGATCGCAGCTATGCTAAAGTACGGGGCATTATCCTGAATCGACGTAACATACCGGATGAAGAGCAGAAAGTCCGTGAGTTTGCTAAGAAAACAGGGCTCTGCATTATTGGTGATATCCCTCGCAGTGATGAAATCAACCACTACGAAGAAGAAGGCAAAACGGTCATTGAAGGCGATCCGGAATTGCCGATCAGTCAAACCTTCCTGGGTTTAGCAACAACATTGCTACACCAGCAAGACTAAAGGAAGCACTGTATTTTCTCTTTATATCGACAACTTATACAAGGAATTTATTATGCAAAATAAACCGTATTCAATTACCGTGCGGGAATTAGCAGAACGAGGCCGTCAGGCCATTCCCAACGAACTCATTTCCGCTACGCATCTCATATATAATTCGCCGGCGGCATTGGCTTTTAACTCGCCAGGGGCGCAGGGCTTCGGCGTAAAACGGGCTGGCCTGGCGATCCCCGGTTCCGTCATGCTTCTTGTCGGGCCGGACTGTTGTGGCCGTAATACGACGATCCTAAGTGAAATGGGCGGCTATAGCGATCGTTTCTTTTTCTATATTATGGACGAAACAGATATCGTAACAGGCCGTCATTTGAAGAAAATCCCCCAGGCAGTTCAGGAAGTCGTGTCGTCTCTGAAGACCGTGCCGTCCATGGTCATGATTTGCATGACCTGCGTAGATGCACTGTTGGGGACGGATATGGAACGAGTCTGCCGCAAAGCAGCTGAACAGGCAGGCCTTCCTGTCGTGCCTTGCTATATGTATGCTCTGACCAGGGAAGGCCGTAAACCGCCGATGGTAGATGTACGGCGAGCTGTCTATTCTCTGCTGGAACCGCAACCACGTCATCGCCGGACAGTGAACCTGTTGGGCTATTTTGCGCCCTTGCGGGACACTTGCGAAATATATCTGATTCTTCGGCAATTAGGCTTGCAGAAAATAAATGAATTATCCCGAGCCAAGACCTTTGAAGAATACAAGGCTATGTCCCAGGCTAATTTTAATATTATTCTCCATCCGGAATCACGGCTGGCAGCACAAACGATGGAACAACAGCTTCATATCCCTAGTATCGAATTGACACGGCTGTATGAAGTTGATAAGATCCACAGTCAGTATACAGCCTTTGCCAAGGCGGCAGGCGGTGAAATCGACGATGAACAATGGTGGGAACCAGCACGAGCGGCAGTCCGTCGCATCAGGGAAACCTATAGCGGTACGACTGTAGCCATTGGCGAAATGCAGAATGGCAATGCCTTTGAAATGGCCCTGGCATTGACGCGATACGGGTTCCATGTGAGTGAACTCTACGCCAATTTGTCAGCCCATGATTTTGTCTATTTACGTCATTTAGCTGTTCTCAGCCCAGATACACAGGTGTATTCAAATTTGTCGCCATCGATGCTGTATTATGAAGGGACGACACATCCCGTGGATATTACTATTGGTAAAGATAGTGCCTACTATCATCCCCAAAGTGCCCATGTATTTTGGGATGAAGAAGTACAGCCTTTTGGGTATGATGGCGTCATTGCACTGTTGCAACAGCTAGAAGCAGCGTTAGAAAGGAGGACTGACGGATGAAAGGGTTATGGAAATATATTGCTCCCTTTGCGCCGGATCAGTCCGGTGCGGCAGCCGTCCTCTATGGACTAGGCGGTATTGTCGTTATTTGTGATGCTGGCGGCTGTGCTGGCAATATTTGCGGTTTCGATGAACCGCGCTGGTTCAGCGGCAAAAAGAGTGCTGTTTTTAGTGCCGGTCTCCGTGACATGGATGCGATCTTAGGGCGTGATGACCGATTGGTCCATAAATTATGTGCTGCAGCTCAAGAAATAGACGCAGCGTTTGCGGCCATTGTGGGTACACCGGTTCCTTCGGTCATTGCGACAGACTATACAGGCCTGCGCCGCATGGCAGAAAAACAGTTGTCCATTCCTGTCCTTACGATAGATACGACTGGCATGACAACATATGATACAGGTATCATCAAGGCCTTTCATGCGTTGCTCGAGACCTTTACAGACCGGACGGTACAACGTAAAAAAGGAGTAGTGAATGTCTTAGGAGCGATTCCCTTAGATATGAGGCATCCTGCTGATTTAGACTGCATCCGGCCAAGGTTGCGTCGTGAAGGATGGGACACCATACGTTTAGGGGATACATTGGACGATTATATCCATGCTGGAGAAGCAGAAAAAAATATTGCCCTGTCTCCGGCCGGCCTCGCTGCAGCGCAATGGTTGCAGCGAACCTTTGGTACACCCTATGAATGCCGCTACTTTGGATTGGAGACGCTCGTCGAGCAGGTGCAGGCAGTACAGGCAAAAAAAATACTTATTATCCATCAACAAATAGGAGCGAATGCGTTGCGGGAGATGCTTGAAGGAACGACAACCGCAGCAATCACGGTTGCTACGTGGTTCCTCCGTGATGAAGGCTGTTGCTGTGATGGGGATATACAACTGCGCGAGGAAGATGATTTCTGCGTCCTTGCTGATAATGACGAGTTTGATTGTATCATAGGTGACGCCTATTTCAAAAAAGCGCTGCCTCACTTTAAAGGGACCTTTATCGATTTTCCTCATTTTGCTGTATCAGGGAGGACCTAGCTATGGAGACAGACGTGATTCGTGTATTCGGCATCGTCCAAGGTGTCGGATTCCGTCCTTTTGTCAGCCGCTTGGCAAAACGCTGTGCCCTTCAAGGCAGTGTGTGCAATAAAGGCTCCTATGTGGAAATCCTTGTCCAGGGCAAGGCTGCACGGCGTCAAGAATTCCGTTGTGCCTTAGAGCAGGAAGCGCCGCCTCGTTCAGCCATACTAAAGGTGGATGCAGTTCGTGAAGAGCGTGAGCCCTATGATGATTTCCAAATCATCGATAGTGCTAAAGAAAAGGGCGATATCTTCGTATCACCAGACATTGCTATTTGTGATGAATGCAAAAAAGAGCTTTTCGACAAAACGAATCGCCGCTATCTCCATCCCTTCATCAATTGTACAGCCTGCGGACCGCGGCTGACGATCCTCGATGCTATGCCGTATGATCGGGAGCGGACGAGCATGGGCGAATTCCCCCTGTGTCCTGCGTGCTATGATGAATACACCCATGCCGATACGCGGCGCTATGATGCCCAGCCAGTCTGTTGTAATGATTGTGGCCCTGAAGTATATCTTTTAGGGCGGAGCGAACGCCGTCGTGATGCGATCACGGCAGCACGGCATAAGATAGCTGCTGGCGGTATCATTGCTGTCAAAGGGATCGGCGGGTTCCATTTGTGTTGTGACGGTACGAATGAAGCCGCTGTGCAACGGCTGCGGACATTGAAACGTCGTCCTGTCAAGCCTTTTGCGGTCATGATGAAAGATCTGGAAACAGCACGGCGCGAATGTATCGTAGAAGCGGGGCAGGAACAGATCCTTGACGGCCATGAGAAGCCGATACTCTTACTGCGGAAGCAGAAGGACAGTCACCTCTGTCCGGGCATAGCACCGGGCAATCCGTCTGTCGGTGTCATGCTGCCGTATGCACCGTTGCAATTATTATTATTTACGTATGATGATGATCTCGTCATGCCCGATAGCCTGGTAATGACCAGTGCCAATGAATCAGGAGCACCGATTTGCCGTACTGATGAAGAAGCAGTAACAGAACTGACGCCATTATGTGATGTTGTTTTATCTCATAACCGGACCATACGCTTACGGGCTGATGATTCGGTCATGGACTGGTATGATGGCAGCCCCTATATGATCCGCCGCTCTCGGGGCTATGCGCCGCTGCCATTTTTTGTCGGTCACAGCCAGGGAGAAGTATTGGCCATAGGCGGTGAATTGAAGAATACATTCTGTATCGGCAAGAATAATTTGTTTTACCTGTCCCCCTATATAGGGGATATGGCAGATATCCGTACAGTAGACGCCTTGCGGCAATCGGTGACGCGGATGGAAACGCTCTTGGAAGCGAAGCCGGCTGTCGTAGCCTGTGATACACATCCTCGCTACAATACCGTAGCCGTAGCACACGATATGGGCCTGCCAGTCATAGCCGTACAGCATCACTATGCGCATATCCTGTCATGTATGGCAGAAAATAATTATTTAGAGCCGCTTATTGGTGTTTCCTTTGATGGGACTGGTTATGGTGATGACGGTACTATTTGGGGCGGAGAGATTTTTACAGCAGATATGCATCAATATTGTCGCAGTGCATCGATCAAACCATTTTATCAGCTCGGCGGCGATGCATCGGCAAAGGAAGGCTGGCGTATTGCCGTATCGATGATATATGCCTTGACGGGTTGCAATACAGAAAAGACCTGGCGCAAGGTCCAGGACTTGCAACTCTGTGACGAAGCACAGCTGCAGGCACAACTGTTTTTGTATGATCACCATATTAACAGTGTCCTGTCGACCAGTGCCGGCCGTCTGTTCGACGCGGTCAGTGCCATTGCCGGGCTCTGCCGGGCTTCGACGTTTGAAGGAGATGCATCTATGCAGCTCCAATTTGCAGCAGAACGCTGGGAAGAAAGGCAGGGCATACGACCGGTCGTACCTGTTGCACCGCAACAGGGAAAGCAGCGCTGGCTGCTGCCAACAGACGTATTGGTCACGGAGCTGGTCAGACGTCGTCTCGATGGCGCCTTGCCGGAACAGTTAGCCTATGACTTCCATGTTTCTTTGGCAGGGATGATCATCGGTGCCGTTGAAGAACTGCGTCACAGCACTGGTCGCACGACGGTCGCGTTGAGCGGTGGTGTATTTCAGAATCGCTTGTTGCTGCGTTTTACTGATACGGCACTGCAAGACAGAGGGTTCACTGTATTACGTCATCATGTAGTACCGCCCAACGACGGTGGTATTGCTTTAGGACAAGCTGTGTATGCAGCTATGAATAGAAAGGACTGATATATATGTGTGTTGGATTACCGGCACGAGTTGTAACGATAAAAGATGGCATGGCGTTGGTAGATGCGTCCGGGGCGAAACGGAACGTTTCTGCCGCTCTCATTGAATCACTGAATCCAGGGGATTATGTCATGGTCCATGCTGGGATGGCGATTGCCAAGATTACCGATACTGATACGGATGAAATGGACGATATTTTGGAGGATTTATAATGACAGAAATAAAAAAACGGTCAGCCCTCGACATCATCCAGTCGTATACCGGCCCGGCCGTCCGTATTATGGAAGTGTGCGGTACACATACGCATGAGATCTTCCGTCAGGGCATACGGCAGCTCTTACCTTCTCAAGTCAATCTCATTTCCGGTCCGGGATGCCCGGTCTGTGTTACACCGGTGGGATATTTGGATGAAGCTGTTTGGCTGGCCTTGGAAAAAAAGGTGACCCTTTGTACGTTCGGTGATCTGGTCCGTGTACCTGGTTCAGTGATGAGCCTGGCTGGTGCCCGCAGTAAAGGGGCGCATATTGAAATCGTCTATTCACCAGTAGATGCGTATGAATACGCTAAAACCCATCGGAATGAACAGACCGTATTTCTTTCTGTTGGCTTTGAAACAACGACGCCGGCCAGCTGTCTGGCTGTCCAGCAGGCAAAGGCAGCTGGACTGACGAATTTCTCTATTTTGACGGCCAATAAGACCATGCCCCAGGCCTATGAAGCCTTAAAGGACAGTGCCGATGTATTCCTTTATCCGGGACATGTCGATGCTGTCATGGGAACGAAATACGCTGAAGAATTGGTTAAAGAAGGCGTGTCCGGTGTCGTTGCCGGCTTTACAGCAAAAGAGCTGCTGACGGCGTTCGCTGTTATTTTGGCAAAATTCCCGCAAGGGAAGCCTTTCTTTAAAAATTGCTATCCCCGTGTCGTTACTCGTGAGGGCAGTCTGGTTGGTCAGGCAATCATGAAGAACGTCATGGAACCGTGCGATGCAGAATGGCGGGGTCTCGGTGTCATTCCGTTGTCAGGACTGGCGCTGCAGGAAGCCTATGCGGCATTCGATGCCCGGAAAAAATATGCTGTACCAGCGATACAAGGTCATGCTAATCCGGCCTGCCATTGCGGGGATGTCCTGCAAGGGAAATGTCGTCCTGCAGACTGTCCTGTATTTGGCACAGCCTGCACGCCGGAACACCCGATCGGGGCCTGTATGGTATCTCACGAAGGAGCTTGTTCCGCTTATTATCAATATGGAGGTGTCCTGCATGAATGATGTGATCACACTGGCCCATGGTGCCGGCGGGAAACAGACAGCAGAATTAATAGATACAGTGTTTAAAGCCCATTTTTCTAATCCGCAGTTTACGGCGGATGATGCGGCTGTATTACCGATAGACAACACAAAACTGGCGTTTACGACGGATGGATTCATCGTATCGCCACCGGAATTTCCTGGCGGCAATATTGGCAAACTGAGTATTTGCGGTACTGTCAATGACTTAGCCTGTATGGGTGCGCAGCCGTTGTATTTATCGTGTGCCTTCGTCATCGAAGAAGGTTTTCCGCTGGCTAAGCTCGAAAGCTATGCGGCAGCTATGGAAAAAACGGCTGCTGAAGCGGGCGTGCGTATCGTTGCCGGTGATACCAAAGTTGCCGGTAAAGGCCAGGTAGATAACCTGTTCATTACGACGACAGGCATAGGCCGTATTTTGGAAGGCGTCCATACGTCAGGGGCGCAGGCTAAGGCTGGAGATGCGATCATCGTTACAGGTGATGTAGGCCGTCATGGATGTACGATCCTGCTGGCTCGCAACCACTTTGGCATTGATGCAGAAGTTACCAGTGATTGTGCTCCGTTATGGGGAACCGTACAGTCTATGCTGGAAACGACGAAGGATATCCATGTCATTCGTGATGCGACGCGCGGCGGCGTCGGCACGGTATTGTATGAAATAGCGTCACAAAGCCATGCAGGGATCCATCTGGATAGTCAGGCAATCCCCGTTGATGGCAACGTACGCGGTGTTTGCGGTATGTTGGGATTGGAACCGCTCTATCTTGCCTGTGAAGGCCGCCTTGTCGTCTTTGCGCCGCAGGATAAGGCAGCGGCTATTGTAGAAACCCTTCGTAAAGGCCCTTATTCACAGCAGGCTGCTATTATCGGTCAGGTCACGGCAGAACATGCCGGCCAAGTCATCATGCGTACAGAAATAGGCACAGAAACCCTGTTACCGCCGCCAGGAGGCGAACTATTGCCGAGAATATGTTGATATAAGGCAGAAAGAAGCGATATAGTATGATTAAAATTGCGATTTACGGGAAAGGCGGTATCGGCAAATCGACGACAGTCTCCAATATGTCGGCTGCCTTAGCGGAACAGGGCATCAAAGTGATGCAGATAGGCTGTGATCCTAAAGCCGATTCGACGTATTTTCTGCATGGCCGACAAGATATACCGGCTGTTCTCGACATATTGCGTCAAAAGGGAGAAGCCATGACCTTAGCGGATATGGTGACTATCGGGTATGGTGGTACCGTCTGTGTAGAAGCCGGTGGTCCTATTCCCGGCATGGGGTGTGCTGGCAGGGGCATCATTGCAGCACTGGAAAAACTCGATGAAAAAGGCGCATATGAAACATATGAACCAGACGTCGTGTTTTATGATGTCTTAGGCGATGTCGTTTGCGGCGGTTTTTCTATGCCTATGCGCAAAGGGTATGCTGATGCTGTTTTTGTCGTTACATCAGGCGAAAATATGGCAATCCATGCGGCGGCTAATATTGCTATGGCCGTCGAGCATTTCCAGGATCGCGGCTATGCAAAAATGGGCGGCATCATTCTCAACCGTCGTAATGTAAAACAAGAAGACGAAAAAGTGCAGGAATTAGCTGCTGATATACATACGCATGTCGTAGGGACACTGCACCGCAGCGAAATCGTTGTGGCTGCTGAAGATTTGCGCAAAACCGTCATTGAAGCTTTTCCCGATAGTGCTATGGCTGACGAATACCGCCAGCTTGCTGAGGCCGTATTGGCAACGGCGAAGGGCCTGGAGGTGCATACTTCATGTTGAGAAAGATCAACGGTACGGCAGACCCTTCCGGAGCCTGTCTTCCTATCAAGGAAGCTGCATTTCCAGAACCGTTCTATGATGGCCTGCAATATGCACCGCCGGCTCGCGGTACGTGGAATATTGTCCACACTACGCTTTGCGTACCAGAAACACATCAAATTTATATCTGTGGCCTCGGCTGCCTGCGCGGCTGTACGTTAACAGCTGCAGAAGTCGAAGGCGGCATACAGCACTTTTCCAGTATTATCATGGAAGAGCGGGAAATGTATGAAGGGACGATGGAGGATGCCATCGTCAGTGGCGTCAAAGAAATATTGGATCATTTGCCCTATACGCCTAAAGCAGTATTCATGTATCCCTCTTGCATCCACCATATTATGGGCTCTGATATGGATGGCGTATACGATATATTACGCAAGGCCTATACGCATATACGCTTTGTCCCTTGCTGGATGGATCCGATGCGGCGTCGTACGAATTTGCCGCCGGAACTACGTACACGCAGTCAAGTCTATGCGCTCCTGCCGCAGCGGCAGAAGACCAGGAAGTCTGTCAATATCATCGGCAGTAATCTGCCTGTTGCTGCTGATTCCATGCTCGTTCGGCTGGTGCAGGAATCAGGGGCTGTCCTGCGACAGCTGCCCCTGTGCAAGACGTATGATGAATATGAAAAAATGGGCGAAAGTTTCCTTAACATAGCCTATGACCCTGTTGCGGAAATGGCGTTGCACACCCAGTCGAAGCGATTAGGACAGGAAAAATTATTTTTGCCCTCCAGTTACGTCTATGAAGATATCGAAAAAAATATGGATGCCTTAGCAGCAGCGCTGGATCTGCCTCAGCCGGATTATAGCGGGGAAATCGCTGCGTGTGAGGCGGCATTTAAAGAAGCGAAAACATGTATCGGTAATCGGCCTGTAGCCATTGATGCGGCAGCTGTTTTTATGCCCTTTAGTCTGGCCCGTACGCTAGTAGAACATGGGTTCAACGTACAGCGTGTGTATGCAGATGTGATGAATGACAGGGATAAAATACATGTCGAATGGCTTAAAAAACACGCGCCAGAACTGATGGTGTATTCCATCCGCAACGCCAAGATGCGTGTCCTGCCACATGATGCCGAAGGATTTCTCGGTATCGGACAGAAAGCCGGCTATTATACAGGGACGCATCAATTCGTCGATATGGCTGAAGGTGGCGGATTGGTCGATTTCGCCGGCATTCGGACACTGCTAGCCTGGTTGTGTAAAGCGGCTGTGAGTGATATGGATCCGCGCGCGTATATTCGTGTTAAAGGATGGAGGTTTGCATCATGCCGACAAGATATGCAGTAAGCAGGATTTCTACGTATTCGGCGGATAATTTTGGTGTCGCGTCCGTTCTGTTTGAACTCGGCGGCATGGTTGTCATCCACGATCCGTCAGGCTGTAACTCCACCTACACGACACATGACGAACCGCGCTGGTACGATCATGACAGTTTGTTTTTCATTTCCGGAGTTACGGAGATGGAAGCCCTCATGGGTGATGATGATAAGCTCATTGATGATGTTGTTGCTGCAGCCCGTGATTTTTCGCCGCGATTCATCGTCCTCATGAGCTCGCCTGTATCTCTCATGATAGGGACAGATCTGCCGGCTATTTGCAGAGTCATTGAACAGCGCAGCGGCGTACCAGCGTTTTCGGCAGCGCCAGTCATTAACAGCATGGAAACCTATGACAAAGGAGAAAGGTGGGCGTTCCGCTTGTTGGCGGAACACTTCGTAGCAGATACGAAGAAGGCCTGTTGCTGTTCCTGGAACCCGGCCTTTGCAGCGAATACGAGGACGATAGCACCGATTTCTGTCAATATCCTCGGCGTGACGCCACTGGATTTTGGCGATAATGGCAGTCAATTGTCTCTGCGTGCCTATCTTGTCAGGAACGGGTTCCGTGTACAGAGCTGTTGGTCTGTAGGTACGAATCTGGAAGAAATCGCTACAGCTTCCAAGGCCGATGTGACCCTCGTCGTTGCTGACAGTGCCATCGAAGCAGCCGAGGTACTGCAGCGGCGTTTTGGCATTCCCTACGTCGTCGGCGTGCCTATAGGACCTTTTTTACAGGAACGTATTGCTGCGGACCTGCGCCAAGCGGTGCGAAGCAAAGCCGCTATTTTTTCCTGTGCCCGCTATCGTGAAGGTACTGATGCGGCGACGGTCCTTATCGGAGAAACCGTATATACAGCGTCGCTGGCAGCGGCACTGGCGCAGGAAGGCCTTCCAGCCACGGTGTATGCCCCGCTCGGCAGCACAGACGGCGAGCTTCTTGCAGGGGATAAACGAATGGAAACAGAAAACGAATTTATCCATGCGTTGAAGGATGTCAGGACCGTCATTGCCGATCCTATGTACCAGCCCATTTGCCCGAACGGGACCGTATTTATCCCGTTGCCTCATGCTGGCTTTTCAGGCCGCCTCTACTTAGGGGACATACCGAATCTGATCGATTCATACAGTGACTTTGCAGCAGCGGTACTCTCTGGTGTCGCAAAGGAACAGCCGTAGTATTTTGCAAATATGACTATTAACGAGGTGATATAATGGGACTCAATGATACGCCTTCCGGTGAACGCATACACATTGGATTTTTTGGCTGTCGGAATGCCGGTAAATCCAGCGTCGTCAACGCGGTCACTGGTCAGAGCCTGGCCATCGTTTCTGATCGGAAAGGAACGACGACCGATCCGGTTTACAAGGCCATGGAACTTTTGCCATTAGGGCCGGTCATGATCATCGATACGCCGGGTTTTGATGATGTTGGCGAGCTGGGAGCACTGCGCGTCAGGAAAACGCGGCAGGTCCTCAACAAAACGGATATAGCCGTTCTTGTCGTCGATGGGACACTGGGGCTGACACCGGCAGATAAACAACTTATACAGCTCATTAAGGAAAAAGAGATCGCCCACATTGTGGTCTATAATAAAAGCGATCTATTGACGCAGCACCTGGTAACGGCACCCGATGAGATCTGCGTCAGTGCCCTCAAGAAACAGGGCATTACAGAATTGAAAGAACGTTTAGGGAAATTAGTACCTAATACAGAAGGAAAATTGACGATCGTTGGGGATCTGATCCATCCGTCTGATTTTGTCCTGTTGGTCATACCCATCGACAAGGCAGCGCCGAAAGGCAGGCTTATTTTGCCGCAACAGCAAACAATCCGGGATATCCTGGAAGCTGACGGTACAGCTATTGTCGTCAAAGAATATGAGCTTCGTCATACGCTGGCCCACTTAGGCAAGAAACCGGCCTTGGTCATTACAGACAGCCAGGTTTTTGCTAAAGTTTCGGCAGATACGCCGCCGGATATTCCGCTGACCTCTTTTTCTATTCTCATGGCTCGTCACAAAGGACTGCTTCAGGATGCTGTCCATGGGGTAGCGGCAATAGAACGACTGCAAGATGGCGACACCGTCCTCATTGCCGAAGGCTGTACGCATCATCGTCAATGTGATGATATCGGTACAGTAAAAATACCGCGATGGCTCCGCAACTATACAGGTAAAGATATTCATATTGAGACGGTGAGCGGCGTCGAATTTCCTGAAGACCTGTCAAAATACGCACTCATCCTTCATTGTGGCGGCTGTATGCTTAACGCCAGAGAAGTCCGTTATCGTATGAAATGTGCAGCTGATCAACACATACCTATTACGAATTACGGAATTACCATAGCCTATATGCAAGGTATCTTGAAACGAAGTTTAGAAATTATCCCCTATTTAGCAGAGTTAGTTTGAAATCATATGTGACATATAGTATATATACGTGGAGAAATACATCGGCAGGGAGATGACAGCAATGAATATTGAGAAGATCACAGCAGTATATTGGAGTGCTTCCGGCAATACACGACGCGTCGTAACGGTGTTAGGGCAGGCCTTGGCACAGCGCCTGGGCGTACCTTACAGCGATATCGATTTTACGCTGCCAGCGGCACGAAAACAGGACTATTCTTTTTCAGCGACTGACTTTGTCATAGCAGGAGCGCCGACGTACGCCGGGAAACTTCCTAATAAAATACTTCCCGACTTTGCTACGCATCTCATAGGCGGCCATACACCCTGTGCCGCTGTCGTGACCTATGGAAATCGTAGTTTTGATAATGCCTTGGCTGAACTTTGTGCGGTATTGCAAAAAGATGAGTTCCTTCCTGTTAGTGCCGTTACCGTTCCCTGCCGTCATGCCTTTACAGATGCCTTGGCGAACGGCCGTCCAGATGAAAAAGACGTGACAGCACTGGCTGCTTTTGCTGACAAGATAGCAGACCGGCTCATGGCTGACAAGGCGACGCCAGTGTGCGTGCCTGGGCAGGCAGATGCACCGTATTACATACCGCAGGGCCGTGATGGCAAACCTGCAAAATTTTTGAAGGCAAAGCCGAAAACCGATATAGAACGGTGCATTTCTTGTGGTCACTGCGCGGCTGTCTGCCCGATGGGAGCAATCGATGCGGAGGATGTAACGGCAGTTACCGGTATTTGTATCAAATGCCAGGCCTGTATCCGAGCCTGTCCCAAACAAGCTAAATATTTTGATGATCCAGCATTCTTGTCCCATGTGGCGATGTTGAAGGAACATTTTGCCGATACTGTGACTGGGCGCAAAGCTATTTCTTTCTACCTGTAATAGGGGCATACAATCGAAGTAACTAAATAAAGAAAGTATTTTAGCATACGTGCATTAAAACAGCAAGGGAGCTTCCTATAGCGTAAATTTTTACGTTATGGGAAGCTCCCTTGCTTATTTTTGCATACGAGCGATATACACGACTATGATTAACAGGCAAACAGGGTCTGCTCTTAAAACGAACTATGAAATTTAAGGGGATGATTGTACAGGCTTGTTTCAAGCCGCTTTGGCATAGACGTGACGGGCAATGAGCAATAGCAGTACTAGCAGGGCTGCTAAGGTCATAAAGGAAATATACAAGCTGGTTTGATGGGCAATGAAGCCAATGGCAGCCGGTCCTAAAAGGGAACCTAAATAGCCTACAGTACTGACTGCAGAAACAGCAAGGTGAATAGGCATTTCCTTTTGCTGTCCCATAAAGGAATAAAATACAGGGACAATGTTAGCCAGGCCGATACCGATGAGGAAGAAACCGGTATAAATAAGCCATGCCGGTGTTGTGAAGATGACCAGGAGCAGACCGCCAATAGCCAGGGATACTCCGCCGAAGATAATGGGCCGAGAGCCACAGTGTATGACTAAGGCATCGCCAACAAAACGCATAGTGAGCATAGCTGCTGAGAAAATAGCATACGCAGTACCAGCATGACTGACAGGGAAGCCTTTTTCCTGCAGCATCAGTACGCCGCTCCAATCCATCATCGCGCCTTCGCAAATAAAAGAAATACAGCAGATCAGGCCAATCAGAATGACGACGCCTCGTGGTATAGCAAAGATAGGGGAGTTTCGTTTCCCTGTGGTTTGCGGTTCTGACAGCAAATGAGGACCAAAGGCGAGCAGCAGTACGAGCATGATGACAGTAGCAGCGCCTGTGGAAAATAGCGGTGTCAGTCCCAGCCATATCCATACGCCAAATATACCGGCACCGGCAAAACCGCCCAGGCTCCACATGCCGTGGATGCCAGAGAGAAGGTGCTTGTGTGACAGCTTTTCTATGCGGATGGCGTGTATGTTCATCGTGACATCGATGAGTCCCGTAGCCATGCCGAAGAGAAAGAGTATGGGTATAGCCCAGCTAACGTCCGGTATGGCATATAACGCCAGCAATATAAAAGCAAAGGCTGCGCCATCGAGTTGCATGACGCGGCGACAGCCAAAACGCCGGGCCAGCGTACCGGCAATGGGCATCGTACAAAGCGAGCCTAAGCCAATGCACAGCAGCAACAGCCCTAAGGTATCTTCACCTATAGCTAACCGTAATTTTAAAATTGGTACCAGTGGAGCCCAAGAGGCATAGCCAAAACCGGCAATAAAAAAGAAGACCCTTGTAGCAATAAGGGCACCGTGTAATTGTTTCATATCGTTTCCTTTCCTGATGGAACATAAAGACAGTATGGTATGATTGTAGCCATTTTTACAGGAAAAGTCAAAAATAAAACCTGACC
>JAKVKI010000024.1 GCA_022486585.1 Megasphaera sp.
CTATCCATTTTACGAACGGATTTCCAAACGCCTGTTAACCTGCAGGAAGGATGGAATCATTCCATTGGAGTATTGTAATCTATTTGCTAACCTTTGTCAATTTTTTTCACATATAGAAACATGGATGCCTATAACGCAAGGCCCTAAAAAGGCTATCGTCATCGGCATCCATGCGGACTGTATATTAATTTTTCGACGGACCCATTTCGTGTTCTACTACACTGGCTATATCGTCAGTGATCCGTTTCAGTTCATCCAAATCAGGGCCTTCTGCCATGACCCGTATAAGCGGTTCCGTACCAGACGGGCGGACGAGAATACGCCCATCTTCGCCTAATTCAGATTCTCCGGCAGAAATCGCTGCCATAATCAAATTATTATCTTCCCAGCCTGATTTAGTCTGAACGCGGACATTTTTCAAGATCTGTGGATACCGAGTCATTAAATCAGCCAATTCAGACAACGGTTTATTTTTTTGTTTCATAATACTGAGCAGTTGCACTGCCGTCAATAAGCCGTCACCAGTAGTATTAAAGTCAAGGAAAATAATATGTCCTGACTGTTCCCCACCGAGGCAGTATCCATCTTTACGCATCCGTTCCAAGACATAACGGTCACCAACACCTGTAATCACGGCTTTACAGCCTATTTCTTTCAGTGCCTTATGGAAACCGATATTGCTCATAACCGTACCGACAACGGTATCCTGTTTCAAGCAATTTTCTTCTTTTAACTTCAACGCACAAAGAAGCATGATTTGGTCTCCGTCCATGTCCCGGCCTTTTTCATCAACAGCCAGACAGCGATCGGCATCACCATCATTAGCAATACCAATATCGGCATGATTCTGAAGGACCGCTTCTTTGAGACTGTCCAAATGGGTGGAACCACAGTGATCATTGATATTGATGCCATTCGGTTCATGATGAATCGCAATGACTTCTGCTCCTAAATGACGCAGTATTTCTGGCCCTAAGACCGACGCCGAACCATTCGCACCATCATGCACCACTTTGAGACCTGACAAATCGACATTCGTCGATTTAATGACGAAATCAGCATATTCTTGTTGCAAATCGGTCCACGCAGAAATAGTGCCAATGCTAGCACCTGTAGGACGGCTCTGCAAACCGGCCCGTTCATCTTTAAGCATATATTCTTCTATTTTATCTTCTGTTTCATCAGGAAGTTTATAGCCGAAACCATCGAAAAATTTAATGCCGTTGTACTCAAACGGATTATGAGAAGCCGAGATCATAACACCGGCATCCATATGATGTGTCCTGGTCAAATAAGCAATAGCCGGCGTAGGGATGACACCTGCCATATAGCAATCACCACCAGCAGAAGCAATTCCTGCTGCCAGGATATCTGCCAGCATCGTTCCAGAGCGGCGTGTATCACGACCGATAAGAAAAGTCGGATGTTCTTTATCCTGACCGAAAATATAGGCTGCCGCCCGTCCCAAATGATATGCTAATTCCGGTGTCAATGAGTCATTGGCGACTCCTCGTACGCCATCCGTTCCAAACAATCTAGCCATTTACTTTACCTCCAAAGGTCGAAATTTACGTATGATTTCTATTGCTGTTTCCAATCCATCTAAAAAGGCGCTCATAATCCCGCCAGCATACCCTGCGCCTTCGCCAACAGGATAGAGGCCACCGCTTCCGGCAGCCTGGCGATCTTCGTCACGCGTAATGCGTACAGCCGCACTGGTCCGTGTCTCTACACCAGTCATGACGACACCATCATCGTCGAAGCCGTGAATACGCCTGCCGAAATACGGCAGCGCCTGTTCTAGCGTACTACTGACAAAGGCAGGCAAAACCTCATGCAAATCAGCCCACGTCACTCCAGGCCGATAAGAATGGACCATCGGCACTATATCACCGGGGCGCTTCAAAAAAGCCCCCACCGTTTGAGCTGGCGCAGCATACTTGCCTCCGCCCGCTTTAAACGCAAGTTCTTCATAACGGCGTTGAAATTCAATACCGCTCAACGGACTGTCACCTGGCATATCATCAGCTGTCACATTGACCACTAACGCGCTGTTAGCTATACCACTATCCCGTTTATAAAGGCTCATGCCATTAGTAACAACACGGCCTTCCTCAGACGCTGCCGCTACGACGACACCACCGGGACACATACAGAAAGAATAGCACGCCCGGCCTTGCGGACTGTGATAGGTCAGCATATAATCGGCTGGTTCTAGCTGCAACTCAGCTGCATCGCAGCCATACTGGGCCCGGTCAATAAGAGATTGCGGATGTTCAATGCGCACGCCTACTGCAAAAGGCTTTTTTTCCATATGTATGCCTTCTTCGTGCAGCATATAATACGTATCACGAGCACTATGACCGATTCCCATGACAACGACATCGGTTTCATATTCCTGCGTACCATTCACGACGACTGATCGGACTTGGCCCTGTTCGTCACGATGGACAGCAGTGACACAACTTTCGAAACGAACTTCGCCACCTAACTCTTCAATAGTCTTACGCATATTTTTGACAACTTGCCGCAACACATCTGTACCAACATGAGGATTGTAGGCATACAAAATTTCCGGTGGCGCACCGGCATCTACAAAATCCTGCAAAATATGTGGCAGTAACGGATGGTTGACTCGCGTCGTCAATTTACCATCAGAAAACGTCCCTGCGCCGCCTTCACCGAACTGAACATTCGATTCTGCCTGGAAAGGCCCTCCCTTCCAAAACTCTTCAACATCGGCAGCTCGCCGGTCGACATCACGCCCTCGTTCAAAAACAACAGGCTTGTAACCATGCCGGGCCAGCGTCAACGCAGCCGCCAAACCAGACGGGCCTGTGCCGACAACGATAGGACGATGCTGCAATGGTATCGTTCCTGGCAGTACTGGCGGCACCACTTGTTCCGTCACGAGTCGTACATCTTTATGATCATGACAGCGTTTCCATACCCTATTTTCATCAAAACAGGTGACATCGACAGTAAAAACAAAATATATCCGCGGTTTCCGCCGTGCATCAATCGAACGGCGGACAATACAGATTTTCTTTATATCTTGAAGACTACAACGTAATTTTTTTGCAATAAGTGCCTCTAAAGGCTTTTGCATAGGTACAGCCGTACGGATATTCAATACTCGCAGCACGTAATCTCTCTCCTTTATTCATCCTTGTCAACGGAAATCTTCACATCGACTGCATCTGGCTCGATAACGGCTCCCGTAATAGACGGAACAAATATTTTTACTTCTTTGTCCTGATCTAATCCGTCAATACTGATTGGGATCAAATCAACGCGATCAACACCATTGACAGCACTAGAATCGCCCTGGACGGTCACATTATCTGGCGTTACCGTAATGGCTGTCACCTTCACACCATCTGCAGCATGACCATACGTAGTCACATTGACTGGCACAACTTTAGACACCGCATTCTGCCCCAATGTTACTTTGACACTACTCTGCCACGGCATCATATCCAGCCCTTCGACACGGCTGCCATCAGCGGTTACCAAGTACACCGGTGCCATAATGGAGAAGCTGTCATCCCTGCTTCCTACAGGAATATCCACTATAGCCTTGTCCACGGTCTTGATAAGACGGCGGGCACCACTGACAACGACTTTTTCCGGCACTAATTTAATGCTGCTAATAGAGATATTATTATCCAGTCGTCCTGTTATATGGGGAGATAACTTAAATTCCTTTACAGTGTATACATCGACTGTAATATGGGCCGATGTCATATTTTGTTTCTTCAATTCTGTGCCTGACGGTATTTCTAAATGGACAGGCACATCTGCTTCTCCCTCTTGCGCATTAGATAGATCGATATACGCTTTAATATCTGACGGTCCGACATTGATAATCGTATTCCGTGGCCCGGACAAACGGACATACACAGTTTTAGGGACATTGGCGGTTATATACTGTGAATCAAGATTTTCCACAGTGACAGGCACAGTATAACTGCCTTCGCTAATGGGATTTTGTTCATTAATAATGACAAACCACAGTATAATGGCCAAAAGCAGACAGACAAGCTTTAATTGCCACTTTTTACCGATTTTAATCATTTCGAAGGCCTCCATTTAAGAATATTAGCCAAACCTTGCTGGGGTTTATTCAAAAAGGTCAGCAAAACATTATGTAACGCATTACCGTCAAGATGGCGATATATATGGCCTCCGTACGTATAAGAAATCGAACCAGTTTCTTCACTGACCACGACAACGACAGCATCGGCCATTTCACTGATTCCAATAGCCGCCCGATGGCGCGTTCCCAGTTCTGTCGACAAGGAACGATCCGAAGTGAGCGGCAGCAGACACCCTGCTGCCATGATACGATTTTCCCGGATAATAACAGCACCATCGTGGAGTGGCGTATTAGGAATAAAAATATTTCCTAATAATTCCCGTGATACGATCCCGTCAATAGAAATCCCCGTATCAATGTAGTCATTCAAACCGACTTCGCGTTCAAAAACAATGAGAGCTCCTGTATGCGTTTTAGATAATGATTCCGTAATGGCCACGATTTCATCAACAAGCCGTTCCAGCTCTTCCATGCTGATGACCTGACCTGAACGAAAGAAACGGCCCCGGCCGATTTGTTCCAATGCTCTCCGCAGTTCCGGCTGAAATACGACCGGCAAGGCGACCAGGATTACCGTCATACCCTGTTGCAGCATCCAGTTGATGACATGCAAATCCAGTACCTTACTGACCACCGTGACCATGCCAAGGATAACAAGCCCTTTGATCAGCGCTACAGCCCGGGTATTACGGATAAGGATAAACAGCTTGTATAGCACAAACGCCACAAGCAGAATATCCAATATATCAAGAAATCTAAAACTGCTAATAAAGCCTTGGATAGGTAAATACATAATAGCTCTCTCCACATAATAAAAAAAATAAAAAAACAGGTAGTTTCTATTTTACAATATTTTCTACTATATGACAACGAAAAAGGGGTTGCCATATAGTACCGCAACCCTTTTATCCTGCAGAAAACTCCGCAGATCCTTATTCTGTTGTGACAACAGTTTCTTTGCGGAACTGTTGTTCAGCCTGACGGACGACTTGTAATTTTTTTTCTTGTTCCGCCAAATCAGCAAAATTAATGGATTTTAACCGATCTTCCAAATCCTTTTGAATGCTGGCAAACGCGTTGTAAATAGAGCACATCCCTGTACAGCCTTTCCAGCATGATGTTTCATCATG
The DNA here is from genome assembly GCA_022486585.1 of Megasphaera sp. Classification (GTDB taxonomy): domain Bacteria; phylum Bacillota; class Negativicutes; order Veillonellales; family Megasphaeraceae; genus Megasphaera. The sequence goes on from JAKVKI010000024.1 coordinate 5,230, forward strand.
GAGGCACCGCTGCAATTCCGTTTGTCCTTCCACTGCTTCAATAATATCAAAAAGCGTAATATTTTGAGCCAATCGCTGAAGCGCAAATCCACCATCGACACCACGGAATGATTTCATGATCCCTGCGGCAGTAAGACTGCGCATGATTTTCAATAGAAAACGTTCGGGTATGTTCTGTTTAGCTGCCAGGGCAGCGCCGGTGATCTTTGTTCCTTCCGGCTGTTCCGCCAAATACAATACCATGCGGAACGCATAATCGGTAGCCTGATTCAATCTCATGTCGTAACATCCCTCCTTACGTATATGTATATTATACAATAAGAGACAATTAAAGTATAGTTTGTCAGCAGAAAATAAATATTCCTGCGCCGCATAAGGCATAAAAAAAGCATAAAAAATGGCTTGCAAGTCTAAACGACTCGTAAGCCTGTTTGATAAACTATGCTTTATTTCCTAAAGCACGAGCGTAATAGCTTCATAAATCAATGCGGACATAACTGCACTAATAGGGATCGTAACGACCCACGTCACTACCATACTGCGGGCTACGCCCCAATGAACGGCCCTGACCCGTTCAGCTGAACCAATCCCCATAATAGAACCGGATACGACATGCGTCGTACTAACGGGAAGATGTAAAAACGTCGCTGAAAAAATAATAATGGACGAATTCAAGTCAGCAGCAAAACCGTTAATAGATTCCATTTTAAATATCTTCGTCCCCATCGTGGAAATAATACGCCAGCCACCAGCAGATGTACCAAGAGCCATGGAGGTAGCACAAGCAATTTTGACCCATATAGGGATTTCCATAGTATCGATATACCCACCGCTCAACAATGCCAGTGCAATAATCCCCATGGCCTTCTGTGCATCATTAGAACCATGAGAAAACGCCATGAGACTTGCCGAAACGAGCTGCATCTTACGGAATTGCCGATTCAAAAGGACCGGTGAGAAACGACGGAATATCCACATCAAGGCAACCATGACAAAATACCCCGTACACAAGGCAACAATAGGCGACAAAATAAGCGAAGCAATGATCTGCCCGATACCATAAATATCGAGAGCCGCCGGCCCTACGCTGATACAAACAGCACCGATGACACCGCCAATAAGGGAGTGAGACGAACTGTTCGGTATACGGTAGTACCACGTCACAATATTCCAAATAATAGAACCGATCAGCGCAGCAATAATGACTTCCAAACTAATCTGTGCCGGATTAAGAACTAAATCACCGCCAATGGTTTTTGCAACACCCGTACTGATCATGGCGCCGGCAAAATTAAGTATGGCCGCCATCATGATTGCATGGCGCGGTGAAATAGCCCTCGTAGATACGGACGTTGCAATTGCATTCGCCGTATCATGAAAGCCATTAATATAATCGAAGAGAACAGCCAGTAATACGACTGCCCATATTAACCAATGCTCAGGCATATTTCAATACTACCCTTCTAAACGTGATGACTAGATCTTCACAATCATCTGTAATATCTTCGACGGACTGAAGAATTTCTTTCCACTTAATGATTTCAATAGGATCCTTGCATTCAGTAAACAGCGTTGCCATTTCCTGATGATACAGATCATCACAATCCTGTTCTAACTTCAATACTTTTTTACTGCGGGCTTCTACTTTGAGATAATTTTTCTTTAAGTCTTTCATATACCCAATAGACTTGCGAATTTCTTTCATCGCCTTCGAAGCAATGACAGTCATTTCCTTAGCACCGTCTGTTGCCTGGCCAACTTGATACATGCACATCTTATCCATAATTTCACTGATGTTATCAATAGTAGTGTCCAATTGGTCGATAAGCTGTTGGATATCTTCCCGGTCCATCGGCGTAATGAAAGTCTTTTGCAGGCGTTTCATCGTTTCCATAACCAAGTCATCTGCTTTATCTGCCAAGACATCGATCTTAGCCAATGCTTCTTCCTTCGTAATTTCATCGTTCATTGCCTGCCGAAGCAAATCAGCTGCTTCAGCGCTAAGTGCAGCGTGCTGGTCCAATAAGGTGAAAAACTTTTCTTCCTTAGGCTTTAGATGGAATGCCATACGAATCAATCTCCCTTATGTCATATAGACGAATGTGAAAAATAATACATAATACTAACATAGTAGTACCTCTTTAACTTCACCCTGTTTTTCATTATACCATAGGATATTTCAATATGCCATAGAAATGCTGTTACTCTTTGTCCAATATAGGTCATAGTTTTTGATCTCCTGTACCTTCCAAAAAGCGGTATTTCAACGTGTTTCCACTTCTCAGGGTTTGTCACTTTTCATAGTGACAAAGTTAAATTACTATTTGTTGATTTCAGTATGCCCCTTAGGTATAATTAACTCATCAAGAGAGCAGCAGAATGCAATCCGGAGTGCTGTGTTGCTCAGCAAAGTTATATTCCAATGAATTATATCAGGAGGAATCAACAACATATGAAAACTCAAATACAATCCTTTGGGCGCTTCCTCAGCGGCATGGTCATGCCGAATATCGGCGCATTTATCGCATGGGGCCTCATTACAGCACTTTTTATTCCCTCTGGCTGGCTGCCAAATGAACAACTGGCAAAAATGGTCGGACCTTTCTTGACATATGTACTTCCGCTTTTGATTGCCTACATGGGTGGTAAAATGGTCGCCGGTGATCGCGGTGCTGTCATCGGAGCTATTACAACAGTCGGCGTTATCTGCGGTACGACATACACTATGTTCATGGGCGCTATGATCGCCGGCCCCTTAGCTGGTTATATTATCAAAAAATTTGACCAGGCTGTAGACGGGCATATCAAACCAGGCTTTGAAATGCTGGTCAATAACTTCTCTATCGGCATTATCGGCATGATCCTCGCTATAATAGGGTTCTACGGTATCGGTCCTATTATGGGCATCATCCTCAGCTTTCTCACAGCAGGCGTACAGCTATTAATCAATATGGGAATTTTCCCGCTCATTGGCCTCTTCGTAGAACCAGCTAAGGTATTATTCCTGAACAATGCCATTAATCATGGTATCTTCACGCCTCTCGGCGCTGAACAAGTTGCCACGGCAGGAAAATCCATTTTTTACATGATTGAAACAAATCCGGGACCTGGTACAGGCGTCCTTTTAGCCTACTGGCTGTTCTCCAAAGATAAAGCAACAAAACAATCTGCTCCTGGTGCTCTGATCATTCACTTGCTCGGCGGTATCCATGAAATTTCCTTCCCTTACATCCTCATGAATCCAGCTTTGTTACTGGCAACCATGAGCGGCAGCGTCAGTGCCTTGTTCTACTACTCTATCATGGACCTTGGCCTGTCCGGCCCGCCTGCTCCCGGTTCACTTATCGCCTATATTGCCATGGCCCCCAAAGGGACTACGCTCCTCGCCATCTTCGGCATCTTCATTGCTGCAGCCGTTTCCTTTGTTATTGCCAGTATCATCATCAAGATGAGCAACAAAAAAGACACGACCTTAGAAGACGCGCAGGATCAAATGAAAAATATGAAAGCCGCATCCAAAGGTCAGGCTGCTCCCCAGACAACGGTCATTGATATGAGCACGATCAAACACATCATCTTTGCTTGTGATGCCGGCATGGGATCCAGTGCTATGGGAGCCGCCGTCATCAAGAAGAAACTAAAAAAGGCTGGCCTTACAGATATTACTGTTGATCATGCATCCGTATCAGATGTACCCCCGGATGCCCAAGTCGTCGTATGTCATCAAGATCTGGCAGACCGGGCAAAACAAAGTGCGCCGCAAGCCCGTCTCATTACCATCGATAATTTCATGGCCGCTCCTCAATACGATGAACTCATCAATGAATTGAGAGACGCACGGCAGTAGCACCCTTATGAGGTGAAAATATGGAATTCACACCACGTATACAACAAATCTTACGCTGTCTCCTGAATCAGGACGAATACGTAAAAGAACAAGAAATAGCTTCCCTCATTGGCATTAGTAAACGCACTGTCCAGCGAGAATTCGAATATATAGGGACAGAATTGCGCTCATACGGATTAACGTTAGAACGGAAAAAAGGTGCCGGTGTACGCTTAGGTGGAACGGCTTCCGACAAACAACAACTCCGCAACATACTGGCTTCTCCATCCGGTCTCGACTTCAGCGACAAAAACCAACGTCAACGATATTTGCTCTTTGACCTCTTGCGGGACCGCCTGCCTAAAAAGCTACTCCATTACAGCAAACTGCTAGGCGTCAGCGAAGCTACAGTAGCCTCAGACATGGATGCTATCGGCCCCTGGCTGGCTAAAAACAAGTTATCTATTCTTAAAAAGCCAGGCTATGGTGTCATTCTCAATGGCACCGAAGGGAATTACCGTGAAGCCATGAGGCGCTTCATCAGTGAGACCTCTCTCTATCCTGCTATGGAACGGGAAGACAAACACCATGCCGCCTTGGCCACTGCCATCATGAACGTCAGCGCTGATGGTATTTACGGATTATTGAACAGCAACACCCTGCAACGAGTTACTCGTGTACTGGAACAGCTCGGCCCATCTAAATTGCAACAGTTTACAGACACAGCATATATGGGACTCATCATCCATATTGCCATTGGCGTCGAACGGATCAGTAAAGGCATCGTCACGAAGGACTCCCCAAAAGATTCGCCTTGCTACGAAGAAGACGAAGACTATCACTTAGCACAGCGTATCCTCCAAGGGATTGAAAACGAGTTCCATATCCAGATGCCAGGCATTGAAATATTTTATCTGCTGCTGCATATCAAAGGCTCCCAAATCCGCTACAACAATGCCCTCGAAGGAATAACTCCATCGGGACTGGATAAACAGGAAACGCTCCGCCTCATTGATACTATGATTGAAGCCTTCGATCCGCAGCTCGCCTATGAATTGCGCTGTGACGATGAATTTATCCGCGGCCTGTTCATCCATCTCCAGCCTGCACTAGTACGACTCAAAAATCATTTGAACATCATCAATCCCTTATTGACAGATATTGAGCGGGAGTATACAGACGTCTTTCATAAAACCGCTCAAGCAGCCGCTGTCATCGAAGCTTCTATCGGCATCCCTGTCAGTGACGAGGAAATCGGCTATCTGACGATCCATTTCGGTGCAGCCCTGGAAAGACTTCAGGGAAAGCAGGCCTCCATGCGCCGTGTATCCATTGGCATCATCTGCGCCAGCGGCTTTGGCATAGCCCGTCTTATGATGGCTCGCCTGGCCAATAAATTGACTGGCAACGTCATCCTGCATACGTATGGCAAAAACGAAATCACTGATGCTATCGCTATGCAGACAGATTTCTTCGTTTCCAGTCTGCCCCTAGAAAACAAAGCCATTGACTGTGTCCGTATTTCACCATTGATTACCCAGGAGGACCTGGCACGCATTCGTGGTAAGATTGCTGAATATGCCCGCATTCCCAAAGGGGCTGACCACACGACACAGTCTGTACAAGATTTCGGCCAAGCTATGGGAAACACAGCAGCCGCTGCCGCTGAAATAGCCTCCATCATTGACAAGTACCACGCCTATGAAATTGACAAGGACACTACGTTTACTAATCTAATCGCCACCGTAGCCGGTGATCTGACTACGACAGAAAGGAACAGCACCCTGCTGCAAGAAGATCTGTTAGTACGCGAACGGCTTAACAGCCAAATATTTGCTGAACAGAAATTCGCCCTCCTTCACTGTCAGTCAACGGCTGTAACGAAGCCCTGCTTCGTCACTTGCAGTCCTGCTGGCGGCGGTTCCTTTACCAATGCGTATTTCAAGAACATCCGCACAGTCATCCTCATGGTCATGCCTGATGACGAAAACAAGGAACTGCACCGACAAGTCTTGGGCTACATCAGCAGCAGCCTGGTCACTGACGAGACATTTTTTGAAGCCATTCAAGGCCAAACAGGCCCCTATATTTTCCATTCTCTGCAGCGAATTTTAAAACAATATTTCAATACACTTATTTCTCATTTCACCTAAAGGAGACCGTTATGAATATCTTAGAAAAGAAAAATATAATCCTCAATTGCTCTCTGACAAATAAAGAGGATGTTATTCGTCATATCGGCAACATTTTCTATAAAGACGGCTATACAACAGAAGCCTATACTCAAGCCATGCTCGACAAAGAAAAGGTATTTAATACAGCCATTGGCAACAGCGTCGCCATCCCCCATGGTATTGAAGACGGTAAGAAGGAAGTACGTTCTTCCGGTCTGGTCATTATGACCTTCCCCAATGGTATTGATTGGAATGGCACGACTGTCACACTGGTCATCGGCATTGCCGGCGCTGGTGACGAACACGTCGAGATTCTCAGCAATATTGCCGTCGCCTGTTCAGACGAAGACGATGTCACTGCTATCGTACACAGTACAGCCGATGAGATCTATACCCAGTTTGCTACTATAGACTAAAAGATCTATCTATTTATTTCCAGCAGTACTACCGCAGAAGAGACCGATAGGAATCCATCAGCCGCTCTTGCGTCTATACTATATGATTTATTACACGATATACACCACTAGGAGGAATATACCCATGAAAACAAAAGCAGTAAGAATGTATGGCACTCGTGACCTGCGCCTTGAAGAATTTGAATTACCTGAAATCAAAGACGACGAAATCTTAGCAAAAGTCATTACCGATTCCATTTGTATGTCTACATATAAACTCGTCGAACAAGGTAAAAAACATAAACGGGCACCGCAAAACATCGATACGAATCCCGTCATTGTCGGTCACGAATTCTCTGGTGTCATTGTCAAAGTCGGCAAAAAATGGCAGCACCAATTCAAACCAGGCATGCGTTTTGCCCAACAGCCGGCATTAAATTACAAAGGTTCCTTGGCTTCACCAGGGTATTCATTCGAATATTTTGGTGGTGACTGCACCTACACTATCTTCCCGCATCAAGTCATGGAATTAGGTGCCCTCATGCCGTATGACGGCGATGCCTTCTTCGAAGCGTCTTTAGGTGAACCTATGAGTTGCATCATTGGCGGCTATCATGCCAACTATCACACGAACAAACACGATTATCAACATGCTATGGGTACGAAAGAAAATGGCAATGTCATCATTCTCGGTGGTTGTGGTCCCATGGGACTGGGCGCTGTATCCTATGGCATTAACTTCGAAAACAAGCCGAAACGCATTGTCGTTACAGATATCAATGAAGACCGTATTGCTCGTGCCAAAGAAGTAGTTTCTCCGGCTTATGCTGCAGAACATGGCGTCGAACTGCATTACGTCAATACTGCTGATATGGACGATACTTACGCTGAACTCATGGCTATTACCGACGGCCACGGTTATGATGATGTCTTCGTCTATGCACCTATCCGTGCCGTTGCTGAACTGGGCAACAAACTTCTTGCCTTCGACGGTTGCATGAATTTCTTTTCCGGACCAACGGACAAGACCTTCTCAGCAAATATCAATCTCTATGACTGCCACTATACCAGCACCCATATCATGGGCACTACTGGCGGCAACAACGACGATCTCATTGAAGCCAATACACTGGCTGCTAAAGGTATCATCGACCCGGCTGTCATGGTCACTCATGTAGGCGGTATCGACAGCATTGCCGCAACAACGATTAATCTGCCAAAAATCCCAGGCGGCAAAAAGCTTGCGTACACACAGTTCAATATGCCGATGACGGCAATTGAAGACTTAGCCTCCTTAGGTACTGAAGACCCGTTCTTCTACGACCTGGATGCTTGCTGCAAAGAACACAATGGCTTATGGAACATAGAAGCAGAAAAAATGATCTTAGACCATTTTCATGTAGAAATTTAATATAAACTCCAAGTCGTATAAAAAATCGCAGACCCTGCTAACAGGATCTGCGATTTTTTTATACAACAGTTACATTTCTATGTATTCCCGAATCTTATTGATATACGAACGGCCTACAGGTACTTGTGCCGGCGGCTCGCCTTTTAAGACCAAAATATACTGATGATTGAACCATGGCTCGATTTGCTGTATTTCATCTACATTGACAATATAGTTACGATGACAGCGGAAAAATTTATCTTCTGGCAATCGCTGTTCAAAATGTGTCAGATTTACGCGAGTCTGATAGGTTTCCCCTGTAGTCGTTACGAGAAAGACCTTGCGTTTTTGTGCATAAACCATACGAATCCTGACAGTATCGATAATGCGGATCTTATCGCCTTCATCGACAGTGAATTTCTTTGAATACGTTCGTTTCACCTGTTCTTCTGCCGATTCTGACACTGCTTGGACTGCTTTTTCTGCTTCTTTTTTTTCTCTGAAAATCGTAATGAATTTATGGAACACACGCCGTACATCTTCACTGTGGACCGGTTTGATCAGATAATCCAACACATCCATTTGGACGGCTTGTACTACAAATTCAGGCGACCCTGTCACAAACACGAGCGCCGGCATGGCCGGCATCGTTTTGCGCAATGCCGTTGCTATTTCAATCCCGCTCATCCGAGGCATTTCAATCGTTAAAAACACTAAATCAGGTGCCATCTCTTTGATAACAGATACGGCTGATTCTCCTTCATAACAAATGGATACAATTTCTGCAGAGAAAGAATCTTGCAACAACGACTCTTTCAATTGTGCTGCCATTAACGGCTCATTATCTACAATTACGACCCGGATGCCCATCGTCCTTCCTCTTCCTTTCCTTCGTATATAGTTATGATTCCTGTTCCATAGCATCGCTGCAACAGAGAGCAATCATATCGGTAATCGTTTCTATCGTGGATACACGGGATAGATCCATAACTGGTTTGGCCAATCCTTGCAGGAGCGGCCCCAGTACATGGGCATCTGCTACGTGTTCCAACATTTTACAACATATATTTCCTGTGCCTAAATCCGGGAAAATGAGGACATCCGCCTGACCTGCAACAGGAGACCGTGGTGCTTCACTACGTCCATATGCCGGTATGATAGCTACATCCGCTTCCATTTCCCCATCATAAAGGAAATCGACATGACGATCACTTAATATCTGTACGGCCTGACGCACATTGTTCGCCGATTCTCCACGGGCACTGCCCATCGTCGAATAGCTTAATAAAGCGGCCTTAGGCGTAACGATACCCAAGGTCCGGCGAGCCCGTTCCACACAGTTACAAGCAATATCTGCCAATTGTTGCGGCGTCGGATGCGGTACGACATCGCCATCACCTACGACGAAGACTCCATCGTGTCCGAATTGCATCATGTCGGTCACTACGATAAAGGAGCTGCTAATCGTCGCTACATCCTTTCGCGGCCCAATGACCTGCAAAGCAGCCCGCAACACATCAGGAGACAACGTTTCCACCCCAGCGACCATCCCATCGGCTACGCCAAAGGCAACAAGACTGGCAGCAAAATAGATTGGATCTGCTAGTAATATATTCTTCGCCTGGCGGCGGCTCATGCCACGGATTCCCTTGCCTTCTGCTAAATGAGCTGCAAATTCATCGATCATCGGATGATGCGCCGGATCTAATATATCGATACCGTCTAAATCGATTTGATACTTAGACGCCTTCTCAATAAGTTCCCCTTCTCTGCCAATAAGGATCGGTTGTGCAAAGCCTTCTGTCCGCACTTCTTCAGCTGCATTTAAAATACGGCTGTCCGATTCTGGCAATACGATTTTCTTTTTCCCTTTGGCGACTCGTTGTTTTAGATCCCGGATAAACGTGTTCATCTGTCATTCTCCCTTTGCAGCTATTCCTAACACAGGATAAGCCTATTACCTTTTATTATATAAAGATAATCTGTTTTATGCAAGCAAAACGCCTGCATCCATAGGGGAAAGATGCAGGCGTCCTGCTTGCGACAGTAATGTGCTTACTGCATCGCAAAGTAATATGAGTGAAAGGCAGTCAGGTAAAGCCTCGTACACAAGAGTAATTAATGACCAATCTTAGGCTGTGGTTCTATTTTATCTTCTTTGCCTAACATATAGTGTTTATTGATGAACTGAGTATGTAATAGTTGTTGCGATAATTCACCCATCGGTTCTCCCAGGAATTTCGTATACAACGTCTGCAATTCTGTATTTTCCCAGCTGGCATGAATAGCATTTTGCTGATCCAGCGCATACAACGATTCAATACGAGCCCGTTTAGCAGGAATTTCCTGAGGCAGCTTAGTACGCGGTTGTCCGCCGCCGCCAATACAACCGCCAGGACAGGCCATGACTTCGATAAAGGCATATTTCTTCCAAGAATGTTTTTCTTCCATACGGTTAATAAACTTGCGAGCATTTGCTAATCCGCTTACAGCTACGACATGAATGACATCATTGTTAAAGGTAACGGCTGCTTCTTTAACACCTTCCAGCCCCCGTACCGGTTCAAATCTAAGGAAATCAGCTTCTGCCGGTTCGCCGGTCTGCAAATACATGAGTGTCCGCAAAGCCGATTCCATAACACCACCGCTATTGCCAAAAATCGTACCGCCACCGGAGGATTCACCAAAGACAGAATCAAATTCGGATTCTTCCAGCTTGGTAAAATCAATATCATTATCTTTGATCCATTGAGCTAATTCACGGGTCGTAATACAATAATCAGTATCGCGGATTTCTGGTTTCTTCCAATACCGGCCAGAAGCATTTCGTTCCGGCCGGGCGATTTCTGCTTTTTTAGACGTACACGGCGTCACACAGACCGTAACAATATTCGCTGGATCTATTTTCATCTTTTTAGCAAAATACGTCTTAATCATAGGGCTCAACATGCTGATTGGGCTCTTTGCCGTCGACAGATGTGGAATAAGTTCAGGGAAAAAGAGCTCCGTAAATTCCACCCATGACGGACAACAGCTAGTGAACTGAGGCAATAATTCACGTTTATTCCTAATACGATACAACAGTTCAGACGCTTCTTCCATAATCGTCAGATCAGCACCAAAATCTGTATCGAATATATAATTACCGCCTAATTTGCGAAGAGCCGATATCATCTGCCCTTGAACAATGGTCCCATACGGCATTTCAAAAGCATCACCAAGAGCTACGCGGACAGCTGGTGCCGTCTGGAAAATAACGATCTTGTCAGGGTCATCAATAGCCTTTTGAATGAGTTCACGCTGACTGACTGTCGTCGTTGCGCCGAACATGCACGTCAGGGAACATTGACCACAATGAACACAAATCGGTACGTCGCCTGTACTTTCCAAGGAATAATATCCGGTCATCGACATGACATCAGCACAACGCCGCCGGCACAAGGTACAGTTTTTACATTTTTCCGGATCGAATTGAATAGACACATTTTGATTCTCTACAGCAACGCGGCGATCCAATTTTTCAAACCGGCTCGTAAAGGCAATATCCCGTTCTTTTTCTGCTTCCATATAGATAGCATCACTGCAGCAAATAGCAATGACGTCAGCAATATTTTCAGGTGTACAACCGCGAGATAAATCCATGACCGGCTTGGCCAGTCCTTGGAGGAGCGGACCAAGGGCTGTCGCACCGGACAAGTGTTCCAACATTTTATAACAAATATTGCCGGATACCAGATTAGGGAAAATCAAAACATTGGCCTGGCCGGCTACTTTCGAACCAGGCGCTTTCTGCCGGGCAATACGGGGAACCAATGCCGCATCAGCCTGGAGTTCGCCATCAAAATCAAAATCGACATTACGATCTCGCAAGAGATTCGCTGCTTCCCGCACTCGTTCCACTTCATCACCGCTGCCGCTGCCTAAGGTCGAATAGGACATAAGGGCGACCTTCGGATCCAACGTCTGAACCGTACGACGAGCTCGTTCGACGCAACTGACAGCTATATCTGCCAATTGCTGTGCCGTTGGTTCAATAACGACGCTACAGTCGCCAACGACAAAAATGCCATCGTCACCAAATTGAGGTTTATCTGTAATCATAATAAACGAACTGCTTACTGTCGACACGCCAGGATGCGTACCGATGACCTGCAATGCTGCCCGGATAACTTCGGATGACGTCGCTGTCGCACCAGCAACCATACCATCGGCAATATCAAAAGCGACTAAACAGGCACCAAAGAAAATTTTATTTTCCATTAAGATCGACTTGGCATTTTCAACAGTCATGCCTCGTTTTTCACGCCGCTTGGCATAATATTCACTAAATTTATCAATCATCGGATAGGTCTGCGGGTCGATGATTTCGATACCATCTAAATCGATTTGATATTCAGAAGCCACTTCGACTAAACTCTGCGGACGTCCTACCAATATTGGGCGGGCAAACCCATCAGCCATGACCCGTTCAGCTGCTTGCAAGACCCGCCGGCTGTCGGATTCCGGGAGTACTATCTTTTTTAGATCTTTGGAAACTCTTCGTTTTAAATTATTAATAAATCGTGACATACACCGACCCCTCTTTCCTTCCTGTTTCTGTATACTCAAGTTTGCTGTATTCCTATTTGTTGATTTTATTATACCCTGTGTGCGTTCTATCGTCACAGATTTATTACCAACAGTTCATTTACTCAGCCCAAAAGCATATACGTAATACGAAACGGATATATGCGAAAATCGGATATTATGTCTGATCTGCTCTAAAAAAAGCCATCAGGACGACATCCTGATGGCTTCTTAATCATTATATACAGTTAATTTTCTATTTTACGATGGCATTATCAATAATAGCCATGAAATCGTCGACTTTCAGGCTGGCGCCACCTACGAGGCCGCCATCAATGTCAGCAGAACCAGTCAGTTCAGCAACATTTTTCCCCTTGACACTGCCGCCATACAAAACGGATGTATCATCAGCCGTTGCCTGATCATACAAGGCAGCAACTTTTTTACGGATAATGGAGCAAACTTCTTCAGCCTGGGCTGCAGAAGCCGTCTTGCCTGTACCAATAGCCCAAATCGGTTCATACGCAATGACGACATTCGCCATATCCGCTTTTGTAAGACCTGCAAGGGCTTTTTCGATCTGGCCTTCGATCCAAGACTGCATGATTCCCTGTTCGCGCTGTTCCAGCGTTTCACCGCAGCAGATAATCGGTGTCAGTTTATGTGCCAATGCTGCTTTGACTTTCTTATTGACTGTTTCGTCAGTTTCATTGAAGTACGTACGGCGTTCAGAATGGCCGATAATGACATGATCTACACCGATATCTACGAGCATAGCCGGAGACACTTCGCCAGTAAAAGCACCACTTTCTTCCCAATGCATGTTCTGTGCAGCTACATGGATCGGTGTGCCTTTAGTCAATTCTACAGCCATCGGAAGATACGGGAATACAGGAGCAATGATGACTTCTGATTTTACGTCTTTAGGAACGCGGGATACGAGACCTGTAATCGTTGCTTTGGCATCAGCGCCGGTGTGATTCATTTTCCAGTTGCCGGCAATAATAGTTTTACGCATGTGAATTACCTCCATATATAATAGATTAATAGTTAGGGAGAACTTATTTATCAGCTAATGCTTCAACACCAGGAAGCTTCTTGCCTTCCAAGTATTCGAGGGATGCACCGCCACCAGTGGAAATATGGCTGATCTTGTCAGCTAAGCCAGTCTTATTGACAGCTGATACAGAGTCACCGCCACCAACAATGGATACGGCATCAGAATCAGCAACGGCTTTAGCCAATGATTTAGTGCCTTTAGCATAATTTTCCATTTCAAATACGCCCATAGGACCATTCCAAACGATGAGTTTCATCGATGCCAGTTCTTTAGCAAAGAGAGCCTGGCTCTTCGTGCCTACGTCAAGAATCATCCAGTCAGCCGGAACCTGGTCTACAGGAACTTCTTTATGATCAGCATCATTCTTGAATTCTGCAGCAACAGTAACATCGATAGGAAGCAAGAATTTAACGCCCTGCGTTTTAGCCTGTTCGATGAGTTTCTTAGCTAAGTCGATTTTATCTGCTTCGACGAGAGATTTGCCGATGCCGTAGCCCTGCGCTGCCAAGAACGTATTGGCCATGCCGCCGCCAATGATCATGACATCAACTTTAGGAAGCAAATTGGAAATGACTTCAATTTTATCAGAAACTTTAGCACCGCCAATAATAGCAGCAAACGGATGCTGCGGATTATCTACAGCGCCGCCGATAAAGCGGATTTCCTTTTCCAGCAGGAACCCTGCAGCCAAAGGAAGGTACTGAGCGATCCCTGCTACAGATGCATGGGCACGATGGCAGCAGCCAAAAGCATCGCTAATGCCTACTTCTGCCAACGAAGCTAATTGTTTGGAAAATTCCGGATCATTTTTTTCTTCTTCTTTATGGAAACGAAGGTTTTCCAACAAGAGAACCTGACCAGGTTGAAGACCTTCAGCCAATTTCTGTACTTCCGGTCCTACGCAGTCCGGTGCCATAATAACATTACGGCCGAGAAGTTCTGATAACCGTTTAGCAACCGGTTTCAAGGAATATTTTTCAACAGCCTGTCCCTTTGGACGGCCGAGATGGCTGGCCAAAATGACTTTCGCATTATGATCCAGCAAATACTGAATGGTCGGAAGCGTCTTTTGGATACGAGTATCATCAGTAATGTTGCAATTTTCATCCAATGGAACATTGAAATCGCAACGAACAAAAACTCGTTTGTTGTCTACAGCTACATCAGTAATGTTTTTTTTCATGGAAAACCCTCCTCTCCGTCCCAACAGGACGGATCTTCATATATATCAAAAATCAGGTACAGCTCTCAATCATAAAAGTTGTACTACTTTTTCTGCTGCCCCTTCGTCAATAACCAGCGTTCCTGTCCTGCAGGCACGCATGACTGCCACGATAGCTTCAGCCTTGCTGGAACCACCGGCCACAGCAATGACGTGAGGATGATGCTGAATATCCTTCAGCGAAATGCCAATATTATTAGTGCCATACAAGATCTTGCCATCAATACCGCAGTAGCATCCCAGCGACTCGCCACACGCTCCTAAATTACGTAACGCTTCACGCTGCAATACAGACATGCCACGCTTACGAGCCATGCGATCTGCCCTGCCGATACCAAAGATTACGGCTTGTGCCCGGCCGATCATGGCCGCGCTTTCGCGAGCTTGCCGGTCTGATTCATACATGAGTTTCAATGCCGATTCGCTAAGCCCTTCAGGCAAATGAATCATGCGATAGGAACTGTGTGTCTTCGCAGCAATGCTGGCAGCAATATAGTTGGCCTGAAATTCAACATGGTTTCCCATACTGCCTCGAGCCGGCAACATCGTCACATTGGCCATGCTTTCAGGAAGCATACGAGCCACTTCCGCCATAGTAGAACCGCCACTAATAGCTACCGTATCAACACTGCCAAAGAGATCATTTAAAAGCAGTGCGCCTTGACGCCCCAATTCTTCTTTGGCCGTTTTGTCATTGTCACAATCACCGGGAACGATACACACATTTTTAAGTCCCAGCGCCTGCCGGATTTGACGCTGCAGATCATCCAAGTTGTTAAGATGAAGGAAACATTCCAACAAATCCGGCATCAGTTTCTTGCCTTCCGGTTCCATGGCAATGCCCATCGTCGTAAAACGAACGATACCGCTGCGTCGCAGCACATCTACATGAGAACGAACGACTCGTTCTGACAAGCCAGACAGGCCTGCCAGCGTACGCCGTCCTACCGGTTCCGAGTCGGCGATATGGCGCAATAACAAATAGCGTTCTTTTATGGTCCCCATCACATCCGGGGCGATTTTTTGAAAGATACTAAATGTATCTTGTGTCATAGTACCCTCACATCTTTTTTATCAGACAACTGCATAATGCAATGATAAAATCTTGTGCAGGTCTGACAGATTTATTTCACTAATACCTTACCCGTCATATCTGCCGGGATATCCATGCCCGCTAAATACAACAAAGTCGGTGCCACATCAGCCAGGATACCATCTTGGAGTACGGCATTTTTGTGTTGTTCACTGACCATGATGCATGGCACATGATTAGTCGTATGTGCCGTATACGGGGAGCCTGTTTCCAAATCGGTCATCTTTTCGGCATTGCCATGATCGGCAATGATGAGCAACTGCCCATCCACCTTTTTCAAGGCTTCGACGATTTTACCTACGCACGTATCCACTGTTTCTACAGCCTTGATTGCTGCTTTTAAGATACCTGTATGACCAACCATGTCTGCATTGGCAAAATTAAGCATGATCATGTCATATTTCTGTGCTTCGATTTGTGCAATGACCTTTTCCGTAACGATAGGTGCACTCATTTCCGGTTGCAAATCATACGTCGCTACTTTAGGCGACGGCACCAGAATGCGATCTTCCCCTTTGTTCGGCGTTTCTTCCCCGCCATTGAAGAAATATGTCACATGAGCATATTTTTCTGTTTCAGCAATACGCAGCTGGGTCTTGCCGGCTTTGGCCAGCACTTCACCAAGCGTATCAGGGATACGTTCCTTATCATATACAACATGAACGGGCAAACTGCTTTCATAGCGAGTCATTGTTGCAAAATATAAGTCAAGTTTTTTCGGTCGGTTAAATTCCTTGAATCCATCCGTAACAAACGCTTCTGTAAGCTGACGAGCTCTGTCTGGACGGAAATTGAAGAAAATAACACTGTCGCCATCTTCGACAGGATGTTTATGGATCACCGTCGGAATGACAAATTCATCAGAAATATCATCAGCATACGAATGTTTCAGGCATTCCTGTGCTGATGGTTCTACAGGTCCTTCACCAAGTGCAACAGCCCGATAGGCTTTTTCTACGCGATCCCATCGTTTATCACGATCCATCGCATAGTACCGGCCACTGATCGTAGCAATCTCGCCAACACCATATTGGACAAAGGTATCTTCCAGTTCCTGTAAAAATGCACTGGCACTGCGCGGCAATACATCACGACCATCAAGGAACGCATGAACGTAGACCTTCTGGAGACCGTACTGCTTAGCCATTTTCAACAAGCCATACAGATGTTTTTCGCTGCTGTGCACGCCACCAGGAGAGACGAGGCCGAGAAGATGAAGTGCAGACCCTTTAGCCTTGGCATTTTCCATCGCTTCCATCAAAACCGGCTTCTTGAAAAAAGCACCGTCTTCAATATCCTTGGTGATCTTTGTCAAATCCTGATAAATAATACGACCGGCACCAATATTCAAATGGCCTACTTCGGAGTTGCCGATTTGACCGTCTGGCAGACCGACATCTTCGCCGGACGCACCTAAATGGGAATGAGGATATTCATTCCACAATTTCGGCAATACCTTCAAGTCAGCCTGGGCAACAGCATTACTGCGTGCATCATCGCTGCAGCCAAAGCCATCCATGATGACCAGCATAACAGGTTTCTTATTGTTCATATTCTATTCTCCTTGTGACCATTCTCATGGCTTTCAACTATCTGTTTCATCTATATACACAGGCACTGCTATTTCACCATGCCCAACTAAAAAAGCAGGCAGGGCGTTGCATTGCGCAATCCCTGCCTGTTTCATACATTTTGTTCCATCAGTCTTGATTTGTAACGGGAGGCTGTTTACCCGTCGGGGATGCGTCGCTACAAATTAGTGTTTGCTGTTGTATTCGTTCATCTTAACGATCAAATCGCAAACTTTGTTGGAGTAACCGATTTCATTATCGTACCAGGAAACAACTTTAACAAATGTATCTGTCAAAGGAATACCTGCTTTAGCATCGAAAATAGAAGTCAACGTGCAACCGAGGAAATCAGAAGAAACGACAGCATCTTCAGTATAACCGAGGATACCTTTGAGTTCGCCTTCAGAAGCTTTCTTCATAGCACTGCAAATGGCATCATATGTAGCCGGTTTTGCGAGGTTGACTGTGAGGTCGACGACGGAAACGTCCAACGTCGGTACACGCATGGACATACCAGTCAATTTGCCGTTCAATTCAGGAATAACTTTGCCTACAGCTTTAGCAGCGCCTGTGGAAGACGGAATGATATTGCCGGAAGCTGCACGGCCGCCGCGCCAATCTTTCATGGAAGGGCCATCAACAGTTTTCTGTGTAGCTGTTGTAGAATGAACCGTTGTCATGAGGCCTTCTTTGATACCGAAAGCATCGTTCAATACTTTAGCGATAGGAGCGAGGCAGTTCGTTGTGCAAGAAGCATTGGAAACGATTGTCTGGCCTTTATATGTATCAGTGTTAACGCCGCAAACGAACATGTCTGCCTGACGGCCGTCAGCACCCTGTTTAGAAGGAGCGGATAATACAACGTATTTAGCACCAGCCTGCAAATGTTTTTCAGCAAGATCCATGGTGAGGAAACGGCCTGTAGATTCAACTACATATTCAGCACCGATAGCATCCCATTTCAAATCAGCAGGATCTTTTTCAGCAGTGATGCGGATTTTCTTACCATTGACGATGAGCTGGTTGTTTTTTACATCTGCTTCGATGGTACCTGTGAACTGGCCATGCATGGTATCATATTTGAGCATATAAGCCATATAATCAACTGGCAGTAAATCATTGATGCCTACGATTTCTACGTCATCGCGAGTCTGAGCTGCGCGGAAAACAAAACGACCAATACGACCAAAACCATTAATACCAACTTTAATCATTGTCGATACACTCCTTTGTGTCTTCTGAAATTCTAAGAACTAAGTGTTTAGCTTTTCCTTACAGTGACAATTATGCCACATCGGGTACGCTTTTGCAATACCATGGTCGCTTTATGTCCCATTGGAGTCTTATGCATAAGTAATGGCAATCTTATGTTATAAGCGCATTCATTGCCATCCCAGCCGGGCCGCTATCATACCCACATATTCCTTCAAACACAGGCAGGTATTAAAAAGAATGAACGATTGGGGAATCAATGAATACGCCGTAAGAGACGTTCCGCTCCCAGTACGATAGTCACAAGGGTACGGCGTGAAATCGATGCCTGCGTTGGTGAAAAACCGGGCAGCCCGCGGCATATGGAACGCACTAGTAACGACAATAGGATGCACCCATCCCTGACGCTCACAAATAGTTTTAGAAAACGCAGCATTCTCTGCCGTGTTCCGGCTTTGTTCATCCATATAGATATCTGTTTCATCAACGCCCAGGGACAACAGCATACGCTTTTCGATTTCTGCTTCATTGGCATCATCCTTGAAGATCGTACCTCCCGACAAAAGGATCGGTATCTGTTTCCCCTTCTGTATGCGCAGCGCCGTTAAAAATCGATTCGCCGCTGCTGTCCCTACTTGTCCTTGTCCATCATAATCAGGAACGCCAGCACGAGCACCGCCACCGAGAAGAATGACCACATCTCCCTTTAGATCTGCTTGCGCCGGCTGCTCATACATGGTTTCTAACGGACGGATGATCAAGTTGGCCACAGGATCAATAGACAAGGCATATAAAATAGCGATAATACCAACAAGCGCCCACCGGCCCCGGCTCTTATGGCGGAACTGATATACTGCCAGCACAACCAGCGCAATGATGATGCCGCCAATAGGAAGCATCCACATATACAACCATTTAATAAGATATAACATGACTCCTGTCCCCTATTTATCCCACGGCAGACTCAATAAAATGAGACCACCCTTTTGCTTATACCCTGTATTCCATAATTCTTCCAATGGAAACCACCGATAATTGCCGTATGTGACTACTTTGACTAAAAAAGAATCGTAACTGTCTTCATAGCCTGCCAGCCAAAACCAGTGCCAGACATAGCTGATCATATTGGGATTGGCGTGACGCAAATTCAAATACGGTACAGGCAGGTTATGGTCGATCTCATTGCGCACAGCCGCTTCCATTTCCGCTAGTGAACAGCTGCCGCTCAGGCCGCGCATATACACATCCTTTTCTTGTACATGCTGCAAGTATTGTGCATAGCCGTCGATCCATAGCTCCAGTGTATCGATTCCGGACTGACGAGGCCGCAAATAGGGCTTCATAATCTGTGAAAACTGAATGTAATCAGTAGCCCGGATATGATGGACATCAAAAGGATACAACCCTGTCATACCATGGTTCAACGCCAAGAAAATACTGACGTCACACGCCGTGACAGCCCCACAGCCACCAATATTCATCCAATGATCAGTGAACAATTCCTGATTATAGCCATAGTAGTTCCCTACTTTAAAAACCGGCACTTCCTTCACAGATATCCCCCCTCTGATACGATCGTGTTTAAGCTATTATAACACACTTAGAAGGTAAATTCAGTAAAGGCAGCGCCGGCCTCATAGTCTCTATTCTTTTGTCTGTTTATGTCCTTGTTGTTTGATTTTTCGCAAAGCCTGTTGCTCTTCTTTGGGAAGGGACACACCGCAACAACCACCAGTAGAACATTCTGTATAGCCCTGGTAGACTTGGGATACTACGTTTTTAATTTCGGAGATCTTCTTTTTAATCATATGACCCACCTCACTGTATGTTCAATTACGTATTAGCATCATTACTATTGTATGTTACAATTTTATTATACATCAAATGGCGATATTAGAAAATAGTTATTAATAAAAAATTGTTATTGTTGCGTAAAACGTATACCGTTCCCCTTATTTATGCAAGTAAACTAACGGTTTATATTTCCTGATTGTCAGAATACATTGCTTGTGATATACTTTATTTGCACGAAAAAGTGCCGTGTAACCTTTACGGGGATGTAAAGGTTTCGACGTGGATGGTTGTATCATGAATAGCGAGCCGGCGTGTCATCTGGCCGTAAAACGGTGAAAAACTTAAATTAAACGCAAAAGAACAAAACTTTGCTTTAGCTGCCTAAGGGCAACTAACGTCTCTGGCTGCTAATCCTGCGGGCAGCTTGCAGACGTCACTTAGCGGGATACTGCATACCGTTGCCTGAACGTTATGTCGGGAAACTACCAGGCTGGAATCGTCTAGTTTGCCCTTGTACGAACACGATTCAAGACACCAAACAAGGCCTGCGCTCGGAGAAGTTCATGGGGCTGCATTTACGGACAGGAGTTCGACTCTCCTCATCTCCACCATACAATAAAAGACTACAACAGAGTGAGCATTCGCTTTCTCCTGTTGTAGTCTTTTTGTTATATAAAGGCAAAACACGCTGTTAAAATTGTCCGCCAAAACTGAAGTGGAATTTACCGCCATTGGAACCCCAGCCGTAATCCAGGCGTACTCTGCCGATTGGCGTTTGGATCCGGAGGCCGGCGCCACCGTCATAGTGGATCTTATTATCGCCTTCATACCAGAACAGTTTGTCTGTGCCGTTCCAGGCACTGCCAGCATCTGCAAAGAGAACGGCCTGCAGCTTCTTCGTCAGCGGGATCCTGTATTCCAGTGTCCCTATATAATACCGGTTGCCACGGAATTCATCGTCTTCGTAGCCCCGCATCGTATCGGCTCCGCCTAACGAGAACAGTTCACTATACGGCACATCTCCGCCAAAGGCCATGCCGCCCATCAAGCGCAGCGCCAGTACATGGGAATGTCCCATATCGCGGTACCAGCTGCCTTCTGTCATCAATTTATAGAAACTGAAGTCGCCGCCCATGCCGTGACCGGCTACGGTCGTCGTCGTCGCGATACGCCGGCCCCGTGTCGGATTGAACACGTTGTCCCGGTTATCATAGACATGGCTCCAGGACAGGCTGTTCGTCCGGCCGAAGTTAGATTTCAAATACCCCGGCACCTGCCGGTAATCATAACCGCTCTGATATTCATCATAATTGACCCGTTTCGTTTCCAGTGTCAGGTAATCGCGGATATACTGGCCATGGGCCCGGCCATAGGTCACATTGAAGCCCTTGGTCCGTTTATAATATTCAGCTACAGAATTACCGTCCTGGTTATAGTCATCGTAGTCATAATTATGATCGAATACGCTGAACCCCAGCGAATCGCCATGAGCATTTACCCAGGGATGGGTATACGAAAAGGTATAATTATTGCCATGCGCCGACCCGCCGAATTCCCAATTGAGGCCGACCTGGTCCCCGCGGCCACGGAAATTACTGTCACTCAGGCCGATGATGCCTACGATGCCATTGGACTGGGAATATCCGGCACCAAAGGTAACGAGGCCGGTCTTCTGTTCGTCTACATCGACTTCAAGGCGCACATTATGGGGATCTTGCTGCCCCGGGAACAGCTGCACATTCACTTCGCCAAAATATCCCGTATTGTATAACCGCTGTATGCTGCGTCTGACCAAATTGGAATTGAAAATATCTCCTTTATGGATGACCATTTCCCGTGTAACGACGTTCGTCTTGCTCTTGATGTTTCCTTTTACTGACACGTCTTCTACACGGCCTTCTGTGATCCCCATATGGAGGATACCCTGCGAATCAATGCTGGCACTGGTCACACGGCTGAACAAATACCCTGCCGCATTATATTGTGCATCTACATTGGCCGCCGCCTGCCGGACCATGTCTGCATCGACGGTCATTCCCGGCCGGATCTGTATCAGACGCAGCAGGTCGTTTCCTTTCAGGAGACTGCTGCCGGTTATATCCATACCTCGAATCAGTGTGCCTTGCTGCTGCCCCTGTTGGACTGCCTTTTCTGCCGCCGTCCCTGTATCAGGCTGTACCTCAGCCGCACTTAGTTTCGTCGTATCTTGCTGCGGCACTGGCAGTGGTGCTTCCGCCTGCCCCCATACAGGGCAGGCCAGCAGCCAGCCTGCTGCCAGTGCCATATATATCCTGTGTTTCGTCATCATTTACCAAATCCTCTCGCTCCATCCAATTTCTTACACTGATGCACAAGGAACTTGGATACTGTTATTATATTTTGCTACTTCATGACACAGGGAATAGAACATGTTCGCTTCCATCGAATGGGGTTCAAAGGTATTCCACGACGCATCAGGATTACTCTGTGTGTCTATGGATTTTCCATATTTATCATAGTGTGCGATTGTAACGAAACGGATACGGCAGTCATTTTGTGCCCGATTGGAATAAATCTGTGCCTGATAGACCGTAAACGAATTATCTACATGCGCCCGTATAAATAAGCTGCTTGCCGTAAAGGCACCGGGGCCCAATCGTTGTGCCATCGGTTCTGTTTTAGACAAATAGACGCTGTCCGCGCTCGTCGAGGTGATCCACTTCCACTGCTGCGGATCAGGAGAAGCTGCAAACACGGAACCGGCCATCACCATGAATGTAAACATGCATATCAACAATTTCTTCATACTTCCTGCCTCCTTAAATTGTATACCTGTCAGGCTGTAACGCTGTTAATCTGGCCACCGCTTCGTCATGATAATCCCCTGGCAGGGAAACGGCTTCCTTATAGTCCTGGATTGCCTTGTCCCGCTGGCCCAGTTTTTCATAGGCCCGTCCCCGGTTATAATACGACGTCCCAATGTCCGGCTTCAAAAGGATTGCA
Source organism: Megasphaera sp. (assembly GCA_022486585.1). Classification (GTDB taxonomy): domain Bacteria; phylum Bacillota; class Negativicutes; order Veillonellales; family Megasphaeraceae; genus Megasphaera. The sequence goes on from JAKVKI010000024.1 coordinate 28,515, forward strand.
TGGGTCAGATAACTTTCAGCTTCATCATACCGTTTCAGGCTGATGAGGATATCTCCTTTCGTATCCAGTGCGGATACATTATCTGGTTCCTGCTGCAAGACCGCATCTATCAATGTTAACGCCTGGGAATACTGTTTCATTTCTTTATAGACCATGGCCAAATTATTCTGATAAATATTTACTTTTTCTTTGATTTTGCTCAAGGAAATAGCCGTCTGGAAATCTTGTTTTGCTTGTTCGTATGACCGCTGGCGGGCATAATAGATGCCCCGCATATTATAGTTATCTGCCAGGTCATCCGACTTTTTCAGCCCTGCCGGTTGCTGCGCCGGTACGGTTATATCCTTCACAGGTATCGTCAGTGCCGCCTGGTCCTTCGCCATTACCGGCACGGTCAGTCCCAGCATCGTCAGCGCCAGGACCAATAATACTTTCCCTCGTTCCTTCATATCCCGTCATGCCTCCTTGATCGATATAGGTTCTCTTTATGCTTTAGGCAATACTCGTTTTTTCGTCTTCTGTTCATCTAACAAAGCCGCTACGGTGACCGACTGCAGGCAGTCGTCGATATTCGCCTGCATCCGCTGATAGAACGACCGTATAGGGCAGTTCTCCTGGACAAAGCTGCATGACGCCTCATCGCCCAGACAGCGGTTGATATGGACGGTCGGTTCCATGATCCTGACAATATCCGACAAGGTAATATCCTGTTTTTCCTGATTCAGCAGGAACCCGCCTTTGCGGCCCTGGATCCGTTTGATAATACCGGCCCGCACCAGTTTAGCCGTAAGTTTCAGCTGATAGGAATGCGGTATCCCTGTGGCCTCTGATATTTCCCAGGCTGTAGCCAGCCCGCCTTTGATGGCCAGGAATAAGACTGTACGGATAGCATAATCTGTCGTTATATTAAATTGCATGATACTCCCTCCTTATACAGGGGTGCTCATTCCCCATAATCCACTACATTCTTGTTCTAATGCATACTTTGTATGGTCTGTTGTGATTGTATTAATACATGCATCGTATCTTCCTTACTCTTTGGTTCTATTTTCCATTATGCTTCCAGGTCATGGCAGTGCATCGTAGGTATATTTGACACTTTCTCCGGAGAGTGTGTCCGGGATTGGACTTAACCCCTCCGCCCCGTCTAAGAAATGGAAAAGACGGGGCACCTCCCCAAAATGGGGAGGCAAAGGGCCAGTCAGCTCATCGCTCGACATGATGCTTTGGTGTCTCCCCAAGACGGGGAGGCGAAGGGCTGAGCCCGGGATGGTCCACGGTACACTGCCACAACCTGGCAAGAGAAATAAGCAGGCGTGATACCCCTTGTGATATCACGCCCCTGTTCAGGAATGTAATATTCCTCTGCCTATTCAGGAATCGCTCCCTATTTGATTCGTTGTGCTACATCCGCTGTGATGTCGACAGCCGTACCGTCCAGTACATACCCTT
>JAKVKI010000025.1 GCA_022486585.1 Megasphaera sp.
GCAAGGCATAAGAGATTCATAATACGCTGTGTATTGCTATTGAACTAAGGGATGTATTGATTATGATTAATAATGGATTTGACAGAATTCATGGGATAACAGATAATATAATCATAATTTGGTGCAGAAAAGAATAAAGAAATAGTGGTTTAAAATATACATATAAAAGGATAGAGAATATGATGAAGCATTTAGAAGTTGTAGCAGCTGTTTTAAAATATGATGGAAAAATTTTATGTATGGAACGAGGAAAAGGAAAGTATGAATATGTAAGCTTTAAGTATGAATTTCCTGGTGGGAAAATTGAGCCTGGCGAAGCGAAGCATGAAGCTATAGAACGGGAATTACGGGAGGAAATGGATGTCCATGTTACCGTTCAGGAAGAAGATTTATATATGACGGTACGGCATATGTATCCTGATTTTTCAATTACTATGTATGCATTTTTATGTCAGTTAGATAGTCCTGATTTTGTACGCAAGGAACATGTAGCGGCAAAATGGCTGCTGCCCCATGAATTGCCGACGTTAGATTGGGCACCGGCAGATGTGCCGATTATGGAAAAACTAGCTAAGAAATAAGGCGATAATATGGGGAATGACGGCGTTCTGGAAAGTTGCTTGCGTGAAGGGTTTATTGATGATTCTGTACAGGCAGATCAACGTTATGTACCACAGGTGTTAGTTAATAATAAAGAACGGAAGGTGAAAGTTCTCGATACATTACTGACGCAGTTAGAACAATGTGACGAGTTCTTCTTTAGTGTTGCTTTCATTACAAAAAGTGGTATTGCTTGTTTAAAAGATGCGTTACTTTCTGTTGCGCAGCGTCATGTTAAAGGTAAAATATTAGCTTCTCAATATTTGAATTTCACGGAACCAGCAGCACTAAGAGAATTATTAAAGGTGCCTAATGTGGAATTACGTATTGTGACAGAAGATCATGGATTTCATGCTAAGGGCTATTTATTTCATTTACCGAATGCATCAGAAGAAAATTATACGATGGTCGTTGGTAGCAGCAATTTGACAGCGTCTGCATTAACTGTCAATCAGGAATGGAATGTCTTTTTTACATCTTCAAAAGATGGGGCTCTGATTAAGCAGATGATGCAGGAATTTTTATATTTGTGGGACGATGCCGACGGTGTTACGGAAGATTGGATTCATGCGTATGAATCTATCTACAAGCAGACAAATACCCAACGTGGTGCACAGATTATTCCGTTTAAGAAAATTCAGCCTAATACTATGCAGGTTAAGGCGTTAGAAGGGATTGAATCATTGCGCCAAAAAGGGGCAAAACGGGGACTTCTTATTTCAGCTACAGGGACGGGGAAGACTTATTTATCTGCATTTGATGTAAAACGGTGTCAGCCAAAACGATTTCTGTTTATTGTTCATCGGGAAATGATTGCCAAAGCAGCAAAAACTAGTTATGAACGGGTTTGGGTGCAGCCGAATGAGGCAGGTTTGCTGACTGGTCATGATAAAGATATACATAAAAAATATTTGTTTGCAACGATACAGACACTGGCACAGGATAATATACTCCATCAATTTTCACGGTATACGTTTGATTACATCGTTACGGATGAAGTCCATCGGGCTGGTGCGGATAGCTATCAGAAAGTTTTTTCATATTTTGAGCCAAACTTTTGGTTAGGTATGACAGCAACGCCAGAACGGTCCGACGATTTTGATATATATGCCGTATTTGACCATCACATTGCATATGAAATTAGGCTGCAAGATGCTTTGGCAGAAAATATGCTGGTGCCTTTTCATTATCATGGTATTAGTGAAATAAAAATTGATGATCAGTTATTAACAGATACTAGTAGTTTTGCTCACCTTACGTGTGACGAACGAGTAAAGCATATTTTGTATTATGCAACATATTATGGTAGTGATGGCGAACGAGTGAAAGGGCTTGTCTTTACGAGTAGTGTTGATGAAGCGGCTGTATTAGCGGAGAAGTTTAGGGAACAAGGAAAACGAGCTATTGCTTTATCTGGTTCTTCGACAGAAATCGAACGGGAGGATGCAGTAAAACGACTGGAAGCAGATACGCAGGAAAATTCGGATTATATTGAATATATCTTTACACGGGATATTTTTAATGAAGGTGTTGATATTCCGGAAGTCAATCAAATTATTATGCTGCGTCCGACCCAATCGGTCATTGTTTTTGTACAGCAATTAGGACGAGGATTGCGTAAAGCGCGGCATAAACGATATGTAGAGGTATTGGATTTTATTGGTAATTATAATATGAATTTTCTCTTACCTATTGCCTTATATGGTGATCGTACATATAACAAAGAGACGGTACGTCGGTTGATTAATGATAATTTTTTACCGGGAGCAGCATCTGTGCACTTTGATGATATTACACGGCAACAGATTTTTGATACCATCAATAAGAGAAAACATTTAGCACAGGCAAAAGAACTACAGGAATCTTATCTTTCACTAAAAGGTAAATTGGGTTGTCAGCCGTGGATGATGGATTTTGTTCGTTTTGGTGATAAGGATCCCTATTTATTTGTTTTGAAAAGGGATTCGTATTATGCTTTTATTCATTATTATGATAGTGATATTCCGGTTATACCCGACTTGTGTCAATGTGTGCTGGCTTTTGTTAGTAAAGAAATTGCTAATGGGAAACGGTTAGAAGAGGTACTTGTATTAAAGCAGTTGTTGGTGCAAGAACAAGTTTCCATTGATGTATTGGCACCGGAAATTCAACAAAAATATGGGTATATCGTAGAAATAGAAACATGGGCAGGCGTTGCAAATATGCTTTCCTTATCTTTCTTTAAAAAAGATATACGTGAAAAATATGGTAATACACCCTTAGTGCGATTTGATGGACAGCAATTTAAGCGATCTGCAGAGTTTGCAGCTTTGTTGAAAGAACCCGTTTTTTTAAAGTTTTTGGCAGATGTGTTGTCCTATGGTATCTGTGCTTTCGATGAACGGTTCCGTACGAATCCGCAGGGGTTTTGTCAAGGTTTTACCTTATATTGTCGGTATTCTCGTAAAGATGTATCACGGATTTTAAATTATGATATTAACAGGGAATCGACATTATACGGCTATAAAGTTATTGGGCATACATGTCCTATTTTTATTACTTATCAAAAACGATCGGATATCAATGAGACTACAAAATATAATGATCAATTTTTATCACCACAACGATTTAGCTGGATGACGCGCTCTAAGCTAACATTACAATCGGATGAAGTGAAAAAAATTATAAATACAGCCCAGCGTAAGCTGCTTTTTGTGAAAAAGAGCGATGCTGAGGGAACTGATTTTTATTACGTTGGCGATGTTTCGATTCAAGGAGAACCCATAGAGACAACAATTAAAAATGATGTTGGTAAGGAATTGCCAATTGTTAATTTCCAATTTCTTTTAGCACATCCAGTAGAGGAATCTTTGTATGCGTATTTAAATGAAAAAGGAAATTAAAGGTAAACTGTAATCTAACTGTGAACTCCCCCGTTCTTGTGCCAATAGGCATGAAAACGGGGGAGTTGTGTTCATCTCATTCTTTTGTTACGCTCACTGTATCGAGTTCTTCGCCTGATGGCAGGAAGGCTTTGAAGGTGAGGCTGTTTTCTTTTGCTTCCATGGTCATGTAGTTATCTGTTTCCGGCTGTGGTGCTACGTATTCATCCAAGCGGTGCTGCTTCCACAGGCTGGGATAGCGGACGTTGCCGGCAACACCGGTGAGGATATACAGGGGGCCGGCATCGTCATGCTGGAAATCGCGGATATGGCCGCGGTTGCGATAGGTGTGGAGGTGGGCCGAGAGGACGACATCGACGCCGTATTGGTCGAACAGGGGCATCCATGTTTTTCCTTCTGCTGAGAAGCCTTCAGCCCGTGGTTCAGGACGGCTGTTGAAGGCGTATTGAAGCGGATCTTTGTGCATGATAATGACTTTCCATTTTTTTGTCGTTTGTTCGATGTCTTTTTTGAACCAGTCGATTTCATCAGCTTGCATATTTGGCTGGAATTGTGTCATTTCTGTCATCTGTGTGTTGAGGACGATGAAATGGACGTCGCCGTAGTCAAAGGAATAGTATTGATTTTGATATGTTTCCGGTGTAATTTTTGGCAGTGCAAAGAGGTGCAAATAGGCTTCCGGCATGCGGACCTTCCAGTCTTTGTCGTAGGTTTCATGATTGCCCATGACGGGAGCGGCAGGGATGCGTGATATCATCGAGCTTACGACATCGAACCAGGCGTTCCATTGGTAATGGTCCTGGCCGTTATCGACGAGGTCACCCATGTTGATGAAGAACTGGGCATCTGGGTTGGCCTGCCAGGCAGGCTGTTCCGTTTGCGCCCATACGCTGTAGTCGCTGGACTGGGAATCCGGGAAGATAAGGGCTTTGAAATCATGTCCCTGGGCTGTGCGGAACGGCGTCCAGTCGCTCCGTTTTTTGCCATAGCCTACGCGATATTCGTAGTCTGTGCCAGGCTGTAAATCCCGGATGGCAGCGGTGTGGATATATGTCGTCGTATTATCGTCGGTAAAGGTCTCGTTCGTGGCCGGCATCGCCAGGGCTTCGCCTGTTCCTTTGATGCGGTATTCGACGACAGCATCGGACTCTTCGAGCTGAGACTGCCACATGAAGGTCCGTGTCGTCGTACTGTCTTTCGTAATGATCTGGCGGATATTCATGGCATCGACGGTGTCTGTCAGTTCATAGTGGGCAGCGACGGCTTTAGTAGCCCGCATGCTCTGCTGCGTCACTGTTTTGGCACCGGGCACGAAGGCGTAGGCTGCGGCGCAGGCAATGATGACAAAGGGGATGAGTATTTTTGCGATTGTTTTTTTATGCAGGGTCTTTTTTATATTCATGGTGATCTCCTGTTACGTACAGAGGAACTATATGTTGTATCAACTGTATCATAGCACTTGGAGCATGCTATAAGTCAAGGGACAGGTAAAATTTTCTTGACAAGGTATACTAACGGTTATAAAATAAGTACCAGAATATCATAATATTGATGAACGGGAGCAAGTACCTTTGTTTCACCCTTTACAGCGAGCCGGCGGCAGTGCGAGTCCGGTATGAGGCAGCAATGGGAATGGGCCCGGGAGATGCGGCCTGAATGAGAGTAGGAGCCGCCGGAACTTCCGCCGTTATGAGGAGGAGTGCATCGATGACAGGTGCATATGTGAGCCGGGCAGTTTGCCAACCAGGGTGGTACCGCGGAAATACTTTCCTTTCGTCCCTATTTATAAGGGATGGAAGGTTTTTTTTATTCCCATGAGGAGGAAAATAACCATGTCTGTCATTTTTTCTGGTATCCAGCCTAGCGGTAATTTGACGTTAGGCAATTACTTAGGCGCACTGCGCAATTTTTCTAAAATGCAAGAAGGCAATGAATGTTATTATTGTGTTGTTAATCAGCATGCTATTACGGTTCCGCAGGATCCGAAAATGCTGCATGAACGGACGCGGCAGCTGGCAGCTATTTATATTGCTTCTGGTCTCGATCCGGAAGCATCGACGCTTTTTGTGCAGTCCGAAGTGCCGGAACATGTACAGCTCGGCTGGATCATGACGACGTTGTCCTATGTTGGCGAATTGGAACGGATGACGCAGTACAAGGATAAGGCTTCTAAGCGCGGCGATTCGATTCCGGCAGGCCTGCTGACATATCCGCCGCTGATGGCTGCTGATATATTATTGTATCAGACGAATTATGTTCCTGTTGGCGATGACCAGAAACAGCATATGGAAATCACCCGTGATCTGGCACAGCGTTTCAACCGTGTCTACGGTGACGTGTTCACTATTCCTGACATTTATTTGGGTCATGATGGCACGCGCGTCATGAGTCTTCAGGAACCGACAAAGAAAATGAGCAAATCGGATGATAATACGACGGCGACCATTTATCTGCTGGATACGCCGAAGGATATTGAAAAGAAAATTAAACGGGCGCAGACAGACAGTGAAAATTCTGTACATTATGACGTCGCTGCCAAACCGGGTATTTCTAACTTGATCGAGATATTATCGGCCATGACGGAAAAGACTCATGATGAAATTACAGATGAATATGCTGGCAAAGGGTATGGCGCCTTCAAGAAGGATGTAGCCGATGCTGTCATTGCTACGCTGGAACCGATCCAGCAGCGGTATCAGCAGCTCGTTGCAGACCCTGAATTGGATGATATCCTGGAACAGGGAGCAGCCAAAGCGCATGCCAAAGCGAACCTGACCTATGAAAAGGTATGCCACGCGATGGGCTTATATCGGAAATAAGTCATGAAAAGTCATTTTTTTGCTATGTTAGCACGGATGAAATTCATTCGCCGCTGGGGACTCATGCGCAATACGCAGGAAGAAAATATCCAGGAGCATACGCTCCAGACGGCTGCCATTGCGTATCATTTGTGCGTGTTGAGCAACACCTACTATGGCGGTCATACGGACCCGAAGGAAGCGGCTGTACTGGCGATGTATCATGATGTGCCAGAAATCTACACGGGCGACATGCCGACGCCGGTGAAATATTTTAGTGAAGATATGCGCCGGACGTACGGGCAAGTGGAAAAACTGGCCCAGGAACGGCTGCTGAAGCTGCTGCCGGCAGAGTTGCAGGAGGCCTACAGGCCGCTCATTTGTGAGGCTGAAAAAAATCCTTTGTGGCCCTATGTCAAAGCAGCGGATACACTGAGCGCGTATGTAAAGTGCGTTCAGGAAATGGCGGCAGGAAACAGCGAATTTAAAGATGCCTATCATACGATCGGGGCGAAACTGGAACAGCTGGATATGCCTGAAGTGGCACGGTTCCTTGCGGAATATGTGCCGAGTTTCCGTCTTTCTTTAGATGAAATAAATAAAAATAAAAGATAAAAATGGCATTGACATTAACTTTATAAAGTAGTATGCTGTAACCAGATAAAATCATAACAGTTAACAGAGGCAATGGAGCCTGATGTAAATCAGCTCTGTGCCTCTGTTTTTTTGTTACGGGGGATTTTATCATTGCTGTTTGTACAGTAAAAAAATGTAATGCAGGGGGAGATCGGAATGAGATTGCAAGACACAGGATTGACAAAAGAAGAAATCAAGGCCAAAGTCGATACGTACATGATCGAAACGTATGAACGGTTCGACATGGTAGCAGAACGGGCCCGGGGGATGTACGTGTACGACGAACAGGGAACGCCGTACTTGGATTTTTATGCCGGTATTGCCGTCAATAGTGCTGGCAGCTGTAATGATAAGGTGGTCTTGGCCGTTATTGACCAGGTCATGGATATTATGCAGACCTTTAATTATCCGTATACCGTACCGCAGGCCTTGCTGGCTGAAAAGATTTGTACGACCATCGGCATGGACAAGATTTTCTATCAGAATTCCGGGACAGAAGCCAATGAAGCGATGATCAAGCTGGCCCGTAAGTATGGCGTCGAAACATACGGACCCCATAAGTTTGAAATCATTTCGGCAAAGATGTCCTTCCATGGCCGTACATTCGGTGCCATGAGTGCTACAGGGCAGCCGGATAATGCTTGTCAGGTCGGCTTCGGGGATATGACACCGGGATTCAAGTATGCAACATATAATGATCTTCGATCCTTTGAAGAGGCAATCACAGAAAACACGATCGGCATTATGGTCGAACCAGTCCAGGGGGAAGGCGGCGTACATCCTGCCAAACCAGAATTTCTAAAAGGGCTGCGCAAGCTTTGTGATGATAAGGGGATATTGCTTCTTATCGATGAAGTGCAAACTGGCTGGTGCCGTACCGGTGCTGTCATGAGTTATATGAATTACGGCATCAAACCGGATATCGTATCTATGGCGAAAGCCATGGGCGGCGGCATGCCTATTGCAGCTATTTGTGCGACAAAGAAGGTTGCCAAGGCATTCACGATGGGGTCACACGGCAGTACTTTTGGGGGACATCCGGTCTGCTGTGCCGCTGCGTTTGCTGAAGTCAATGAACTGCTGGATCGCGATTTGGCTGGCAATGCCAAGAAGATGGGGGCATACTTCTTGGAACAAGCCAGAGAAAAGATTCCGGCGTTGAAAGAAGCACGCGGCCAGGGGTGTATGTTAGGGCTTGAATTTGAAGAGGGTATCAACAGTGTAGATGTGAAACATAAATGCTTTGACAAGAAGCTGCTGACGACAGCTATTGGGACGCAGGTCCTGCGTCTTGTTCCGCCGCTGATTTTGCAGAAGGAACATGTTGATGAAGCAATCCGTATTATTGCGGAAGCAGTCAAAGAATTGATGTAACTGTACGGACGTAAAAAGTTAATGACCAAAGAGGGGATGCCTGCTGTCGGGGGACAGCAGGCATTGGTGTAAAAGGGGGCAGATACGATGAGACATTTTGTAGTTACGCTGGGATGCGAGTATGGGGCCGGTGGTCCGGAAATCGGCAAGATGCTGGCCCAATCGTTGGGGATTGAATATTATGACCGGGATCTGGTTGATAAAGTCGTCGAAGAAATAGGTGTCGATAAATCGCTGGTAGCCCAGGCAGATAATAAGAACTTCGTTCCTTTTGGCATTGAAACGTCCTTGGGGACGCGGTATGCGAATTTGTCGAATAAGGTGATTTATACGCAGTTTGAAGTCATTCATAAAATGGCTCGTACGTCCTGTGTATTTATCGGCCGCTGCAGTGATTATATCCTCAAAGGGGAATCAGATGTAGTCAACGTATTCGTTTATGCGCCGACGGACAAACGGATCGAACATATTATGGATACGATGAGCTTGTCGAAGCGTCACGCAGCGGAAGTCATCCGTGATGCTGATAATATGCTGCATCGCCGCTATAAATATATTACCGGTACGTATCGCGGTGATCGCCATAACCGGCATTTGTTGATCGACAGCAGTGTCCTGGGGTGGGAAAAGACAGCAAAATTTATTCAGTCCTTTGTGGAGATGCGTTTTGAAGAATAGGGGGGACGTATATGGCAGCGAAAAAGTCTGAATTTGATAAAGTATTGAGTGCCTGGGATGTATTGGTCATTGCGTTTGGTGCGATGATCGGCTGGGGCTGGGTCGTATCGACTGGCGACTGGATTACGAAGGGCGGCGTCCTCGGCGCTATGCTGGGATTTGTCATCGGTGGCATCATGGTATTTTTTGTTGGTCTTACATACGCCGAATTGACTTCAGCTATGCCTCAGTGCGGCGGCGAACACGTTTTCAGTTTCAAGGCGCTGGGTCCTCTGGGATCCTTTATCTGCACCTGGGCGATCGTTCTGGGGTATGTCAGTGTCGTCTGCTTTGAAGCCTGTGCAATGCCGACGATCATTACGTATTTATACCCTGATTTTCTGCAGGGCTATATGTATTCTGTAGCAGGATTTGAAATTTATGCTTCATGGCTTGCCGTGGCGATCCTGGTGGCCATGCTCATTACGTACGTCAATATCCGCGGCGCCAAGACAGCGGCCATGCTGCAAACAGTCTTGACGGTCATTATTGGCGGCGTCGGCATTTTGCTCATTGCAGCATCGGCGTTCACCGGGAATATGACGAATTTGGATGGACAGCTTTTTATGGGAGCTTCTACTAGCGATATGTTGAAGGGGACGATCGCGGTTGCCGTCATGACGCCGTTCTATTTCATCGGTTTTGATGTTATTCCGCAGGCGGCGGAAGAAATCACGGTCTCGCTGAAAAAGATCGGCCGCATCCTCATTTTGTCTATCGTTTTGGCCGTTGCGTTTTATGCCTTGATCATTGGCGGTGTCGGGTATATCATGAATTCTTCTGAAATCGCCCTGGCCATGAAAGGTGTCGGCGGCTTAGTGACAGCCGATGCGATGTCGATTGCTTTCGGCAGTTCAACAATGGCAAAGGTCCTCATTATTGGCGGCCTTTGCGGTATCGTTACCAGCTGGAACTCCTTTATGATCGGTGGCAGCCGGGCGATGTATTCCATGGCGGAATCGTATATGATCCCTCGTGTGTTCGGTGTGCTTCATAAGAAATATAAGACACCTGTCAATGCGTTGCTCCTTATAGGCCTGTTATCAGTCGTTGCGCCGTTCTTTGGCAAAAAGATGCTGGTATGGGTCGTCGATGCCGGCAACTTCGGCTGCTGTCTGGCGTATTGCATGGTAGCTATTTCGTTTGTCATCTTGCGTAAAAAAGCGCCACACATGGCACGACCGTATAAAGTCAGTCATTATAAGCTCGTAGGAGCCCTGGCGATCATCATGTCGGGCTTTATGGTCATCATGTACATGATCCCCGGGTCTCCGGCGGCACTGGTACCGCAGGAATGGGCTATGGTCCTGATTTGGAGCATTCTCGGCGTCATCTTTGGCATGTACTGTAAGGCGAAATACGGCAGCCGCTTTGCTACCCATGTCGATGTAGCCGTCGAAGGTGCCGAAACGGATCGGGATGTAGTATTTGGACAGGCTATGGAATCGGCGATGCATAATGTCCGCGCTAAGGGACCGGCAGTGTATGCCGTACGGCCCATTGATTTTTCATTCTCTGTGACGACGACGCTCGTGTTCGGCAGCGGCAAGAGCGGGACTGTCGGCACCTTGGCCAAGCCGTTCGGTAAAAAAGCCCTGCTCGTAGCTGATACAGCGGTGTATACAGGCGGTACTTTTTTCAAACGGATTACCGATAGTTTCAGTAATACTGGCGTCTCCTATGCTGTGTTTGCTCATGCCACAGGGCCTGTGCGGGATATTGTAGCAGCCAATGGTGCTGCTATGGCCCGGCAAGAAGGCTGTGACATGGTCATTGCTGTTGGCGGTAATGATGTCATCGATTGCGCCAAGAGCATCGCCTATACGCTGGGTCATACAGGGACTGACTTGGTGGCGGCGCCGCTGTTATTCGTACTGACGACATTTTCCTGCAGTGCAGCTGCCTCCGCTTCGTTTTGCATGAATACTGGCAAAGGCGGTGTAAAAGAAGTGTGTGACAGCGCATTGGCAGCAAAAGCGATCATTGCAGATCCGGAGTGCATGAAGGGCATGACCAAGCACGAAGTGGCGCAGGCCGGATTCGCGGCCTTGTGTCAGAACATGAGCGCGTATACGGCACCGGCATCACAGCCTTTGGTCGATGCAATGGCCTTGTATGGCATATCGTTGCTGACACACTGTCTGGCAGAAGCATGCGAAGATAAAGGCCGTGAAGAAGCCTGGGAAAAGGTGGTCCTCGGCGGTATGATCGGCGCCATGGCAAGCCATGCAGCGGGCAGCCGGATGATGGCTGCCGTACGGCAGGCCCTGTCAGGGATAGAAGGCGCCGAACCAGAACGGTTCCTAAGTGTTTTGGTACCGCCTATGGTGGCGTCGGCTTGTAAGACCGATGTATTTAAATTTGGTAAACTGGCCCGCATGATCGGCGGTTACACAGCAGAAGATTGTGCGACCCGCTGCGGTGTCCTTGCTAAGGCGTTACATCTGGATCGCAGTGCTTCTGAACTGGGAGTGAGCGATGCAGATTTGACACATATAACTGCCAGATGTCTGGCTTATTTGCAGCAGTCGGATGGCAGTACTTCCGATAGTATGAAGGGCGCGGTCCTGTACGGACCTGCTGTAGAAGCATAAGCGCACTTTATACTTCCTTCCCCTGTTATCCCGGTCCCGCAGCATATGCTGCAGGGCCGGGATAATTTTTTTGGCAAAGATACCATAAAAAAGAGGATTTTCACTGTTCATGTGGAACTGTATAAAGATGATAGTAATAGTTCTATTATTTGGAGGTAGTCCTTATGACACTCAGTTTATTTTGGTCCCGTTATACCTTGGAACTTCATGAACAGCATATCCGTCCTGTTGATGAATTATATCGCTATTTAATAGCTAGGGAAAAATGGAGCTGGCTCTTAGCCAAAATACCAGAACAGGAGCAGATCCAGATATTACGGGGACATAATCATGGCGAAGGAATGTGGACATGCCGCAAATGGCTGGATCATATGGTGCAATGGATCAAAGATAATAAGCCGCAGGCTGTCTATGAAGCCGTCGTCGAAAAAATACGCCTCATGGAGACAAAACCGATTGAGGAATTGGAAAAACAAGCTGTGCGCACGATTTCTCCGGAAGAATTGCTGAAATTACAGCAAGCCGGATATTTCCTGTGCGTCGCACCGCCTAAGAGCACGACAGAATGATCGGAGGTGGTCTGATGAACAAAGGTTGGCGTGTTATTATCGGAATGATGCTTCTTTTATGTTGTATAATGGTGCCGGTAGTGCCGGCGTCCGCTTCCGATACGGTCCATGTCATTTCTATTTCCGGTGAAATCGACGGCAGTCAGGCGGCGCTGGTCCAGCGCGGTCTTGCTGAAGCGGAGGAAAACGGTGACAAAGCCGTTGTCATTTCTATCAATACGCTGGGAGGACGTGTCGACAGCGCCTTGAAGATCAGGGACATGCTGCTGCAGACACCGCTCCCGACTATGGCCTATGTGGAAAGCCGGGCCTGGTCAGCCGGAGCGCTCATTGCGTTATCCTGCCGTCATATCGTCATGGCACCTGGCAGCAGTATCGGTGCCGCTGAACCGATTCCGAACACGGAGAAGAACATAGCCGCGCTCAAGTCAGAATTTATGGCTACAGCAGAAAAGAATGGCCATAATCCTGCCGTTGCCGCCGCTATGGTAGATAAGACAGACGGTTACCCCGGCTATGCCGAAGCTGGCAAGATCCTGTCGCTGTCAGATACACAGGCGCGTGGATTGAATCTGGCCGAAGGGACTGCCGATACGATCAGTGATGCCTTGCGGTTGTATACGCTTGGCGATGCCCAACTGGTGTATGAAGACCGCAACTGGCGTGATGCCGTCATCGGCATTTTGCAGAATGAATATGTGCGTACACTCTTCATTACGCTCATCCTGATCGCTGTTTTGGCAGAAATCAAAATGGCCGGTATCGGTATCGGTATCGTTACGGCCCTTATCCTGGGCGGTATTTTAGTGCTGTCCGGCGATGAATCTGTAGCAGACAGCCTGAAAGTCATCGGTGCGTTTGTTAGCAGTTTTTTGTTTATTGGACTGGAATTAGCTTCGCCAGGTGTCGGTGTGTTCGGCATCATTGGCGTACTGCTCTTATTTGGGAGTTTGTTTTTTATGCTGGGAGCAAATATTGATGCAGTGTATATCTTAGCAGGCGGTACGGTTCTGGCCGTTATCATCTTTTATTTTGTCGGCAAGAAGCTGCCGAAGAGCCGGTTGCTTGATAAGATCGCCTTGAAAAACCGTTCTACTGGCGATAAGGGATATACGTCACAAAGTGACAAAAATAAATATCTGTATCAACGAGGCCGTACGATTACGATCCTGCGTCCGTCAGGTACGATCCGTATCGGCAAAGAACGAGTTGATGCCGTATCCAACGGGTCTTTCATCGGTCGTGATATCGAGGTCCGCGTCGTCAAGGTAGAAGGAACCCGCGTCGTCGTCGAACCAGTACCGCAACGGAAATGATTCCGAAAATTTGTAGAAATTGCCTAAAGGAGGCTTATTATGTCTATTCTTACCTTCATTGCCGTGCCTGTCATCATTATTGTCGCGGCAATCGTTTTGATATCGCTGTTTCTCCATTTCGTGCCTATTGGTTTGTGGATCTCGGCCATGGCTGCCGGCGTGTCTGTCGGTATCGTCAATTTGATCGGCATGCGCCTGCGCCGCGTCGTTCCCTCCAAGATTATCCTGCCGCTGGTAAAGGCCAACAAAGCCGGTCTTGATGTTAATGTCAACCAGCTCGAAGCGCATTATCTGGCTGGCGGTGATGTGGACCGCGTCGTCGATGCTCTTATTGCAGCGCACAGGGCGACCATGTCCCTGACTTTTGAACGGGCCTGTGCCATTGACCTGGCTGGCCGCGATGTGCTGGAAGCAGTGCAGATGAGCGTCAATCCGAAAGTGATTGAAACACCGTTCATTTCCGCTGTAGCACAAAATGGCATCGAATTGAAAGTACGGGCCAGAGTCACTGTACGTGCTAATATTGACCGTCTTGTCGGCGGTGCCGGCGAAGCGACGGTCATTGCCCGTGTCGGCGAAGGTATCGTTACCAGTGTCGGTTCAGCACAAGACCATTCGAAGGTACTGGAAAATCCTGATGAAATTTCTAAGACCGTTCTTGGCAAGGGCCTCGATGCCGGGACTGCTTTTGAAATCCTGTCCATCGATATTGCTGACGTAGATGTAGGCCGTAACATCGGTGCCCGTCTCCAGACCGATCAGGCTGAAGCAGATAAACAGATCGCCCAGGCTAAAGCGGAAGAACGGCGTGCGATGGCCGTTGCAAAAGAACAGGAAATGCAAGCCTATACACAGGAAATGCAGGCGAAAGTCGTCCAAGCCCAGGCCGAAGTGCCCCTGGCTATGGCACAAGCCTTGCGTGAAGGGAAACTGGGCGTCATGGATTATTACAACATGCGCAATATCATGGCAGATACAGAAATGCGTACAGCTGTGGCGCAGGCTGGCGTGCCTAAGACGAAACCGGTACAGCCGGCAGAGGATCATCACGATGCGGGCAAACCGGCCGATGCCGATCATAAGTAGGTGATCCGATGGATACCATATGGCCCGTTATTATCATCATGGTCTTAATGGCCGTGCTGCCGGAAATGCTGCGCAAGAAGCGGCGATATCCGACACGAGGGAAAAAAGGTCCGATCCCTATTCCTGAACGGCGGGATAAGGGGAAGAAAGTCCATGGACCTATTATTACGCCTAAAAACAGGCAGCCCCGGCAAGAACAGCCGTCTCAGACGGCGTCAACGCCCAAGCATCCCGTGCCGCAGTCGTCCCGACAGAGACCGCAGCCTGTGCCGCCGAAACCGGTGAAGACGACTCCGCCGGCACAGCGGACCGTACCTGCCCCGCCGGCATACAGAAAGCCTGTACCGGCACAAGGCGCGATGCCGGCTGTGCCGCATTTGGCCCGTCCGGCAGCCTGGAGCGGTCTTGACGGGGAAGGCCGGGAAATCTATGCCGGCATTATTTGGTCAGAACTGCTTCAGCCGCCGGTGGCGTTGCGTCATGGCCGTCATGACCGGCAGCAGTGAGCAAGTGCTGTTTGGTCTGGCAATATCATACAGAAATGAAGGGAACTCTATAGATGATCGAAGAACGTAATGTGAACGTAGAAGGGATACCCTGTCTGCGTCTGACGTGCGGCGGCGCTCCGAAAGGCGTCGTCTTGTTCTATCACGGCTGGACGTCGACTAAGGAATTGCAATCAGTACGGGGCCATTTACTGGCTGCCTACGGCTATGATGTATTGATCCCAGACGCTGTCAACCACGGCGAACGGGGACCTATTGACTATGAGACAGAAGGAGCCTATCCGGAGTTTTGGCAGACTATATTCCAGAACATACGGGAAGCACCGGCACTCATCGATTATATCCGTACCTGCTATAAGGAGACGCCTGTTGCTGTTATGGGCCATTCCATGGGAGGCTTTACAGCCCTCGGTGTCATGACTCACTGCAGCGAGTGTAAAACTGCCGTCGCCATAAACGGATCCGGATGGTGGGATGAGTCGGAACGACGGTTCCGTGCGTCTCTCCATATCGCAAAGCCTGACGGATATAAGACGCTGATGATGCAGATTGCGGCGATGGATCCATATGACTATACACAGCGCCTGGCCGGCCGGTCTGTACTGGCTCTCAATGGCGGCGCCGATACGGTCGTGGACAATGCTGCTGAAACGATGTACATGGAAAAGGTCCTAAAGGAATCAAAGGTAGACAGTAAGTTCATCACATATGACGAAACAGGTCATTTCGTTACGACGAATATGATGGGCGATGCCATTGACTGGCTCAATCATCAATTATAAATACAGACATAAAGAGAACCCGGGGCAAGATGATTATCTTGCCCCGGGTTCTTTTTATGTCCTTACTCCATGGAGAAGCGTATTATGCAAAGGGGTTTTCATCAGGATAGAGCATGCCTTTTGGCTGGTTGAACGCAATGTCCTGGATGCCTAAGTATTGGAAGATGGAATACAGTGCTTTGCCGAAATGACCGAAAGCAACGGCACCATGATGCGGATACTGTTTTGCAATCAAAACGTGGCGATAGAAACGGCCCATTTCCGGAATGGCGAAAATACCGATGCCGCCAAAGGAATTAGTAGGTGCCGGCAATACTTCGCCTTGAGCGATGTAGGAACGGAGATGACCGTTTGCTGTGTTTTGGAGACGGAAGAAGGTGATTTCACCAGCAGCAATATCGCCTTCCAAGGTGCCGCGTGTGAAGTCTGGTGTACCGCCGTCTTCTAACAGACGGTTCTGGATCAGCTGATATTTTACGCCGCCCTTTTTCAGTTTGCACAGCGGTGTGTTGCCACAATGGAAGCCCATGAAGGTATCTTTCAAAGTATAGTTTGTAGACGGTTTGATCGTTTCTTCAAACAGGTCTTTTGGTACGGAGTTGTTAATATCTAACAAGGTAACTGTATCGTTGCTGACACAGATGCCGATGTATTCACTGAGGGCACCGTAGATGTCGACTTCGCAGGCAACAGGGATACCGCGGGATACGAGACGGCTGTTGACGTAGCACGGTTCAAAACCGAACTGTGAAGGGAATGCAGGCCAGCATTTGTTGGCGAAGGCTACGTATTTGCTGGAACCTTTATGAGCGGTCATCCAGTCGAGGAGCGTCAGTTCATATTGTGCCATACGGGGAAGCAGATCCGGATAGGGGTTGCCATCTTTACCGAGTTCAGCAGTCATATCAGCGACGACATCTTTAATACGGGAGTCGCCTTCATGTTCCCGGTAGGATACGAGAAGGTCCAGTTCAGAGTTTTCTTCTACTTCGACGCCTAAGTCATAGAGACCGTTGATCGGAGCGTTGCAAGCGAAGAAGTCTTGCGGACGAGGTCCGAAGGTAATGATCTTCAAGCTCTTTAAGCCTAAGAGCGTGCGAGCGACCGGCTGGAATTCGCCGATCATCGTTGCCAGATCTTCGGCTGTGCCGACAGGGTATTCCGGAATGAAGGCTTTCAAATGGCGCAGGCCTAAATTATAAGAACAGTTGAGCATGCCGCAATAGGCATCGCCACGGCCGTTGATCAGATTCTTGCCTGTTTCTTCAGCAGCTGCGATGTACATGACAGGGCCGTCAAAGTATTTAGCAATCAATGTTTCCGGCGTTTCCGGACCGAAGTTGCCGAGGAATACGGCAAGGGCGTTACAGCCTGCTTGTTTAGCTTCAGCTACGGCTTCGATCATATCTGTTTCATTTTCTACTGTTTTTTTCACTTCATATAATGTGCCGCCTTGTTTTGCATAGGCATCGACGATGGCTTTGCGGCGGTTTTCCGATAAGGAAATGATGAAACAGTCGCGACTGACAGAGATGATACCGCATTTTACTTGAGGAATGTTTGTAATAGTCATGATACATGACTCCCTTCGTGTGTAATTCATATAAGCTATAAGAGAATATAAACGTTTGTTATGTGCTTAAGCACATTTTCGACACTCAAAGCGTATCATAAATCACGAGCGATG
This sequence comes from Megasphaera sp., assembly GCA_022486585.1. Lineage (GTDB taxonomy): Bacteria > Bacillota > Negativicutes > Veillonellales > Megasphaeraceae > Megasphaera. The sequence continues at coordinate 17,548 of JAKVKI010000025.1, forward strand.
TCAATGAACAAAATATAAAAAATTAACAAAAATAAAATTTGCTGGAAAAAACCTAGAATTATACGGCATGGACAGACGTTTAGCTATGCAATATAAGAACAACTAGGGATATTGACTATGTGTATTGCATATGCTATAGTGTGTATAAAGAAGCGTGCTTAGGCACACAAAAACATTGAAAGTGTTGCAGAAGTACCTGTATATTTCAAAAAAACACTCATATATAGATATATCATATTCTACGATGAGTGCTTGGGCACACGATGAGGAGGAATTTCAAATGAATTATCTTATTGGTATCGATATTGGCACATCCGCGACAAAGACGGTACTCTTCAATGAAAACTGTCAGGCTGTCCAGTCGGCATCTCACGAATACCCCTTGTACCAGCCTCAAAATGGCTGGGCTGAACAGGAACCGATGGATTGGTACCAGGCAGTGGTCATGACTATCCGCAAAGTCGTTTTTGAATCAGGCGTAAATCCAAAGGATATCAAGGGCATTGGCCTGTCCGGGCAGATGCATGGCCTGGTCATGCTCGATGCTCACAACGAAGTCATTCGTCCATCTATCATTTGGTGTGATCAGCGTACGGCTAAAGAATGCGACGAAATCACGAAGAAAGTAGGCGCAAAGCGATTGATCGAGATCACTGCGAATCCGGCGCTTACAGGCTTTACGGCTTCTAAAATACTTTGGGTCCGCAATCATGAACCGGAAAATTATCGCCGTTGCCGCCATATTCTGCTGCCAAAGGATTTTATCCGCTATTGCATGACTGGTGAATATGCGACAGAAGTGTCTGATGCCAGTGGTATGCAGCTTTTAGATATTCCTCATCGTTGCTGGTCTCAGGAAGTATTAGATAAATTAGATATTGATCCGTCTTTACTGGCTAAGGTATATGAATCTCCGGAAGTAACAGGGACTATTACGAAACAGTTTGCCAAGGAAACGGGGCTGTCGACGGAAACCGTTGTCGTCGGCGGTGCTGGCGATAATGCAGCTGCTGCAGTAGGCACGGGAATCGTTGAAGATGGCAAAGCCTTTACGACCATCGGTACGAGCGGCGTCGTCTTTGCTCATACAAGCCATCTCAGCATTGATCCGAAAGGCCGTGTGCATACGTTCTGCTGTGCCGTTCCAGGCTGCTGGCATGTCATGGGTGTGACCCAGGCTGCAGGCTTGTCTTTGAAATGGTTCCGTGATACATTGGCGCAGAACTACAGTGCCAAAGCGAAGGAACAGGGCGTCGATGATTATGTGCTGATGGATAAGGATGCTGAAGCCGTTCCTATCGGCAGCCGCCGGTTGTTATATTTGCCGTATCTCATGGGAGAACGGACGCCGCACCTTAACCCGAATTGCCGCGGTGTTTTCTTCGGTCTGTCAGCTATCCATACGCAGGCAGATATGATCCGTGCCGTCATGGAAGGGGTCAGCTACTCTTTGAAAGATTGTTATGAAATCCTGCAGGAAATGGGAGTTTCTGTAGATGAAATGATGGCTTGCGGCGGTGGTGGCAAGAGTCCGTTATGGCGTCAGATGCTGGCCGATATGTACGGTTGCGAAGTAAAGACCATTGCCTCTCAGGAAGGCCCGGCATTAGGCGTAGCGATCTTAGCTGGTGTCGGTTCCGGTCTGTTCAAGAGCGTGCCGCAGGCGTGCCATGATTTCATCGAAGTGGCGACCTATTGCCAGCCGAAGGAACCGGAAAGCGCCTATTATGAAAAAGGCCATAAATTATATCAGAAATTGTACAGACAACTCAAAGACTGCTATACTGATTTAGCTGCACTGTAACAAGGAAGAGCTGTTGAAGTACATTTCATCGTATTCATTTATTACATACTTATTTGAAAAGGGGTCATCTTATGGAAAATGTAGCAACTGCACAAGTACTGACGGCGGCGGAGAAAAAAGCTGCGCGCGTACGGAAATTTATCTTCTTTGCAGCCGGTATGGCAGGCCTGCTGTTTGGGTTGGACCAAGGCGTTATTTCCGGGGCCTTGCCCTTTATCAGTAAAGAATGGGGCTTGTCCAGCTCTGCACAAGAATGGGTCGTCAGTTCGATGATGGTCGGCGCCGCTACCGGTGCCATCGTAGCTTCATTCCTGGCTGCGAATATTGGGCGTAAAAAGAGCTTGATGATTGGTGCCGCCTTGTTCATCGTCGGCTCTCTTGGCTCTGGCATGGCAATCAATGCGGATATGCTCATTGGCTTCCGTCTTATTTTGGGGCTGTCCGTCGGCATCGCTTCTTATACAGCACCGCTGTATCTGGCAGAAATGGCCGATAAGGATTCCCGTGGTTCCGTCATTTCTGGCTATCAGCTCATGGTCACTGTCGGTATTTTGGCAGCCTTCTTGTCTGATACGGCATTCAGTTATACAGGGAATTGGCGCATGATGTTGATGGTCATTGCCATTCCGGCAGTCATCCTCATCCTGACGGTCGTGACCCTTCCTGACAGCCCGCGCTGGCTCGCTGCGAAAGGCCGTTTCGACGAAGCTTCGAAAGTATTGAATTCTCTTCATGGCAATGCCAAAATGGCAGCAGATGAATTATCTGATATTAAAGAAACCTTGAAAGTAAAACAGGCCGGCTGGGCTCTGTTCAAAGCGAATAAAAATGTACGCCGTGCCGTTTTCCTCGGCGTGTTGCTCCAGGCTATGCAGCAATTCACAGGCTTCAACGTTATCATGTACTATTCACCGAAAGTCCTCAGTCTGGCTGGCTTTGCCAGTACAGAACAGCAGATGATCGGTACCGTTATCAACGGCATCGTCTTCGTACTGGCTACATTTATTGCAGTCTTCACCGTTGATAAATCAGGTCGTAAGCCTGCTTTGAAAATCGGGTTCGGCGTCATGGCCGTTGCCATGGCGATTGAAGGAGCCTGCATGGTCCTTATTTCCGGCGGCAATCCGGCTCCGTGGGTCGGCTATGTAGCAGCTACGATGACCTTGTTCTTCATTGCCGGCTTCGCTATGAGCGCAGGTCCTATCGTTTGGGTACTTTGCTCTGAAATCCAGCCGTTGAAGAGCCGTGAATTTGGCATTGCCTGCTCGACGATGACCAACTGGATTACCTGTGCTATCGTTGGCGCTACGTTCCTGACCTTGATCGATACACTTGGTTCGTCTATGACATTCTGGCTCTATGCTGTATTGAATGCTGTTTTCATTGGCCTGACCTTGGCCTATGTTCCGGAAACAAAGAATGTTTCACTGGAACAAATCGAAAAGAATCTGATGGATGGCAAAAAATTACGCGATATCGGTTGTTAATCCTGTACGTTATTACAATGAGGTGAATTGTCATGAAAAAAGTAACTGATCCTTCGTTCCGCCCGTATGGCCGTGTATTTGATTTAGATGTAAGCGAATTCGTTAAGACCATCGGGACCAATGCAGTCGTTTCTTCTGGTACGGTCTACGAACCGTCTGTAGCAGCTTTTGAAGCGCTGCCGTTGTTTGCGCAGCTTCGTGATGAAGTATACGGCGGCCTGCCTGTCGAATTTGGTCATTGCAGCGGCTTCAATACGAAACTCAACGCTGTAGAATACCACCGTTCTTCAGAAATCGACATTGCGGCTACGGATATGTATCTCATGCTGGGCAAGCAGCAGGATATCGATTATACGACGAATGAATATAAAACGGATAATATGGAAATATTCTATGTGCCGGCTGGAACGGCAGTAGAATTATATGCTACGACGCTCCACTTCGCTCCATGCAGCGTCGATGGCAAGGAATTCCGCTGTGGTGTCGTTTTGCCAAAGGGGACGAATGAACCCTTGCAGACCGTCCCGCCTAAAAAAGGAGAAAACGCACTCCTCTTCGCTGCCAATAAATGGCTCATTGCTCATAAAGACAGTGGTTTGCAGAACGATGGCGCTGTAATCGGTCTCGTCGGGAAAAATTTAGAAATATAGTATAGGCTCTTTGCAAGTGTCCTATAGGGTAAAAAGCGGCTGCCTGTGTCAGGGGAGATATCCCAGACAGGCAGCCGCTTGCTTTTTGCTTCAAATAATATGTTTTTATGGACTATCCAGGTTTATAAAAATTTGGTAGAATAAAAGGTAAACAATAAAAGGTGCAATGTAGGTGATCAATATATGGTAACAATTAAAAAAATCGCAGAACTTTGTGGTGTATCCCGCGGTACAGTAGACCGGGTCCTCAATAAACGAGGCCGCGTTAAGCCGGAAACCGAAGCCGCTGTTCTGGCTATGGCCAAACAGCTGGGATATCAGCCGAATCCGGCAGGTAAGGCACTGGCGGCCCGCAAGCACCGTCCTGTCGTAGGAATCGTCCTGACTAGTGAGGGCAATCCCTTCTTCGATGATGTCATCAAGGGAATCAAGACGGCAGAAGAACGATATGCTATATACGGCCTTCAAGTGGAACTGAAGACCATGCGGGGCTATCATGTAGAAGATCAGCTGGCACTGCTGGAATCGTTCCGTGGCACGGCGAATGCCATTATCGTCAACCCTATCAATGATGAACGCATTGCCGAGGCGTTGAATGACTATGTCGATCAAGGCGTCTATGTCATTACGCTCAATACGGATATTGAAAACTGCCGTCGTAATTGCTATGTCGGCAGTGACTATTTCAATGGTGGTGAAACAGCGTGTGCGTTGCTGGAATTGCTCTTAGGTGAACAAGCTTCTGTTGGCATTGTGCTAGGTGTGCGCCATGTGTTAGGGCATCGGCTGCGGCTGGAAGGATTCCAGCAGCGGATGGAACGGATCCCTGGCTTCCATATCTTAGAGGTCATCGAAAATAATGATGACGAAATCTATTCGTATGAACGGACTCGTAAAATGTTGCAAGACTACCCCGACATGAACGCCTTGTTCATTGCTGCCGGTGGTGTATACGGGGCCTGCCGGGCCGTCTTGAGCATGCCTGAACGGAAGAAGCTGACTGTCGTTGCTTTTGACAGTGTGCCGACAACGGTGGAAATGATGAAGAAAGGGGTGCTGCATACGATTATTTATCAGCATCCCTATCGCCAGGGCCACAAGGCGATGGATATAGCTTTTCAATATTTAGTTAACGATATCAAACCTGCTTGCAGTACGTACATTTTGAAGAATGAAATCAAAATGTTGGAGAATCTGTAAACAACACGGCTTTCAGTGAGTCAGGAATCGTACTGGGATTGCGGGTAATATAGTAACTGTCTACTTTAGGCGGCGCGAAGTCGAGAAGCGGGACGGCCCGCAGTTTCCCTTTGAGGAGATCCTCTTCGATGAGACTGCGCGGCAGGAAGGTATAGCCGATGCCGGCTGCTACGTATTGGGGCAGTTTGGTGCTGTTGTCTATTTCCAACGGGAAGCGGTGATGCCGCGGGAACAGGTCCTGAATATACAGGCCCACTCCCTGCAGGGCAAAGTTACAGAATAAGTAGTCGATTTTCTGCAGATCGTCTTTCGTAATGCCAGAGGCATAGGCGGTATCATCGCCGCGACATACCAGCACCAGCGCGTCTGTACGGTAGGGACAGCATATATAGCCGTCGCGGAACAGTGCGCTGAACGAGAAGACTACGTCTAATATGCCTTCTTGCAGTTTTTGCAGCATTTCGGCAGTGTGGCTGATCGTGACGTGAAGAGAAACGGAAGGCTTCTGTTGCAAGTACGTGCAGAGCCGTTTCTGTAAATGACATTCGTAAATTGTATTGGTCGTGCCGATCTGTATTTTTCGCGCATACGTTGGCGATGTCTGAATATCCTGCATAGCAGTCAGTTCCAGGGCAATGAAACGCTGGGCGTAGGACTGGAATTTCTGTCCGGCCGGTGTCAGGCCGACTTGTTTGCGGTTGCGTATGAATAAGGCTGTGCCTAGTTCTTCCTCTAAGTCGCGGATACGATTGGTCACAGTCGACTGGGCTACGAATAATTGCTGGGCCGTCTTGGTGAAGTTCTTAATTTGGGATAATGCGATGAATGTGCGGAGCGTTGTCGTATCCATGGAGGGCCTTCTTTCTTTATAATCATAAAAACGAATCAATAGAATTAAAATAATCTATTTCACAAATCATGTAGCCGTATTATATAATAATTATTGTAAAGATACAATATATCTATGTTAATACATTATTTTATTTATAGTAAAGATGGAGTGAATAGAATGAATAAGAAGACAGTACCGTTTACGGAAGAACAGATCCGCAGCATTATTGCTAAGTATCCGACACCGTTCCATATTTATGACGAACAGGCTATTCTTGCTAATGTACGGAAATTGAAGAAGGCTTTTGCCTGGGTGCCTGATTTCAAAGAATATTTTGCTGTTAAAGCGACACCGAATCCCTATATGATGGAAATCCTGAAAGGGGAAGGCGTAGGCTCGGACTGCAGTTCTATGGCAGAATTGGTCCTTTGCGATAAAGTCGGTATTAGCGGTCATGATATTATTTTCTCTTCGAATGATACGCCGTATGAAGAATATAAAAAAGCATTGGAATTAGGGGCCCTCATTAATCTTGATGATATTTCCCTTATTGAATATTTGGAACAGTATGGTCCGCTGCCGCAGTGGATTTGTGCCCGTTATAATCCGGGCCCGCTCCTCAAGGAAGGCAATGATATCATTGGCAAACCGGAAGAAGCGAAGTACGGCATGACTCGTGAACAAATCATCGAAGCCTTCCGTATCCTCAAAGGCAAGGGCGTTGCTCATTTCGGCCTCCATACGATGGTCGTTTCCAATGAACTCGATGCCAATGGCCTCATCAATACAGCGAAGATGATGTTCGATCTGGCCATAGAAGTACAGCAAAAATTAGGGATCAATATTGAATTCATTGATTTTGGCGGTGGTATCGGCTTGCCGTATCATCCGGAAGAATCATTCGTCGACTATGATGTCCTCAGTGCTGGTATCAAAAAATACTATGATGCTATTATGGAACCGGCAGGATTGACGAAGGTGCGCTTGTCCTTTGAATGCGGCCGTGCGATTACGGGACCGTATGGGTATTTGGTCACGACGGCGATCCATCATAAACACATTTGGAAAGAATACATTGGTGTCGATGCGTCCATGGCGAACTTGATGCGTCCTGGCATGTATGGCGCGTACCATTATATTTCGGTCATGGGCAAAGAAAATGCACCTAAAGACCATATATATGATATTACAGGATCTTTGTGCGAAAATTGCGATAAATTTGCCATCGATCGTCCGCTGCCGGAAATCAATGACGGCGATATCCTGGTCATTCATGATACAGGGGCACATGGTCATTCTATGGGCTTCAACTATAACGGCAAACTTCGTTCGGCAGAGCTCCTGCTCCATGCCGATGGTTCAGTGACACAGATCCGTCGTGCCGAAACGCTGGATGATTTGTTTGCAACGTTGGACTTTTCTCACTTGAAAGCATAGTTAAAAGGCATAGTCGAATAGTACATCCCGATTCCCCGGAATCGGGATTTTTTTCTTGTAATATGGTAAAATACAATCAGACAGAGTGCGTGACAGCGCAGCCATATTGCAAGGGAGGGACGGCCATGATCAATGCTTATGATATGCTGACAGGAATACAGATTGCTCTGCTGGTGATCTTGTTTGTCTATGCTTGTTTTTTTCAGAAGGAACGGTGGTGCAGCGTTGCTACCTTCATCACACCATATGTGCTGGTCCTGGTCTGGAGCGCCCTGGTAGTCGGTTATTTTACGGAATTTGTTTTTCTGTCTGTCCTTTGGTTTTTATTAGGCTTTTTTATCGGCTTGGGATTGGTGCTGTATTTTCGTTCTTCTTTGCCGGATATGGAATATTGCCCGGAACATTTGCGTGTCAAGATTCCGCGTATCAAGGAGGCACCGCTCTGCCTGTCGTTGTTTACGTTGCTCGCAACGGGACTGCAGCAGGGTGTCTATGTTTGTCCTTTTATTATCCATTCCTGGGTTTTCAATGAATTATTGGGACTTATACCGGGGTTCTTGACGGGTATTGTATGGGGACAAATGATTTCCATGTTGTTTTTGGCACAATTGAAGCGTATAAAGGTGTATAATACAGAAATAAGCGAAAACCATGGGAGGTAATGATATGGATAGTGCATGTCGCAGAAATCAAATCGTGTCTATATTGAAAGAAGCCAGCGCTGCCGTGACCGGCACAGAATTATCCAAACAATGTAACGTAAGCCGGCAGATCATTGTCGGCGATGTAGCCATATTGCGGGCGCAAGGCATGGCAATCATTTCTACGCCGCGAGGATACCAGCTGGTCCCTTCTGATCAAGGAGGCATCCAGCACGTGTTCGTGTGTTGCCATGATAAAGATGAAATGGAAGCGGAATTGAATGCCATCGTTGATAATGGCGGCATCGTTCATAATGTCGTCGTAGAACATGAAGTGTATGGCAACTTGGAAGGGACCTTGAATCTTCATTCCCGGCGGGATGTGACACAGTATGTGAAACGCATGGAGGAATCGCATGCCCAGCTGCTCAGTGCTATTAGCGGCGGCATCCATACCCACTTAGTGGAAGCGGACAGTCAGGAGGACATGGACGCTATTGGTGAGGCGCTGGAAGCACTGGGTGTCTTATATACATAATAGAATAGAATATAGCAGTGCTATGATGGCAATAGAAATTAATTGATTTCTATTGCTTTTTTCTATAAAGCGAGTACAATGGAACCATGTCAATTTCAATGTCATGACATGTGTATAACACATGTATTACAGGAGGGTGAACGATGGTTTTAGATCGCTTGGAAGCGCTGCCTTTAGGCAGGTTCCATTATAAATTATTGCTGGTCACGGGCCTTGGCTGGCTTTTTGATTCGATGGATACGGGGCTCATTGCATTTGTGCTGCCTGTGCTTGCCAAAGAATGGCAGCTGACACCGGGACAGATGGGCCTCATTGGCAGCATCGGCCTGATCGGAATGGCTCTGGGTGCTGTCGTATCCGGTACGGTAGCCGATCACATGGGGCGCAAAAAGGTCTTTTCTATCACTGTTTTGCTCTATAGCATTGCGTCCGGTCTTTGTGCCTTATCGTGGGATTATACATCATTGCTGGTGTTCCGGTTTTTTGTCGGTTTTGGCCTGGGCGGTGAACTTCCCGTTGCGGCGACGCTCGTTTCAGAATATGCACCGGCGCACGTACGGGGACGGTTCATCGTATTGTTGGAAAGCTTCTGGGCGTTGGGATGGATGGCGGCTGCCTGCATAGCTTATTTGTTCATACCTGTATATGGCTGGCGTATGGCATTCCTCATCGGGGCGCTGCCGGCAGTGTATGTTTTCTTTATCCGGATGCATATGCCTGAATCGGTTCGGTATCTTCTTGCAAAAGGGCGTATCCAGGAAGCCCGCAATATTGTCGTGAAATTAGAAGAATCACTGGGCGTTGCTGTAAAACCATTTGGCAGCGAACAGGAGGAAGTCATTCCGGCAGCACCGGCAGTGTCATTTAAAACCTTGTGGCGCAAGCCGTTCATGTCGCGGACGATCATGCTTTGGCTCGTGTGGTTCGGCATCATATATAGTTACTATGGCATCTTTATGTGGCTGCCGTCTTTGGTATATCAACAGGGCTTTACTGTCGTCAAAACGTTTGAATACGTATTTATCATGACCCTGGCACAGCTTCCGGGATATTATTGCGCTGCCTGGCTTGTAGACCGGCTGGGACGGAAATATACGTTGTCGTTGTTCCTGCTCTGCAGCGGCATTGCCAGTTATTTCTTTGGGCATGCGGCGACAGCAGCGACGCTGATGATGTGGGGCGCTATTATGTCCTTCTTCAACTTGGGCGCTTGGGGTGTATTATATACATATACACCGGAAATGTACCCCACAGCGATCCGGGCTCTCGGCAGTGGCTGGGCCGCCGGGTTCGGCCGCTTTGGAGGTATGGCGGCGCCAATCCTGGTAGGCGTCATGTTGTCGCAGGGCTTTGGGTTCAGCGGTGTATTCTTTATGTTTGCCTTTGTGTTTATTGCCGTATCAGCGATCGTCATGAGTCTCGGTATTGAAAGCAAGCAGAAGAATCTGGAAAGTATATCCTAGATTCTGTCCGGTACAGAGTGTTACGTTTTAGTCACAGAGGTGTAAAAAAGCTGTCAAGAATGTCTTGACAGCTTTTGTTTTTAATGCTAGAATTCTATATGTCGCATGAGTACGGAAGTAAAGAAAATAAAGTTTAAGTTTTAAATGATTTAAATTTGGTTCTTGACAAGACGGAAATGTGTGATATAATAATTAAGCTGTCAGTTGAGACAGCACAGCAAGTGTTCATCCATCGGATGACCTTGTGAAACCGGTTCAAAAAAAGTTCTTGACAAACTCTTTTGGATTTGGTAGAATAATCAAGTCGTCGCAAGACGCAGATGACCTTTGAAAACTGAACAATGTAACTTATCGAATTGAACGCCAGAGTGCGAGGTCTTGATTTATCAAGACGT
>JAKVKI010000026.1 GCA_022486585.1 Megasphaera sp.
GCTGATGACCCTAAGGTATACCATGAAGACTAATAGGATCTCCCTATGTAAAATCCCCAGTAAAATATTTTTACTGGGGATTTTACTATACGTATACTATTGTTTATGTACTCTGTTCATTTCGTGCAATTTCAAATATTTCAACATTTCATAAAAAAAATGGTTACAGCACATGTATGTTCCCATCCAGCCGTCAAGAAAACCTCGACGCAAGATAAACATCTTAAAGAATCCTCCTAGCGCATGGGCAAAGACACCGCTCATGCTGATTTGTCTGCCATTTTTAAAAGCATTTTCAGCCCATACCGTCGTATACAAACATAATTTTCCTTCCCAATGCTGCCAGCTTTTATAAGTATAATGTTCAATATGGCCTGGCAAGTTAGCTGCTTTGAGCTTACATTCCGGATGTTCATGGACTTTATTGACCCAAGTCACAGTACCACGAGGAAACATCCTGGCTACATGATCAGGATACAGGACACCATAACTGAATTTTTTACCAAAAGCTACCGATTTCCGCTCCATCGCATATTGTTTTGTCTTATCGTTCTCATTTACAGCCTGCTTTACGGCTGCAATGAGTTCGGGATTGAGCCGTTCATCTGCATCGAGATATAAGATCCAATCCGCTGTTGTCTGCTCCTGCGCAAAATTGCGCTGCGCCGAAAAATCATCATCCCAAACGCGGTAGGTCACACGAGCTCCCAGTGTTTGCGCTATCTGCACTGTAGCATCAGTACTTCCGGAATCAATGATGATAACTTCATCAGCACATTGCTTGGCATTCTCAATAACGCTAATAATATTATCCTGTTCATTTTTTGTCAAAATCAAGATTGCTAATGTACTCAATGGTATCCTCCACAGCAGAAAAACATCATATATACTCTGCTAAATTATACCATGAAACGAATGATTAGACTATAGACGGACATAGGGGAAATAATCCTTCCCGACCATGAGATCACCACAGATAGGACAGGTCTTGTGCTCCCTCATTTTTCTTATGTATCATACGGTTATAATTCCCAACATGCCCAATATCAGCCCTAATACACCGGAACCGATCAATACTTTGATAACGCCTAATTTCTTATGATCTGCCACGATAGCAATGATTAGGATAAGCAGGCCTCCCATAGAGAAATCGGCGAAGTTGACTGGCATTTTTTCTGTTCCCCATACGGCAAGCCAAATGAAACTGACACTAGCTGCACAGATCAGCGCTACGACAGCAGGACGCAGACCATTGAGTGCGCCACGTATCGGACCGATGTTACCGTATTTAAGAAATAATTTCGCCAAAATAATGCCCAAGAAAAAAGCTGGCGTTACGAAGCCTATCGTAGCGCTGAGTGCGCCGCCGAATCCAGCAATCTTCGTTCCCGCAAAGGTTGCTGCATTAATACCAATCGGTCCAGGCGTCATTTGTGAAATAGTAAAGATATCAACAAATTCACTCAAGCTGAGCCAATGATATGTTTCTACGACACTAGCTTGGATCAGCGGCATCGAGGCGTATCCGCCACCAACACAGAACATGCCTATTTTACAAAATTCCCAAAAAAGTAATACATATATCATATGAGCCTGCCTCCCTAATTATATTTCGCAGCCCGCATAAACATAAGGCCAATGAGACCATCGACGAGAATAAGCGCCATAATATTTAGATTGAAAACGGCGTTCCCTATAAAAGTCGCAATAATAATAAGAATAGGCAATATATACATTTTTTTTACTTGTTTGACTAATAAATTGATACCTACATTGACAATAAGTGCGGTTGCCCCACACTGCATTCCTTTAAGAATCATTTTGATGATATTATTTTGAATGAAAAAATCATAACAATAAGAAATGATAGTCAATGTAATCAGACACGGCAATACTGTCGCTACTAATGCCACAATCGTCCCCAAAATACCAGCCATACGATATCCCAGGATAATAGCACTATTTGCTGCCACGATACCAGGCATAGACTGGGCAATTGCTACCATATCAAGTGCTGTCTTATCATCGATCCAATGATATTCATCGACATATTTTGCTTTTAATAAAGGGATGATAACGAAGCCCCCTCCTACAGTAAAAGCACTTATAATAAATGTAGATTTAAAAAGTATCCAAAAAAAATGGGCATCTCGCTGTGGCACTACTAATTCTTGCTGTTCGTCCATATAGTATCTCTCCTTCCGTAAATTTATAATAATAAACAGGTGGTCTTATAACTACATTTTTATTATATCATTGCATTTCCCATATTGAAAATATTTGAATTGTTGGTATCATATATGTATATCATATGGATTTTAGGAGGTATACGTATGGATATCCGACAATTGATGTATTTCCTTACAGTCGCCGAAGAAGGACAAATAACAGCAGCTGCGCGACGGCTCCATATGGCGCAGCCACCGCTGAGTCAGCAAATGAAAGCCTTAGAGACCGAACTGGGCGTCACGCTGTTCAAACGGGAACCACGCCATGTCGAACTGACCGATGCTGGAGAATTACTAGTATCGCGAGCCCAGCAGATTCTCAATCTGACAGATTCAACAATCCGTGAAATCAAGGACTGGAAACAAGGCCGTACAGGCACCTTGCATATCGGCACTGTTTCTTCCTCTGGAAGTGTCTTATTCAGTCCGGCAATGACACAATTCCATGAAGCCTACAAAGGCATCCATTTTGAAATCTATGACGGCAACACCTTCAAAGTCATTGATTTATTGCACAAAGGCATCATCGAAATCGGTATCGTCCGAACTCCTTTTAAAAACGAGCAATTTCATTGCGCCTATTTGCCAGAAGAACCGATGCGTGTCGCTATGATCGATACATTAGACTGGTGCCCCCACAGGGACCATATCACCTTGGATGAGCTAGAACATAGACCCCTCATCTTGTACCGCCGTTTCAACCAGCTCATATACGACACCTGTGCGTCTTATAATTTCGAACCTGTTGTGTTCTGCCGAAATGATGACGCCCGCACGACCATTTTATGGGCCAATGCGGGCTTAGGTATCGCTGTGGTTCCGGCATCAGCCTATACACTGGCTAATCACTCTCATCTCCACTGTAAAACGATCGATGAGCCCGGACTTTGTACCCGTATGGCAGCAATTTGGCTAAAAAACCGTTACATAAGTAGTCTGGCAGAAGCATTTTTATCTTATTTTAAAGACTATACCGTCCCTCATTGACAGCGGATCTCCATGATCTCCATTTTCTATGCGTTCGCTGCCGGCACGCCATAGGCGGCCTTGGCATTTCGTACGGCCCGGCGTATCGCATGTTCCACAACATAGGCTGCTATGGTACCGGTCGTACTAAGTTCTGCCGACACGGCTCCCACGCTAAGCGCATAAAGGGAATCACCATCAGCAGTGGTATTTACTGGACGTATGGATCGGACAATCCCATTGCTGGCGAGAGCAGCAATCTTCTTCAACTGGGACTTATTGAATTTCCCATTCGTAATGACTGCACCAATAGTCGTATTGGTCGTGCCAACACCACGCTGTGAAAATAAAGTTGGTCTTACGCCATATTCTTCCAGCATGACCCGCCGTGTATCAGCAAAGCCTGTATTATCAGCTGTACGCATGCCAGCAATAATATGATTCTGTTCATCAAGTACGTCGCCAACAGCATTGACGACGACGACAACGCCAACCTGTAAATCGCCGCATTGGACAGCGTACATGCCAAGACCTGATTTCATCATGTACTGCGGACCACATAATTTTCCAACCGATGCACCTGTCCCGGCACCATGATTTCCTTCCTGGACGTCATTATTTTCAGCAGCAACACAAGCGGCATAGCCCATCGCTGCATCTGGACGAACATTATCACCACAACCAAGATCATAAATACACGATGCGGCGACGAGCGGTACCTTGCAGATTCGCGTGTCAAATCCAATGCCATGTTCTTCCAAATACTTCATCACACCGCCAGCCGCATCCAAACCATACGCACTGCCACCAGATAACAACACGGCATGAATCATTGCTGCGGCTGCAGTCGGATTCAATAATTCTGATTCACGGCTTGCCGGACCGCCACCACGAACATCGACACCACACGGCGCGCCTTCTGGGCAAATCACAACGGTACACCCCGTTCCGCCTTCGCTGTTTTGGGCATTACCAATACGGAAACCTTCTATATCGGTCAATTTTATTTCCTTCATATTATCCTCTTTTCTTTTCAAAATCCTTCCATAGCATGCTCGGTTGGATTCCGTTATTGTTTTGATACTTCCCATGTGTATACGTATCGTATTCACCATCGATATCATGATAATATATTTGGCAAATTTCTACATCCGGATAGATCCGAATAGGTTGGACACAGAAAATTTCCAGTGTCCAATAGCCGGCAAAACCGACATCGCCAAATCCTGCTGTAACATGAATGAACACGCCTAACCGGCCTACAGATGAACGCCCTTCCAACATAGGGATATAGCCATCTGTTTTGGTATATTCGTTTGTCCGGCCCAGGTAGAGTTTGTTCGGCTGAAGGACATAGCCACTTTTAGGTATCAATATACTCGAAGCCGGATTGGGCTTGGCCATATCCAGTTCGTGATGATCATAGACCATTAACTGATTATATAATGAAAGATTATAACTGTTGGGATTTACCCGTTCTTGATGAAATGGTGTAATGACAATTTCTTTGCCCATATGTTTGACAATTTCTCTGCCCGATAAAATCATAAGCCATGCCCCTTTTATTTTTTATAATATAATGCATATATAGTAGTCATTATATACCATAGTCCCGCTTTTTCCAATACAAACACGCAGGCCCCGATTACTCGGGGCCTGTTTCCATTCACTCATATACAATTTAATTGCACTAGCATACGCCGTCTTACATATGATCAAAGAGATATTCCACACGACGGACTACGTTGTCATTGCTAACGTATACTCTAGGTATACGACGATTGATGTTGCACGTAATTTCGTGAACGATCGTGCCGCATTTTTCAGCAATTTCTTCTGTCCGAATCGTTTCATTCCCCTGTGTGCCAAAGAGAACGACTTCATCGCCGACTTTGACATCTGGAATATCAGATACATCAATCATGCACTGGTCCATACAAATATTGCCGACCTGATGACACCGTTTACCATGGATTAAGACGTCTGCCTTCGTAGATAATAGACGTGGATATCCATCAGAATAGCCAAGAGGCAATGTGGCGATCTTCGTCGGCTTTGTTGCTTTGAAGTGACGCCCGTAACTGATCGTATCACCCGGTTCAATGACTTTTACATGAGTAATGCAGCACCGCAGTGACATAACTTGTTTCAGCGGACATTTATCCCCGCCGACGATTTCGTTAGACGGATCATACCCATATTGGATAATACCAGGGCGAACCATATCAAAACGGAAATCCGGGAATTCTAAGGTACCAGCACTACTGCAGCAATGATGAATATTGATTTTTACGCCTTCCTGATCCAACCGGTCTGCAAACCACTTAAACCGTTTGAATTGTTCTTTTGTAAAGGCTATATTTTCTTCACCAGCCATATCAGATACGGCGAAATGTGTAAACATGCCTTCCATTACAACCATCGGCAAGGCAGCGATTTTCTTGACTTCAGCAATGCTTTCTTCTGTTGGTCTGTAGCCAATACGGCCCATCCCCGTATCAACAGCAATATGCAAACTCACCGGATGACCTTGACGAACAGCTTCATCAGAAAAAGCCTTGGCATCATCATAATGAAAAACTGCAGCATCAACATTATAAGCAATGAGTTCTTCTGCCCGCCGGCCATCTGTATGACCTAAAATAACGGTCTTTGCTGTAATACCGGCATAACGCAACTCCGTCGCTTCATCGAGACAGGCAACTGCCAATCTGTCCGCACCGTTTGCCAAGA
This sequence comes from Megasphaera sp., assembly GCA_022486585.1. Classification (GTDB taxonomy): domain Bacteria; phylum Bacillota; class Negativicutes; order Veillonellales; family Megasphaeraceae; genus Megasphaera. Next base: position 5,928 of record JAKVKI010000026.1, read on the forward strand.
ATACCTTTGCCAATTCAACAGATCCGTGTCCATAAGCATTGGCTTTAACAACAGAGGTAATCAACTTATCCGGGCCTACCATCTTGCGGATATTGCGCATGTTACTCGCTGCGGCATCCAAATTGATTTGTGCCCAAACAGGTCTTCTCGTAAAATTCTTAGTTGCTCCTAATGCGTCCAATCTGCTCATCTTCTTTCAATGTCATTGTTTTACATATCCATTATACATATGTGCTATAGTAATACCTATTACTATAGCACATATGCAAATCATCATCAATTAATGGTTAGACGGATCTTTATCGTCACCTTCATAATGAGCGAATTTAATTTTTGTCGTTCTCTTATTGAATCCTGCAATATAATATACTGCGATCAAACCTACCAGCCAAGCCGCTGTTGCGAAAATACCTACGCGGGTATTCGGATGGAAGCACGCTGACAGTAATACAACTGCGAAGAAAGCCAAGGTGAAGTAATTCGAGTACGGGCTCCACGGCATTTTATAACGGATATGTTTCTTTTCTTCCGGACTGAGCTGTTTACGATAACTCATCTGGCAGAATAAGATCATCATCCATGTAACCATGCAAGCGAACGCACTAACGGAGGTAATAACTTCAAATACCGTAGCCGGCAGGAAGTAGTTCAAAATAACGCCGATGAGCATGAAGAATACAGAGATGCAAATGCAGCGATAAGGAACCTGGTGTTTGGAAACGACAGAAAATGCTTTTGGTGCCGTCCCTTGGAGAGACAAATTGTAGAGCATACGGCTTGTACTGTAAATACCGGAGTTACAAGACGATAATGCAGCAGTAATAACAACGAAGTTGATAATATTAGCAGCGCCACTGATACCTAATTCTTCAAATACCATTACGAACGGGCTGCCTTGGTGACCGATCTGATCCCACGGATAGATAGCCATGATAACTAACAGAGCCAATACGTAGAACAACAGGATCCGGTATAAAACCTTATCAATAGCGGAAGACAACGTTTTTTCCGGATTATGAGCTTCACCAGCTGTAACACCGATAACTTCGATGCCTACGTATGCAAAGAGTACCATTAGCAACGTATCGAACACGCCTCCGAAGCCATGGGGGAAGAAGCCGCCATGAGATGTCAAGTTGCTAACACCTACAGCCACACCGCCGTTGCCGAGACCGAAGAAGATCATGCCAGCACCAGTCAAGATCAGGAAGATAATAGTAATGATCTTGATGAGAGCAAACCAAAATTCGAATTCGCCATACGCCTTAACGGAAATCAAGTTGGCGCAAGTCATTAGACCTAAGGCACACAAGCAGGAAATCCATTGCGGTAAATCTGGCAGCCATAAATGGACATACACACCAACAGCTGTAATTTCAGCCATGCAGGTAACTACCCAAACGTACCAATAATTCCAACCTGAAACATAACCTGCTAATGGATTCAAGAACTGATAAGCATGAGCACTAAAAGAACCAGACACTGGATATTCTACAGTAATTTCACCCATTGCACGCATAACAAAAAATACAGCAAGACCAGCAATCATGTACGCCACGACAACGCCTGGACCAGCTTTTTCGATAGCTGTAGCCGAACCTAAGAACAAACCTACACCAATAGCGCCGCCCAAGGCAATCAATTGGATGTGTCTTTCCTGTAATCCACGATCTAGCTCCTCGTGTACTACCTTCGTATTTTCATCACTCATAATAATTTTCACTCCTTTAAAAATAAATATATACTATGGTCTTATAAAACATGCTCCTCCTTCCTTTTAGATTCCCCGTTATGTCATACATATGCAATATTCATATCCTTGTTTCCCCGTTATGCCTAAAGATAATAAAATGTAATATTACATATGTATAAATCAAATCTTTATCATTATTTTAGAACATTTTATAAAATATGTCGAGTGTTTTTTTTATGTTTTAACGCATTTTGAGACAAATGTTATTTTTACAACCGTATAATTTACAATGTTAACCCTATGAACCTTTAACTATCCTCCTTAGATACAGGGATTTCATAAAATTATTCTACGAAACTAAGTGGACAATTAAATTTAATCTTTTTATTTGTATTCATGATTTTTTATTTTTCAGCCTTATTATTTTTCGTCTTACATTTAATTTTTTAAGTCATCGAAAAAGAAACTGCCCTTTTGGGTGTTACATGCTATAATAAAACCATCCCTGAATGATAGAATGAGGGGAAATTTCATAGTATACGGATGGTGATATGCAATGGCTGCATCTTTTATTACTTCTGTCTATGGTCATGCCGAAGCAGAATATATCATAAAAAAGTCTCGTTTCATTGCATCCTTAAAAGAGGTACGACGCGAAGATGAAGCACAGTCCTTCATCGAAGAAACACGTAAACATTACTGGGATGCATCACACAACTGCTATGCCTATCAACTAGGCAGCAATACGCTGACCCAAAAATCAAATGACGATGGAGAACCTTCCGGGACAGCCGGCCGGCCTATGCTGGAAGTATTGAAAAAAAGCGGCATCACGAATACCGTCGTCGTCGTAACCCGTTACTTTGGCGGTATCAAGCTCGGCGCCAGCGGCCTCATCCGTGCGTATAGCCATGCTGTATCGTTAGGACTGGCTGCAGCCCCTATTGCGGATTATAAACCGTATGATGTATATTCGATTGGCTTTGGTTATCCCTTTGTCAGTTCGATCGAACGACTAGCTCCTGAGTTTGCTATCCGTATTGCTGATCGTTCCTTCTCGGACACAGTCACGTTTATATTGGAAATCCCGCAGGAGCAAACGGCCGCCTTTTGTACAGCCCTGACAAATGCTACTAATGGCAAAGCCATCATTACGGAAAAAGATCATATCACGATTCCTATTATTCGTACGAACGATCCACAGTAGTCAAAAGGAAGGATGCTATTATGCAAACCTGGGTCATTTATGCACTCTTATCAGCATTTTGCGCTGCATTTGTCTCTATTTTCGGGAAAATAGGCCTGCAAGGGATAGACAGTACGAATGCTACTATGGTACGTGCCATTATTATGGCATTATTTCTTGTAGCCGTCGCTGTCATTCACGGTCATGTTTCCGGTGTAACAGCTATACTGGAAAACAAAAAGGCTCTTACGTTCATCGCCCTTAGTGGCATTGCTGGCGCCAGCTCATGGCTTTTTTATTTTCTGGCGTTGAAAACAGGTCCTGTATCTCAAGTAGCTCCTATTGATAAACTAAGCGTCGTATTTGCTGTCATCATGGCTATTATTCTATTTGGTGAAAAAGTAACGCTCCTTCAAGGCATTGCGATTGCACTCATTGCTATAGGCGGCCTTATATTGGCGATTTGTTGAGCCTTTGGTATGACTTTTTATTATCGGGCTCATTTATTTAGCGTATAATAAAAAAACATTTGTATATACAGTAGATTTATTTGCTACCTTTTTGTATAATATACCTGGATAAGGCATATCCCTGTCAAAGGAAAAATATGATTCATTTCACAGTCGGACCTATAACTAAACCTACATCCCTATTAGGGGCGCTACGGCATTTCGGTGTATCGTCTACATTGCGCCGGCGTATTAAACATAATGGCTGCTGCACCATCAACGGACTATCGGCTTCAACAAAAGATTTTGTTCATGAAGGCGATACGGTCATTGTGAACCTGATGGAAACAAATCCGTTTGTACCACAGCCTATTGCAATAGGCATTGCGTATGAAGATGAGTATCTCATGGTAATCGACAAACCTGCAGGCTTGCTCATGCATCCGACAACAAAAGAGCGTACAGGTACACTGGCCAATGCTGTCGCCTATTATTATGAACAAACAGGTCAGCACTGTTCGTATCATCCTATGCACCGTTTAGACCGCAATACCTCTGGTCTGTGTATGGTTGCAAAAGAGCCACAGATACAGTACGCCTTCGCTAAACAGGATTTGGAGTATAAACGACTGTATTTAGCCGTATGTGAAGGATTTTTCCCAGCTGCAACTGCTACGATCCGCAGTCCTATCGGGCGTTGTCCTGACAGCATCATTACGCGTCGTGTCATGGCAGGAGGTAAATCTGCCTGGTCTGATTTCACCCGCTTAGCTGCTAATTGCGAATACAGCTTGCTAGAAATAGTCCTGCATACAGGGCGGACCCATCAGATTCGCGTCCACAGCAGTTATTTAGGTCACCCCCTTGCCGGTGATGACCTGTACGGCGGTTCCTGCCGTTTGATACATCGTCAGGCACTGCATGCGTACTGTGTGCAATTCATCCATCCTGTAACTGGCAAACATATCATCGTTAATTCCCCATTGCCGGCTGACATGCATTCCTTAGTCAACCGTGCTGGTTGGGATTATATATATTCTTTTTTATATTAGGAGGAATTCAAATGCCATTAGTAACCACAACAGAAATGTTCAAGAAAGCGTATGAAGGAAAGTATGCCATTGGCGCATTCAATGTGAATAACATGGAAATCGTCCAAGGTATTACTGAAGCTGCCGCTGACCTTCATTCCCCGGTCATCCTTCAGGCATCTGCCGGTGCCCGGAAATATGCTAAACCGGAATATTTGAAGCACCTCGTAGAAGCTGCCGTAGAATTATATCCTGAAATTCCAATTGCTCTTCATTTGGATCACGGCGCAGATTTTGAAACTTGCAAAAGCTGCATCGATGGCGGTTTTACTTCTGTCATGATCGATGGCTCGAAATATGCCTATGACGAAAACGTTGCCTTGACGAAAAAAGTCGTCGAATATGCGCATGCTCACGGCGTCGTTGTCGAAGCTGAATTAGGCAAATTAGCCGGCATCGAAGATGATGTCCAAGTAGCTGCTCATGAAGCATCCTATACCCGTCCGGAAGAAGTAGAAGACTTTGTTTCTCGTACAGGCGTTGATTCATTAGCTATTGCTATCGGCACCAGCCATGGCGCTTATAAATTCACACCGGAACAATGCACTCGCAATGCTGATGGCATCCTCGTTCCGCCTGAACTCCGTTTCGATATTCTCGACGAAGTAGCCAAACGGTTGCCGAGCTTCCCTATCGTTCTTCACGGTGCTTCTTCTGTACTGCCGAAATATACTAAAGTCATCAATGCAAACGGCGGCAAAATGCCTGATGCTGTAGGTATTCCAGAAGATCAGCTTCGTCATGCTGCTTCTCTTGCTGTCTGCAAAATCAATATCGACTCTGACCTCCGTCTGGGCATGACTGCTGGTATTCGCAAACATTTCGTAGAACATCCGGACCACTTCGATCCGCGTCAGTATGTTGGCGAAGGACGTCAGAATATATACGACATCGTTTCCAACAAGATTAAAAATGTCCTCGGTTCTGAAAACAAAGCGTAATATTACGCCTTTGTCTATTGATTTTTTTCGCGGAATATGGTAAACTTTTTTCTAGTGTTCTTGTAAATTAGGGAGGTGAACCAATTGCCGCAAATTAAATCCAACATCAAGACAATGGAAAAAGATGCAGCACGTCATGCAGTTAATTCACAGGTTAAGTCTTCTGTTCATACCGCTATCCGCCGTGCTACTGAAGCTATTGCCGCAGGTGATGCTGACGCAGTAAAAAAAGCATTTGATAAAGCCAGCAGTGTTATCGACAGCGCCGCTCAAAAAGGCGTTATCCATAAAAGCAATGCAGCTCGTAAAAAATCCCGCTTGGCTGCCAAAGTCAACGCTATGGATAAATAATCTGAATGCCGACAAGCCCCGCTATTGTGCGGGGCTTGTTTTTATGTACTGTATGAAAAGGAGGATCTATGTCATTCCCCCATATGTATCAATGGAAGCATTTCCTGGCACTCTTCTTCCCGTTGCTGCTAACACAGATAGCTCAGGTCGGAACCAGCGTCTTTAGCAGCATCTTCAGCGGCCAGGCAGGAACGGTAGACCTGGCCGGCGTAGCCGTAGCCGTCAATATCTGGTATCCTGTTTTTGCCGGCATCTGCGGGATATTTTTCGGCGTATCCCCTATTATTGCCCAGTTGCGCGGCGCTGATAAAGCAAGCCGCATCCCTATATACATTACGCAGAGCTTGTATATTTCTATTTTTTTCTCTATGTTCACGCTTACAGCCGGCTCGCTCTGTATCCCGCCATTCTTAGACTTCATGGGGCTGGAAACAGCCGTGCACATCGTTTCCCAAGGCTACTTTATCGCCCTGGCTTTAGGGATATTTCCTATACTCATGCAGGCCACACTGCGTTACATTGTCGATGCCCACGGTATGACGCATGTCTCCATGGCGATTTTACTGCTCAACCTGGTATTGACAGTTGCTTTATTCCGCTTGTTCATTTTCGGCGGCTGGGGTATTCCAGCCATGGGCGGTATCGGTACTGGTTACGCTATTACGATCGCTTCGTGGGTTTCTTTTTTCATCTTTGCTGCCATTATACAGTGGAAGGAACCTTTCCGTTCGTATCGTATCTGGACGAAATGGCGTCCCTTTCATTGGACATATTGTTATCATTTATTACAACTAGGCATTCCTATTTTTATCGCTGTATTTTGTGAAACGAGTCTATTCAGTATTGTCGGCCTGCTCATGGCCGAATATGGCACACTGTACCTCGCTGCCAACCAAGCTGCTATCAGCTACTCTACGCTGACATACTGCATCCCTTGGAGCGTCAGTCTGACAGCTACCATCATCATCGGCTATGAAGTCGGTGCAAAGCACTATGATAAGGCCCGGCAATATGCCGTACTCAGCCAAATAACCGCTCTTTTCATTGCTTGCATCACGGCGTCGCTGACGTATATTTTTCTGGATCCGATCAGCGCGATTTTCACAGCAGATACGACTACCTTTAAAGCGATCCGAACGTTTTTACTCTTCGCTATGGTCTTCGCCTTCTGCGATGCTGCCGGAACGCCGGTACAAGGTGTCCTGCGCGGCTATAAAGACGTAAAGGTCATTACGTATATCGCCTTTGTAACATACTGGATCATCAGTATCCCTATGGGCTATGCCATAGCCCATATAACGCCTTATGGGCCTTATGGCTACTGGCTCAGCCTTATCATCAGCCTGGCCATCAATGCCGTCGCCTTGAATATGCGGCTTTGGCGCCACACCGCCTGGCAACAATAAAAAATACAACTACTATATAAAAGGAGGCTTCCCTATGCCAACGGAAACACAACTTACCACCTATGCCCGCGTTTTGCTCGCTAAGGGCATCCATATCCAAAAAGGTCAAATTCTCGTCATCAACGCTCCTGTAGAATCTTCTGCCTTCGTTACGATACTGACACGTGCCGCGTATGAATACGGTGCGTCCCAGGTCGTATTCAACTGGCGTTGTGATGATACAGCTCGTTTACGCTATGAACATGAATCGATCGAGCAGTTTGAAACCATGCCCGACTGGCGTCGTGACTTCAGTCTCTATTACTACCATAAAGGCGCTGCCTTTTTAAGCCTCATTGCGGCTAATCCCTACTTGATGAAGGGGATTGACACCAATAAAATCTTCGCTTGGCAAAAAGCTCAAAACGCAGCTTTAAAGGACTATATCGACGGCATGATGGCCTCCAAGACGTCCTGGCTCGTCGCTGCGGTTCCCAGTCCTGTATGGGGCCATATTCTTTATCCGCAAAAGGATGAAGAAGAAGCCTGTGAAGCGTTATGGCAGCAGATTCTTCATGCTTCCCGTGCGGATGGTCCAGATGCGATGGCCGACTGGGACAACCATCTAGCGGAACTGGCACAACGCCGTGACTGGATGACAGACCAGCACTTCACGAGTCTGCACTACACGAACGCCTTAGGCACGGACCTGACTATCGGCCTGCCTGATACGCATATCTGGCAAGGCGGTGCTGAAGAAACAGCCAGTCACATTTTATTCAATGCCAATATTCCTACAGAAGAAGTGTATTCAGCACCACAGGCCAATAACGCCAATGGCATCGTCTATAACACGAAGCCGCTGGTCTATAACGGCAATATCATCGATGACTTCCATATCACATTTAAAGACGGCCAAGCCGTAGAAGCTCACGCTAACACCGGTGACGACGTATTACAGAAATTAATAAAAATCGATGAAGGGGCCTGCCGCCTCGGTGAAGTCGCCCTCATCCCCTATCATTCTCCTATTTCCTTGTCTAACATCCTCTATTACGAAACGCTGTTCGACGAAAATGCCTCCTGCCACCTGGCTTTTGGTGCCGCCTATCCTACCTGCCTCAAAGACGGCGGCAGCCTGACAGAAGAGCAAGTCAAAACGGCTGGCATCAATACTTCTATGATTCATGTTGATTTCATGGTAGGTTCCAACGATTTACACATTACTGGCACCAAAAAAGATGGAACACAGATTCCTGTATTCATCGACGGCGACTGGGCAGAATAAAAAATATGGTTGCACGTTGTTAGGATTCTGACAATGTGCAACCATATTTTATGCTTTTTTTTCTGGTTCTTGTGATGTTTTTACCGGTTCTACAGTTTCTTTCACGGAAGTTTTTGCTTCTTGTACCGTTTCCTTCGCCTCTTTCACGCTGTCCTTGACTTCTTGAGCCGCATCATCAGTCTTATTCATTTCTTCACGAAATTCCCGAAGACTTGTACCTACAGCCCGTCCCAAGCCGGACACTTTTTTACCACCAAATAAAACGAGGACTATGATTAAAATCAGAATTAATTCTTGTGCCCCTAAATGCATGTTCATACCTTCTTTCTTTCATTTTTTAAGAAATCAAAAATTTCATTTCTGCCTATTATAATTTAAAGGTGACCTCTAAGAGGCCACCTTTATTGTATCAAGTACAGTACATAATGTCTAATACTTATCCCTATGACTGCATCATTTATTTTTTGTATTTCTTGATTTCTTCTTCCAGGACTGGCATCGCTTCAAAAAGATCACCTACAATGCCGTAATGAGCAAATTTGAAGATAGGTGCATCCGGATCTTTATTGACAGCAATAATGACTTCGGCATCTTGGATACCCAGTTTATGTTGGATCGCCCCGGAGATCCCCAAGGCAATGTAAATCTTTGGCGCTACTTTCTTCCCAGTAATACCAACTTGGATATCATGACTAGCCCAGCCATTATCAACGATCGGCTTAGATACACCAAAGGCTGCACCAATAGATTCAGCAAAGGCTTTCGCCTTGGCAAGGCCGTCTTCATCGCCTACGCCACGACCGGCGCCAACAATGATATCTGCCGTATCTAAATCCACTGCGGCCTGTTCCGGCGGAACCGGTTTGAAATCAATGACATGTTGCGTTGCTGTAACGCCAGCTAAATCAATAGCTTCCTTCACAACCTCACCGCTGCGGCTGCCATCAAATTCATTACCCCGGAATATTTTGTCACTAATCGTCGCCAATTGAGGCCGTGTCGTCGTCTGGATCTTCACGAACAGCTTGCCTGTGTAAGCAGGACGAATCCACGTAAGTGTATCATCATCGCCTTCATAGCGAACGTCAATGCAATCAGCTACTAAGCCGATGCGAAGTGCTGCAGACAAACGGCCGCCTAAATCACGGCCATTGACTGAGCCGCCAATAAGGATGACTGACGGTTCATATTTTTTGGCTAGTGCAGTTACTGCTGTCGTATACAATGCCGCATCAAATCCTGCTAAAGCCGCATTATCTGCAATCAACGCTGTATCTGCCCCGTAACCGATGACGCTGGCAGCAGCCTGTTCAGCACCGTCACCAATGACAACGCCGACGAGAGCTGTTTGATGAGCATCCGCTAATTCTCGGCCCTTACCGAGTAATTCTATACTAAGGGGCGTTATTTCCCCGTTCACGAGTTCTATATATACCCAAATAGTTTGTTTCAATTCCATAGCGCGCCCCTCCTTATAACAACTGCTTGGAAGCAAGAGTTTCAACAAGTTTTGTCACAGCCTGGCCAACTGTATCCCCGCTAATCATAATGCCAACGGGATGCGGTTCCGGAGCAAAAAGTTCCGTTACTTTCGTAGCCGAGCCAGCAGCACCAGCCTGCTGACTATCGAGTCCGATATCTTCCAGGCGAAGTACTTGGAAAACTGCTTTTTTCGCACTCATTTTGCCACGGATTTTTGGATTGCGAGGTGTATTCATCGTTTCCATGACAGATACGACAGCAGGCAAAGGGGCTTCAACAGTTTCCAGTCCATCGTGATTTTTACGAGTAATGCGTGCCGTTTCCCCATCGATTTCAAGAGATTCTGCATACGACAATAAGGACATCCCTAAATTCTGTGCAAGAGCCGGCGGTATTTGACCTGTATCACCATCAGTAGAGCGTTTGCCTGTAAATACAAGATCGGCTCCGCCTATCTTTTCAATTGCTTTGGCCAAAATAGTGCCTGTAGCCAGTGTATCAGAACCAGCCATGCGTTCATCAGAGACAAGCACGCCTTGATTCACGCCGACAGCAATACCGTCGCGCATAACTTCACCGGCTAATGCCGTACCCATCGTCATAATCGTAATAGTTGCATCACCGACTGCATCTTTCACTGCTAGTGCTGCTTCAATGGCATGCAGATCTACAGGATTCATCATAGACGGTGCACCGACACGGACCAGGTTATTATCTTTGGTATCAATTTTGATATCCGAAATAGCAGGTACTTGCTTGACTAATACTACGATATTCATATACAAACCTCCTTCACAGTTACTACATAGTTAATATGACTTTATCGCTGACTCTATTATGCCACATTTTTAAAGATTTATCAACTAATAATTGATATTGTTTACAACATTTTTTATATATCCCTTACGATACGAGAAATACATAAAGAGCTGTCGACGTGACAGCTCTTTATTACTACCTATGTATGTTTATTTTTGTGTTGAGGCAATGTCGATGCATCGCTTTTTTTCTCTTTGAGCAGTGTATGGCAGGAAGAACAACCTGCGCAACCTCCACTTCCATCTCCACAGCAACTGGCTGTACCTTTAAACAGACCACGAACGTGATGGACCACGTAGACGATAGCAATGATTACGACAATGCTGACAACGATCAGAGCCGGACTCATCTCAATTACCTCCTTTCCTTTCACCTGTTATATATCTATTATTATGCGCCTAAGCCGGCCATCAATGCAAGATTATAGGTGATAAAAGCTAACACATAGGATAATACTAAGCACATGCCATCAGAAGCAAGTAAGTATTTCCAGGAACCTGTTTCACGTTTAATAACGGCCATAGCAGCTACGCAAGGCATATAGAGCAACGTAAATACCATCAGTGACAACGCGACTGCCGGATTGAAGCTCGGATCATTAGCAAGATATGTAACTAAGCTTGCTTCATGTGTATCATCACCAGCGACACTGTAGATCGTAGCCAGCGTAGAAATCATGACTTCTTTTGCAGCCGAGCAAGCAATGATGCCTACACCGATTTTCCAGTCAAAACCTAATGGCGCAATAATCGGTTCTACGAAATGACCGAGACGAGCTGCATAAGACTGCCCGATTTTTTCAGATTTCTGTTGCAAATCTAACGCGTCGGCATCATCATCTGCCTTGGCTTTGATATCATAGAGCGGCAGTGCCTGAGCATATACTGCCGGATTCTGTTCCTGCAGGCCAGCAAAAGCATCAGGATACGCAGGTTTATCTTCCATTGCTTCAGCCTGTGCAACATCACTGACATCCTGATTTTCAGCATCTTCAGCATCTTTTTCTGCATCTGCTGCAGCAACCATGGAAGTGAACATCGTATTCAAGGCTTCGTTATCTTCCATATCGGCAATACCATAAGACTGTAATATTGCAGCTGTCTGAGCATCGGCCTGTTCTGTAATCTGATCTTTAGCTGCATCAAAATCTTGTGAATACTGCACATCCATTGGATAGGCTGTCATGAACCATACAAGAATAGAAGCACCGAGAATAAATGTACCTGCTTTTTTGAGGTACAGCACGGTACGTTCCCACATATGCATCAAAACGCCTTTGACTGTCGGAATATGATAGGGAGGCATTTCCATAACGAACGGTTCTATTTCGCCGCTAAAAGTAGTCTTACGCAGGATAACGGCTACTAACACAGCAATAATAATGCCGAGCATATAAATACCGAATAATACCGTACCGCCATAGCCGCTGGCACCAAAAAACGCAGCAATGAGCAACGTATAGACAGGAAGGCGGGCACCACAGCTCATGAACGGGCACGCCAGGATGGTGACCAGACGATCTCGTTTATTATCTAACGTACGAGCTGCCATGATACCAGGCACGTTGCAGCCAAAACCAAGGATCATCGGAATAAACGATTTCCCATGAAGGCCTAGTGCCCTCATAGCGCGGTCAATCAAAAATGCGGCCCGAGCCATGTAGCCTGTATCTTCCATCAAACTGATGAAGAAATATAATAGGACGATCAACGGTACAAAGCTCAAAACGGAGCCGACACCGCCAATGATGCCATCGACAACTAAGGAATTGAGCTGCTCATCTTCAATGACTGTACCTAAATAATCGCCAAGCAGGCCAAAGCCTTTGTCCAGCCAGTCCTGCGGATAGGCACCTACATCAATGACGACAGTAAACATGAGCCACATAAGGGCCAAGAAGATAGGTATGCCGAGAAACCGGTTAGTCAGGACACGGTCGATGCGATCGGATAAGCTATCACTAGTACCGACAGCTACCACTGAATTATTAAATGCATGGACAGCAAATTGATGACGGCACTGAGCGAAATAAAAGTCTAAATCATATTTATCTTTCAACGAATCCCGTAATTTTGTTGTTAATTCCAAGATGAGACTCGTACCTTCGATAGCTTTAACTTTAGAAACAGCATCGGCGTCATTTTCGAGCAATTTGACGGCAAGCCAGCGGATTGGATATGTAATACTGCCATTCTTTTCAATGGCATCTGTCAACGTATGGATGGCTGGTTCCACTTCGTCGCCATAGTCAACAGTAGCGTTTACTAATTTATCCAGTTTCCCCGTATCAACAACGGCATCAAGCAATTCTTTAGTACCGATGTTTTTACTGCCTACGAGAGGTACAACGAGAGCACCGAGCTGTTCGCCTAATTTCTTCGTATCGATTTTGACGCCCATTCGTTCGGCAATATCCATCATATTCAGCCCTACGACCATAGGCCGTCCCAATTCGACGAGCTGTGCTGCTAAATACAAGTTTCGTTCCAAGTTGGAGCCATCAAGGACATTGACGATAATATCAGGTCGTTCATTAATAATAACATTTCTGGCAACAACTTCATCTAACGAACGGGCTGTCAAGCTGTATGTACCCGGCAAATCGACAAAAAGCAAATCGCGGCCTTCGTACATGCAGTGCCCTTCTTTTTTTTCTACGGTAACGCCGGGATAGTTACCGACATGCTGCTTTGCCCCGGTAATATTGTTAAATATGGTCGTCTTGCCGCAGTTCGGATTACCTGCTAAGGCAATCTTTAAATTTCCTGCTTTATCCATGACTACTGATTACCTCCCCCTACAACGACACTGATCATAGACGCTTCATTCATGCGAAGTGCCAACGCGCATCCTTTGACTTTCACTTCAATAGGATCTCCTAATGGCGCTTTTTTAAAAACCTGGATATGGGAGCCTTTGACGACTCCCATATCAACTAACCGGTGCTGAATATTACCGTGCCCTTTCAGAGAATCAACGATCCCCTTTTCTCCGACTTTCATATCAGCCAGTTTTACGATGCTCATCTCTCTGCCTCCCTCACACATTGCGCGTATTTGCACAGGTTGTGCAGCCACCCGCCATATGACAGCGGGACGCGCGGCCTTCTAATATACACTTAAGCGCGTTGGAGCTGCTCGTATGGGAACGAATGATTTCGACATTCTTCCGCTGCGCTTCTTTTACGGCGCAACGAACCATACTGTGGCTTACTGTGCTAGTGAACAATACCAACAAGTCCGGCGAACCTATTTTAGATTTAAAATCACCGGGAACCTGCGTAAATACTTTAGCCTTATAAGAATATTTTTTACAAATCGTCTTATATTGGCAAACCATACAATCATTACCGCCTACAATAACAACACTCATTTACATCGCCCTTCTTTCTTGCTCCGTAAATAATACTTGCACACCCTTTCTTTATTTGAAAATGACGTTCATTACCATTGATAGTATATAAAAATTAAGCTGCTGTGTCAATAGTTAATACTGAATTTCACTAACATAATTATTTTTACAGATTATTTTCCAATATTTTTCCGTTATTTGCCTATATTACGCATAATTCAATGTTCTTCTCGTGATTTTAGCGACGTTTATGATAACTATTATGATAATACATTTTATTGATATTCGGCTATTAAGATAGTGATTGTTACTATTCCATTGTGAATCACTAGGAAATATCCTATTTTTAATTTTTCTATACGGATTATCTGCTATACCTTGATTTTTTAGTATGTTTTTGTTATAACAGTCACATACCCTTCATCCGCAGAAAGCAGGAACTATTATGATATCCTCATCTTTATATACGAAAATACAACAAACATTACAGGAGCAACCAAAGAAACGCGTGCTGTCCTTTACTTGGGAGGAAAAAAAATACTTCATCAAACGTCGTATATCGAATGGCCGCAATACGTTTGCCAAGCAAAATACTTCTGCTGCCTTTTGGTGCGAAGCCTACAAGATCATGACAGTACGACAATATGCTCCGTTAGCACCAGCGATTGTTTTGCTGACTGAAAACTATTTTGTCATGGAAAGTTGTGGCAAAACGATGCAAGGCGTCGCAAAAGAAGCACCTTGGCAAGAAGTGCGTCTCCACGCTTTTGAAAAAGCCGGCTGTTCCCTGGCCTTATTGCATCAGGCAGGGTTACACCACGGCCGGCCAGCCTTGCGGGACATCGCCTACGATAAGGAGAATGATACCATTACCTTCATCGATTGGGAAAACGAAAAGACCTTCGTATCATTAGATACAAAGGCCTTAGATATTTTTCTTTTTATACATAGTTGTTTCCGCGAAAAATGGTCTGTTAAAGACAGTTCCCTCATCGATGCGGCGCTAAAAGGATATACTTCTGTACAAGGAAGCGACCAACAGATCCGCAATGTCAAAGCATTTATCCATAAACACCATTTGCTGTTCCATGTCATCCACAATCTGCGCCGTTTTGGTTGGAAAGACGTAACAGCAGTGGATAATGCACGGCTCTACATCGACGCTCTTACTTTCTAAATAAATCCTCTACTTGTATACCAGGATGATGATATTGATCTTCTGGCAGTACGTGCCGGTTCCGCACCAGCATGGCTTGTTGAGGGCACCAGTGGACACAGGCCAGGCAATGAGAACAATTATTGCCAATAGTAATGCCTTCTTCATCTGTCGTGATATTATGATTAGGACAGACTTTCTCACAAATGCCACAACGGACACATATCTCTTTTTGGACGGCTACGCGGAACCAATTCAGGCCGCGTCGTTTTACCCAGCCTATATTCATCATATTGGCGGAAAAGGAAGACTGAATATCTTCGCTATTGCGGACTCGCTGCTGCACTGCCCGGGCGATTTCACTGACCGTATCGTTTTCCCCGTCAAGGCGATGGAAATCATAGTGGATATGGCGCTTCGATGCAATCGTACTGTTTGATATCATATAGCAGGCTTTGCCATACGACAGGGTACAATCCTTCTGTTCTAAGATTTTTTTCAGGGATAACAATGCCCTGCCAGCCATGGAGCCGCAGGTAGCCACGCCATAAAAGTACGTAGACGGCCTCCATTTTACATATTCAGCAAAGATGCGCACTGGATCTGGCAATTCACCAAAATATACAGGAAACACAAAGCCGATAGATTTATCGCAAATACGCATGCATTCACCTTGGATATCAGAAATGTGCACAGCTGTATCACCTAATGTATCGGCCAGTTTTTTTGCAATAACCAGGGAATTTCCCGTCCCGGAAAAATAAAGTATCATTGTCCCGTCACCCCATCCTGTTAATGTTCACGTCCTTTACGTTTAAAAATATTATATCATAGTTTACAAACCATGAACAGAAATAAATCCCTTCAGTAAACGGACCCCCATAACTTAGACTTAAAAATCTAATGTATGGGGGTCCGTTCATTGCTGCAAGGATTTATACGATAGTACGAAATAAAAAAACTATAGTTATGCTGCTTTACGCCGCACAGGACCTAAAATGCGAACACTATTGAGGACGACAGCCAAGGTCGCTGTATTATGGATGACAGCTGCCCAAAGAGGACTGATACGTCCTAACGCACCGAGAAGCATCGCCATGGAATTCACGACAATCGTAGCCGTAAAATTCTGGTTTACGGTCTTCATAGTTTCGCGGCCGATCTGCAATGCATCATACAGTCTGCCCGGGTCTTCAGAACGTATGGTAATCGCTGCTGACTCAGCGGCTATATCGGTCTTGTTACCACCCAAACTGACGCCGATATCAGCAAAAGCCAAAGCCGGAGCATCATTGATGCCGTCACCGACCATCATGACATTGCCTCTTTTTTGGAGCTTCATGACATAGTTCGCCTTATCTTCCGGCAAAATTTCTGCATGATAGGAATCAATATCCATATTCCTGGCTACTTCTGCTGCCACTTCCTTCGAATCACCGGTCAGCATCACGACTTCATCTATGCCGATACGACGCATTTGATTCAATGTTTTCTTCATGGCTGGCCGGATCGGATCCTGAATGGTCAAACTGCCTAAATATTGATTGTCCCTGGCAACATAGAGCAAGTTTTTGCCATACGTCTTATTCGATACATCCGGCACACCAGCAACGCCTTCTTCTGCCATGAAACGGCGGCTGCCGACGAGGATATGACCACCTGTATACTCCTCAAAATCAGGTACGTCTGCAACCATGCCACGAGCTACAATGGTCGATGAATCCGTATGTGGCGGCGTCGTCCATCCTTTGGTTTTGACATATTTCTGAATAGCCACAGCCAAGGGATGAACAGAATGCATTTCAGCCGACGCTGCAAGCAGGATGATTTCTTTTTCATCCGTTCCGGCAGCCTTTTCAATATGATTGATTTGTGGTACGCCCATGGTAATCGTACCAGTCTTATCCAAGACTACAGTGTCAACACTGGCCAGGTTTTCAATATAGTTTCCCCCTTTGATAAGGATCCCTTTGCGGGCGGCTTTGCCGATAGCTGCCGAAATCGCCGTAGCTGTCGACAGCTTCAGGCCACAGGAGAAATCAATGAACAGCAGGTTAAGCACACGCTGCCAGTCTTTAGTCGCACCGTAGACGATAGCCGCGCCAATAAAAGATATAGGCACAAGCATATTGGCCATCTTATCAGCAAAATTCTGTACTGGCGCCCGCCGTGTCTGAGCCTCTTCGACAAGATGGATAATCTGGGCCAGTGACGTATCTGCGCCGACTTTTTCGACGTGAATGACCAAGCTGCCCGCTTCGATGACACTGCCAGCATAGACGAAGGACCCTGCCTGTTTGATTGCCGGATTAGATTCACCGGTAATCGAAGCCTGATTGACTGCAGCATTGCCGCTGACAACACGACCATCGACACAAATCTTTTCACCAAGATGAACAGCGATGTGATTCCCTACCTGTAATGATTCAACCGGTACTTTTCGTTCCCGGCCATTTTCTACGAGCCACACATCCCGCTGATCTAATTGAAGTAAGCCGGAAATCTGGTTACGTGCCCGTTCAGCCGCATATTCTGTCAGCATTTCCGCTCCATTGGACAAGGCCAGAAGCGTCAGGCTCGATTCTGGTTTACCAGCCAGCACCGATGCAAACACAGCTGTCGCTGTCAACGTATCCGCATTGGCCTGATGATCCCGAACGATTCCCATAACGCCATTTTTTATGAAGCGGCGCGCAATATACAACGTAAACAAACGACGGAATAATAAAATGGATCCATAGAATCCAGGATTTACTTTACGTAAAACGTTCATAGCTACGAAACCGCCAACTGATAATATTGCTTCCCGTTTATATGACAGAATATCCGTTTCTTTAGCTTCTTCTTTCGGCTTGCCGTATCTTCTTTCAAAAGAATGGACAAGCATACGGATTCCCTGCAAGTCAACATTCCTCGAAGCATACACGGTTACGTTCGTATCATCAGAAGATGCCGCAGCCACATTGGCCAGCTGTCGCAGTTTGACATGCAGAATAGGCCGCATGCGTACTGGCAGGGCGCTCTGAAGCCGCAAGGTATAACATGTATACATCTTATCTTCTTCCCCCTACTAATGATGAGGCCCACCATAACATTTGCGGACCATTAAAACGCTGCCCCGCCATCACGATTTTTCGCAATCCGGCAATCGTAAAAATCAACGACAATAAGGATCGCAAATCCAGCATATGATGCGATTTTTTATATACCATATGGCTAAACAAATTGAAGGTATCGTGAATCATACGAGTATAATCAGCTTGTAATTTCTGTTCTTCTTCCCGGGCTTCAGCAACCTCTTCCACGACAGGCGGTATCGTATGATGGAACAAGCGGATACGGAAGAAATTTTCTAAATAATCCAGTACTGTTTCACCCTCTGCCAGCACTAGGATGCTCCCTGTCAGTGCATTGACTTCTACAGCAATAACGCCGTCAACACAAGGTATATATTCTTGAAGCATCCGTGCTAACGATTCATTCTGCAACAATGCTGCCGCTCGAAAGCGTCGCCGACCCGGGGCCGCAGATACGCAAGCAAATGCTGGCAGCGATTCTTTCGACAGCTGTCGTGACGATTTACTATTTTGTTTCGGCACTGCACGTACACTGTGCCCCATAAGGCCTCGTCCTTTTACCTGCTGCTTGCTGCCTGATAACATACCACTCACGGCTTTGCCAATAGATGCCCCGAGCATAAATCCTGAAGCATAAGACACGGTCATCCTCTCCTTTCTGCATGTGTTCTAATATATTCCTCTACTTGTGAGAGCTCCCGATTCGTCCGCAACACCTGCGGTCTGTATTGTATGAGAATCGATCCGGTCATAATGTTAACATCGACCTTATCAATTTCACGATAACTAGCCACATAGGCATACACGTTACGACATAGCTCTCCATTTCCAACAAGCTTTTTACTATTCAAGCGTATCCGTCCTGGTAAATACGAGGAAATACGTACAACTCGAATAATAAGATCCCATTTTGATATACCTAACACGTACTGAGCAATCCTTTCTGTTAAAGAAATCCGCACGAGTACAAAAAAGACCGTCACCTTGCGGCAACAGTCTCCCTTGTCATGTCTTATTTTTCCTGTGCTGCTTCCTGCGCTGCGATCATATCTTCTAATTCTTCTTTTTGGCGCTGCAATTCTGCTAATGGAACGTTAGCAGAAGCTGTCCCGGCAGCAGGCTGCTGTAAAGCAAGCAACTGCTGTTCCCGTTCTGTAAATAATTTATAGCCGAATACACCAGCTACAACGCCTACGCCTAAGCCAATCCAAAAATCTGTGTTCTGAAACATAAAGCACCTCTCCTTTATTTATAATTATGACTCTCAATTACAAAATATATTATACATGAAATTGCGTATTAGTGTCAAATCATTTTCATTATTTTTATAATTTATTTCCATTTTTTATAAAATTCACTCATGTAATTCTATTAAATCGAATTAAATTATCATTAACTGTTAGTGCAATACTATTGTTTATTTTAACTTCGCAATGAATAATACATTTCCCGAGAAAATTGCCTGGCTCCCCACAAGCTTCCCTTTTTCAGCTTATCCCTGTGGTTAGCATCATGTACTGCCTGGCAAATAAAACCACCTAAAAATAAATTGTTTTTATTGAGCAACTCCCGATTCAAACGCAATGATTCTCTAGCCTGCTCAGTAACAGGAAAATCAGGAACAACGCAAAACAAGGCTACATTCACATCTTCAAGCGACTGGAGGACCTGTTTCCCATCAGCAGTAGGATGACTATAATCCATCCAAAAACCAGCAAACACAATATCATACTGGCTCAGCTCTGCTGGCATCGTATCTGGTGTTGCTAACTCTTTATCAATCATCAGCTCATCATATATAGCCTGTGCGGCCTGCATAGTTGCATGCTTTTCCGGTGAATATACTACAAGACCTTTCATACGGATCACTCCTCTTCCTTCTGCTGACAAACGACACTAACACTTTCTTTTTATATTTTATAGATTTTAATAATTATTGTCAATATGATTATTAAAAAATAGCAGTCAATATTTATTGACTGCTATTATCACTTACTATTTCAATATAGGATATTTTGTCTAGTACTGATCGTAAAATTAGAAGAAGAAATTCAATTCAACATCAGTATAGTTCTTCGGATCCTTAGTATTACCATTCTTCGTCTTAGAAGCGAAGGACTGGGCTACTGTCAATACGAGATTCTTTTGAATCGTGTAATCAATACCAGCACCCCACGACGTAACATTATCCAAGAGATCTTCTGTTCTCCAGGAGTTCGTAGAACCATAGAGATAGCCACCCTTTTCAGCACTCAAATATTCTACCCAAGCATCCCAAGAGCCCTTGGTTTCAGAATCCGCATTACCGTAGGTCAATTTACCAATCCAAATATTGGCATCATCGACGGTATTGCTCTTATTATTTACTTTTTCATAGTTAGCCAATAAATTCCATTTGCTGCCAAAGTTCAAGCTGGCATACGCGCCCCAAAGGTCATCGGCACGGAATCCTTCGCGTCCATTGAAATCATTGTAATATACGCCTACAGCAGAACCAGCGCCAAAGAAGGCTTCCAATTCACCATACCCCGTTTTCACACCCAGGAGACCGGCGCCAACATTTCCATCAATATCGGCTTGATCATAATTGAATCGGCCTGTCACTGGATCCTTGGAACCGACATCGCCGCCTTCTTTAAATTTACCATAACCAGCAGTAGCACGGAAGCGATCTGTCGTATATGTCAATTCAGCACGGTCGAATACATCACCATACTGGTAGCCATATGCGTTTTCGCCGCCGAGAACATACGTATCTGTACGACCGACGCTAAGATTCCATCGGTTGCCGCCAAAATTATAATCTACTTTGGCATCATCTGTAAACACATTGTTTTCTTGAGCACTGCTATTATCACCAAAGCTAATATCAGATGTACTCAAGCCATAAGTCACCGTCGTCCGATCATTGACATTGGCTGTAGCACGAAGACGAACACGATAATCCCAGGAATTATCATTTTTGATGCCGTCGCTGCGATCACCTTTTTGCTGATGCTGATAACGAACACGAGCATCACCGGTCAGTTTCACATTACCAACACGATTTTCCAAATTGGATACGCGGACGCCGAGATTATTCAATTCAGCTGCATATTCATCAGCCAGCTTATTGATGAGGGCCCGTTGTTCTACAGACGCTTTATCCATATGTGCCATCGCTTTTGCCGTCATTTCAGCTGCTTCATAGCGAGTGATATTGCGTTCGCCTTGGAAATACGAACCATCGACACCTTGAATGATACCGGCATCAGCCAATTCAACGACAGATTTGTAGGCCCAGCTGTCAGAAGGAACATCGACAAACGGGTTGGCTGCAAAAGCGCAGGTTGCGCCAACAGCCATGGTTGCAACGAGAGCTGCTAAAACTTTTGATTTCATAAACTATACCCCTTCCAAAAATAAAAATAGGAACAGGCATATGATTTCTCAAGGGTTCATTGGCGAGTCTTCCTTGTTTCCTCTCTTTTACTGACTCGAGTCATCATATGCTTCACTCTTGTCTGGCAGAAACGAAAACATATACATTTCCGCTCATACCTTGTTCAT
>JAKVKI010000027.1 GCA_022486585.1 Megasphaera sp.
GACCATACACCTGAAGAGGCACTTTCAGCCCCAATGGAAATCGATCCCTCCTTACTAGTAGTTGAATCGTGACCTATAGATATATCATTACCCCAACCTATAGCACCAGCATTAGCATTAGCATTGCTTCCTATAGCCACACCAGTACCACCCGTTGCACTAGCAGTACTACCTATGGCCACAGACTGCTGACCTGCTGCACTAGCAGTATAGCCTAGGGACACAGACTGCTGACCTGCTGCACTAGCACCAGCACCTAGGGCTGTAGAATCGTCACTTGATGCAGCAGCACCATTTCCCAGGGCCGTAGACCTCAAACCTGTTGAAGCAGCACCATTTCCCAGGGCCGTAGCCCCCTTACCTGCTGCAGTAGTAAAATTTCCCATGGCCATAGAATAATCATCTGTTGCATTAGCACCATTGCCTAAGGCCACAGACCGATTACCTGTTGCATTATTCATATTACCAAGGGCAATACTGCGGTCTCCAGAAGCATTAGACCAAGTACCCAAGGCTGTAGACCATACACCTGAAGAGGCACTTTCAGCCCCAATGGAAATCGATCCCTCCTTACTAGTAGTTGAATCGTGACCTATAGATATATCATTACCCCAACCTATAGCACCAGCATTAGCATTAGCATTGCATCCTATAGCCACACCAGTACCACCCGTTACACTAGCAGTACTACCTATGGCCACAGACTGCTGACCTGCTGCACTAGCAGCTTCTCCCACTGCAACACTGTTTGTACCAGTTGCAGTACCACCACCAGCATCATATGCCGCCATTGATACACTACCAAAGCCACCAAGTCCCAACGCTGCCGCCACAGCCAGTGTGGTCACCGCTCTTTTCATTGAATGCGTTCTAGTCGTGCTTCCTTTATCCGTACGCTTGGCTAATTCTGAAACAACGACATAGCGATGTTTTGTCTTACTCCAAATTACTTTGTATATGTGATTCATATACATTCCCCTTTCTGTTTTCGACTTTCTATATCTCCTATCAAGAGATGGTTCGCTTCACCGGTCTGCCTATTTATGATTGACACGAACACGATCGATATTCTTCGATACGGCATCTACACGGATGAGATCAAGTTCCGGTTTGAATTCCTTAAGCAGTCTACCGTCAACAGTGGCGCCATTCTGCATAGCCCGATAGAGCATGGAAGCAAATTCATAACGGGTCATGGCACGATCGCCCTTGAACATGCCATCTGGATAGCCTTTGATGATGCCATTACCAGCCAGCTTCGATACGGCTTCATAAGCCCAGTGATTTTCCGGTACATCCGGGAAGGATGCCGATTTAGCCATATCCAGCATGCCCAGAACGCCATTCAAGCGGTCATTCATGGCATTGATTTGTTCATGCATGGCTTTGTTGTCAGCCCGTAAACTGAGCATTTCTCTCGCCATGGCGACACGCGTCGTCGATACATGATTGCCCTGTCCAAACTTTAAGGATAAGCCGGCATTGAGGAGATTTTCTCCGTTGCCGAGCGTACTGCCGACACTGAGCATGGTGTCTTCGTTAGGACGATAGAAGAGGCCTAAGGCATACGCATTTCGGCCATTGTAATGACCATAGCCGGCAGCAAAGTCCCATTTGTCATCCGGGTCAAAATCAAGCGGATGGAGGGCTGCCAAGGCGGCTGCACCGGCACCGACTTTATCGACTCGTTTATCCAAGGAATTGATACGATTTCCTACACCGGCAATGCTGTTGCCCATATTGGAAATATCCTGTTCGACAGAATAGAGCTGACCGCCATTGACGGCATCCTTAGAATCGGCGGAAACATCTCCGTCTTGAACGTTCGTAATCTTCGTATTTCCTGCATCGATACCAGCGTTGTTAATAGTTACGGTATCGCCTGCTTTGATGGAGTTGAAAGATACGTCATCTTTCGTAGCAATAGTAATGTCATCACCAGAACCGGTAATCGTCATGTTCTGGCCTGCCACATAGTTCAGCTTGTTGCTGGACGGCGTAACGGATTTCACCTTCGTACCATTCACTTCTGCGTCCCAGCCTGCATTGACCGTATCAGTCAAATTG
This sequence comes from Megasphaera sp., assembly GCA_022486585.1. GTDB lineage: Bacteria > Bacillota > Negativicutes > Veillonellales > Megasphaeraceae > Megasphaera. The sequence goes on from JAKVKI010000027.1 coordinate 2,068, forward strand.
CTGATATTCGTAGCATTGGTTTGGATATTGCCAGCATTGGTTTGAATGTTATTGGCATTATTTTGGATGTTATCGGCGTTGGTTTTGATGTTATCAGTATTGGTCTTTACCTGTTCATTCGTCGTGTAAAGCTGGCTGCCGTTGACAGCATCTTTGGAATCAGCTGATACGGTGCCGTCTTGGACATTGGTAATCTTCTGACCGCCGTTGTCGATGCCGTCTTTGCTGATTGATACGGTATCGCCGACCTTCACCGTCGAAAAGGTAACATCGTCTTTTGTCGCGACTGTAATATCACTGCCAGATCCGGTAATGGTGATATTCTTTCCTTCCTGGAAATTCAGCTTGTTGTCTGAAGGGGTAACGGATTTCACTTTTTCACCGTTTACCTCCGCTTCCCAGCCGGCATTGACGGTGTCGGTCAAATTGTTGATATTGGTCGTATTATTTTGGATGTTGTTGGCATTCTTCTGGATATTATCGGCATTGGTCTTGATGTTAGTAACATTTTTCTCTACTTGTTCATTCGTAGCGTAGAGCTGACTGCCATTGATTGCATCTGTACTGGTCGCACTGATGTCACCGGCAGCGACATTCTGTACCTGCCGTTCTGCACCGGCTTGACCCACACTGACCGTTCCATTGTCAGTCGATGCCTGGCCGGCAAAGGTCGTCGTCGTATCACCTAAGGTGACGCTTTGTGCCGTAGTCCCTGTATGGGCATCACCAGTGACAGAGCTGGTACCTAAGGCAACAGAATTCACATTCGCCGCCTTTGCATTGGCTCCTATCGCTATTGCATTAGCTGCCGTTGCATTCGTACCTGCCCCCATAGCTATGGCATTTTCTGCCGTAGCATTCACGGTATCCCCTATGGCAATAGAACGGATGGCCGTCGCTGACGTATGTGCCCCAATGGCAGTAGACGCATGACCTGTCGCCTTGGTTTGCCCGCCAATAGCTGTCGCCCAGCTCATATTCGCTGTCACATTAGAACCGACAGCCGTCGTCCCGCCACTATTGGTAGCTGTTGCATTAAAGCCCAACGCAGTACCTTCTTTACCGCTTGCATTGGCATTCAACCCATAGGATGTGTTGATTGTCGTATCTCCGGCATAGGCCGATTGCATGGGAAGGACAGCAAACCCTGTAGACAATAATACTGCCGTTACCATAGCTGCTATTTCTTTTTTCCCTGTTTTCATAATACGTAGTTCCTCCTTTACGATTTCGCTTTCCCTGACACTATCGTTACCATGTTGTCGTATTCCTCACTCAAATGATTCAAAATAACATCCAACAGGACCCGTATCATTTCCGGGTCGAATTGGGCATCACCAGCAGGGATACAGCAATCCAGCACGACATCATTTTGTTCAGAAATATAATACTTGAACACTTTGTATTTCTGATTGAGACCTTCGAAATACTCTAATACCGTTTTCGTTTTGTTTTTCATTGCGGCGTGCGGCAGGACAAACACGCGGATCATCGTATAAATGCTGTCATCAACTATGATTCGGAGTGGAAAATATTGACCTTTCACTTCCAAATTTGAGCGAAAAATAACGGAATGAAATTCGTCTTTCACCTCCTCGTGTTGGAATGCTGTGATCTTCAACTTATCCAACATGGTTTTGAACTTCGTTGCTTTCGTATTCACTTAAATGCCTCCTTGTGTTTATTTGTATATATGATATGAAGACTGTTATCGCTGAGTTGAACTTCGCTGCGTTAAACTAGTGATAATGAAATATTTGAGCTAACCCCTCAGCCTTCGGCAGCTCCCCAACATGGGGAGCCAAGTGAGGCGCGTTACCACCTGTTCCCCAACATGGGGAGTCAGCGTGAAACGCGTTAACGTCTGTTCCCCAAAATGGGGAGCTGAGTGAGGTATGTGGGTGTGAGCTCCGTTCAGGCTGTATAACTGTCTTCATACATGCGAAGTTGGTTATTTCTTTTTGCCCATGACTGTATCGATGAGGGCATCATATTCTTTTTGCAGGTGTCCGCCTGCCAGGGCAATGACTTGGCGAATGCGCTGGGGCTGGAAGGTATCTGTTTCTACAGTAAGGTTGCATTCAAAGACGATATCTTTTTCGTCTGTTATGTAGTATTTAAACAACTTATACTGCTTGTTATACTCATTCAGGACTTTCAATGTCCTATATTTACGGGCACCTGTGACGATGCCTTCGGCTACGTAGATCCGTACGATTGCATAGATGCTGTCATCCAAAATGACCTGCAATCGCAAGAGCTGCTTTGCTATATCCAGATGCGAATAGAATACGACAGGATGCATCGGTCCCAGCATTTCTGCTGTTTTAAAAGACGTAATCTGCAACGTCTCCAGCTGCTGCTGGAATCGCTCTGCTTTTTCGTTCATTTCATACCTCCTTAGGTATCGTGTGGCATAGAACCTGGCATGAATACTCATATCGTATTCATACCGGGCGCTCTGCCTGTGTCCATTTCTCCTAAAAAAGAAGAAAAACACGTATGTATAAGTAACTTTTTCTCTTCTTTTGTCCCCTTCCCGCTGGTGATCCCTCTGCCGTACGATCCGCTTAGATACTGGCTTTTACGAGTATCTATCGCATTGTCCATCTGGTCGTACCAGTGTGTCGTAAAGTACACTTTAAAAAACACTGTTTTTCCTTGACATTTGTATAATTAGAGGGTACTATAAAACTAAACATATTGTGTTTTATTTGTGACCATTGTGGGATTTATCAAGTATTGGTCCCAGTTTTCCGCATAAAAAAAGTGTCTCCCAAAGTGTGTGTTTTAAAGTGTACTTTGAAAGACATTCTGTATATTTATTATTTATTTGCATGTTTTTTATCTTTTAGTTCTCCATCGTCGTGTCATCATCCAGGTATTTGCGTTTTTTATAGAACCAAGACCGGCTCATATTCATTCTTTTGGCTGCTTCTTTGCTGGTAATAGCCCCACAATGCCACAAATACAGAATATGATCAAACTCATTGGGTACAGGTATGGCGGATCTGCCGAAGTGAACACCTCGTGATCGGGCTGCGGCAATGCCTTCAGCCTGTCGCTTGCGGATATTGTTTCGTTCTGTTTCAGCAACATAACTGAGAATCTGCAAGACCATATCCGCCAGGAACTGGCCCATCAGATTTCCATGATTCACTTTGGTATTCAATAAGGACATATCCAGTACGATAATATCTGCCTGCTTTTCCTTAGTGATGACACGCCATTGTTCCTGGATTTCTGTGTAATTGCGGCCCAGCCGGTCTAACGACGTTACGATGATACAATCCCCCTTTTTGATTTTCTTCATTAAGCGTTTGTATTGGGGTCGTTCAAAATTCTTACCGCTTTGCTTATCTACATACATGTTCTCCTTCTGTACGCCTGCCTTCAGCAGTGCATCCCACTGCCGGTCAATGTGTTGATCCTTGGTGGATACACGAATGTATCCGCATGTTTTGTTTTTCATACTCAATCCCTCCAGTTTTGTTTAGATGGACAACTATTTCTTTATACGGTAATACACGTTTTTTGTCAAATCTTTAGAGCATTGTAATCACCCTATACTACCTGTAAAGCCCGGATTGTTAATCAAGCAGGAGGTACTGATCGACCGCCAGGCGCACAACGACAACAAAGGACCATCACGGCATGTCATGCCCATGATGGTCCTTTGTTGTCTATCTAATATTTCTTTTGCTGCGTTCATATACCGGATCGGGATAGAGGATAGATTGCAGTAATTTTTTAGTGTACGTATGCTGTGGTTGTGTGAATACGCGTTCCACCGGCCCTGCTTCTACGATACGCCCTTCATACATGACGAAGACGCGGTCACAAATATGGCGGATCACTGCCAGATCGTGGGCAATGAAGAGCATCGTAAAATGCCGTTCTCGTTGGAGTTGCTGCAAGAGATTCAAAATCTGTGCCTGTATGGATACATCCAATGCTGCAATCGGTTCATCGGCAATGATTAGTCCCGGCTCCATACCCAGACAGCGGGCAATGCCAATACGCTGACGCTGGCCGCCGGACAGCTCGCCTGGCAGCTCCTGACGGTGCCATTCTTCCAGGCCTACTTGAGCCAAAAGAGCGGAAATCGTCGAATCGATATCTCGCTGATGCCGGCACCGCCGTCCCAAGACCAAAGCTTCCGTTATTAATTGTTCTACTGTCATGTACGGATTCAACGCGCCATCAGCATCTTGAAAGATCATTTGGATATCCCGTTTCACTGCATCGCTTCGGTGGATCAGCCGTTCTGCTGAAGAAATCACGGTACCGCCAAAACGTATGGTGCCCTGACAGGGCTGGTACAAGCCCATAATAGTACGGGCCAGCGTCGATTTGCCGCAGCCTGACTCGCCGACGAGCCCAATGATCTCGCCTGGCTTCGCTGTAAACGATATATCTGCCAACGCATGTATCGTATACGCCGCCGTGACGGGAAAGTCGACACGCAGATGTTCTACTTCTAACAGCGCTCCTGCCATCAGGTTTTCCTCCTCTTCACTGCATAGGGCACCTCTATCTGCGGTGCCCGCTTATCAAGAAGCCACGTCGCAGCCTGATGTGTCGGCGATACCGTAAACAAGGGTGGTTCTTGTTCATAGTCAATGGCCAGGGCATATCGATTGCGCTCGGCAAAAGCATCGCCGTGCGGCACGTTGGTCATATCCGGCGGCATGCCGGGAATCGCAAGCAACGGTTCGCCTTTGGCTGTTTGTCCGGGCAGGGCCTGCAATAAGCCCCACGTATAAGGATGACAGGGGTGATAAAATACCTCGTCTGCCGTACCGATTTCTACAATTTTACCAGCGTACATGATGGCGACCCGGTCGGCAATATGAGCAGCTACGCCTAAATCATGGGTCACAAAGAGGATCGACATGCCTGTCTTATGACGAATATCCATGAGCAAGTCCAATATGTCCATTTGAACGGTCACATCCAGCGCCGTCGTCGGTTCATCTGCTAACAGGACGTCCGGCTCCATTGCCAAGGCAATCGCGATGGCGCAACGTTGCCGCTGTCCGCCAGAAAAAGCGCCAGGAAGCAGGGACAACCGTTGGCGGCCATCAGAAATGCCGACCATTTCCAGCAACCGTCCTGCTTCTTCATCCATTTCCTGCCGTCCCAGCTTCCCTTTACGACGGGAAATGGCTTCTCGCAGCTGCATTCCCATAGACATGGAAGGATTCAAGGTCGTCATAGGATTTTGGAATACCATGCCAATGGATACGCCGCGAAGACTGCGCAGTTTTTTTTCTGTATAGTCTAGTATATTTTTATCATGGTAGCGGATACAGCCTGACGTAATACGGGCAGACGGATGCATTAGCTGCAACACCGAGCGGCATAACACCGTCTTGCCGCTGCCCGACTCGCCTGCCAAGACCAGGATCTCCCCTTTATGCAATGACAGTGATACATGACGGACTGCCTCGATGATGCCATAGGGTTTGACAAACTGTACAGACAGATCCTGCCATACCAGTACCTTGGCGTCCTCCATTATTGGATATCCCAATCTTCAACATTCCACATGACACCAACGGCATGATGTCCCAAAATACGGTCTGTCGACAGGCCCGTAATTTTCTTAGCGCACACATAGTTGCCATCCAAGTACGCGATCATAATGAACGCCGGATCTGCTGCCCACGCTTTCTGGAACTGGTCATATGCGTCCTTCCGCTGTGCCGGATCATACGAAGCCCGCGCCTGTGCCAAATATCGATCAACAGCAGGATTGGTGTAGTGGGTATAATTACCGCTAGCACCGGTGTAGAACAGGTCATACGTACCGTTGTCCGGATCAAAAGGTGCGGCATCACCGATGAGGAACGATTCCAAGGTCTTCCAATTCAGCTTCGGCACGATGTGCACCTGCATATCGACACCGGCCTGTTTAAACTGGCTGGATGCGATCTTAGCGATATCGACACGTTCCTCTTCATATTCCCGCGTATCGACACTGAATGCCAGTCGTTCGCCATCTTTGGCATAAATGCCGTCGTCACCGCGTTTCCATCCCAATGCTTCGATTTTCTGAGCAAACAATGCCGGATCGTATTCGCGATGTTCTACCTCTGAATCATTATACGCACTATTCATTTGCAACGGGCTGTACGCCACATCGCCCTGTCCGTTCAACACGCTCTGCACAATGGCTTTTTTATCAAGCGCATACCCTAACAACGGAATGATTTCTTTGTGCTGCTGCCAGAAAGAAGACTGGAAATTCGGTGCAATAGCCCTGTAATCTGCCGTCTTGAAGTCATATACCGTAAAGGCAGCGTTACCGCGGAAGGAAGCCGCATTCTGGGCGTTTAACCATGCCAAATCAACGCCGCCAGACTTGACCTGCGCAGCTTTAGCATTTTCATCGGGAATAATCTTGAAAATGATCGTATCTATTTTCGGTACTGTACCATAGAAATCTTTGTTTTTCTCAACAGTGATGGACTGCCCTTTATCCCAACTGACCAGCTTATACCGGCCTGTGCCAACAGGATGCTGATTGAACGAATCGGTCATGATATCCTTACCTTCTAACAGGTGCTTTGGCAAGATGCCGATAGTCAGATAGTTGAGCATTGCCGCATTGGGCCGGGATAAGGTGATCGTAACAGTATGATCGTCCACAACCGTGACCTCTTGGATTTCTTTATAATTATCGGTGATTGCTGCTTCCAAGTCCTTATTATGTGTCAGCGTATCAAGCGTAAATTTCACATCAGCTGCTGTAAACGGCTGTCCATCATGCCATTTGACATTATCCCGCAGATGGAACGTATACGTCAGTGATGCCGGGTCGAATTTATAACTTGCAGCTAAATCCGGAATGGGATTTCCTTTGGCATCATACGTCATCAATCCGGAAAAGATGATATCCGGCAATTCGTCATGCGTATTAAGTATCGAGTTGATTGTCGTGTAATCCGGGCTGGCATAGGTCAGGGTCTTACCGCTTGTAGAAGCGGTACTGCCAGTATTGCCGCAGCCGGCAATGCACACACAGGCCAGTACCATCATCAGACCGTATGCCCAGGCTTTCAAAATTTTCATAACGTCCTCCTAGTAATGCAATATTATAAATTACTTTCATTTCGATTGACTGTATGGCGTACATAATGTCCCAGATTGGTAATGCAAATAAGGGTGACGATAATAAACAGCCCCGGTATGAGTATGACCCACCAGGAATTCGTCAGCAACGCTCGCTGCGACAAGCTGAGCATACTGCCCCAAGACACAAGCTCTACAGGCAGTCCCAGCCCTAAAAAGCTCAATGTCGATTCCATGAGGATCGTCGATCCCATACTGGAAATGATCATAAATAGAATCGCCGGCAGGAAATTCGGTAACAAATGACAGCGAATAATACGGAAAAATCCGCCACCCATACAGCGACAGGCCAATACATAATCGCTATTGCGGATCTGCCGGACCTCGCTTCGGACCATACGAGCCAGATTCATCCAGCTCGTGACGCCAATGACGACGGCCATTGATACCACATTGGGGGTACCAATAAATGCCAGCAGCAACAGCAGCAACAAAATAGACGGTATACTGCTAATGAGCTCTGCCGTCCGCATGAGCAGATTATCCAGCCACGCCGGGGCCGTGCCGCTAAGGCAGCCATAGAAGATGCCGATGCCGGATGAAACGACCATGCCAAGAAAGCCTATACAAAGCGATAACCGCCCGCCATACCATATAATAGAATATATATCCCGGCCTAGAGAATCGGTGCCAAAATAAAAGGCTGGTCCCGGTGGTTCATTCAAGTGATTCAAATAGAACTGCGTCGGATCGTGATTGGCCAAACTGCCGGCAGCAGCACAGCAGAAGACGATGACCGCCAGCACCACTATCGACACGACCGGCCAGGACCGTACATATTGATACCAAGACCGTTGCACTAATCGGGGCTTTGGCTGCACCTGTCCGGCGCCTACGAGACGGAAGGGGGATTTGTTTTCCATGGTGACTCTCCTTCCGTAATTCTCATGCGCGGGTCAATATGTTCATTGACCGTCTGCGCCAGCAGGCCTGACGCGATGACCATAGCACCTGTAAGCAATACGATGAGCATGAGCAGATTGTAATCGTGATACTTTGCACTTTCGATAGATAAACTGCCAATACCAGGATAGGAAAAAACAGCTTCTACAACATACGTACCGCCCAGGATATGATTGACAGAAATAGCCATGATACTGACGATCGTAGGCGCTGTATTGCGCAGGCAATGGCGGCACAGGACGCCCCAGCGGCTAAGTCCTTTGGATTTAGCCAGCAAGACATAGTCTTGCCGTGTTTCATGGAGTAATTTATTACGGATCATGTACGCATAATACCAGACATGGCCGGACACCATGACGACCAGTGGCAGCAATATATGTTCCAGCCGGTTTACGATGTCCTGGCTGTGTCCCGGGTCATAGGCACCACTGCCGGGAAGCCAGCCCAAATTGACATTAAACACCAGTATGAGCAACAGCCCCACCCAAAACGGCGGCAAATAATAGGCGATCGTACCGATCTTACAAATTGCTTTGTCGATCCACGTATCTTCATACCGGGCACAACACAGCGCCAGTACGATGGCCAGGAGAAACACCAGTGTATAGGCAATCGTTCCCAAAAAGAGCGTATTGCCTATTAAGGCACCTACGACCTGCACGGCTGGTTCTTTATATTTATAAGAAATCCCGAATTCACCATGAGCCGCATGGTCCAGCCAAATGCCATATTGAACATATACGGGTCCATCCAGTCCCAGCCGTTGCCGGGCTGCTTCATGTTCTGACGCAGACATCTGCTCCACCCGTTCGCCATAAAAAGCTTGCAAGGGATCGCCCGGTGCCAGGCGGGATACATAAAAGACCGCCACCGATAAGATGAACATCGTAATGATAAAAATAAGTACTTTCCCCCACAGACTGCTATACAGGCGGGACGAACAAAACTGTTTCATACTGATTTCCTTCTCTGCCTAAGATTACGCTACATACATGTATTTTACTGGTGTGAAAATATTTCTACAAGCCCCCATGGGGGATACGAAGACCATGTTTTTTATATACAGACGCAAAAATGCCTCTAATCTGAATGATGACTTCAGACTAGAGACATTTATTTTATCTGCTGATTACTTCCGTGCTGCCTGAACGGCTGCAATAAATTTCTTTGCTGTTTCGGTGATCTGTGCTGCTGTCTTACCACCGCCAGTAAGGGCACCACCGGCTCCTACAGCGACACAGCCTGCCTTGATCCAGTCGCCGGCGTTATCTACACTCACACCGCCTGTCGGCATGAGCGGTGCCTGCGGCACCGGTCCGTGAATAGCCTTGATGGCTTTCATGCCCAGGATTTCTCCCGGGAAGATCTTGACTACATCTGCACCGGCTTCCAGCGCTGCCAGAACACCGTTGAGCGTCGTCGTCCCCGGCATGACAGCAATACGGTAGCGATTGCAGAGCTTTACCGTTTCCAGATCAAAGGCCGGTGATACGATGAACTGCGCCCCGCTGAGAATAGCTATGCGCGCCGTAATCGCATCAAGGACGGTGCCGGCACCGATGATGACTTCGGCATTATCGGCGTATTTCTTAGACAACGCTTCGATGACTTCGTGCGCCCGCGGCGTCGTAAACGCCAATTCGATGGCTGTCACTCCGCCAGCAATGCACGCATCTGCCATGGCGATGGCTTCTTCTGTCGTCTTGCCGCGAATGACGGAAACGACACCTATATCTTGAATCTTCTTAACTACATCTATTTTATCCATATCTGTACGCTCCTCTGTTTGATTTCCCTATGCATTGACACGTTCATACGCTTCGAGCTGTTCTCGTGTCGGCAAGCCTTCATTATCACCACTGACCTGTATCGCCATCGCCCCAATAGCTGCGCCGCGCCGGGCTGCCGCTTCAAGGTCCAGCCCATCTAACAGGGCACTGGTGAAACCTACGGCAAAACCGTCACCGGCGCCGACCGTATCGACGACATGCTCTACATGATAACTCGGCACGTACCATTCCTTGTCTGCTGTACGGACATACGTCCCTTTGCTGCCGCCGAGCTTGATAACCACTGTCTTGACGCCGCGTTGCAAATAATATGCAGCTATTTCTTTTTCATCACTCATGCCCGTCAGGATTTCTCCTTCTGACAGACCTGGCATGACGATATCTGCGTACTGTGCCGCATCGTTAATGACTCGCGTCATGATTTCCTTCGATTTCCACAGCATAGGCCGTAAATTAGGATCAAAAGAAATCTGTATGCCGTGACTGTGCGCCCGCATCATCAGGGTGTATATCGTTTCACGGCACCCTTCTGACAGGGCCAGGGGAATACCCGTGACATGGAGATGGTCCACGCCATCCCAGGAAATCCCCTTTAAATCAGCAACGGATATGTGTGAAAAAGCCGTATGCTTGCGGATATTGGCGACCAAGGGATCACCTTGCAACACTTTTTCCTTCATCTGGAATCCCGTCATATGATCGTCATCCGTCCCGACATAGTGATCTTGGATATGGTTCCGTTGCAGGAACTTGCAAATACACTGGCCGAAAGGATCACAGCCCACTTTGGATATATACGAAACATGGTTGCCGAGACGGGCCATGCCGACAGCATAGTTCAATTCGGCACCGCAGACATGACGGGTAAAATGTTCGACATCTTCCAGGGCACCGGTCTGATCCGCTACGAGGAGGCCCATGGCTTCACCGATAGTGAGTACGTTGCTCATGTTATTTCTCCTTTAATGCATCCATTATAAATTCTTTTTGATTTTTTCGATCACATCAGCATATTCTTGATCTGTCAAAAAGGTCTTCTGCGGGTTCATGGCAAAGGTGCCATTCCATTCAAAGCCATCTTTATATTTCGGCACTATATGCATATGCAGGTGATGTCCTGTATCAGCATAGGCGCCATAGTTCACTTTATCCGGATGGAAGGCTGCATGGATCGCCCGTGAGGCCCGCGCCACATCAGCAAAAAATGCATTCCGTTCTTCATCGCTAATATCAGTCAGTTCGCTCACATGGTCTTTGTACGCCACAATGCAGCGGCCGCGATGACTTTGTTCTTTGAACAGGACGAGCATACTAACCGACAAATCACAAATATAGATACCAAATTCAGCCAAGGGCTTTCCTTTTACACAATAACCACAGTTTTGATCTTTCATCATGCCATCTCCTTATCGATACTTCCTTAGTTCTTATTATTCGATCGTACCATGTTCCCATTTACCATTATTCAGGTCTTCAGCAATCTTCTTGAATTTATCATCGGTCAAACCATAGAAGAAGTATAAAATAATCGCTGCAACACCGAGCGCAATTCCCGGATAGAGGGTCATGGCAGCTTTGATGCCCGTCAAAGTCATTTCACTTTGTACAGCGTTAGCGACATAGCCGGTGAGGACAAGAATGCCCGAGCTGACAACGGCTGCAATTGCCTGTGCAATTTTACGAGAGAAGTTAAATGCCGCATAGGTGATGCCTTCTTTACGGATCCCGTTGTGCCATTCACTGTAGTCAATGACATCAGAAACAAAAGCCCAGGTAACACCATTTGGAATAGCTAAAGCAACGTACCCAATCGTAACGAGGAAAACAAAGGTATAAATATTGGTCGGAATGACGAAATTCAGTAAATCGGCGCCACAACCAATGAGCAGACCACCGATGGCTGTCCGTTTCTTGCCAAACATCTTGACCAGTTTCGGAATAAGCAAGATGCCTACGACAGAACATCCCATCATGATACCATTGACAATCGGCTGCAATCCCATATGTCCTAAATTGTACTGACAGAAGAAGATCATCATCTGGTTATTCGTATTCATAGCTGAAATAGTAAATAAGGTCATCAAAATGATGCATAATAACGGCTTGTTTGTAAAGACGATTTTAATATAATCAGAGAAGCTGGCTTTCTGTTCTTTCTGCGTATTCCGCTTGACAGGAACATGTTCGTGACAATTGAAATAACATACGGCAAACCCGCAGATACCGATAACCGCCATGATGATGGAGGCAATAAAGAACCCATGGTGCGGTGAAGCGAACATCAATACGATTGGTACAAAGGCGATGCCTGTAATGAGCTGCGCCCCAATAGAACCGGCCTGACGGGTCGTCGCCATCTGACTTCGTTCTTCAACATCACGAGTCATGACGCTGGCCAGCGATGCATAGGGAATATTCGTAAAGGAATATACCAGGCCCCATGCCATGTACGCACCATATGCAAAGATGATTTTTCCTGTCGGTGAAAAGTCCGGCATCGTAAATGTAATAATAGTTAAAATAGCTAAAATAATGCTGGATATCATCATAACCGGACGGAATTTACCGCGACGGCCAATATTTTTACGGCTATCAATGGCTGACCCGGCAATCGGATCCATAAAGGCATCAAAAATCTTCGTAAAAGCAAAGATCCCTGCTACGGCACCTGCCGGAATCGTGCAGACATCGATCCAGTATTTCGTCAAATATGCCTGCCCCAAGTCAAACATGAAGCCATTCCCAAAATCGCCGAACCCATAACAAATCTTTTCACGCCAAGACAATTTTCCTTGCTTTTTATGCGGTCCCTGTTGTGCCGGTTCTGGTGCAGTTGCCGCTGTCGTTGTTACTGCTTCTTCACTCATTGTCATACCCTCCTATAAGGTAACACCATTTTTAAAGATGGCCAATTCATGTTTATCCAATCCTTCTGACTTGGCGTGGATCTTGCCTGAAGCCACATCGAGGATGTATTGGAAGAACCGGTCTGCTGTTTTTTCTTTATTTTCACCGTCAGCGATAGCGCCGGCATTGAAATCAATCCAATTATCTTTAAATCCTGCCAGACGGCTGTTGCTCGCTATCTTCACCGTCGGTACGGGACAGGCAAACGGCGTTCCCCGTCCTGTCGTGAACAAGACCAGGTGCGCCCCTGCCGCTGCCAATGCATTGGAAGCCACCAGATCATTTCCCGGTGCCTGCAACAAGTTCAAGCCCTTCTTTACGACTCTGTCCCCATAGGATAACACATCTTCAACGATGGCCGTACCTCCTTTTTGGACACAGCCCAGGGATTTATCTTCCAGTGTCGTAATGCCGCCGGCTTTATTGCCTGGCGATGGATTTTCATTGATTTTTTCACCGTATTTCAGGAAATATTCTTTAAAATGATTGATCAGTGCTACTGTTTTATCGAAAACGCTCGCATCGCGGGCCCGATTCATAAGCAGTGTTTCTGCGCCGAACATTTCCGGCACTTCCGTCAAAATACTCGTACCGCCTGCTGCAATGAGCCGGTTGGAAATTTCCCCTGCCAATGGATTGGCTGTAATACCGGAAAACCCGTCAGAACCGCCGCACTTCAGGCCGATCGTCAAGAGCGACGCATCACAGGGCTGCCGATAAAATCGATCTGCATACGCACACAGTTCTTTCACAAGCGCCGTACCGGCCGTGATTTCGTCTTTTACCTCCTGGCAAACGAGGAATTTCACACGGTCAGGGTCGTAGTCGCCAATGACTTCCTTCATCAGACTGACTTGGTTGTTTTCACAGCCCAAACTCAATACCAGGACAGCGCCTGCATTGGGACTATGTACCAGGCCGCTGAGGATTTTCTGCGTATGCAGCTGATCGTCGCCCAGCTGAGAACAGCCATGCGGATGGCTATAGGCATAAATGCCGTCAATATGCGGTGTCTTATACTGCTGCGACGCTGTTTCGATCGCTCTGGCGATGGCATTGACACACCCTACAGTCGGTATGATCCACACTTCGTTACGAATGCCTGCCGTACCATCAGGACGGACATATCCATCAAAGGAGTAGTACTTGTCACTGTGCAATTCCTTGCGTTCCGCTTTATCCGGTTCGTATGTGTAGTGCAGGAGGTCACCGAGACCGCTCTTCACATTATGCGTATGAACCCAGGCACCGCAGGGAATGTCCTGTTTTGCCGTCCCAATAGGGAAACCGTATTTGATAACGTGTTCCCCTTGGGGAATGTCCTGAATAGCTATTTTATGGCCTGCCGGAATGACATCCCGTGCTGTAATGGATCGTCCGTTCACGACGACAACGGCACCTTTATCTACCGTATCGACAGCAACAGCAACATTATCTTTATCATGAATCTGATAAACTGCCATACAATCCTCCTATGCTTGCTTGCCTAATTCTTCGATATGAGCTTTGACTCCGACAGCCGCCATACGGTCCAAATGCGCTATGACTGCATCAGCAAAGCCGGGGATGGCTGTCAGGTCTTCACCCCAGAAATCACGATGACTCATGATTGCCGTCACATACGCTGCTGTTGACTTGCCGGCGTTGTCCTTGAAGAAATGCAAGGCTTCTTCATCATCATGGATTTCGTACGTATTCGTACTGCGGCTGCCAATAAGGCAATGATCACCGGCGACTGTCGTCCGATAGAATGCCAGGAAGGCCGCAAAAGAATAAGTCAGCCATTTTGGCAACTTCCCTGTCGCTGCCACACTGTCCTTAAAGGTCGGCAACACACGGGCTTTCCATTTAGAAACGGAATTCAAGGAAATGGACAGTAAGGCATGGTTCACAAAGGGATTTTCAAACCGTTCATATACGGCTTTGGCAAAGGCCACTGCTTTTTCCCGAGGCAGATGTACTGTCGGAACGATTTCATCAAATACGGACTGATCGAGCTGCGTCCGAATGACCGGGTCTTTCATGCACTGGCCGACATAATCCAAGCCGGCAAGATAGGCTCCGAGGACCATGGACGTGTGAGCTCCGTTAAGGATACGTACTTTTTGTTCTTTATAAGCTTTGATATCATCTGTAAAGGCTATATCAAAAGCATGCGATGCAAACGGCAGACGGGACGCTAATGACGGATCACCGACAGCCCATAAAGAGAACGGTTCAGCCTTGTCGAGGAGGTCATCTTCATACCCCAGTTCTTGCCAAAGCGCTGCCGCTTCCTCTTTCGGGAACCCTGTTACGATACGGTCGACAAGGGTATCGACAAAGGAACAGCTGGCATGGAGCCAGTCCGTGAACTCAGCGCCTAATTTCCACGTTTCTGCGTATTGGCAGACACAGGTTTCAAGGGCTTTCCCATTATGATCGATCAATTCTGTCGGCAACATGACCAAGCCTTTATCAGCAGCACCCTTATAAAAGGTGAACCGCTGCCACAGGAACTTCGTCAGTTTAGCCGGGAATGTTGCCGGCGGGCAAGCATCAAACCGATCGGCTCCATCAAAGACGATGCCGGCTTCTGTCGTGTTGGAAACGACGAATTCCAAGGTGTCCGTTTGTGCCAGGGCCATGAATTTATCATATTCATCACGAGCACTGATGACATCGGCAATAGAGGTGATGACTCTGTCTTCTGTATAGACCTTGCCGTCTTTCTGACCACGCAGGCATACGGTGTATATATTATGCTGTTTGGCGAAGCGTTCCGATTTGCCGGACCGGGGGATGATAACGGCAACATTACCGTTGAAGCCCTGTTCTTCGTTGGCTGCATCGACGGCATAATCGACGAAGGCTCTGAGAAAATTTCCTTCACCGAACTGCATGATCCGTACCGGTCGTACTACAGACTGATACAATTCACTTACGTTTTTCATAGTGGCTCTCTCCTTAGGCTGACCGTATTTTACAGTTTGAACTGGAAATAATTTTCTACATTATTGAAGCAAATATCTTGGACGAGTTGTTTCAGCATATCGTCATCATTCGGATATTCTCCGGATTCGACGAGGTTGCCAATCCAATTACAAAGAATACGGCGATAATATTCATGACGGGCATAGGACAGGAATGACCGGGAATCTGTCAGCATCCCTAAAATATTGCCGAATACGGACAGGTTGGCAATGCTGGTCATTTGATCGATCATGCCGGACTTCGTATCATTGAACCACCAAGCTGCGCCCTGCTGGATCTTGCCGCGAGCTTCCGGACCTTGGAAGGAACCGATGATCGTACCGATGAGTGCATTGTCTGCCGGTGTGCCGGAATAGAGGACGGTCCGAGGTAAAATGCCTCGTTGTTCCAAATGATCCAGGAACGCGACCAAGCCTTTGCCACAGTTCCCTTCAGCGATGCAGTCAAACCCTGTATCCGGGCCGAGTTTCTTGAACATCTTCGTATTATTATCGCGAAGTGTCGCATAATGGATCTGCATGACCCAGTCCCGTTTGGCATATTCGCCGGCAAGGTACGTCAGGACAGCCGTCTTATAGGCTTCTGCTTCTTCTGTCGTGACAGCTTGGCCCTTCAAGCCTTTAGCAATGATAGCATTGACGGAAGTTTCATCTGCCTGGCGGCAGAACACATATTCCAGTGCATGGTCCGTTGCACGGCAGCCCATGGATTCAAAGAATTGAATGCGTTTGCCCATGGCATCACAAATATCTGCAAAATTTCTGATAGTAACGCCAGCAGCTTCACCGAGATGCTGCATGTACGCACTATAGCCGGCTTTATCGATATTGAGGAGTTTATCCGGACGCATTGCCGGATATACCTTGGCACTGCAGGTCTTTTCAGCAGCTAGTTTCTGATGCCATTTTAAATCATCAGCCGGATCATCTGTCGTACAAATGACTTTGACATTAGACTGTTTAATCAGTCCTTGGACGCCCATATCTGCTTCTTTCAATTTTTCATTGCATTGATTAAAAATCTTTTCAGCATTCTTTTCATTCAACGGTTCTGTAATGCCAAAGTAGCGCTGTAATTCCAAATGACTCCAATGGTAGAGAGGATTGCCAATTGCTCGTGGAAGGGCTTTAGCATATTCAATAAATTTTTCTAGGTCTGTAGATTCCTTGCCAGTGATTTTTTCTTCCGGTGTCCCATTGGAACGGATGAGGCGCCATTTATAATGATCACCGCCAAGCCATACTTCTGTAATGCTCTTAAAACGATGATCTTCTGCTATTTCTTGCGGTGAAATGTGGCAGTGATAATCAATGATCGGCATTTGTTTTGCATAGTCATGGAACAAATGACGTGCCGTTTCCGTATCTAATAAAAAGTCCGCATCCATAAATTTTTTCATTCTAACAATCTCCTCTCATACCTCTATCTCCCGTGCTTTCATGTAAGCACTTACATTTCTTGATGTAACTTTATCATTTCACAAAGTACTTGTCAATGCAGTATGTGCTTTTTATATAGGTTTTGTAAAACAGGCCTTTCCTCATGATTTTAAGTAATATGCCCGTCTTTTTTCACAATAATACCGTAAGAACGCATCGGGGCTGTCGCCCTTACGCTAAGGATATCTCGCTCTTTACAAGAACGATGATCCAGTATATAGTAGTAAGCGCTTACATATAAGTGTCTGTCCCTTTACTCGGGAATATGCTATACTTAATGAATCCACCGTGTTCTATACACTATTTTATTGCTACAAGGACTGGTTACTTATGAATATAACCATTTATGATATCGCTCAAAAATGTAATGTTTCTATTGCCACCGTGTCCCGTGTCCTGAACGGCAGCAGCCGTGTCAGCGAAAAAACGCGGGCCCGCGTCCTGCAAACCATGAAGGATATGGGCTATAATCCCAATCCCTTTGCTCGCGGGCTCGGTCTGGACTCTATGAAGATCATCGGCGTGTTATGTACCGATGTTGCTGATATTTTCTATGCCCATGCTGTATCGCTCATCGAAGACGCTTTGCGGACCCATCATTTTGATGTCATGCTGTCCAATACAGGCAACGACAATGGCCGCAGCAGCAAATACATTACTGAGCTCACAGCTAAACATGTCGATGCCATCATCATCATCGGCACGCCTTTTTCAACAGAAGGCGACATCCGCCAGCTCCGCAAGACTGCCGAATCGATTCCGGTCATCACCATCAACAGTGATTACCACCAGCCTAACATGTACAGTGTCGTCTGCAACGAAAAAGAAGGCATGCGTCAAGTCGTTCATGCACTGGCAGCCCAAAAATGTCAGTCTATTTTATATCTTTACGACGCCCTGACCTACAGCGGCCGGCATAAACTAGACGGGTTCCGCCAAGGCCTGCGCGACCAGGGGCTGCGCGATCAGACAGAACGGATTCGTCAGGTTCCTAAAAGCCTGGAAGGTGCCGAAGCTGCGATTGACAAGGTCATCGCCAAAAAGATCTCGTTCGACGCTATCATCGCCTCCGAAGACGTATTAGCCGTCGGAGCGCAGCGAGCTGCCCTGCGTCACGGCCGTTATGTGCCGGTCGTGGGCTGCAATAATTCTATTTTAGCCCAGTGTGCTACACCGACAATCAGCAGCCTGGATAATAAATTACGCAGCCTCTGTACAGCTGCCGTCGACATCATCATTGAACTCATGGCCGGGAAAGATGTTCCCATTCGAACAGAATTCAATGCTGAACTCATAGATCGTGAAAGCTTTAAACGATAACCACTCAAAAAAAAGCCATTTCTGAATGCGTTCATTTCAGAAATGGCTTTTTTATGCTCCATGCAAAGGCAAGTTCCTCCGCACCGGGTCTATTTAAAATAGTCAGGATATTCTTTTTTAAGCGTTGCCACATCGCCTACGACTTTGTTGATATGATCGGCCATGACTTCTACGCCGCGCTGAACATCACGGCGCAAAATAGCTTCTACAATAGCTTGATGCTGTGCGTAGAGGATATGCATCTGTTCCTTTGCTGCTGTCACATTGAGGACGCGCGCCCGTAAATAATCCAAATTGGAATCTTGGATGATTTGCCAAATATGAGATTTAGAACAACCATCATACAGGATCTTATGCATTTTGTTATCGTATTTAAAAAAGGCATTGCTATCCTTTTTCTCGACTAACGGGCCTTGTTCTTGAAGACAGACCAACAGTTTCTCCCGCCATTCATCGGTAAAGACCTGGCAGGCCAATTCAACGATGGCCTTTTCCAGCGTGACCCGCAAGAACCGGAATTCTGATATCTGTTCCGTATCGATTTTAGATACAAAAGTCCCCCGTTGCGGCAGCACATCGAGCAGCCCTTTTTGGGCCAGACTGATGAACGCTTCCCGCACTGGTGTCCGGCTCACTGATAACACAGCAGAAAACTCCTGCTCAGACATGGCCGTACCCGGTACGAGATGAAGATCCATAATGTTTTGATACAGTATACGGTACGCATACTCCCGTACTGTTTCCCTGCCGCTCTTTTCTACTAATACTAATCCGTCCATATCGCTCCTCTGTCCCCGTAATAAATTCAACAAGAAACTAACTCTCTCTTATTTATATTATATTACGTTTCAGCGAAATACTCTACCGGAAAAGTTGAACCAGCCGCATCATAATCCCTGCTGGAATACATTTAGCCACAATGCGGTCAAGTTTGGCCATCAACCCCGGCGTCGATACACTGCGGCCGCGACAAATATCCCGAAAGGCAGTTGCCGCTACATCACGTTCTTTTCCAGCAAAAGGGAAATGACAGAAATACGAACTATTGCGAGTTTCCTGCGCTACAGCAATGAATTCTGTATCACGGATCCAATAGGGACAAACTGCCGTCACCATGATGCCGCGCGGCTTCAACTCCATTTCTAAGGCCCGGCAATAACGATACACAAAGGCTTTCGTAGCCGCATAGACATTTAGATACGGAACAGGCTGAAATGCAGCAACCGAACAAATATGAGCAACATGACACCCCATGACCATAAAGGGCAGGCACAGCTCCGTCAAGATGACTGCTGCTTCGCAATTGACTGCTAGCATTTGATGGATCTGGCGTGGCAAAATATCGCCGGCACTGCCGATCTTCCCTAAGCCGGCTGCATGAATGAGAAAGCGAACGACTGGCTGCTGCACCTGCAGGGCTTCCCGAACCGCATCAATCGTCATCGCATCGGTCACGTCGCCAGCAAATATGCGCACAGGCGTACGGACCATTTTTTTCAAGGCTTCCAACCGGTCCCGGCGCCTGGCCAGGACCCATATTTCATCTACACCGGCATGGTCAGTCAAATAAACGAACTCCCGGCCAAGGCCGCTTGACGCACCTGTAATAATAGCAATGTTCATCGTGAACTCCCTGGAGAGACCGCTGGGATAGCTAACGTATCAACCACTGTACCGTCTACTTTAAGCGCTGTTACGCGAAATTCCTGCGGCTCTACTTGTAATATCAAATACATAGGCATATCCATAGGATTATAATACACCGTATCAAAAGGACGCCGCACTGCATCAGCCCATGGCTCTGTGCCAGACCGCCCGGTCGTAATATAGACAGTGCCTTGCTGGGCCGGCTGGTTATCCTTCATCGGCTGCGTGCGAGCATATACATGTTCATGTGCAACAAACACCAGCGGTACGTTGTATTTATCAAATATCGGCATGAAATACTGGCCGTTAATATCCTTTTGCCCGTCATAGGGGCTATTCCATGGCGGCCGATGCATGAGGACGACAAGGCGTTTGCCATTCTTTACGGCTGTTTGCAAGTCCGTATCAAGCCAGCTCGCTTCATGTTCCATCATATTCGGATATTCTTCATGCAGTTCTTCATAGTCCGTATTGAGGGATACATAGTGGACGTCGCCGTAATCAAAGGAATAGGCCATACGACTCTGCCCTTCCGGGCTTCCATACGGTACGGCAAAAAGAGCTTTGTACGTATACGGCTGGGCGAATTGCCAGTCCATGCTGTAAGCTTCATGATTGCCTAAGACCGGCGCAAAGGGAATATGCCCGGTCAGGACATTGGCATTCTCATACCAATCACGCCACTGGAACCAGGCCTGCCCATTATCTGTCAAATCCCCCATATTGACAAAAAAGGCTGCATCATCATTACTTTCCCAGGCAGTACGAGCCGTTTGTCCCCATACGCTGTAATCGACAGACTGGGAATCACCGAAAACAAGTACTTTATATTCGTTCAGCTGTTCCGTTGTCGTAGCAAAGGTATACCACGGCGTCGCCCCGTCTTCGTTACGGACCCTGTATTCATAATCTGTTGCCGGCTTCAACTGCTGCATATACGCGCCATAGGTATACGGCGGTACGTTATTTTCATCATATATAGGCGGCCGCTTAGGTTCTGTCACATAGGCCTGCTGACTGTCTGTCGTTCCTTTTGCCCTGTATTCCACTGTATAGTCCGTCCGGGGCGTCGTATTCTGCCAGGATACGGTTCGGCCTGTTGCGCTATCCTTGGCGACAATCTGTACTAAATTATCTGCCGTATTGGCTGCGCCTGCCCCTCCTGCTGACAGTCCCAGCCACGCCAGAGACGCTGCCAGTAAGAATCGGATCCATTTTATAGATTGATGCACATTGCCATCTTCTTTCTTTTAGTATATCGTACTATAACCAACGAAAAAACGACCATACAATATCATTCTGTTGTATCGTCGTTTCCTCCTTGTGTATTATAGACTACAGGCCCCATTTTGGCAAGAAATCCGTGTCCTGTTGCCCTTCTTCATATTGACAGATATATCGCCCTTCCCGTATAATAAAGGCTAATGCTTTAAGGGAGTAATCAATACATATATTGTGTATATGTATAATAGTATCGACATACTGGTGCCTGCACCCGGTACTATTTGAAATGATGAGACTTAGAGACGGCTGTCTGGCTGTCTCCAGGTCTCCTTTTTTATTTCAACGAAGAAGGAGTGATCGTCTTGAATATCATTGATTTATTACTGCTGGCTTTAGGCCTCTCTATGGACGCCTTTGCCGTATCCATCTGTAAGGGCCTGTCACTAGGGCGTATCCGCTGGAAACATATGTTTATTGCCGGGTCCTGGTTCGGCGGCTTCCAGTTTCTCATGCCCGTCATCGGCTATTATGCCGGTCGTCTCTTTACGGACTTCATCGCTTCGTACAACCACTGGATTTCCTTTCTCATACTAGCTGCTATCGGCATCAACATGATCTGGGAATCCTTTGGCAAGACCGAATCCTGTGATGCCAATATGTCCCTCGTACCGATGTTCATGCTGGCCGTCGCTACCAGCATCGATGCCCTGGCCGTTGGCGTTACCTTTGCGTTCATGGATATTGCCATTCTTCCATCAGCCCTGACGATCGGTGTAACGACCTTCATCTGTTCCGCTGGCGGCGTCAAAACAGGCAGTCTCTTCGGCATGAAGTATAAGACTGGCGCTGTCCGCCTTGGCGGTACCGTATTAATTATCCTCGGACTAAAAATTCTCCTCGAAGGCGTCGGCATAGTATAGTATAAAAAGTCCCGTCATCTCGTTATTTTTCTAACAGATATGCCGTATCGTTACAGACTAAAAAGAGTGCTATATGCAGCTGCACAAAGCACTCTCTAGGAATATCTATGTCTTACCTTCTATTCTCCTGCTGGTCCTTCTTCGTCAATGATCTCTGTAATATTTGCTTTACTATCCATTATTTTCCCTAATGCCGTATCGTATTTTCTGACAATACCGGCACTAATAAGGAGACCTGCTGCTGCTCCGGCTGCACCGAAATAGAAGCTGTCGTAGCCAGCGGCCAGTCCGGCTTCATACCCAATGAAGCCCGCCAAAATAGCTGCTATAAGAGGTACGATAAAACAGACGAAGGCACTGGACGCCAAATGCTGATCCTCTACTTCATATCGCACAGTTTGCCCTTCTTTGGCGCCTATTGTATTATAGGCTGTCACAAAAACATGTTCTGCTGCCGCGCAGGCACTACAAGCCACATACAGATAATCACTGCTTACTTTGATTTTAGCCAATCCGTTATCTTTGATTTCCTCAATAACACCTTCACCCATTCTCATAGCAATACTCTCCTTTCGAAGTTACTGCAACGCCTTATCTAACGCCTGTTTGACGTATCCTTTGATGGTATCATAGTTCTGCCCCGGCTGGGCTTCATACACTTTTTCGTCATCTATGAACAGCGACGGCACATAATAATACGAATGCCCCTTAACCGCTTCGGGATGTTCCGTTTCTTCATACCATTCGACAGGTACCTTACTGTATGCCGGTTCTTCTTGGATCAATTCTTGTAACGCCGCCTTAGCATTACGGCAATATGGACATCCATTCAAATAAAAGGCAGTAATCGTTTTCATGGCAATTCCCTCTTTTCATCTATAATTATTTTTAATTGATATTTATTATTTGTTGTTCTTGTCTTTATTATAAATTGCAATACTCATTCTGTCAATATTCCTTACGCGAGAATATAAAAAAATATAGGCCAGCGTGTTTTCTCTCTCATGAAAGCAAGACACACTACCCTATACTACATACATTAATTAGCTGCTCGTACATTCACACTGACAATGTAGAAATTCTGTACATCAAACGATAAGGTATTCCCATTGCCATCACTGTATTCATACAGTGTCTTATCGTTGTAGTTATACAGATTATCTGCCGGGCCATACGCTGGCGTCAAGGCATCAGCAGTCATGCCCACACCGATTCCTGCCGGGGTCTTTAGATTATCCCCTGTAGAGGTGACATACATGACTTGAGAATTTCCGGCATCGAACCCTACGAGGAAATGGCCTTCATAATTATATTCCACATAGTTGGCACCTGTATCAGCAGAAATATTCTCTGACGACGTCGGCGTACCGTACACGCCTTCTACATACTCCGTCGTACAGCCCGGGCCTACACCGCCAACAGCGATCTGTTCTGTAGCAAGTGTTGCAAAACAGCTGCCCGCCGGCAGCAGTAACGTCGCACAACCCCATACGACTGTTGCTAGTTTTTTTATAGTTGTCAACATAACCTCATACTCCTTTGGAGTTTTATTATATACCTTTTAGCACGGCTGTACAAATAAAGAGAAATCAAAATAAGACCTTTCCATTACTGTATCCGGAAAGGTCTTACTGGCAGGATTATCTCTATTTTCTATTATTTTGTACTAACAGGAAGTACCGATGCCGCCATCATTTCTTTGACAAAAAAATTCACATACCGCACTACGACATAGAGGACGATGACCGTAGCAATGGCTGTTTCTACCATAGCCACATCTTCGAGCACTGCCGGATACGAGAAACCTACAGACACAAAATATTCAATAGACTGCTTCAGCGTAAATGCCGTAATGACAAAGGGGAAGGTGAAAGCAGCGTAACTGGGAAAGAAAGGGAGCCGCAGCAGTTTGGGCATTTGCACAAGGACAACGAAAAACAGGATCTGCGCTGCTGCCTGCATCGCTATGACCAGAAAAAACGAAGGTTCTGGCACAACTGCAAAATAACCAGCCAGACTGAGGCTCATCGGTGCCGTATAAATGCAGAAAAGAGGTTTCGCTGGTACGGGGATAGCAATATGCATGTAACGATATGTCACAATAATGAAGAGAACTATATAGGCAGCAAAGCCAAACCAAAAAATCGCCTGTCCCAGCGCTTCCATATGGAAGACCGGCGCCGTCACCGAGGCAACGACGATGCCAACATACGCAATAAAATACGTAGGGAACACATCGGTCAAATCAAATCGGTAAACATAATACCAGGTAAACCAAATAATCAATGCCGCATGTGCAAACACAGCAGCAAACCAAACGATTTGACTAGCCAAGGGCGCGACCCCAGCCGTATACGTACAAAGCTGCATAATAGACATGAAATACGTTGCCGCAACACTGGCCAAAATGGAATTGCCCGTAAAATCATGTTTAATGCTGCAAGGATACAAAATCAGTCGAAGCGTCAGCAGTACACCGAAAAGGAATGCGGCAATACCGCACCCCCACCGTACTTCATCGGGAAACCCCTGCAATTTCAATAAATTGCCGAGCGCTACAAGCCCCAGCATGACGCCTGCCGTAGGAATAGGAATATGTTTGATCATGGAATAGCCTCCTTGGATGATTTTCATTACATTCAGTATACTATAGATTTTTTAATAGGTAAAATACTACATTTTTATATATTAAATAGGTAATTACCTATTATAGAAGCAAGATTCGATCTATTTTGCATCTATCAGCAGCAATACCTTCTATTATGGTATAATCAACCTATCTGTAAGGAGGTATCTCATGAACATTATTGAATTTTCGTCGTTGCTCATCACCTTATCCGCACTAAATATCATTGCCTTTGCTGCCTTTGGCATCGATAAATATAAAGCCCTCCACCATTCCTGGCGCATTCGGGAACGCACCCTGCTTATACTGGCCCTGCTAGGCGGCAGCATAGGCGCCATCATCGGCATGATCGTGTTTCATCATAAAACACGGCACCTTAAATTTCGCTATGGTCTGCCCCTTATTTGCATTATAGAAAGTATCGGTTTGATACTGCAGTATGTGCACTAAGTCCACGGAGCTGCCCAAAAGTACTCCTGCCAATTGTTGCTTCATTATATGGTATATGTTGTCTTTACTATTCTGTATTTATATTACACCTTTCCAGTATCTCCCCATTGGATGATCCCATTTCTCTATATTGACCCTTGTTAAAACGATAACCACCAAAGGTATAGTTTGATACAATAATCTATATCAAAGGAGACGTTACATTATGGCAAACAATCGTTATGAGCCTGAGCTCAAAGACAAGATTCTTCGCCTTTATCTGGAAAAGGGAAGAACCAAGAAAAG
>JAKVKI010000028.1 GCA_022486585.1 Megasphaera sp.
GGAGCATAGCGACGCACAAAATGGAGTGAGTCGCTTACTCCGAATCTTTCCCCATAACGAAGATAAAGCAGTCATGAGAGAGATAACGAAAAAAGATTCGGAGTGGGAGGGGGAGTTTCCAGTCAGTAATATAGCAGACGAGAACCACATTTGAAGGAGCGTAGGGATGCAAAGAAAAGGCATCATTCAAAAAGTAACCGGTCATAGGATATCCCATGGCCGGTCATTTCTTTCTATATTAGTTATTTTTTATCGATTGCATCTGATAGTATATCTTCTTGCTTCTGAATATATACGACACGCTGCGGATAAGGAATATCGATACCATTTTTATCGAAGGCATCTTTGACTTTCGACATAGTGGCATAATATACGGCTAAATAATCATGGCTGCGCACTTTAGGATAGGCAGCAATACGGACAGAATTATCAGCGAATTCTTTGATTCCTATTTCCATAGAGTCGGCATTGTGGATACGATGATCAGCTTTAAAGATTTCTTTTAAAATGGCGATTGCTTTATGATGATCGTTGTTGTAGCTAATATCAAAGATAAAAGAAATATATCGTTCATCTAAATAGGAACTGTTTGTGACTTGTGTTGACGTAATAATAGAGTTCGGTATAAAGACAGTTTTGTTATCTTTTGTGATAACAGAGGTATTGAGCATTTGAATACCTTTGATACTGCCTTCTACACCACCGATAGCGACCCAGTCGCCTGCTTTGAACGGCTTGAAAATAAGAATGAGCAGACCTGATGCAAAATTAGATAAATTACTTTGTAAAGCCAGACCTACAGCTAAGCCGAATGCACCAAAAGCAGCTAGAAAGGAATTTGTAGGAATGCCTGCTTTATTAAGTGCTGATATGAGAACTATGGTCATGAGACCATAATAGACAAGCTGGCTGACAAAGGTAATGACAGCGTGATCGTAATTAGCATGGGCCATCATTTTGCAGACGATATTTTTTACAAATTTGGCAACATATAGGCCAATAACAAAAATAATGATGGCATAAATCAAATCAGGCCCATGGTCTAAGGTAAAGTTTTTGAGATGATCTAAGGTCGAGACGCTCTGTGTGACTTGTTGCTGCACATCGGCAGTAACAGTATTAGCGGCTTCGACTGTACTAACTGCTAAACTCATATATATTTCCAGCCTTCCTGTCGTGTGAATTGTATAGTATGGCCCTATTGGGTTTACCCTATTGTAATATAAAGAGATTCTTTTGTATAGGTTAGCAGAAGGGCTATAGGGCGAAAAAGGTATATGTGCATACGGTGTATGCTATGAAACTATTTGCCAATCCATATCAAAATCTGTTATAATAAATATGTAATCTTATATCATATACTAATATGGTGTAATTGTAAATAGTTTTTTATATAAAAATGGAGGTTTTACTATGATTACCACCAGTTCCAGCCTGGCTGCGACACGGCGGTATTTTAGTTCTTATTTGGGCGTTCTTGCAACAGTAATGGTGTAGTGGTTGTAAGGAGGTTCTATAATGAAACAGAGAAAGGAAAAACGCACTGAACGAAGTTTATTATTGTTGTCAGCCCTTATGATGGGAATCGTTGCTTTAGGGGGCATTGTGACTGGTCTGTGGAGCGGATCCCAGGCCATTCTTTTAGACGGAATTTTTTCTGTTGCAGCTATTTTAATCAAAATCCTCATGATGGTGACATCGGATTTGACGCGCCGTGAGTCGAGCCGTCAATTCCAATTTGGTTACTGGCAACTAGAGCCAGTAGTAATGCTTGTTGAAGGCGTATTTACAATGATCATTGTCATCTACGCATTCGGTGCCGGTATAGCGAGTTTCATGGCTGGCGGACATAAGATGTCTTTTGGTTTGGCGACGTATTACGCCGCCTTTTTCACCATTGCAGACTGGCTGTTTTACCAGTATGTCCGAAAAGCTAATGAAAAGGTAAAATCCTATTTGGTCCATTATGACAATGTGAGTTGGTTTGTCGATGCGTCCTTAGCGACGGGCTTGCTTATTAGTTTTGCCTTGGCTTGGGCCATGCAGTACACGCGATTTGCCTGGCTCGGTGTTTATGTCGATCCGGCTATTATGCTTATCTTAGCTGTTCAGATGATACCGCCGGCATTGAAAATTATTATACCATCAGTGAAACAGCTCTTGGGAGTCGCACCAGAAGAGCTGCATATCCATGTGCAGGCTGTCATGGATGAGTATATGGAACGATATGGTTTCAGTGATTATGTTTCTAGTGTCCAAGCGTTTGGCAAGGAAAAGATCATTGAAATCGATATACTGGTAGATACGAATTATCCCATCCAAGGTGTTGCTGCGCTGGATAAAATACGTAATGAAATCAATGAGTCATTGGGATATGCGCCTCATGAAGTGTGGTTGACCATCAGCTTTACGACAACGAAAGACTGGATGGCCCGGGATTATGAAATCGCAGAAGCACAATCGTAGTTTTTTTGTGGAGGTGTTCTCTCATGGATAGTCTGGAACGGTTTACAGGATGCATGCTAGGCGGGGCAACCGGTGATGCATTAGGGTATATTATTGAATTTGATGATTTGAAATCCATACATAAGAAATATGGCCCTTATGGGTTACGGACAGTATTAAAATTAGAGTCCAATGGCCGGAAGGGTGTTATTTCTGATGATACGCAGATGACTTTATTCACTGCTGATGGACTTTTATGGGCTGATCACGATGATATTGAACCGCAAGAGGGGATATATCGTTCGTATATGCGTTGGTATTATACTCAAACAGATCGCATCATTAGACCGGAACAGACCTCTTGGATGAAGCAACAGGATCATGAAAAGAACTGGGGCTACGATATGATGGGGGATCAATCCCTGTTTGTACGTCGGGCACCGGGGAAGACCTGCCTTACAGCCTTGGCTTCCGGTAATTGCTACGATACAAAACATTCTGCGAATGATAGTAAGGGCAGCAGCTCCGTCATGCGGGCAGCACCTGTAGGATTATTCTATGCTGGTGATCCGGAAAAAGCTTTTGAAGTAGGTTGTCAGTCTGGTAGCTTGACACATGGCAATCCTATGGCCTGGATGGCAGCAGGAACATTAAGTGCTATTATTTCTATTTTGGCGGATGGCAAGGAAATTGGTGGTGCCTTGTCAGGGGCATTGCGTATTTTACAGGAACATGATAATAGTACAGGGCTGTTAAAATCGATCTTAGCGGCTGTAGATGAAGCTGTAACCGATCGTAATCCCGTTCGGTCGATGAAAAAAATAGGATCTGGCTGGGCAGCAGATGAAGCCATGGCCTTGGCTGTATACTGTGTCCTCAAGACCAGCTCTATTAAAGATGCAGTTATTATGGCTTGTAATCAAGACGGTGATAGTGATACATGCGGGGCTATTTGTGGTAACATTACAGGTACGATGTATGGCTCCAAGACGATTCCTAAGAGCTGGCTCAGTCATTTGGAATGTAAAGACCTGTTGGAAAAGATGGCCCAGTGTATGTACACGAAGGCAGCCCCCGAAGTCGATGAAGTTAGTGCTATGTAATAGTAAATATGAAAATCGTCTCAGTTTGAAGTGAGACGATTTTTTTTATTTGACAGAGGTCATAAGTTCCGTATAATGGAATAGAGAATCGCTTGTAGCAATTAACGTTGCAACTATAGGAACGGAGGAAAATATATGATTGAATCTATTGATAGAGCGCTGGCTATCTTGCAATTGTTTTTAAAGCAAGAAAAACCATTAAGTGTGACTTGGATTAGTAAAACCATGGGTATTCAGAAGAGTACTGTAAGTCGTACATTAGACACTTTAGAAGGACGGGGATTCGTAAGGAAAGATAAGGAAACGGGAAAATTTTGGCTGGGATTACAGATTTATGCGTTAGGTATGTTATTCCGAGAAAAAGAACCGCTTCAAAAAGCGGCCTATCCCTATGCAAAAGCTTTATCCATGCAATGTCAGGCTGGTGTACATATTACGACGTTTGCGACAATAGATTCACCGTATCCTCAGCATGTTATTTTAGAAAAAATCACGTCACCTCAAAATATTGATGCAGCACCGCCGGTAGGTGCAGTACGGCCCAGTTATTGTGCGGCGTCAGGAAAATGTTTGTTAGCTTTTTCTGCATCGTATTACGCAACCTATAGGGGATGCCCGTTGAAGAAACTGACAGAATATACCGTTACAGATTGGGATGAACTGGATACAGAATTTGCAGCTATACGCCGGCAAGGCTATGCGGTGGAACGAGAAGAAGCTGAATTGGGGATGACCTGTATTGCAGCCCCTATTTTTGGCGTTGATGGAGCTATATGTGCAGCTATTAGTGTATCTGGAGCGGTAGCACGCATTACGGAAGATAGAGTACCTGAAATCATTGAAGCCATAAAGAAAACAGCTAGCGAAATTTCGCAGACTATTTCTTGATTTAGAAGTTATGCGAAATATAGATGAGTAAAACTTAAAAAGGAACGTACCTGCTATTAAATATAAATAAAATATATATTAGGTGCGCCTTTTTTATTTATTTTTAATAACTCGAGGGTATATTCTCTATGCATTTGACGAAACACACATTTATGGTACAATGAGTATGGATGTATAGAACTTGTATGGTGTCTGTCATGAGTGGTGAAAAATTTTTAATTTCATAGCTTGTGGTGGTGTGGGAGCACTATATGAGCGTACATGCTGATTTGAGGCGAAAAAGTATGAGTGAGATCGAATCGCAGGCTTTCGAGCCGTTGCTGAAGAACCCTTATAAAACACGGCAGGGTGGTGCTACAGTAACTGTTTTTGTACCCTATAATTGCCGTAATCATTGTCCGTTTTGCATTAATAAAGAAGAATATGCTCATCCGGAAGGATTTTCTGCCCATAAAATTTGTGACAGTATTAAACGTATGGATGCGATTACACCGTATTGTGACTTTGTATTTACCGGTGGTGAACCGTTTGCCAATTTGGAATCGTTACAACATATGCTTGATGCGATTCCGACGACACATAAAGTTTATATCAATACGACACTGCCTGTTTTTGAATTCCAGACAGAAGACGATATCGTTGCTTTTACACAAAAAAACAGGGATAAAATCACTTGTATTAATGTATCCCGGCATATGCAGCATTATGTCGTTGAATCTAATGACAAGTTATTGACTCGATTGGCTGTGCCATTCCGTATCAATTGTGTTTTGTACAAGAATTATCCTGTACGGGATATGGTTCCGTATTTGGAACGATTTTATCAGATTCCTGGTGCGTCTATTCAATTTCGATTTGATTATACAGAAACGACGCCGCAGAATCTTTATGATAAATGGAATGACAAGATCCTGCATGATTTGAAGCACCTTGCTTCGTATACGGGTCTTGACGGTTGCCGCATGCGTTGTGGATTCCATTTCGATTATAAGGGCATGGAATTGACCTACCATAAGACGTTGCCGTATAGTACTATTGTAGAAAAAGATAAGAATGATGGTATTACCTATGATATACTCTATGATATCCTTATCAAACAAACGGGTGACATCCATTCCGATTGGGATGGTACCATAATGGATGTAGATGCTTATAAAAAAGTCGTTTATGAACCTTATGATTTGAGATGGCTCGAACGATGCGAAGCGAAAGAAACATATCCTGTAATAACCAATCATACCTGTGCCGTTATATGACAAGGTATGCTACAGGCGTATATATTGTATAGATAATTGTCCCGCTGGTATCAGCGGGATTTTTTTGTATAGTTAATCCCTGATGTATGATAAAATGGTCTTATGGATTTTATTCTCCTTCATTTAAAATGTCCATTAAACGTGGTATAATGTCGGTAAATGTAATTTCGGAGTAAACAAAGGAGCGATTTTTATGGCAGTAACAGTCCTGTTTGGCAAAGGAGGCAGCGGCAAGACGACGTGCTGTTTTTCTCAGATACAAGCTTGGATGAAGAGTGGCCGTAAGGCATTGCTCTTAGTTCCAGATCAGGCGACATATGGTATAGAACGGCGATTTGCTGCATTTATGCCAGGCAGGGGATTCATGGGTACGCAAGTCCTTGGGTTTTCTCGATTAGCGTACAGGGTGTTTCAGGAACGGGGAAAGGAACATGCGTCTTTGTCTGAATTAGGACGCAAAATCATATTGCAGCGTTTATTGCGGCAGTACCAGGATGAATGCACGGTGCTACAGACGGCGGCACGACAGCCGCATTTTGTAACAACAGTGGGTCGATTTATTGGGGAATGCCGTTCGTTTAATATCAGTCCGGATACACTGCGTCACGCTGCAGATGAATTGGGGAGTCAGACCTTATCCCATAAGCTCCGCGATATTGCTCTTTTGTATGACGGGTATGTACATTTTCTTCAGGACCATTTTGGCAGTGCTGATGACGTCATGACGTTGCTGATGGAAGAAATACCGAAAGCGGAATTTTTAAAGGATGCCCATGTCTGGGTAGACGGATTCCAGTGGTTTACGCCGCAACAGCTGGAAGTACTAAGGGTCATTGAACGGACGGCAGCGCAGCTGACTATTACACTTACGATGGATGCTGCTCAATTGCCACGACAGGTCCGGGAAACAGCGTTGTTTCATCGTCCTTATGTGGTATATCAGGAATTGCGGAAGTATTTTCCGCATATTGAAACAGAAACGATATATACAGCGCCGGCCACTGGTATACAGGTATTTACCGACGGTTTTTTCCAAATGGTGCCACAACCATGTTCAGAGGCTGTCGCGAACTTGTCTGTAACAGAATGCAGCAATCGTGATATTGAAATAGATGCGATTGCACGGCAAATCATCAAATTATGCCGTCGCGGATACCGCTATAGAGATTTTCTTATATTAGCTCGAACTAGTGAGGGCTATTCGCCTATAGCAGAACGGATTTTTGCCCGCTATGGTATTCCGTTGTTCAGCGATTATCGTCGGCCTATGACCAGTCATCCTGTAACGGAAGCTATTTCAGCACTTCTCGATGTATTTCATTCCCATTGGGCCTATGAACCGTTGTTTCGGTTGCTCAAAACCGATTTGTTCCCCTTGAGCAGGCAGGACGTAGATGAACTGGAAAATTACTGCCTGGCCTATGGAATCCAGGGATATCATTGGCTTAACGGCGAGGATTGGACCTATGGCCGGAATCGATATTTAGAAGAAACGAATAGTATTGATACAGCAGCAGAAGAACGACTGGCACATATTAATACAATCCGCCAGGCTGTGATAGACAAGTTGCAACCTTTTTGGGAAGAAGCACAGACGGAACATACTTTGAAAGAATGGGGTACCTTATTATACCGATGGCTTGTTCAGCTAGGCGTACCTGCGACGTTACGTCACTGGCAGGAAGAGGATGCTAAGGTGGGAAGAACCTTAGAAGAAAAAGAACATGAGCAGGTGTGGAAACGGATTCTCCTGTTCCTTGATGAAATGGTACGGCTTTGCGGTGACGATATGGTGACACTGACTGAATTTTCCCATATGGTTGAAGATGGTTTGGAAGAACTCAAATTCAGTCTTATTCCGCCGACGCTGGACCATGTGACACTGACGTCTGTAGAACGGGGCTATACGATGCGGGCGAAAATCGTTTTCTTGTGTGGTGTCAACGATGGTGTGTTCCCGAAGCATAGTGGTGAAGAAGGCTTGCTGAATGATGAAGAGCGACAGCGTCTTGATAAATTAGGCGTAACATTAGGTCCGGGAAGCCGTTTCCGGTCCTTCCAAGAACGGTTTTTATTCTATTTGGCGGCAACACGGGCAGAAGAACAATTGAATATATCGTATGTCCTGACGGATGAAGACGGAGGAGCTATGGAAGCATCTTCGTGGATTCACCAGATCATCGATAAGGCCTATGTCACAACCATGCAACATGAAACTGGTGATATTCCACAAGGCAAAGAAGCCGAATTTATTGTAGCTGTCCCAGCAAGTTTGGCTTATTTACCAAGTGCAATCCAACCGGCGACGGAAGGCAGTGCTGTAGCTGATGTTTGGTGGTCTTTATATGACTGGGCGATGACACATGGCTTTTCTCATCAAGCGGTGCAAGCCGTACAAGGATTATTCTATCATAATCAGCCGGATTTGCTGCCACAGCCATTAGTACGCCAGTTGTACGCTCCTGAAGGTATATTGCGCGGTTCTGTTACTAAATTCGAACAGTACCGCCAATGTCCTTTCGCTTATTTTGCTGCGTATGGATTGAACTTGGAAGAACGGCCCTTATATCGCTTCGCAGCGCCAGATCTTGGGATGCTTGTTCATGGAGCCTTGAAGATACTCGGTGAAACACTGCTTTCGCAGGGGAAACAATGGCATGATTTGGATTCCCAGGATATTCCGGCATTGTGCCGTAAAGCGACGGATCAGCTGGCACCTCATGTGCAGCATGATATTCTCATGTCCAATGCGTATTTTGCTCAAATCAAAGAACGGCTTATTCAGACCTTGATTCGGACTGTACACCGTTTATGTCAGTTTAGTATGGTATCTGATTTCCATATGGAACAGTTAGAACAGTCCTTTGGTCGTAAAGACAGCGTTTGGGATGCGCTACGATTTACGTTGAAAAGTGGGTTAGAAGTTATCGTTACTGGTCAAATTGATCGCATTGATTCTATGCGTAACGGAGACAAGAAATTTGTCGTCATTATCGATTATAAATCAGGACGGAAACAACTGGATTTGACACAGGTGTTTACAGGACTGGAGTTACAGTTGCTGACCTATATGTTCGTTGCGCTTCTTAATATGGGCGATGATGCTGTTCCGGCAGCTATTCTCTATTGTTATGTCCGTAATGATAAGACAACGTTGGATCATATTGCGACGGAAGAGGATAAAAAAGAACTATATAATAAAAATAGTAAACTGAAAGGTTTCTATCTTGATAATGGTGAAGTGATGCAGGCCTTGGATACATCCATGGAAAATTACTCGGAATTCATGAACATGCGTTTGAAAAAAGACGGGACCTTAAGCAATGCCTCTCATACGATGTATGATGAAACCGGGTGGCAGCATTTGCTGACACTGGCTTCGCGGCGTATTCATGATATTGCGGCTAAAATGGATAGTGGCGATATTTCTATTCATCCAGTACTGCTGGGACAAACGGCACCTTGTCGTTTCTGTCCGTATCATCCGGTCTGTCGGTTTGATCCGCATTTATGTAATAATTCCTATGCTGTGATTAATAAGGAAGTACCTGAGGATATAATAAAGAAAATTTACCAGGAAGGAGACGATGGCCATGGCATGGACTAAGGAACAGCAGGCAGCCATAGACAGCCGGGGGCAGACCTTGTTGTTATCAGCAGCTGCTGGTTCAGGCAAAACAGCCGTCTTGGTGGAACGCATCATCCAGCGTCTTCTCGATCAGGAACATCCGGCAGATATTACGCAGCTCCTCGTGGTGACCTTTACCAAAGCGGCGGCAGCAGAAATGCGG
This sequence comes from Megasphaera sp., assembly GCA_022486585.1. Lineage (GTDB taxonomy): Bacteria > Bacillota > Negativicutes > Veillonellales > Megasphaeraceae > Megasphaera. The sequence goes on from JAKVKI010000028.1 coordinate 9,484, forward strand.
GATCGTGTGGCAGCGGCTCTTATGAATGCATTATCAAAGGGAGCTGGACAGGGAGATGCTGCCAGGATTGAACGACAATTGGCATTATTGCCGTCGGCTCACATTTCAACATTGCATTCTTTTTGCCAAGATGTTATTCGACGTTATTTTTATCGAATCAATATTGATCCGGCATTTACCATTGCCGGGCAGGAAGAACTGTCATTATTGCGACGGAATGTATTGGAAAATGTGTTTTTGGCGTATTATGAAGATGATGAAAAGGCACAATTTTTATATCCATTGGCAGATATGTTCGGCAATGACCGTGGTGATGATGCGCTAATGGATACGGTTGGACATATGTACGATTACTCTCGCAGCATGCCGTGGCCAGAGCAATGGCTCCATGATGCGGCAGCATCTTATGAGATACAGGATCATACGAGCATCGATGACCTGCCTTGGTGCGCTCCTATGAAACAGCAAATCCAGCGTACGATCAGGGAAAAGGTCGCTGTTTATGATGCATGCTTGCTGCAAATGAAGCAACGGCCTGCTTTTGCAGCAGCTGCGGAGCAATTTATGTTGGAACGAACTGCTCTTCAAGATGTATTACAGCATACTGCGTGGGACGGTATGGGGAAAGCGGTCAGAGCGGTCGAGTTTCCGCGGCTAAAGGCAGTACGGAACTTGTCAGATGATGACAAAGTGTTTTGGGAGACGTGTAAGTCTGCGCGGAATACTGTAAAAAAGGATATTACAGAATCGTTGCAGCAAGTCTATTTTACAGTGCCATCCCAGGCATGGATAGATGGTATTCGGGCAATGGCGCCTATGATGAAAGGGCTTGTACAGCTTACGAAAGATTTTGCTGCAGCCTATGAGCAGGCAAAACAGGACAAAGGGTGGATTGATTTTAGCGATCTGGAACATTATTGCCTGCAAATTCTCCTGGATAGTTCGTCGACGCCGCAACATAGCGTGCCATCTGCAGCGGCAGAAGAATTACGGCAGCTGTATATTGAAGTCCTCATTGATGAATACCAGGATACGAATGGGGTTCAGGAACTTATTACACGTTTAGTATCGACAGATACGAACCGTTTTATGGTAGGTGATATCAAACAGAGTATTTATCGGTTCCGCCTGGCTGATCCGACATTATTCTTGAATAAATATATGTCCTTTAGCCGTGCTGAAGGCGCTGCACAGCGGTGCATTGATTTGTCTAAAAATTTCCGTAGTGCAGCCAATATCCTTGATGCTGTCAATGAAGTTTTTGCCGGTGCGATGACCAAAGAAGCGACAGGCATGGAATATGGTGATAGAGAAAAACTTTATGCCGGCCGACCATCACCGACAGATCCAACGTGGGCAGGCGGTCCGATCGAAGTGCATTTGCTTGATACGGATGAGGAGGACAAGGACATTGCTCAGGATGACGAGGAAGAGCAGGGACTTACAGCGTTTGAAAAGGAAAGTCGTCTGATTGCCCAGCGAATCATTGAATTAAAAAGCAGTGGTGTTTCTATAGAAGACAAACATGCTGGCATGGTTCCCTTATCATATCGTCATATTGTCGTCTTGCTTCGTTCCATGACCGGTAAGGCAGAAGTACTGTTAGAAGCGTTGCAGGCAGCAGGGATACCGGCATATGCTGAACAAAATGGCGGATATTTTGCTGCCAGTGAAGTTCAGGTGATGTTGTCGCTCTTGCGGTGTATTGATAATCCAGAACAGGATCTGCCGATGGCAGCTGTTTTACGATCAGCCTTGTGCGGTATGGATGAAGCTGGATTGTCTGCGTTGCGCCTTGCCGGAGACAGAACATTGTGGCAGAATTTACCGGTGTACATAAAATCATTGGACGGCGATAAAGGAAATAGTTTGCAGTGTTTTTACGATAAGCTGGAAACATGGCGTACCTTTAGCCGGCGTCATGGCGTAGCTGAATTGCTGCAATGTATTTATAGTGAAACGGCATATTATGATTATGTAGGAGGCATGCCTGGCGGGTCTGTGCGGCAGGCGAATTTGCAGGCCTTGTACAATCGTGCGGGACAGTATGAAGCGGCTGGATTCCGAGGAATTTTCCGATATCTGAAATTGATCGATAAAATGCAGGATGACGGCATTGATTTGGCGCCAGCTAAAGTTATTGGTGAAAATGAAGATGTAGTACGTATTATGAGTATTCATAAAAGCAAAGGACTGGAATTTCCTGTTGTCATCATTGCCGATATGGGAAAGACCTTTAACCGTCAGGATATGCAGTCCCTGGTCTTGTTCCACAATACGCTTGGCATTGGAATTAAACAATATGATCCAGTGTGGCGCATGTTCTATCCTACCTTTATTTGGAGTGGTATAGCGGCGCGACTAACGTGGGAAAGCACAGCAGAAGAAGAACGTGTCTTATATGTGGCAATGACTCGGGCCAGGGATAAACTCATTCTGACCGGACACAGCCGTCATCTGCTCAAGGATTGGCAGCGTTGGCAAAGTCATGCTGATCCAGCGCAAAGCCATACGTACTTTGATTGGGTCATGCCTGTTTTGGCAAATCAAGAAGAGTGCCAGCTCATGGAACAGGCGATTGAAAATGGCCGGGATATGAAATGCTGTAGCGGGTCATGGCAGGTCATACTGCATCATGGGACGAGCCACTTTGGTATGACGGAAGCTGTATTACAGCAGGAACCAAGGCTGCAATGTCTTAAAAATGGGGTTCCCAGTCAAACGGTGGTGCCAGATTGGATGGATGCGGCCTTATCATGGCAGTATGGGTATGCCACAGCGGTGACGACGCCGGCAAAACTTACTGTTACAGAAATCAAACGACAATATGGATTGCTCCACGATGATGTGTTGCGTGAGGAAGCATCCTTAGCGGTAGCGCCGTTGATGGAACACCGCAGTGAAGAAGACTCGTTTGAGCAATTGCCACCATGGCTTCAAGAGGAAGAAGAAATAACAAGCGGGGCTAAACGCGGGACCATACTGCATAAAGTGATGCAATATTTACCAGTATGCCCGGACATGACAGATACTGATTTACGGCAGCATATAGCACAGTGGGAAATTGATGGGATTTTTACAGACGAAGAAGCAAAATGGGTCTATGTGCCGGCAGTGCTGACCTTCTGCCAATCGGAGTTGGGAAAACGGATGGCTCAGTCACCGGATGTGCGGCGTGAATACCCGTTCAGTGTTTTGTTTTCACGAGGGATCTATTTGCCGGATATCGAAGAAGGAGAGGAAATCCTGCTTCAAGGGGTCGTCGATTGTCTTTTCCGTGAAGGCGAGCAGTGGGTCCTTATTGACTATAAGACAGATCATTTAGATACAGAAGATGATTTCCGCAAACGATATGCTGTTCAACTGGCCTTATACAAACGGGCGGTAGAACAAATCAGTGGTGTTCATATTCGTCAGGTATATATATATAGTTTCCATTTGAATACAAGTATTCAGTGTGTGTAGAAAATTTTATCAAGGAGGTAATTATGGGAGTATTTGATATTATTGGTCCGGTCATGATTGGTCCATCCAGCTCGCATACAGCCGGTGCAGCCCGTATTGGTTTTATGGCGCGGGAAATCCTCAAAGATGAACCGACGGAGGCAGTTATTACTGTTTACGGATCCTTTGCTAAGACTTATAAAGGGCATGGTACGGATAAAGCACTGGTAGCAGGGCTCTTAGGCTTTTCAGCAGATGATGTACGGCTGCGTACATCGTTTGATATTGCAGCTGCTAAGGGAATGAAGATTACGTTGAATCGTTCTGATGCTGAAGTAGATCATCCCAATACAGTACGCATCGCCATGACCGGTAAAAGTGGCAGCAAACGGGAAATCGTAGGTGTATCTCTCGGTGGCGGCAGGATTGAAATTCGGGAGATCAATGGTTCGCCTGTCGTATTAAGTGGCGAAGAACATACGCTTATTACCTTTCATCGCGATCAGCCGGGGATCATTGCCCAAGCAACGACCATTATGGCGATCGGCCATATTAATGTATCCAACATGCGTGTTTTCCGTAGCGCTAAAAACGCGATGGCGGTCATGATCGTGTGTACAGATAGTCCGGTGCCGCCGGAAATGGTGAAAATGATTCAGAATATTTCAGCCATTAAAAGTGTCATGACGTTAAAACCATTATAGGAGGACTATATGTATCAATATGAATACAAAACGCTGCATGATATGATGAGTCAGGCAGATAAGAGAAATATATCGTTGTGGGAAGTGGCAATGCACCACGAAATGGAAACATCAGAACAGGCAGAACAAGACGTACGACGTATGATGGCATCGCGTCTCGATGTGTTTCATGAATCCATCGAAGCCGGATTAGGAGATAAAGAAAAATCCGTCAGTGGCCTCGTCGGTGGCGATGCGTATAGGCTTTTAGGGGCGAAAGCAAAATTATTGGGCGGGTTGGCTCATAAAGCGGCAGTATATGCCTTAGCTATCAGTGAAGCTAACGCTAAAATGTTCAAAATCGTAGCCTGCCCTACAGCCGGCTCCTGCGGGATCTTGCCGGCAGTGATGATTGCAGCAGCAGAAGAGCTGGGGACGGATACAGAGGCTAGTATTAACGCCTTATTTATGGCAGCTGGTATTGGCGCTGTCGTAGCCCGCAATGCTTCGGTTGCCGGAGCTGTCGGTGGATGCCAGGCTGAATGTGGTACAGCAGCTGCCATGGCAGCAGCTGCTGCTGTGGAATTGGCTGGCGGCACGAATGATGAGATCATCCAGGGCTTTTCCTTATGCATGAAGAATACCTTGGGATTGGCTTGTGATCCCGTAGCCGGCTTAGTAGAAGTTCCTTGCGTCAAGCGGAATGCCTGCCTGGCAGTTATGGCAGTAGCTGCTGCAGAAATGGCTCTGGCTGGCATTAAAAGTGTTATTCCTCCAGATGAAATCATCGAGGCAATGGCATCGATTGGACATATGATGCCAGTAGCTCTCAAAGAAACCTCGGAAGGCGGTCTGGCACGGACAGCGACAGGAAAAGCCATTGCTGAACGGCTGGAAAAATCGATGCAAAACGAATAAATTAGTATGATTTCAGGTTACTTTCTTGTATTTGTGGATGGATGGTGTTAAGATTTAATTAAACATTATTATTGTATAATTTTAAAGGAGGGTCTAGTATGTCCGGAAAAAAATTACTTGCAGCGATTATGCTCGGTTGTACCATTGCAGTAACGTCGATGGTGCCAAGCTCAGCCACGACAGTCAGTAAATTGATGACCAACGAAGCTTATGTGGGTACACAGGTCACCGTGCAAGGCCAGATCACAGAATCATATGGTGATAATATGTATAAATTAGTCGATTTCAATGGCGATTTTATCCGTTGCGATTTGTCTAAATGCGGGGTCGTATCAGGAAACCATGCTCTCAGTGTAACAGGTACGTTGGTCATTCGTGATAATACGATGGTTTTGGATGCGACAAATATTTCATATGATCAGGAACGGAATCAGAATAATCGCGGCAATACGATGAATAATGTCAATCATAGCGATTATAGAAATGTAACCGTTTCTAAACTGTTATCCTCTGAACGGTACATGGGACAAAAGGTAGCAATTAAGGGAAACGTTGTTGAATCGTACGGTAATGGTTATGTTTCTTTTAAAGATAATCATGGTACCCGTGTTGCGTTGCGGCTTAATGGGCATCAAGCCTATGTTGGTGAAACCTGCACGGTATATGGTGTTCCGCAGATTGCAAATCAGCGGTTGGAAATCTCTGTAGATTCTATTGAAGATTGATTTCAAGCATAAAAAAAGCTGCCCATTCAGAAGAATGGACAGTTTTTTTATGATCTGCTATTTTGTAGTACTATATAGGTACTATAACGTATGTATTCTTATTTTTCCACCATGATGGTGCGTACAATATGGGGATTGTGTTCATTACATACTTGTACCCTGCTTTGTGCAAAAGCTGGCTGCCCTTCCATCCGACGATAGATGGTGCGGCAGAGCCCGGCAGAAGCGGGGGCATCTTTAGGTTGTCTCATAAAAGCCAGGAGCAATTCCGATTCGAATGTGCTCAGCTCTATACAGCGTACTTTCATAGTGTCATCCCTTTACGTAAAAAATATAATGCAAACCGGAACCTATACAAATTACTTTATCATTTTTATTCTACTATATTTGTAATGGTTTTACAAGGTTTTATAGAGAGATAGGAAGAGCTTTGTAAACAGGCATAAAGAAGTGGGAAAGGATGCGTTTCTGAGACTGTTTCTGTCCCAGTAAGTGGCCTCGAAAGGCCTGTAAAGAGGTTGGGTGCATTGACCATTTATGTTATAATGAAAGCTGAAATGCAGGTCAGGAGGGGACAGGATGGGCATATGTACAGAACAACGGCAATTTCCCCGGTTCTTTGATATGACAGATATGAATCGGATTGCCTTAACTCATGAAGAGTATAAGTCAGAAGTACAGGCATATTTCCATACTTTATTTCCCCGGCGACAATGGACCTTGTTTACAGATCCGGTACGCCAGCCTCTCCCTATTGATGTAGAAATGTTATATCCTACAATAGAAGAGCCTTTTTATTTGCTCCGTACGATGGGAATGAGTGCTGCACCGCTGCATTATCCAGCAGGTGAAATAGCAGCTGATCATGAAACCTATTGCGAACTGAGTCTTATTTTACCATCCGATTGGCCTTTTCATACTAAAGAAGATCCTTCTTTAGATGATCCGGCGGCTTGGCCGGTATGGTTGCTGATGGAATTGGCAAAGTTCCCCCATGTCCATCAAATTTGGATGTCGTATGGATTCCTTTTGCCCAATACGGAGAAATATATTCCTTTTTCGTCGATGACAGCCTTATCAGGGGTCGTTATTGTCCAATTTGAAGGCGAACTGGGCAGCGTTCATATGCATGATGATACAGATGTGGATTTGCTTATGCCGATATTGGTTTATAAGGAAGAATTAGAATTATGTGATGAAATAGGTATCGATGCGTTGATCGATGATATTTTGGAAACAAATGGCGGCTCATTCCTTTTGAATACACGTAGAGCGAATGTAGCCTCTTTATATAGCAATACTAAGATAGGAGGCGTTCATCACCTTGATTACGAGTGATGCAACAGTGCAGCCGCAGACGGCAGCTGAAGCATATGATATATACCAGAATTCGGACTCGGCGGTTTTTATAGCCGGTGGACAACGCTTGAAATATAGTAAAAAACATTATAAAGTGGCAATAGAGCTATCCCATGCCGGATTAAAACAAATAACCGATATGGGAGATGAAATAGCGGTTGGGGCGATGGTGACATTGGCACGGATGCAAGTATCGTCGCTCATTAAAGAATTAGCAGGCGGGGCGATTGCCAATTGTATTAGTGTAGTTGCTCATAAAGATATTCGTACAAATGCTACGATCGGGGCGATCATGGCTGTTAAAGATCCCTTTTCCGTGTTGTTACCAGTCTTATTATCTTTGCGGGTCGATGTTGTTTTAGAAGGAAAAGGGCGCATGAATTTGCAGGACTATTTAGGTTGTCCGCCTATGGGAGAAATGGTGACGCAGATCATCATTGCGAAAGAACAAATCTATACGGCCTTTACAGCGTACCAGACCTTGCCTACGGATGAACCATATTTGACAGGCGCCGTGGCGATGTTACCGGATTCGTGGCGTATCGTTGTTGGCGGCCGTCCAGGCTGTGCTGCTATTGCGGAGAATGCCAGTACGGAATTGACTGAAAAGGGAATGGCAGCCAAGGAAAATGTGGCCCATATTGCCAGTGAAGAATTGGATTTTGGCGATTTTGGTACATGTTCTGAACAGGAACGGCGGGAGTTGACTGTTGAGATGGTTCGGAAACTGATCAAAAATGCTTGGAAAGGATATACTCGTTTATCCCAAGAACGCTGATACATGAAGATGTTCCGAATATGGAGGAGGAAGTACTATGTTTGAAGATAATCGGTGGCGCCGCATGTTACGTCCAGGTATTACGGCTATTGTAGGGGCCGGTGGCAAGACGACCGTATTGGAACGGCTGGGGAAATATGGACATGGAGGAAATCTTCCCATTATGGTAAGCAGTATCGTGCCCATGGATAGTGCTCGTGTTGATAACGTAGAACCGTTCGACGTCATCTGCACAGAAGATGTAGAAAAGGGAGAAGCCTTTTGTGCTGAACGGATTCGGATCGGTCATGTACCAGCGTGGTTCCGCGGGCTCGATGGACAGGATCGGTATATAGGATTAGATTCTAAAATTATTGATGGCATAAAAAAACATCATCCAGCATGGTATATTCTTGTTGAGAGTGATGAAGCCGATCATAAATGGCTGAAAGCACCACTGCCAGATGATATTCCCTTGCCGGATAGTTGTGATACCGTTATTGGTGTCGTTAATTTGCAGATGCTAGGCAGTTCGTTATCGCCGGAAAAGGTCGAAGGCGTCGACACAGCTGCAGCTATTATGGGCCGGGATCCAGGCGCAGTAATTACACCGTCGCTGCTGGCTAAACTGATAAAACATCCTCGCGGTATGTTTCGCGGTGCGAATTGTACGAGAGTATTGTTTTGTACAGGGTACAATGCAGTGCAGCATCGTATGACAGAAGCATTATTAGATGATCTGGAAGATTTAGGCTTGTCAGCCAGCGTGTTGGCAGATGGATACAGGGAAAGTTGTACGATCCGACAATATATTTCATACGGTGATAGTAAAAAATAGAAAGGAACAGGAATGTTAAGAAGAAAATCAATAGCAGGTATTTGTATGATTGCGTTGTTGGTTTTTGCAGGTGCAGAGCTTACGATGTGGCATCAGGCTGTTGCACAGGACAATACGGTTATGAACGTCCCAGCCGTTATCAATCCCAACGTTGCGTATGTGAGTGATGATTTTACGCTGCCGTCAAAGGAAAATGACAAGCCGGTCTATGATACATATACACTGGCACAGCGTAAGGAAAAGGGTCTTCCCTTGACATACGGCAAGACCCGAGAATATTATTATGGTGATCATGTAGCATATTTGACTTTTGATGATGGTCCCAATGATAATAATACGCCAGAGATTTTAGATATCTTAAAAAAGGAAAATATTCATGCTACATTTTTCTTGACTGGGCAAAACGTCAAGCGGTATCCAGAGGTAGTCAAACAAATTTACGCTTCTGGCAATGCTATTGGCGTCCATTCATATAGTCATGACTATAAAAAAATATATGCTTCACCTAAAGCGTATACAGATGAATTAGTGCAAACGGAACAACTCATTTATGATGTTATCCATGTGCGTCCTATTATTTCACGGGCTCCTGGCGGTACAAAAGGACATTTTACACCGCAGTTTTGGCAGGCAATCAATGATATAGGATATATTGAAGTAGGGTGGAATGCGTTGACCGGAGATGCCGATGGTACTGGCAAGACAACGGGGACAGAAGTGGAAAATGTCCGCAAACAGCTGGCTGAACGGCCTTATTTGCAAAGCCATTTAGTGGTATTGATGCATGATGCATATGGGCATCACACTACGGTAGAAGCATTGCCAAAGCTTATTAAAATGCTTAAGGCTGAGGGATATAGTTTTCGTGTCATTACGCCGGCTATTCCGCCGTCCTGGTAAAAAAGCTATGTTCCGCACAAAGGAACCGGTGGTGCACACTAAGAAATTAAAGTTGCATCTTGACAAGGCTATACTGTTAGGTATACAATTACGTCAACGAATTTATTATATTGCATAGGGAGAAATCAACATGGAATGGATCTCACGTATTTGGAATGCAATTGAATATGTCTTTACGTACTATTTTGGCTGGGGCTATTTTTATTTTAGCGCTGGCTATTTTTGCTACGACAAATTCAATATATCAGATACGAACATGAGAACATTCCGGCAACGGTCCTACGCATTCTCTTGCTAATACCAGGAGAGGAATACAGAATTCGCAGATTAGGCGAAACAGGCAGGCTCATGTGAGCCTGCTTTTTTTTATGGGAAGGGAAGGAATAGCATGATCATCATTTTAAAAGAGAACACACCAAAAGAGTTTGTAAACAAATTAACGAAAAATATTAAATCAAAAGGCTTGCAGATCGATATCAGTAAAGGTGCTCGTAAGACTGTTTTGGGCTTAGTAGGTGATACCTCTGTCATTGATAGGGAACAAGTTCAAGGATACGATTATGTTGATAAAGTTGTTCGTGTAGAAGAACCATATAAGCGGGCCAGCCGTTCCTTCCACCCGCAAGATTCTATTATTGATATTGGCGGCGGTGTTACTGTTGGCGGTAAAAAGATAGCTGTAATGGCAGGTCCTTGTTCTATCGAAACGCCAGACCAAATAGAAGGTGTCGCTAAAGATATTGCAGCTGCCGGTGCGGCAATGCTTCGCGGCGGCGCTTTTAAGCCACGGACATCGCCATACTCCTTCCAGGGGCTGCGTGATAAAGGGTTGGATATGCTCGTTACTGCTGGAAAAAAGGCAAAGTTACCTGTTGTTACAGAAATCATGTCAGCCGACAAATTAGATGTATTTCTTAAAGATGGTGTGGATGTCATTCAAATCGGAGCTCGCAATATGCAGAACTTTGATTTATTAAAAGCCGTCGGCAAGACCCGTAAACCAATCTTGCTGAAACGTGGATTGTGTGCAACTATTGAAGAATGGCTCATGTCTGCTGAATACATTATGGCTGAAGGGAATCATAATGTTATCTTATGTGAACGAGGTATTCGTACATTTGAAACTTATACACGGAATACGCTTGATTTGAGTGCTGTTTTAGCAGTCAAACATAAGAGCCATCTGCCGGTAGTCGTTGATCCAAGCCATGCTACGGGAAAACGCTGGATGGTTGCAGATTTGGCAAAAGCAGCAGTAGCCTGTGGGGCCGATGGTATCATGATTGAAGTCCATAATGATCCGGATAATGCGCTTTGTGATGGAGCACAATCTATTACACCGGATATGTTTACTGCTCTCATGGGTTCGTTGCGTCAGCTGGCACCGATTGTTGGACGGGAAATCTAATCATGGAAATGTAACGGAGGGGACATCATGGAAGCTGCGGACAGCGGATTTTTTGAAAATAAAACAATTGCTATTATTGGGCTGGGGCTCATCGGTGGTTCCTATGCCAAAGGCCTGCGCCGTATAGGGGTTAAGCGTATTCTTGCTGTCGATGTGAATGAAACAGCATTACAGCAAGCCAAGGCTGATGGGGCTATTGATGAAGGGTATACTGCCGGGGGCGCTTTTTTAGAGCAGGCAGATATATTAATTTTTTGCATGGCAGCCAAAACAATGATATCCTTTATAAAGGAGAACGTATCCTATATGAAAGCGACGGCGTTGTTGACTGACGTATCGGGAATCAAAGGACAAACGGCACAGGCTGTTGCCAGGCTGTTGCCGGCGTCGATGGATTTTGTGCCAGGCCATCCTATGGCTGGTCGTGAAGGCTCGGGCTATACGATGTCCCAGGCAGAAATATTCTACGGTGCCAATTATATTCTCGTGCCATGCAGTGGTAATACGGCAGAACATATTGCCATCGTAAAGGCGATGGCAATGGCATTAGGGTGTGCCCATGTGGTCCGTGTTACGCCAGAGGAACATGACAAGCTCATTGCCTATACGAGCAGTTTGCCTCATGCGCTGGCGACAGCGTTGGTGAACAGCCAGTCCATGAATCCTATGACTAAGTATTTTGTAGCAGGAAGCTTCCGGGATGGCACGCGCGTCGCCGATATAAATGCGTCTCTATGGGCGCAGCTGTTTTTATCCAATAAAGATAATCTGTTGTGTGAAATCGATCATTTTAGTCATGCGTTGCAACGTTTTTCTGATATGTTGCAACGAGAAGATACAGCGGCAATGACTGAGTTTTTACAACAGGCGGCTATGCGGAGGAGGGAACTTGTTCATGAGAAGCATACACATTGATTTAGGGAAAGATTCATACGATATCCATATTGAAAAAGGGCTGCTCAATCAGTCCGGCCAGTATGTACGTCAGCTTACAGAGGCAGAACGACTGGCTGTCATTACCGATGATGCAGTTGATGCCCTGTATGGCAATCAATTGCAGGCAGCCTTGGAACAGAGCGGTTATGAAGTGCATCGTATCGTATTCAAGGCTGGCGAAGGCAGCAAGAATATGACTGTATTGGCAGACTTATATCAGGGGCTGGCCGATGCCGGCATTACCCGCAGTGACGCTATTATTACTTTTGGTGGCGGTGTTCCCGGAGATCTGGGTGGCTTGGCTGCTGCGACATATTTACGGGGAATTCCATTTATTCAAATTCCAACGACGATCATTGCCCAGGTCGACAGCAGTGTCGGTGGCAAAGTAGCCGTTGATTTGCCTAGCGGCAAGAACCAGGCTGGAGCTTTTTATCAACCGAAGGGTGTCCTCATTGATCCGGAATTATTGACGACACTGCCGTTGCGCTTCATTCATGATGGCCTTGGTGAAGTCATTAAATATGGATGTATTCGTGATAATCATCTTTTTGAGCTCTTAGAGACCTTACAGGATGATACGCTATCAGCGCATTGGGAAGAAATTATTGAATGCTGTTGTACTATCAAAGCACGTATTGTTGAACATGATGTCCTTGATATGGGTGAACGCATGTTGCTCAACTTTGGACATACCATTGGTCATGCTATTGAACGGTGTTATGGCTATGGGTATTATACCCATGGAGAAGGTGTTGCAGCTGGCATGGCTATGCTGACAGCGGTTACCGAACAAAAGGGGTTGACTGCAGCCGGGACGACACAACGGCTAGATGCAGTATTACAGCGATATGGGCTGCCCGTCACGGTGAATGCGGCAATGCCACAGCTGTTGCCGTATATTGCTCATGATAAGAAAAAACGGGGCAACCGACTGACTTTAGTCATCATTCCCGCTATCGGTACAAGTGAATTGCTGTCCATAGAAGGAGATGCTATTCCTGACTATATAAGAAAGGTGGATGCACAATGAAAATGATCATTACGCCACAGACGTTGGGAGGAACCATTCAGGTCCCGTCGTCTAAAAGTATAGGCCATCGTGAGTTGATTTGTGCGGCTTTAGCGCCGGAGCAAAGCTATGTTGAAAATATATCACCATCTCAGGATATTGATGCAACTTGCGGTATTTTACGCTCTTTAGGTGCAACTATTGAGGAAATACAGTCCCGGCTGCCAGGTCGGACCGCTTATAAGATCCAAGGCTCTTTGCAGCAGACAGGGCAGCGTATTACAGCTGATTGCTGCGAATCGGGCTCGACGTTGCGATTTCTCATTCCAGTAGGATTGATTGGTCGTAATATAGTGACCTTTACTGGACAGGGCCGTTTGGCAGATCGACCGTTAGAACCGTATTTTGACTTATTTCGTGAGCAAGGGATCGCTTTTCAACAGGGGACAGAAGGAAAAAGCCTGCCGCTTACGGTGCAAGGTACACTGCGGCCAGGCACGTATACCTTACCAGGTAATGTAAGCTCACAGTTTTTTACCGGATTGTTGCTGGCGCTGCCACTATTGGATGGCGATTCTGTTTTGATTAGTACAACGCCCTTAGAATCAGTAAGTTATGTGACCATGACCATTGCTTGTATGGCTAATCATGGCGTTCATGTTTATTCTGATAGTAAAGGAACATTTCGTATTCCTGGAAATCAGCAATATCGTGCCGGGAGGTATGTCATTGAAGGTGATTATTCCCAAGCAGCATTCTGGTTGTCAGCAGGTCTGTTAAGTAAAACGGCCATTGTCTGTACTGGTCTGCGTCCTCGTTCTAGTCAGGGCGATATGGCTATCGTATCTATTCTTCGTGCTATGGGCGGAGAGCTTAGCAGCGGCGGGGCAACGTTGACAGCCCATCCGTCTGTATTGACGGGACGCACTATTGATGTGGAAGATTGTCCGGATTTGGTGCCGGCACTAGCCGTAGTGGCCTCGTGCAGCAAAGGGACGACGCATATTGTACATGCTGCCAGGGTGCGTTTTAAAGAATGCGACCGGCTTCATGCGATGGCTGTTGAATTAAATAAACTCGGTGCAGATATACACGAAGAGCCAGAAGGCCTGCTCATTCATGGCGTGCCGGCACTTCATGGCGGAATCGTAAGTGCTTGGAATGATCATCGTATCGCGATGGCGTTGGCCATTGCGACGCAACGCTGTCATGATACGGTCACCATTGAAGGCGCTGAAAGCGTTCGCAAGTCCTATCCAGAATTTTGGAAGGATTTTGCTGAGATGGGTGGTATCTGCAAACAGGAAGGATGATAGAATGAATACGTTTGGACAACGAATTCGTATAACCATATATGGCGAATCCCACGGTGCATCCATAGGGGCTGTCCTGGATGGGCTGCCTGCTGGTGAAGTTATTGATTGGGATGGTGTGCAGCTGGAAATGGCACGGCGTGCGCCAGGACGTAATGCTATGTCGACAGCGCGCGCTGAAGCAGATGCATTTACCATTCAGAGTGGATTTTTTAATGGTCGTACGACGGGAACGCCATTGTGTGCCGTCATTGCTAATGGCGATCATCATTCTAAAGACTATGAACAGTTGCGGCACATCATGCGGCCTGGCCATGCTGATTATAGTGGCAAAGTCCGTTATGGCGGCTATAATGATTATCGTGGCGGCGGTCATTTTTCAGGACGCCTTACAGCACCATTGGTTTTTGCCGGGGCTATAGCTTCACAGATTTTGGCGCGGCATGGTGTGACCATTGGTTCTCATATCTTGCAAGTAGAAGATGTTTGCGATAACAGATTTGCAACGGCAGGAGAAACAGTATCTTGTCTGCATGCTTTGAAATCCATGACACTGCCCGTTCTCGATGCCGATAAAGCAGTATTGATGGAACAGGCTATATTGAGAGCTAAAAATAATGGTGACTCTGTCGGTGGTAGTATTGAATGTATGGCGACAGGGCTGCCAGCAGGCTTAGGTGATCCGTTTTTTGATTCTGTAGAGAGCCAGCTGAGTCATATGATGTTTTCTGTACCTGCCGTAAAAGGAATCGAGTTTGGCGATGGATTTGCTTTTGCAGGGATGCGGGGATCGCAGGCAAATGATAGCTTTTACTATGCCGGCAATGCCGTAAAAACAAAAACCAACCATAATGGTGGTATTAACGGGGGCATTACTAATGGTATGCCCATCCTGTTTCGCGTAGCTGTTAAACCGACACCGTCTATTAGTCAGGTACAGGATACAATCGATACAGATACAGAAGAAAATTGTAAATTAGAAATCAAGGGCCGTCATGATCCATGTATTGTCCAACGGGCTGTTCCGGTCATAGAAGCAGCTGCAGCGTGGACTCTTCTTGATGTATGGCTGGCTACACCACAAGGGAAGTGATTCCAATGGCTGAGGATGGTTATATGGTTCCAGTAGCGTGTTTTGGGACACCTGGTTCTTATAGTTACAAAGCAATGACTGAATTTTTTGCAGGAAAACAACTGGATGCGACATATTATAGTCAATTCGAGGATTTAGTTCAAACCGTTGCGTCAGGTAGTGTGCGGTACGGTGTCCTTCCCATTGAAAACTCGTCTACTGGGGGTATTACCGAGGTCTATGACTTGATCCACCGGTATGATTGCAGTATTGTCGGAGAGAAATATATTAAAGTAGAACATCATCTCATGGCATTGCCAGGGACGGAACTTGAGGATATTACGACCGTTTATTCTCATCCCCAGGGACTGGCCCAATGCCGGGATTTCTTGAAGCATCATGAAAATTGGCATTTGCATCCCTATTACAGCACCTCCCAAAGTGCTAAACGAGTAGAGGAAATGCAGCGTCATGATATGGCCGCCATTGCTAATGAGACATCGGCTGAATTATATCATTTACGAATTATTGCGCCATGTATCAATGATAATACGACAAATTTTACTCGGTTTTTCATCATTGCGCCACACCTGGAAGAAAAGGGAAAACATGATAAAATTACCCTAGTACTGACGGTGCGTCATGAACCAGGTGCCTTGTATCACGTGCTGGGATATTTTTTCTACAATGGCATGAATATGACGCATTTGGAATCACGACCTATAAAAGGGAAACCATTTGAATATTTTTTCCACATTGATGTCATGGGAGATCTGCGGGATACTGGCATAGCCAGAGCGCTGACAGATTTATCTAAGCATTGCAAATATTTTAAGATCTTAGGAAATTATCCGGCAGATAGCGGAGGTATTGCAGATGAAATTCGGACTGATAGGCGGTAAATTGGGACATAGCTGTTCGCCGGTCATACATAAAAAAATATTTGACGCATTACAAGTAACGGGAAATGAATATGGCCTGCTTGAAATGGATCGTCATGATATACCCAATGAATTAGAACGGCTCAGACGGGAGACGTATACGGGAATGAATGTTACGATTCCATACAAATTAGATGTAATGCCGTTTCTAACGGCCATATCTCCGGAAGCTCGTACTATAGGCGCTGTCAATACGATTCACATTACAGATGAAGGATATTTTGGATATAATACGGACTATCATGGCTTTGGGCGTTCTTTGGACTATGCTGGTATTGGCGTTAAGGGTAAAAAATATGTTGTTCTAGGTACAGGTGGTGCAGCCCGGGCTATTATGCAGTATTTGGCAGACCATGGTGCTGCCAGTCTTACTGTAGTATCCCGCAGTCCTCATGCTAAACCAGCGTTCGATGTCTTTGCAGACGGTTTTGATGCTGAACTCATTGATTATCATGAACTGGCTCAGCGTGCAGGGACAGATGTACTGGTAAACTGCACTCCTGTAGGCATGTTCCCCAAGGTAGATGCTTCGCCTGTGGCAGAAGAACTAGTAGCGCAATATGCTGCCGTTGTTGACCTTACGTATAATCCAAAGGACACATTGATTTTGCAATATGCACGGCGCCAGGGAGCGGCCACGTTGAATGGCATGTACATGCTGGTTGCCCAAGCGGTTGGTTCAGAAGAAATTTGGATGCATCAGACAATCGAATCAGCAGTCATTGAACGAATTGCAAAGGAGATGGAACATTACTATGAATAACGTACAAAATATCATTATTATCGGCATGCCGGGAAGCGGCAAAACTACTATTGGCAAGGCGTTAGCAGCGCGTCTGGGCCGGGACTTCTACGATGCCGATGATGTCGTCGTAGAACAAGAGGGGAAGTCTATTAAAGACTTGTTTGCTATTAGTGAAGATTGTTTCCGTAATGCTGAAATACGGGCTAGTGAAACATTGGCAGCTAAAGAAGGTATTGTTGTTGCTTGTGGTGGCGGAGTCATCAAACGGACAGAGAATATGGAAATTTTGAAAAAAACAGGTACCGTTATTTTCCTGGACAGGACACCTGACGAAATCGTTTCTGATGTCGACGTATCGATGCGGCCCTTATTGAAAGATGGTAAACAGAAAGTATATGATTTGTATGACGAACGCATCCAGGCATATCGTGCAGCTGCTGATTATACGGTAGCGAATCATACGGCTATGGATGAAGTAGTAGATAGCATGGTTCATCTCGTGGAAAAATTATAAACAGAAAAATAATATATCGTTGCTTATATGAAAACATCCCCAACAGCATGCGTAAAGACGCATACCGTTGGGGATGTTTGGCTGTAAGTATGGATTATTTTTCACATACTATAGCCATACCTTTTCAGAAATAGTATGAATAGTATCTATGATACCATAGATACTATTATTTCTTAATACAAATAATTTTAATAACTAAACATTGGAATTGCTATTCATAATGAAGTCTCGGAAATGTTGGACTACTGGCGGTAAATAAATCTGACTATTTGTAATCATATAAAATTTACGTTCATATTGCGGATAGGTTATAGGTAATATTTTTACGTTTAGTTGTA
>JAKVKI010000029.1 GCA_022486585.1 Megasphaera sp.
ATGACCAGGACGTTGTCAAGAAAATCATTAATGGCGCTAATGCCTTCAGACAAGATATCTGCTACACCGTTGTAATCATATACTGCATATTTCTGCTGCAAATTAACGGCCATTGCCTGGCAGGCACTATACAGTGCTCGTTCTTGGTCTGTTTCAAACAAAGACGGATCAACATCTGTTTCCGTTGCATCTTTGATCATGTTGCCAATACGTGTAAACGCCTGGAGCAATTCGCTCTTATCCATGATATGGGCATCCATCAGTGCCTGTGCCCGTTTCGCTGCTTCCGAAGCATTCAGCGTATCCGACTGGAGAACGCAGTCGATGATATGGTAATCCATACCTTGATCCTGGAAAATATTCTTCAAACGGAGCATAAAGTATTCGTTAAGCTGTTCCATCACTTCCGGCATTTTCTGGTTATCCACATGGAGCAATTGAAGTACAAAAGCAAATACTTCGTGACAATTCAAATTCCAGCCAGCATTCATGAGAATATTAAGTACCCCAATGGTCTGACGGCGTAATGCAAACGGATCCTGTGACCCTGTCGGAATAAAGCCACGGCTGAACATCCCCGTAATGGTATCAAATTTATCGGCCAGACCGAGAACACTGCCCATGACACTCTGCGGCAAATCATCACCGGCAAAGCGCGGCTGGTATTGTTCCGTAATCGCTTCGGCTACGTCTTCTTTTTCGCCGTCAATACGAGCATATTCCATACCCATGACACCTTGCAGTTCCGTAAATTCCATAACCATTTGTGTTGCCAAATCAGCTTTAGACAACAACGATGCCCGTTTCAAATCGTCATCATCAAGGCCTAGATCTAGTTTATGATTGAGGAACGTCGTAATCTGTTCCAATCGCTGCGCCTTATCATATAAGGTCCCCAATCCATCCTGGAAAACGATTTTCTTCAATTTTTCTGTATATGCTGCCAGAGGATGTTTCTTATCTTCTTCAAAGAAGAATTTAGCATCATCCAAGCGAGCCCGCAGTACCCGTTCATTACCATGCTGTACGGTTTCCAAATGATAATCATCACCATTACGGACTGTAAGGAACAAATTCATGAGCTTGCCATCGGCATCACGCATGGGGAAATACCGCTGATGATCTTTCATCGGCGTAATAATAGCCGGTTCCGGGAGTTGCAGGAATTCTTCATCGAACTGGCCGCACAACGCCGTCGGATATTCCACAAGGTAAATGACTTCTTCGAGTAAATCCTCGTCCATGATCATCGTGCCATTCTTTTCTTTTTCCAGCGCATGGAACCCTGCCAAAATCATCTGTTTCCGTTCTTCCGGATCGACGATGAGGAAATGGTCTTTACACGTCTGCACATACGTTGCCATGGAGTCGATTTCAAAATCGCCATTGCCGAGGAAACGATGGCCGCGGCTCTTCTTACCTGATTTAACATTAGCGATTTCAAAGGGGACGACAGCTGTGCCGTATAAAGCAACGATCCAGCGTAGCGGACGGACGAAATGGAAATCCAATGCCCCCCAGCGCATGCTCTTAGGGAAATTCAATGATGTAATAATATCTTTGAATAAATCAGGCAACAACTGTTCCGTTGCCGTCCCGATACTGGTTACATTCGCATACACATAGCCATCTTCTACGACTAAATCTTCAACAGCGATTTTTTGACCGCGGGCAAACCCCATCGCGGCTTTTGTCGCCTTGCCTTCGCTGTCAAAAGCGATTTTCACCGATGGGCCTTTATGTTTTGCCGATACGTCGGCTTGCTTTTCAGCAACACCGCTTGCCAGCAAGGCTACCCGTCGCGGCGTGCCCAATGTACGGATGGAATCGCAGGTAATATGTGCTTCGCTGAATTTTTTAGCGGCAAGATCTTTTACTTGAGCGAGGATATCCGGCATATAATGAGCCGGAATTTCTTCAGTCCCTATTTCCAATAATACATCTTTGCTCATCTTATTTGTCCTCCTTCTTCAACATGGGGAATCCTAATTTTTCACGCTGTTCCAAATAGGCTTTGGCGCAAGCCCGGGCCATGTTGCGGACGCGGCCGATAAACGCCGCCCGTTCGCTGACGCTGATGGCGCCGCGGGCATCGAGTAAATTGAATGTATGGGAACATTTCAGCACATAATCATAAGCCGGAAGAACGAAGCCAGCTTTAATGATCCGTAATGCTTCTTTTTCATATTGATCAAACAGAGTGAACAGCAATGCCGAATCACTCAATTCAAAGGCATACGTAGATTGTTCTACTTCGTTTTGATGGAAAATATCACCGTATGTAACATCTTTGTTCCACTGCAAATCATAAACGTTTTCTACGCCTTGGATATACATGGCTAAACGTTCCATGCCATACGTGATTTCTGACGAAACAGGGGCTACATCAATACCGCCAACTTGTTGGAAGTACGTGAACTGTGTGACTTCCATACCATCAAGCCAAACTTCCCAGCCCAAGCCCCAGGCACCTAACGTCGGTGATTCCCAGTTGTCTTCGACAAAACGAATATCATGTTCTTTAGGGTCAATGCCCAATGTTTCCAAACTTTGGAGATATAATTCCTGAATGTTATCTGGCGATGGCTTGCAAATAACCTGGAACTGATGATGCTGATAGAGCCGGTTCGGGTTATCACCATAACGGCCGTCAGCAGGACGACGAGACGGTTCTACGTAAGCTACATGCCATGGTTCCGGTCCGAGTGTACGTAAAAACGTTGCCGGATTCATTGTACCTGCCCCTTTTTCTACATCATATGGTTCATAAATGATGCAGTCTTGGGAGGACCAAAAATTCTTCAATGCAAATACCATGTCTTGAAAATTCATCTGTTTTCCCTCCTAGAAATACAAAAAATCCCTGTAACATATTACATGTTACAGGGACGAGTATACATACCCGCGGTTCCACCCTGGTTGGTCAGTGACCCGCTTTATTCATGGCGGCTATACACATTCCTGAGAACTTCCAGCCGCAGCCTTCGGAGCGCCTTTGATATCATATGATAAGCTTGCACTATCCTTATCTCGCTGAAATCGACATCTACTCTTCTCCTGCATCGCCTTGTCATTTGTGAATTATCATAGCATGTTACTGTGGAAAAGTCAAATAAAATGTCCCCATGTTAACGCCGTCCATCCTGGCATATATTTAAATACGTTTTGCTAGCTGCTGCCATTCATAGCGATCAAGGAAACTGCCTGGTACATTCTCTTCCATTTCACAAAACAATTGATACGGCATGCTGAATGACAATAAATTTGCATCAATATGTGGTCTTGCTGATACATCAGTCATTCCAATAACTGCCCGCGGCTGTTCTTTAGCTGCTTCAGCATAGGCAAACAGACACGCTGACATACATCCTGATGCAAAGGGAGCTATTACATTATCATACCCTGGACGACCATAATTGGCCAATACGATAAGTGCCGTCAATTGATCCGGATTCGCATAACAAACAACGATTTTAGGGCTCCTATCGTGCTCTGTTACAGCTGCTAACGGTTTAAAAATAACATACGGCTCCGATATTTTACAAACAGGCATCGACTGGATCCACTCTTTTGCCAATGCCGGTGTCTTTTTGAACCCCTCCGGTTCAGGAATACCTGCAACAGGTGGTAATTTAGGATTGCCAGTTGATAAGAAATACTCGAAGCCCTCAGAAAATTGGTCATCAAGGCCTAGTCCGATCAATCCGCCTGCACAAGGACAACTTTGGCGGCTAAATACAGCCGTTTTTCCGTTTGCAGCTGCTGTAAGCATAGCCGTAGCGCAAGCCCAGTTAGTAGACACAAATTCTAGTGCCTGTTCCGGTTTCCTATCTGCAAAAATGACAGCTATAGGTCCATACTTCAGTTTCAATCGTTTTGCAATTTCACTATCCATTCCGTTTGACCTCCTTTAAGGAACAAGCCGTTTAGGAATCCCTGTGTAACTCCTAAACGGCTCGCCCCTTATTTGTATTCTATACTCCTAATAATATCTAGGTGGATATACGCCATATTGATTATTTCGTTTATCACTGTTTTTAAAATACACCAAATATAGCGGATACACACACACTATTGGAATAAGAAACAATAGCAAGTACCAGCCGCTGTGATTCGTATCATGAAGTCGCCGAATATTCATGGTAATAGTAGGCGCAATAAATGCTACCAACCAAATCGCTGAAAATACATTGTTAATAAATTCAGTAGACGTAGTAAGAATAATAACACTGATGATCATTTCCATGACAGAGAGCATAATACTAAATTTCCATACTTCTGAACGACTTGCTCTTCCTTTCGTATTGAAATAGTTGTTGCAAAGTGTATTTTTAAATGCTGCTATAAAGCCTTTTTCCTGTAATGCTTGAGACATGGTTCTATTCCCCTCTCAACGTTGATTCACTGATTATATCATAAGCAAGAATTGAATATCAACTATATATCAGTTTAGCTATCATGGAGACCACTCCGTTCTCCTACAGGGAGTTGGACTTGACGAAGCACATACTAACACGGATAATAGAAAGAAATACCATCCGTAAAGGAGTTTGTGTATATAATGAATGCGATGGATTTCTTGGATCAATTAAATGACACACAGCGTGACGTCGTCTTCGCGACAGAACCGTATTTGCTCCTCAATGCACCCGCCGGCACGGGAAAAACAAAAACACTGGCTTGTCGCACAGCCTATCTCATGGAATCCGACCGGGCTGCTGGCAATGCGATTCTCTGTCTTACCTTCACGAATCGAGCCTGCAAGGAGTTAAAGAAACGCATCATCACCATGACGCATGAAAAAGGTCTTACTGTTCCAGTAAAAACGATTCACAGTTTCTGTTACGGTCTCATCAAGGAAGAAGCGAAGCGTGCTGGCATCAGCAGTGATTTCCAAATTTATGATGCCGAAGATTGCAAAGCCATCGTACGTGCAATGGATAGTACGACATATTTGCTCCACAATGAACCGCGGCGTCTGCAAAAGCTATGCGACTTTATTGAAGCTGTGAAAAAAGAACGCATTTCATACGGACAAGCAACCGATATATGTAGTTATGAAGATGCCGCTAATACACTATTTCGCCGCCCGGCTGCTATGGAAAAGCTCTGCTGCCGCTATGACGGCAGTCGTGATAACGATATGGAGCAATGGCTGGCTACAAATGGTGCGACCTTCGTACAAGACTATGATATTTACCTTGCTAGTAATCATGTCTTAGATTTCTCTGATCTTATTACCCGGGCCAGTTTGCTCTTGACGCAAAAAGATATATGTCAACGCTGGCGAGACCGTTATGACTATATTTCCGTTGATGAAGTGCAAGATACGAGCACTATCGAATACGCCTTGCTGAGTCATTTGTTCCCAGGACGTCACGTTTTATTATGCGGTGACTATTACCAGACCATTTATGGCTGGCGCGGCTCCGACCCGGACAAAATCATACAGCAATTTAAAATGACCTGCCACCCGAAATGCCTGTCTTTTACAGTCAACTATAGGGCTACGCAGACCTTGCTCCATGCCGCTGAATCCTGCCTGTGCCAGCTTTTTTCTTCGTCAGGCTCTGCCTTGCCGCCCAGCACTAGTATTTCCCCAGAAAAGGGAGAACCTATTACAATGCACGGTGCTGATACGTTCATGGATGAAGGGCGTTGGATTTTCAGGCAGCTCCAAAAAATAGGCCTGCCAAAAGCATTGAAAGCCTGTATTATGACACGTACTAACCGTTACAATAAGGAAATATGGAACAGCGTCCGTTCCCACAATGAAAAACTGGCTCCAGAACTGCGTCTGCCTTTCACCATGGCCGACCAGTTCCAGTTGTTCAAACGACAGGAATGCAAAGACGTCATCGCATTCCTGCGGCTTAGCCTGAATCGTCATGATAACACCAGTTTAAGACGCATTGTCGCACGCTTTGCCGACCGTATCGGCAACCGTACGCTCGAAACGATCACAAGTCCGTCATATCGCCAGTTAGGTATTACGTTAAGTGATTTTGTTGACGATCAGAGCCGTACCAGCGGCGATCCCTTCGGCTTGTTATTAGACGGCATGGCCCAAGGACGCCTCGTCATCTTTGATGTCGAAGCGACAGGTACGGATACGACACGAGATGACATCATCCAAATCGCGGCTATCCGCCTGGCCCCTGACGGCAGTATAGCCGATACGTTCGTCACCTATGTCACTCCGAGCAAGCCTGTAGGTGACTCGTTCTACATCCATCACATTAGCGACGAACAGTTGCAGCGTGAAGGTATGGCTCCTGAAGAGGCATTGCAACAATTCGTAGCCTTTGCCCGCGATGCTATCCTGATCGGACATAACGTAACGTATGATGTATCTATTGTATACAGTGAAATGACACG
This sequence comes from Megasphaera sp., assembly GCA_022486585.1. Lineage (GTDB taxonomy): Bacteria > Bacillota > Negativicutes > Veillonellales > Megasphaeraceae > Megasphaera. The sequence goes on from JAKVKI010000029.1 coordinate 6,379, forward strand.
TCTCGGCCTTACACCACCGCCACTTACAGCCTATTATGACACCCTCGATATATACAGGCGGTTCTACCCTCGATTGGAAAACCATACGCTGGCCTTTTTGAGCCGGCATTTTCCCATAGAGCACCAGCCTTCGCATGATGCCTTTGATGATATCCTGGCTACGGCAGGTATCCTGCGCTATGCTATCGACGTCAATATCCGTCCGGCTACAGACCAGCGTCGTGCTGCTATGGCTATGTATCTCAGCTTATTTACACCTATAGCCAGCCAGCTGACTCATTTACGTACTCGTTCGTATACGGCCCGGCCAAGCCAGCTCATCACTGCCATCATGAATGACTGCCACGTCAAAGCATACTATATGGATCACGCTGCTGAAAATCATGACCGGGAAGACCACATCGACCGCGTAGAAAACATTCGTCAGCTCTACCGCATTGCCGTAGAAACGGACGATACCGATCAAAATCCCCGTGATGCCCTGACTGAATTTCTCACATTAACAGCCTTATCCAACAGCGAGCTGGACAGTCTCCTGGAAAAAAAGCCGCAGATCCCTATTATTACAGTCCATCAGGCTAAAGGTCTTGAATTTGACTATGTCTTCTTAGCTTGCCTCCAAGAGGGTACGTTCCCTTTGGGAAGAGCCGAAAACGAAGAACTATCCGAAGAAAAACGCCTGTTCTACGTTGCCCTGACGCGAGCAAAAAAACGTCTCTGCCTGAGCTGGCACAAACGGGACGGTCGCAAGACCAATCAGCCTAGTCGTTTCCTTGCCAGCCTCCCATCAGAAGACGTGGAAGAACAATAACACTTTACGTTCTGCTTTTATCAAAAACGGACACATACGTCGTCACTATGACGAGATATGTGTCCGTTCCTGTTTATCGTTCCTGCAATACACTTAATCTAAAATATACACTAACACGGTCCGTCTGCCAAAGGCCATGCATTCATTATAGTTTTCCATACATAAATCGACACGATTGCCTAAAATATCACTGCCCGTATCTTCAGCCGTTGCAACACCATAACCAGGGATATACACGACTGTTCCTAAAGGAATGACATTAGGATCGACAGCGATTTCGCCACGACGAGCCCAAGTACCCATTTTAGTGATACATTCGCCATTGCCATCTGTCGGCAAGTACGCCGTTGCCACCATAGTATACACTGCTTTATATTTTGAAATAGACCCGGTATTGATTTCTACCGTTTCTTTTGTTCCTACGTGACGGATCAAAGGCTGCATTTCACTGATCAATTCAGAATTTACTATTTCTTTACCAGCAAGCTGGCCATCGATGCTAATCATATCCATGGTCACTCGTTTGCGGCCATTCTGTCCTTCTTGGAGAATCTTTTCCTCTCCCTGGCCCAGCGTATCATCTGGTATACTTTCAATAGCATATTGTACCACATCATCTTCTGTAATGGTCTTACGTGATACATTGCCTATCTTAATGGTCATATCCTTGACTACCGGTGCTTTGATGTCGCCATACGCGCGGTATTTATCTTTGTTATAGCCATATTGTTCTGCTACGTCTTGCACAGTCTGTTTAGCTGTTTCTACCTTCTGGGTCTGACCGTGATAGGTCAATGTCACTGGAACGGCACGGAACACTTTGATTTGTGTACCATCTTCCAGCTTTGCTGTAGTCATAATGAATTCGTCATACGGTCCCATAGGGATATTGCATTCCCGTACGAGTGCATCGCCGTTGACGGCATGAGTATATACGGTCTGCGTCGTTCCGTCCGCTTCGATCGTGACCGTGCGGCCCCGATCAATAAACCCGGTCATGGAAACGATGACCAACAATGCGATAATCGTAACATACATCCGGGTTATCGGCCCGTATAAACGCTTATTCATCCAATTCCTCCCTTATCATATCTATTTATTCTAACAAATAGGGTACTGGATGTCAATTTCACGTACCAATTTGTGATAAAAATGTGATACAGTTCTTAGTTTCCCCCTTTCGTGCCATTAAAAACCACTTGCAATCAAGATGCTGATATGGTAATATTATAAGGTACTATTCAAGTGTGTTCATGCGCCTATAGCTCAGGGGATAGAGCACCGGTCTCCGGAACCGGGTGCGTAGGTTCGAATCCTACTAGGCGCACCAAACAGAGCAGCCTCGGGGCTGCTCTTTATTTATATGCAAAGGAGATAATCGTATTATGTCTCATTTACGTGCTTTACGTTTCAATGAAAAAAATCCCCAAATCTGCGTAAATCTGCGAGAAGGAACCGTCACTGATATTGGCGGCACTACGCAAGATATCATGAAAAAACCGTTTGATGTCATTCATTTCCATGCTGACGAATTCAACGGGGTCATGAATTTCTCGACCTTGTGGAATGCGATGCTCATGATTGCCAAAGAATCAGAAGAAGCACATCTCATTTTTTCGTGCGATTGGAAAAATTTACCTGAATATTTCCAAACAGAACGGGACTATGCTAACATCCTGCTCTTTGCCGTCCAGACCTGTCTGGCCGACTGCGTGGAAATTGATTCGACGTTGGATGAAGACCATATGGATACGATTTCCGAACGAGCTGTTGATAATGGTGTCATCCCGGTGATCACCATCCGTCTCGAACCTGGCACAACGGTCGACGCAATTCTCGATAAAATCAAAGCCATTCCTGACTACATGGAAATCACTGTATTCCATCTTATGGAACAAGTCGCATCACAAACCGATATCGATGCCATGAAGACGGCTGCTGACACGTACATGCACGATAACCGTGATGCCCATATCATTGTCGAACCCCAAGGTCCCGTAGCTAAACAAGCGCTTTTACAGGGCGATACATTTAACTCGCCATTGATATACGCTGCCTACGATCATGAAACGGAAGACTTGGCAACAAGCCAGGAATTGATTGACAAGGGAATCATTCATCCATCACGACGTCGTAAATAAATAGGATATCTTCTATAAAAAAGTTCCTCGTAACAGTATCCATACTGTTGCGAGGAACTTTTTTTTATAGATGCGATTCTTCTTCTGGATAGGTCATTCCCCAATCATGACGTATCTGTGTCATCATATCCATAACATCTGTCGTATAATCCAAATGCATGAGATGACCTTGTCCGCTAACGGCCTTTTCCATATCCGCGACTTCATAGGCCAAGGCCTGCGCTGTATCTCCAGCTGTGATTTCTTCTGTATGGCCGTCTTCCGTATAGGTAATGACCGCCTTGCTGCCTCTGGGATAATCATATATCTCCACATAGGCCTTATCAAAAACAACGAGTCCGCGTTTCGGCTGTTTCGCATGCAATGACAAGGTGACAGCCGCCATTTCACCTTCCGTATTTTGCAACAATATACTGACCTGTTCATCTACACCCGTTGGGGCATACTGCACCTGCGACAGAATCTGATCAGGCCGGGACGTCATAAAGCGTCGGGCAAAAGACAGGGCATAAACGCCAATATCAAGAAGGGCTCCGCCAGCAAGACTGCGATTAAAAAAGCGATTCGTCATATCATAGTCTTTATAGCTGCCAAAATTAATCTGCATCATGCGCAACGTCCCTAACGTACCGCTGGAAATAACCCTGTCGAGTGCTGCATATACCGGCATATGGTAGATCGTCATCGCTTCTGCCAGAACGACACCATGCGCAGCAGCACAAGCCACTGCCTGCGCCAGTTCACTGCTGTTCAAGGTAATGGCTTTTTCGCACAGAACGTGTTTTCCTGCAGCCAGCGCTGCTAATAAATAAGGGCTATGTGTATTATGCGGCGTCGAAATATAGACAATATCCACATCAGGATCAGTAAATATATCTTCCGGCCGATCATAGACCTTGCCAATATGATATTTTTCCGCAAAAGAAATGGCCTTAGCATGCGTACGATTGCCAACACTATATAATGTACGGCCTTGTTGCTGTAACGCCTGCGCCAATTCATTGGCGATGACGCCGACGCCGAGCGTCGCCCAGCGATACTGTTTCATTTCCATCATCGTCTCCCCTCATCCTGACTAACATCTTTCTCAGACTACTAATTTTCCTACTAATTTCACACACTCAGCAGCGTCTTTTGAATAGCCGTCAGCTCCGATTTCATCAGAAAAACTGGGTGTTACGGCAGCACCGCCAATAATGATCTTACCGGTATAGTGTTGTTTGGACGCTTCTTCGATTACATCTTTCATGCGCATCATCGTCGTCGTCATCAGTGCTGACAAGCCGATAACGGCGGCCTTGTGTTCTACAGCAGTCTGGATAATATCAGCTGCCGGTACATCTTTTCCCATATCGATGACATGATAGCCATAGTTGCGCAACATGAGCGCTACCAGATTTTTGCCAATATCATGGACATCCCCTTCGACGGTAGCAATGACGACGGTCGCCATCTCTTCTTCTGTACCGTCATGACTGATGAGCGGTTCCAAATAGGCGATGGCTTTTTCCATCGTACTGGCACTGGCAATGAGCTGTGGCAGAAAATACACTTTCTTGTCATAGAGGTCGCCTACTTTATTGATGGCTGGTATGAGCAACTCAGCTATGATGTTTTCCGGGGCCATGCCCCGTTGGAGCTCCCCCTGGGCACAAGACACCACACTGCCCTTCTCGCCATCCAAAACGGCTTTATACAAGGCATTACCAGCCAATGCATCTTTCTCGTTACTTTGCTGTGGTGCCGCCACTGTAACAGCATGGCCCGACGCGGCAGTCAGTTCTGCCTGCATTTGTAATTTTTTTTCTTCTTCCTTCTTATCGAAATACTGCATGCGCTGAATATACGCTATGTCACTGCCTTGTTTGTTCATAAGCATATTCGCTGCTGCAGCGGCATTCATGAGCAGATCTTGAGAGGGATTGGCAATAGCCATATTGAGACCGCTGGCAATAGACATGGCCAGGAAGGTCATATTCACATACATACGATCTGGCAGTCCGAAGGATATATTGGATAAGCCGCAGACCGTAGGCACATGCAGGTCTCTTTTGCAATGAGCGAAGGTCGCCATGCAGTCCAGTGCTGCTGCAGGTGCTGCGCCGACAGTTGCCACTAAGCCGTCTACGATCATATCTTCGTTCGTAAATCCATATGCTGCTGCCGCCTCCATCAATTGATGGAGAATATCATGTTTCTCTTCGAGTGTCTTAGGTATGCCGTCATCAGATAACGGCAAGGCAATGAACATGGCCCCATATTTCTTTGCCAGCGGCAACAGGCGATTGCGTTTTTCTGTTTCATAGGAAATTGAATTGATCAGTGCTCTGCCTGGATAGATACGCAGCGCCGCTTCAATGACCTCAGGAAAACTGGAATCAATACACAAGGGAAGTCCGGTAACAGCAGTGACTTCATAAATAGATCTGATCATCATGTCCCGTTCGTCGATACCGTTCGTCCCCATATTGATATCAAGAATAGCTGCACCATTTTGTTCTTGCTGTCTGGCAAAGGAACGAACCATATCCAATTTCCCAGCCCGTAATTCAGCCTGTAGTTTTTTCTTTCCTGTCGGATTAATTCGTTCGCCTATGACCTGAAAGGGACCATCCAGCGATATCTGCACGACCTGCCGTTCTGATGCCAGAACACGGCGTTTGGCAGCATGAACTGCCTTAGGAGTCATAGACTTTACAGCTTCAGCAAGACACCGCAGGTGCTCCGGCGTTGAACCGCAACAGCCACCGACAATGCGAGCGCCAGCTTCAATGAGCAGTTTGCCGTCTTGGGCAAATTCTTGCGGCGTTGTCTTATATACAGTCTTGCCATCGACTAATTCTGGCAGGCCGGCATTCGGTTTAGCAATAAGGGGGACATCAGCATATTCATACATGGCGGCAATTTGGACAGCCATATCGTCCGGACCAGTAGAACAATTCAGACCGACAGCATCGACGCCTAATCCCTGCAAGACGACGACAGCTGCTTCTGGTGGTGTACCATACAAGGTCCGTCCATCTTCTTCCAAGGTCAGCGTCGCCATAATCGGTAAATCACAACACTCTTTAATGGCCAGTACGGCAGCCCGTGTTTCCTGGAGACTCATCATGGTTTCGACAATGAACAAATCAGCGCCGGCTTCATACAAAGCCTGTGCCTGTTCTTTATAAATGTCAACTAATTCATCAAAAGACAGATTTCCCATAGGATATAGTTGCTGACCAGTCATAGTCAGATCACCGGCCACATAGGCATCGGTACCGGCAGCTTGCTTACAGAGCTTTACGAGGCCTGTATTGATTGCTGTAAGGCGGTCTGCAAGTCCATATTCAGCAAGCTTGATACGGTTTCCCGTAAAAGTCGGTGCATAGAGGATTTGTGCACCTGCATCGATGAATTGGCGCTGCAAATCCAGCAGTACTGCCGGGTTCTCTAATATCCATTGTTCCGGGCAGACACCAATAGGCATGCCTGCTTTTTGCAAATTAGTCCCTGTCGCTCCATCGAGGATGACGACGCCTGCAGCCAATAGCTGTTGAAATTCTTCCCTTGTCATGTACGGATTCCTTCTCCCCTCATATATATTGCAACAATTAAAAACTCATATACTGTATATATAATTTTTGAAATTCCGGTGTATTCCCCAAAATCGTTTCGGTTGCGTTGGCACAGATAGCAGTCATCCCTGCCAGAGCCTTCGTATCGGTCAATACGTCGACAGCGCCGGCCAGGGATGTATTCCCTGCGGCGATCGTACGGCTGGCGAGCTCCTGCGGCAACAACCCTATGACAGCGGCACGCTGAGGATTAAGATAGTAGCCAAAACCACCAGCCAAGTACACCTGTGCTACGTCTTCATAGGCAGCACCCCACTGATGAAGCAACGTTTCTATGCCAGCTCGAATAGCCCCTTTAGCCATTTGGATGTCGCGGATGTCTTCCTGCGTAAACCCTACAGGTTTACCATCAGCCCGATGCGTAAAGGCAAAGCCGTCATGGAAATACGGTTCTGCCAGTTTCCCCGTCGCATCAACACATCCTTTTTCCAACAGTACGGCCATCCCTTCAATGACACCAGTCCCACAAAGTCCTAACGGAGCTTCATGATCGATCGTCGTCGTACAGACAGACCCATCTTGCCGCAATGAAATACTGCACACCGCCCCTGGTACTGAACCAATGCCGCAGGACAAATGCCCTCCTTCCAGTGCCGGTCCGGCTGACGTAGATGTCACGACCATACGCTGGGCATTGCCCAGGGCCATTTCACCGTTCGTTCCTAAATCGATAAATAAAGACAAGCCTTTTTTCTTATGGATCTGACAATGCCATAACCCAGATGTAATATCAGCCCCGACATAAGCACTGATACCTGGCAGCAGTGTAACTGCACAAGACGGAGCTACATCATCGAGGTCTTCACCGAAGACCTCACGCCAAGAACATACTTCTCCGCCCAAGGATACAGGATGGAAGGGCCAGGCACCTAAGCCGTCACAGGAATACCCCATGAGCAGATGCTGCATCGTCGTATTAGCAGAAATAGCCACCTGTTCCGGTCGTATGTCTGTATACGGCTCCATGAGCCGGCCTATAGCACAGAGCAGGTCATGACGTACGGCATACTGCAGTCCCGGGCCACAGCCTCTGGCAGCCGCAGCCATACGGCTTACTACATCAGCGCCATACACACGCTGGCTGTTGACGGCTGTAACCGTATGAAGTATAGCTGCTGTGGTCCTGTCGACTAGTGCTGCCGCCAACGTCGTCGTGCCGATATCGATTGCCAGACCATATTCATGCGTCGTTGAGACCGTATGTTCTTTAGGTGACGTTTGCCCCGTCGCAGCGACAGCAGCCATATTTTTTTCTGCCTCTGATGGAAGCGTTATGATACATTCAGTCTGCGGAATGGCCCTGCATGCCAAGCGCCAGCCCTGTTCCAGCTCTTGGGGCGTAAAAAGATTCCGTTCATCAGCTGTGACCGGGACGCGCCCCTGATGCACACAAACACGGCAGGCACCGCAAATCCCCTTGCCACCGCAATGGGCAGGCAGGGGAATTTCCTGTTGCTGTAAATAGGACAGTATACACTGTCCTGCCGGACAGGTGACTTGCTGTGCCGTTGTTCCTGCCGCCGGTGAATAGATACGCCGCATAGGACAGTCCTGATGAGGACAACGGGCACAATCATGTTCCATGTGGAACTGACTCGTATCATCGGTCAAATCAAACACCATACACATCGACTTCATCGGTTCCAGCACATTGTCCTCGCTGACGGTCACACCGATAGTGCGGCTGGCAGCGACTGCTCGGGCAGCATCTCCCTGTACGGATAGCGGCAAGTCGACACCCGCTTCGTGACGCTGTGCAATACCCACATGCCGTTCCAAACAAATCGAACGGATCTGCTGCAACAATTGCTTTTCAAACGTAAACAAGCAGCTGTCCGCTAATGCATCGAACAGCATGCCTTCCCACTCATTGCCTCCATGAAAATAGTGTTCCCCCTGCCGGCTCACGGCAGCCCCTAAGGTCATGACGACATATAATCCCTGCTGGTGGCGGCCGGCCGGCGCAAAGGCCAGCGCCGCTTTGGCTTTAATAGATCGCCGAACAACAGGAACCAGGCGTTGGCATACAGCCATCGCCCGGTCCCTGGACGCACCTTGTGCATAGCCTGCCAGCTGCAGGGCCATCGCAACATCAGGAGCTGTATAACGCCCCTGAATGATGCGGATATCATTCACCGTCGACGCTCCCGTCTCCCTGTACTTCTGGTGTCTTCACCAATTGCATGACTGCCATATGGCGGCCTGATTTTTCACCACGTTTATTAGAACGGCGATATGAGAAGAACAGGTCTTCATGGCAACAGGTGCAAATATTGGCATTTTCCAAATGTTCCGGCAAGATTCCTGCCTTTAGCATCAATTTTTCATTAGCGCCTGGCAAGTCGAAATGGAATTTACCATTGCCGTCATCTGTCGACAACGTCTTAATATCATCTTGGGAAAAAATAGACAAAAATGCATCAATGACATCCTGCCCTACTTCAAAACAACATTTGCCAATAGCCGGACCAATAGCGGCACGCACATCAGCAACATTGGTGCCATAAGCCGAATGCATTTTCTGCAGGGTAACAGCAACGATATTCTGCGCCGTTCCCCGCCAGCCGCCATGACAGATCGCAATGACCTGATGGACCGGATCAAAAAACAATATAGGCGTACAGTCACCGAAATTCATAGAAATAGGAACGCCAGCTTCATTCGTCATAATGCCGTCGCAGGCTTCAATCGCTTCTTTTTTATCATCAGAGCCGCGGCCGCACATTTCTTTGCCTACGGGAACAATGTTTATACCATGAATTTGATTACAGCTGATGAGCTGCGTTGCATCAATATGAAGAGTCGTCAAAAATTTTTTACGATTCGCCAATACATTCGCCGGTTCATCACCACTGGCAAAACTCATATTCAGCGAAGCATAGGGGCCGCTGCTAACGCCGCCTTTGCGTGTCGATACAGCCGCCGTAACTGCGTGGTCATCAAAAACAGAAAAAGTCACGTAGGAAATCCCATTTTGTTCATTAAGCATAACAGCATACCTCCTTAATTAGTTAAACAGCAATATCTCTGCTGTTCCCATATTATACCTATTTCAAGACGATTTGACTAGTAAAATAGAAGAAAAAAGAATATAAAAAACTAAAAGATGCGTGCTTGTACAAAAAAGCTGCCACAAGGGCAGCCTTTTGCTAGACGACTTGGAATAAATAAAACTTCAGGTAGTCCGTTTCCGGTACATTCCATAATATCGGATGATCCGGTGATTGCTGACGTCCTTCGATTTGACGCAGCCGCACACCAGCATCATCGGCAGCATCGCGGAGCATCGTACGGAATATATCATCCCGCACAAAATGTGAGCACGAGCACGTAGCCAAATAACCGCCACGAGGCAAGAGTTTCATCGCTTTCAAATTGATATCTTTATAGCCACGCAAGGCATTATGGACCATATGGCCAGACTTAGTAAATGCTGGCGGATCCAGAATGATAAAATCATAGTCATGGCATTTCTGTTCTACTAATGCCGTCAACAAATCAAATACATTCGCCTGCTTAGCTGTCACAATATCCGTAAATCCATTACGGCGAATATTTTCTTCAGTCATGTCCACTGCTTCTTGGGACACATCGACAGCTACGACAGAAGCCGCGCCTCCTTTAGCCGCATTGAGGGCAAACGCGCCCGTATGCGTGAAGCAATCGAGGACATGGCGTCCTGCCGCAATCGTAGCGACGGCACGACGATTGTATTTCTGATCCAGGAAAAAGCCCGTTTTTTGCCCGTTTTCGACGTCTACTTCATACTGGATACCGTTTTCGGTAATCGTCGTCATGACGCTTCCAGGCTGTGGCAGGAAATCAGCTTCATACCAGCCTTTTTCCTGTTCCATTCCGTCTAATTCACGGACTTTAACATCATTCCGTTCATAAATGCCTCGGATCGTCACACCTATGGCTTGCAATTCCGTTACAAGAGCTTTAAAAATAATCCCCTTGATCTGATCCATTCCGTAACATAACGTCTGTGCTACAAGAACATCATTATACCGATCTACAGTCAGCCCCGGCATTTGGTCAGCATCGCCGAAAATAAGGCGGCAGCACGCAAAGTCTGCCTCACCCATGACGCTGCGCCGATACTCAATAGCATATTTTACGCGACGCTGCCAAAACGCTTCATCGAACGTATCATTGGCGTTATTCGACAATATACGAACACGGATTTTAGAAATATCATTGGCAAATCCCGTACCTAAATAACGGCTCTTTTCACTGTATACATCGACAATATCACCGGTCGTATACGTACCGTCTACACGGGTCACTTCTTCGCCGTATACCCAGGGATGACCGCTGCGGGCAGCCTTTTCCCCTTTTTTTGTTATATATAATTTAGCATATGGTCTCATGGATGCATCCTTTTAGAGAATATAATGACTCAAATCGACGTTTTGAACGACGTCGTTCAACTTTGCTGTCACGAACTCTTTATTGACAGCAATATGATGTTCTGCTACATCTGGTGCTTCGTAAGACACATCTTCTAGTATTTTTTCCAAAATCGTATGAAGACGACGGGCACCGATATTTTCCGTTACCTGATTGACACGATGGGCATAATCGGCAATAGCATCAATACCATCAGCCGTAAATTCTAATTCCACTCCATCCGTTGCCAGCAATTCTGTATATTGTTTCACCAGGGACTGACTCGGTTCCGTCAATATTCTACGGAAATCCTCAACTGTCAGTGACTGTAATTCTACCCGGATTGGGAAACGTCCCTGCAATTCCGGAATAAGATCACTAGGCTTCGATACATGGAACGCTCCGGCAGCAATAAACAGAATATGATCGGTCTTGACAGGACCGTATTTCGTATTGACTGTCGCGCCTTCAACGATAGGCAGAATATCGCGCTGCACCCCTTCACGGGATACATCAGGACCATTAGAACGGCCTTTTTCAGCGATCTTATCGAATTCATCGATGAATACGATACCCGCTTCTTCCGTCGCTTCAATGGCTTTATCGACGATAACGTCCATATCCAGGCATTTTTCCAGTTCTTCTGCTTTAAACAGCTCCCGTGCCTTGGCAATGGTCATTTTCTTTTTCTTCTTCTTTTTCGGCATGATGCTGCCCAACATTTCCTGGAAATTATTCGTCAGTTCTTCTGTCGAATTACCAGTAAGGATTCCTTGGATAGAACGTTCCTGTTCAGCTACTTCCACTTCGATTTCCCGTTCATCCATTTTATGGCTTCGAATATCATCAAGCATTTTACGGCGACGGTCTGAATGACCGGATTCCACCTGTTTGGGTTGCTGTGGTGCTTCTTCTTCATCATCAGAGAAGAAAATATCCATAGGGTGCGTTACTTTTTCTTTGATTTCTTCTTTTTTAGGCCACAATACCTGGAGGATCCGCTTATCCGCTTCGACCTCCGCCTTCTGTTCATAATGCTGACTTTCCTGATCCTGGACCATACGGATAGCATTAGCCACAAGGTCACGAATGATCTGTTCGACATCACGGCCTACATAACCTACTTCCGTATATTTCGTCGCTTCGACTTTGATGAAAGGTGCCCCGACGAGGCGCGCCAGGCGACGGGCGATTTCCGTCTTGCCTACACCAGTCGGCCCGATGAGGAGAATGTTTTTAGGAATGATTTCTTCCTGCATATCTTCACTCAGCCGTTTACGGCGCCAACGATTGCGCAAGGCAATGGCCACGGATTTCTTAGCTTCACCTTGCCCGATAATGTATTTATCGAGTTCTGTGACAATTTGTTTCGGCGTCAATTCTGTATCGTTCATGTTTACGTATTCCTTTCTGTATATGCCTATATTTCTTCTACAATGACATTATGATTGGTGTAGACACAAATATCGGCGGCAATATGGAGAGATTTTTCAGCAATTTCCTTCGCTGTCATATCGGTATTCTGCATGAGTGCTCTAGCCGAAGCCAAGGCGTAGTTGCCACCGGAGCCGATGGCCAGGATCCCGTCATCCGGTTCAATGACTTCACCATTCCCGGAAATGAGCAAAATGCGCTGCGAATCAGCTACGAGCAGTAACGCTTCCAATTTATGAAGGATCTTATCGGAACGCCAATCTTTAGCGAGTTCTACAGCGCTGCGGACGAGGTTGCCATTATATTCATTTAACTTTTCTTCAAAATGATCAAAAAGCGTAAAGGCATCGGCTACAGAACCGGCAAAACCGCTGATGATTTTTCCCTGGTACAAGCGGCGGACCTTCTGGGCCGTTCCCTTCATAATGACAGAATTACCTAAGGTCACCTGGCCGTCACCGGCAATGGCAGTTTTGCCATTACGCTGTACTGCTACGATGGTCGTAGCATGAAATGATGTTTCCATAATATGTCAATCTCCTATCTGCCGTTTTACCTCCGGCATACCGTACTTATTGCACTTGGTCTTTCATCGCGTCCATTTCTTCCAAAGCCCGCTGTGCTAACAGCGCATTTTTCTCACGCTTCTTCATTCGCTTTTTGATTCCCAGCGGTTCCATAATACCAAAGTTAATATTCATAGGCTGGAAATGATCATTCGGACCGCTGGAAATATACTGGCTCAAGCCACCCATAGCCGTCCGTTTAGAGAAGGTCAGGCACTCGTTGCCCTGCAGTAATTTAGCTGCATTCATTCCGGCTAAGAGGCCCATTGCAGCTGATTCCAAATATCCCTCGACGCCAGTAAGCTGTCCGGCAAAGAACAGATTCTGATTTTTACGATATTGGAGCGTTGGCAACAATAATTCCGGCGAATTGATGTACGAATTACGATGCATGACACCATAGCGAACAAATTCAGCATGTTCCAACCCGGGAATCATAGAAAAGACCCGTTTCTGTTCTGGGAATTTCAAATGAGTTTGGAAGCCAACTATATTATATAACGTAGCACTGCCATTGTCTTGGCGAAGTTGTACTACGGCGTAAGGCCGTTCACCTGTATCGGGCAGTTCCAGCCCTACTGGTTTAAGCGGGCCATACCGAATCGTATCGACACCACGAGCCGCCATGATTTCGATAGGCATGCAACCTTCAAATACAGCATCATGCTTTTCAAATTCATGCAGCTCCGCACATTCTGCCGTCGTCAAGGCTTGCCAGAATGCTTCATATTCGTCCTTCGTAAAAGGACAATTCAAATAATCGGCACCGCCTTTGCCATAACGGGCAGCGCGGTATACTTTCGTCATATCCAGTGATTCCAGCGTCACAATAGGCGCTGCTGCATCATGGAAATGAAAATATTCACTGCCGGTCAAGGTACGAATAGTATCAGACATAGCATCACTCGTCAGCGGCCCTGTCGCAATGATGCATACCTGATCCTCAGGAATAGCCGTTATTTCTTCATTGATCACCGTAACTAAAGGATTGGATTTTAATTTTTCTGTAATCAGCTGGCTGAAAGGTACACGATCGACTGCTAGCGCTCCGCCGGCAGGGACACGATTGGTATCAGCTGACAGCATGATCAGCGAGTGGAGACGCCGCATTTCTTCCTTCAGCAAACCGACAGCATTTTCAATATTCGCAGCTCGCAGCGAATTGCTGCACACCAGCTCGGCAAAATCAGCTGTATGATGTGCCGGCGACGATTTGACAGGCCGCATTTCAGCCAATTCAACAGGAATGCCCCGCTGCACGAGCTGCCATGCTGCTTCTGATCCGGCCAAACCGGCACCGATGACTAAGACGCTATTCTTCATTCACTATTTCTCCATTCTTATGGTTTTCACATTCAGGATTACTGCAGAACAGTTTATCTGGTCCTTTTTTATAGTGTTTAATGATCATAATGCTACCGCATTTTTCACATTTCTTATTGACTGGTTCATTCCACAAAACGAAATCACAAGCCGGATATTCACTGCATCCATAGAACACACGCCCTCGCTTGGATTTACGTTTAATCAGCGTCCCCTTGCCACATTTCGGACAAGGAATACCCAAATCCTCAACAATAGCTTTGGTATTACGGCATTCCGGGAAATTAGAACAAGCCAGGAATTTGCCAAAGCGGCCAAATTTATATACCATCGGGGCACCGCAGAGCTCACATACTTGCCCGGAATCTTCCCCGGCAATCGTGATTTTTTCCATGTTGGCTTCAGCCGTATCCATTTCCGGCTTGAATACATCATAGAATTCCTGCAATACATGCGCATAGGTATCTTTGCCCTGTTCAATATCATCAAGCTCTTCTTCCATGTGTGCCGTAAAACCAACGTTGATGATTTGTTCGAAATATTTTTTCAGCAAGTCTACAATAATGACGCCTAGTTCAGTTGGTATGAACTGCTTATCTTTCTTTTCTACGTAGTTACGATTTTGTATCGTATCCATAATCGGCGCATATGTACTCGGACGGCCGATCCCTTTTTCTTCCAGCGTCTTAATAAGGCTCGCTTCTGTATAGCGTGCCGGTGGCTGTGTGAAGTGCTGCGTCGGCGTCACCGACTGATTATGGACAATCGTGTCAGTTTCAATATGAGGCAGTTCACTCAACGTTTTATCTTTCTTAGCATCTTCATACAATTCCGTAAAGCCTTTGAACACGACTTTGTAGCCTGCCGCCTTCAATTCATAGGGTCCTGATTCAATGAGGATCGCCATATGTTCTGTTTCTACGGATTCCATCTGACTGGCCAGGAATCGATTCCAAATAAGCGTATAAAGGCGCAACTGGTCCCGCGACAAGAATGGCGCCACCATATGTGGTGTCAACTCCAGTGACGTTGGGCGAATCGCTTCATGGGCATCCTGACTGGTCTGCTTGGTCTTGTATACCCGAGGCGATGGCGGCAGATATTCAGCACCATAATTCGCCGTAACAAATTCCCGGGCAGACTGAATCATATCATCATTAATACGAGTGGAGTCAGTACGCATGTACGTAATAAGACCGACGTGGCCTTGTTCACCAATGTCGAGCCCTTCATAGAGCTGTTGTGCCAGCATCATGGTCTTCTTAGCACCAAAATTAAGCTTGGAAACACATTCCTGTTGCATTGTCGATGTCGTAAACGGCGGTTGCGGCTGTCGTTTACGTTTGCGTTTCTCTACTTTGGTGATAACGTCAGCAGCATGGCCTTCAACACCTTGCTGTTCCCATTGCAAGTCGGCAGCGATTCTATTGGCTGTATCACCATCGTCGATGGTTGCTTTTTTACCATCGATCTTTGTCAGTTCCGTCGTCAAATCCAATCCATCGGCAGTCTTATATATACCGCCGATTGTCCAATATTCTTCGGGAATGAAAGCTTTGATTTCTTCTTCCCGTTCGCAAATCAGACGAACAGCAACAGACTGCACACGGCCGGCACTGAGGCCTTTACATACTTTCTTCCACAAGAGCGGGCTCAATTTATAGCCCACAATACGATCTAGTACACGTCGTGCCTGCTGGGCATCTACTTTTTGGAGATTAATCGGCTCTGGATCTTCGAGTCCTGCCAGTACCGCTTTTTTTGTGATTTCATGGAACATAATACGGCATTTTTCATGGGGATCCACATTTAACAAGTGCGCCAGATGCCATGAAATAGCTTCTCCTTCACGGTCCGGGTCAGTTGCCAGATAGACTTTTTTGGACCGGACGTATTCATTCTGCAGTTCTTCAATAAGCTTGCGTTTGTCCCACATATTGGTATACGTCGGCGAAAATCCTTCTTCAATATTGACACCGAACTGATTGCGCGGTAAATCACGAAGATGACCGCGGCTGGCCAGCACTTTATAGGAACTGCCCAGAAATTTTTCGATAGTCTTCGCTTTTGCCGGCGATTCTACGATGACCAGATTTTTAGCATTCTTTGGCAACGGGTCCATTTTTTTCAGCGGCTCTTTTTTAGGCAGATTCACAGTACCGTGAATTACCATTTTTTCGCCGTCTGCTTTTTTCTTGCGACTCCGCTTCTTTTTTTTAGTATCATCAATAATGATGGTGCGTTTAATAGGAACTTCTAACATACGTTCTTCACCTATCTTTATTAGTTTCTTAATATACTATTATATCCTACATATGACATATCTGTAAGTTTACAGATGAATCTATTATGACATTCTACACTATATCGCATAGCCTGTCTACACCAGAGGGGCCTTCACATATTAATGATAATAAAGAACGCTTATATATGATTGATGAACAACTGCCTTTCTCTGCCTGTGCCCTTCTATGATTTTCTATACTAAATACCGCTGCAACAGATTGATTATCTAGCATCTGTTGCAGCGGCATGTTTATCTCTGTCATCTTATAATAGTATATTATGTATAGGCATATACTGTCTTACTGGTGTTCGTAAATATCGACGCGGCGGTTATTGGCCCGGCCCTGTTCTGTTTCGTTCGTATCTACTGGATGGCTCTTACCGAGGTAGCTGTCCTGCATCTGCGCTGCCGGTACACCTTGTTGTTCTGCTAAGGTCTTGACGTGTTCTACACGCCGTTTAGACAAGTCATTATTATAGGCGTCTGTGCCTACACTGTCCGTATTGCCTACCATAGCGTATGTCCGTTCGGGGTGTGCCTTCGCTGTCGCTGCAAAGCGACTGACTTTGGCGGCTTCACCAGCTAAGGGCTGGTCTTCATCGAAGCCGAAATGGACGCTGTCATAATACGCTTCCTGCTTTTCCTGCACGACTGGCGCCGGCTGTACCGGTTCTACAGCTGGTTCAACGACAGGTTGCGGTGCTGCCTTTTTGGCACCACTGCCAATAGCCCATCGCAGGCCTACATTCACCTGCCATTTTTTACTGATATTGGCTCCAAAGGTCTTTAAGACATCACCATACATATAGGCGCTGTCACTAAGCTTCAGATTGCCGCCAAGGCCTAATTCGAACCACGTATCTTTATTATCACCGCTATGAGTGATATGCTGTCTCGTACCATAATTATCTGTTACATCAAGGAACATATCTCCGTCGCCGGCAAATTCTCTATATATGTTAGCCTTGAAATAGTAATCACTATGATCATTGACCTTGCGGCCCAAGACGACACCTGCTCGTCCTAAGAAGGAGGTAATACTATCTCGATGCATATCAGAACCATTTTTCGATATGGAATCAGTACCCTGCATGTGACCATAGATTAACTGTCCCTGCGGTTCTATGAACCAGCCATTATCCCTGCGATAAGTCTTCCCTACTTCATAACTGGCACTGTAGGCCCAGGCATCATAATCAGCATAATCGCTGTTCGGATTGACATGGACATTGCCGCGATATTTTCCAGCTGTCAGGACAATATCACTGTAAGCACCGCTGTCATGATATGTCGTCGCATAGAGACTTACATTGGTCATCGAATTATGACCGTAACCGGCTTCATAATCCGGCTTGCTGCGCATATGATCGACAGCCAGCCCATATGCCGTATTGCCATTCTTCTTATCATAGCCGCCTTGATACATCTGGTAATCGGCATCATAGCCGGATGCATCTAAATTGCCTGCTTTGACTTTGGCCCATACGCCAGCTACATCTTCGGCTCCATACCGCAAATCACCTAACCGCATACGCAGCGTATCATCAGTCAGGGCATTGCGCCACAAGCCATAGGCAGCATCACTAAAACCGAAATAGGTCTTAGCCGTAGTATTCGGCGTAAGAATCGAATCACCATCCATAACAAGATACCAATCATTGCCAATTTTCTCTATCGTAGGATTGATATCCCAAACACCGCCAGTATCCAAGCTCTTGCCAGTCCAGCTAGTCACACCGTTCGTATCCTGTACCAGCAAAAGTTGTTTTGACCCTGTGACCTTGCCATTACTGCCACTTACGAGGCCCTTATCATAGACTTGAATAGTACCACTAGCAGCGGTCGTCCCATTGGTAATGACCAGCTTATCACCATCAGTCTGGCTGGCTAAATCTGTATTCATATAGAGGCTGCCCGATCCTGTATAATCACTAACAGTGACAGTCTTATTCAATTCATCACTCTTCGTATGGAAATCAACGCTGCCTTCATTATTCAACGTTCCCTCTAAATCACTGGTCCCAGTAACAAACCACGTTGATGTCTTATCGACGTTGAGATTGATTTTACAAACATCTTGAGAATCAGTTGTCACATTCACGGCACCAGTCAAACTAGTCTTATTGTTCAAATTCATGGTCAGTAACGAAGATTCCTGTTCAAAAGAACAATCAGCCGTTGTTTCAACTGGCATCACTGCTTTTTCTATAACATCACCAGTCAAGGTACTCCCATCCGCCGTAAGGGTGCCATTACCATAAGCCTTAACTGCTATATTACTATCAGGAGCACTCGCTGTTATATTAGTTATATTAAGCGTACTGCCTTGAGATACGGCCAGTGCTGCTGCATTGTTGCCATTAGCAGTGACTGTACCATTTATAGCTGTCACAACAGCTGGCATATCTCCTGCATCATAATAACTAGAAAATAATCTTTCACCACACATCCCTGCCGATAACCCTACAGCATTCGTACCGGTAGCTTCTACATCTAAATTATAGGCACTTAACTGTCCCCAGGCGGCTATCTCTATACCTATAGCGCTATCACCTGTCGCATGTACTGTTGTTTTATCCGTAATATCAATAGTCGGCGGACAGTAAAAATTACCATCTCCCCAATTACCACCCTCTCTGCCTGTAGCTATACCTGTACAGCCATCCATATTCACCGTGATATCTACAGAAGGAGCTATAAAGTGCGATGCTCCTTCAACCTGTATACCCGTACCAAGGGAAATGCCTGAAATTGTTACCGGTCCTTCTAGATTCATGGTATTGTAACGACTGCCGTTCCCATCAAGGCCTACCATTCCGCCGGTAATAATGCCTGTATTGCCCGAATAAGAATAAGGATTTAAAAATTTGCTACCGTTTCCAGCAATAATTGTTGTTGCACCTTTGACAGTGAAATCAGTATCATAATTATCGATTCCTGTAAAAGAACCGTTCGTATTGTTTATATTTATCGAACCTGCAGAAAAGCTTCCTTCACTAGTACAGATACCAATATTTTCTGCTCCATCTTCAGCTTTATCAGTACCATTTACAACAATATTTACTGATCCACTAATATCAATGTTGCCCCTGCTAGAACGTGCTATACTAGGTTCTGGTATATAATATCCTTCGTTCATGCCTATGCCATAAGCAGCTCCATTTATAGAATTATTATTAACAACTACATCAACAGATTGAGCAGTAATGTCTGTATCAAGATAATATAAGCCACTAAGCCTGTAATAAGAACCTAAAGTGCTATCATATGTTGCATTTATTTTGATATTTCCATCAGTTTTCAGTACAGCATTTTCTGCATCAACGGCATAAAGAGCTCCATATTTACTCCCATTGGGGGCATAAGTCAAATTGGTTACACCATCATCAACCTTATATTCCACATCTAATGAACCCGCGTTGATGATGCCTCCAGTCTGCGTAATAGCTGACTGAATTCCCAAATATTGGGGAATGTTAGTACTACTACTATCCGTTTTATATACAGAATCCACCTTCCCTTGTCCTGTAATATTCAGCGTACCGTTAGACACCGTGATGGGACTGGTCCCTGGATTTCCCCCTGCCGTATTTACAGTAATATCTGTACTATCCACCGTAGTCGTGCCACCAGTAACAGTAAGAGGCGTAGTAACAGTCGCCGCTGAGACCATACCAATTGTCATTCCCGACAATACTAATGACAACATAAT
>JAKVKI010000030.1 GCA_022486585.1 Megasphaera sp.
TGAAACACTGCGGGACACGAACTTCGTGACCAGACAAGCACAGCCGGATGCACCGAAGGCGGGCGGCGATACGATTGCCTGCGTATCTTACTTCGGATTCCCGGAAAAAATGGAACAACAAGCACCACAAGCACGGGAACGGATCGAACGAGAATTACTTGGAAAATAATGTTGCAAAGAAAGGGCTGCTGCACAGTATCATATTGTGCAGCAGCCCTTTCTTTGCAACATTATTTTTTAAGGAATACAAGATGTGAAAATTAGGAATCAGCTTACTTTGCATGTCCATTACTTGATACATAAGATTGGAGTACGTTGAAAAATTCTTTAGCATGGTCTAATTGTTCTTTGGCATCGTCCTTGTTTACTATAAAAAAATCAGCATAATCACAGTTATTACGAATTTGAAATGCTGTACTTATAAATTTAGAATATTTCTTGTCGAATATTCCTGTTTTAATATATTCTCTCTGAAAATATGAAATCACGCCAGCATGTTTGGAAAAATCAACGCCATCTAAAGCCAAGATAGCTCGCATAGCAGCAAACATAGCATAATAGGAACGATTAATAGAATCTTTATAACTTCCTTGCTCGTATAGTAGTGCTGCGGCTCTTATTTTTTCCTGGGCATTATCCAGACGATATTGCATCAAAGTTTTGCGATTATCAGGCACTCATCTCAATCCCTTCTTTGGCAATATTAGCATAATAAGGTAGATCTTCTTTATATCTATTGAATTCATCTAACGGAATAACTGTTGGTGAAACAATGACGCCATATTCTAAATCAAGCTCATCGGCAACGTCCCAAACTTCTTTCAATTTTTTTTGCAGCTCCAGCCTGTTACCGTCTACAATGGCGACAATATCTATATCTGATTCGTTGTCATAATCTCCACGGGCATAGGAACCATATAAATATACAGTATGTAAGCTGTCCCCATAAACTTGCTTATAGCAAGCCACGATTGTTTTTAATATTTTCTTCAAGGTAAACTCAGTATGCATGGGTATCCCTCCCTTAGTATGATTAACGGTGCTGCGTGCAGAACGAAGTTTCTGAATGGCAGGTATGATTTCATTTTACCACACGTAATTTAAATTGTAAGGGCTGCATGGAATGAAAATCATTTTATGTAGTATAACAGCCATCTTTTTATGAAAGCAAGATACGATTTTTTTAGAATAGGGAAATGAAATTCCATGATAATTTTTGTATAGAACATGACAATCCGTTGTAATGATTTGTTTTCTCCCAGGGCTTATAATGTAGCCAACATAAGACGTTGAGGCAATCAAGCGGAAACGCAACTTATATATTTAGCAAGTCCTAAGGAGGAGATTATTATGAAAGAAATACGTATTGGTTTAGTAGGTGCCGGTTGGATGGGTAAGGCTCACAGCAGTGCAATGTTAGATGAACAGATGTTGTTTGGTCCTGACTTCGGTGTTCCTGTATTTGAAATGGTAGCCGATGCCAATGAAGAAAGTGCAAAAATCGCTCAGCACAAAATCGGTTTTAAACGCATGACCACGGACTGGCATACGCTGGTCAGTGATCCGGATATCGACCTCGTTGACATTGCGACGCCGAATGCGTTCCACTACGAAGTAGCCAAAGCAGCCTTGGAAAACGGTAAAAACGTATATTGTGAAAAACCGCTCTCTATTTCCGAAGCTGAATCCAAAGAACTGGCAGCATTAGCGGCTAAGAAAAACGTCATCAATTACGTTGGCTTCAATAATACGATGAACCCGGCCAATGCATATGTACGGGACCTCGTACAAAGCGGCAAACTCGGTAAGATCATGCGTTTTGTCGGCCGGTATGACCAAGACCAGCTCCTCGATGAAAACCTGCCTATTACCTGGCGCCATATCAATAAATTAGCTGGCTGCGGTGCTCTCGGCGATCTCGGTTCCCATTTGCTCAGCGTGTCTCAGTTCATTATGGGTGATATTTCAGCTGTCAATGCGATGAAAGAAACAATCTTCCCGAAACGCCCTAAGGGACGGGATTCCAAGGAAATGGCTGATGTAGAAAACGAAGATATTATTTCACTCATGACACGCTATGCTAACGGTGCTATCGGTACTATTTCAGCCAGCCGTGTCGCTACAGGCCGCAAAAATTATTTAGCGTATGAAATCCAGGGTACAAAAGGCTCTGTCGTGTATGATCTGGAAACGATGGGCGAAGTACAGGTGTACTTCCAGTCTGATGATGAAGCAGACCGTGGTTTCCGCAGAGTTTTCCTGAATCCGAAGCACAAAGGCTATTCGGCCTTCCAGCCGGCCGGCGGTATCTCGATCGCTTATAACGATATGAAAATCTTAGAAGCACATGAACTGTTTTCGGCATTGACCCAAGGAACACCGTATGCCTGCAACTTTGAATTCGGTTATAAAATCGACCGTACGATCGCGGCTATCTTGAAATCTGCTGACAACGGTGTTTGGACACCTGTCGAATAATCATCTGTAGGAGGATATGAAAATGGCTATACAAGTTGGTATTGCTCCCGATTCATGGGGCGTATGGTTCCCGCAGCACGAAAAACAGACGCCGTGGAACCGCTGCCTCGATGAAATGAAAGAAGCCGGCTATGACGGCATCGAACTCGGTCCATGGGGATATTTTCCTAATACGGCACCGGAATTGAAGAAAGAATTACAAAACCGTTCACTGCAACTCGTTGCCGGTACTGTTGGTGGTAACTTCCTCGATGATGACTCTGTCGATGAAATGTGCAAAACCATTGACGACATTGCCGGATTACTGAAATCTTTTCCTGACGCGAAATACATCGTGTTGCTGCCGCCCATGTACACTGATTTGGAAACAGGCGCTATTGCTATGAATCCGAACCTGTCTGAAGCAGAATGGAAGAAATATTGTGCCAACGTGCAGCGTGCAGCTGATGAAGCCGCAAAATACGGCCTCATCGGTGCCTTCCATCCCCATGTAGATTCCCATGTCCAGACAGAAGAACAAATCGAACGCCTGTTGGCCGACACCGATGTCCAGCTATGTTTCGATACAGGCCATCATGTCTACGGCGGTGGTGAACCTGTTTCGTTCTATAAAAAACATGCTGATCGGATTCCTTACATCCACCTTAAAGACTGTGACCTTCAGGTCAAAGCTAAAATGGATGCGGAAAAATGGTCCTTTGCC
Source organism: Megasphaera sp. (assembly GCA_022486585.1). Classification (GTDB taxonomy): domain Bacteria; phylum Bacillota; class Negativicutes; order Veillonellales; family Megasphaeraceae; genus Megasphaera. The sequence goes on from JAKVKI010000030.1 coordinate 3,182, forward strand.
AAGGCCGTTACAGAAGATATCATGGTAGAACCAGGCAAAGGAAGTATCGATTTTGCTGCTTTTTATGATGCTCTCGTAGAAAAAGGGTATCATGGCTGGTGTGTTGTCGAACAGGATCTGTTCCCAGTCAAATCCTTTGATCTTCCCCTGCCTATTGCCAAACGGGGCCGGGAAAACTTGAGAAAAGCAGGATTCAGATAAAAAAACTTCCTATGAAAACGGAAAACGTCATCTGTTCCGCAACTGAAATACAGTTGCGAAATGGATGACGTTTTTTGTATATATAGATATAAAAATATATATATCAAATGGATTTAAATTAAAATACGATGATAATTTTTGTATAGAAAAGGAAAATTCTATGCACTGTAAGATGATAAAAAAACAAGTATACTATAAGCAGACAGAAATAATAAGGCAACAAAATGTAGTTGCCACCTAAGTATGTGTGTGGAGGTGTTTTTTTATGAGTACGATACAAACAGCAGGTGAGACGCAGCGATTGCCCTGGTCGACCCGCATTGCCTATGGTCTTGGCGATACGGCACAAAACGTTGCCTGGGGTGCAATGGGGATCATGACGTTTTTCTACACGGACTATGCCGGCATTGATCCGGCTATTGTCGGATTGGTCATGCTGATTTCCCGATGTTTTGATGGTGTATCTGATATCATTATGGGCTTCATCGTAGAGAAGACGAATTCCAAATGGGGGAAATCCCGTCCTTGGATTTTATGGATGAGTGTTCCCTTTGCTATTTCTATCATCCTGATCTATACGGTGCCGCAGACGACACCGGTCCTGCAATTTGCCTATATCTTCGTGACCTATAACTTCTGTACGACCATCTGTTATACAGCACTGAATCTGCCATATGGCAGCTTGTCAGCCATGATGACCCGTATTTCCAAAGAACGGGATATGCTGTCGATTACGCGTATGTGTCTGTCTCCATGGGGACGCATGCTGGCCGTGTCAGGGACACTGCCACTGGTCAAAATCTTCGGCGATACGCAACTGGCCTGGGTAGAAGTCATGGCCTTATGGGCTGTCATCGCGATGCTGCTGTTGCTGCTTTGCTTTAGCCGGTGCAAGGAAACGGTAGTCATAGAGGCACGTAAACAAACGACGAACATACCTGTCAAACGATCGATACAGGCGCTATTATACAATAAATATTTCTGGTGTGCCTTGACGATCTGGATGATGCAGAACGTTATTTTTACGGTGACCGGTACGGTACTGCCATATTATTGTAAATATGTTTTTGCCAATGATTCTTTATATGGCTTCCTCTATTTAGTCGAAACGCTGATTACGATTTCTGTGATGATGTTCTTTAGTCCCAAACTATTGCAGCGCTTCGGCAAGCGGAACATGTCCTTAGGCGGCGTTATTATTTGCCTCATAGGTCATTTGATTTATTTGATCAATCCCCTTGATTTCAATTGGCTCCTGTTCAGCTGTGTCATTCGAGGTATCGGCTTTGCGCCAGTACAGTCCGTTATTTTTGGCTTCCTCGGGGATGTCGTAGAATACAGCCAGTGGAAATTCCATATTCGTGAAGAAGGGCTGGTCTTCTCTGGTGGTTCCGTAGGCTGCAAGCTCGGTGCCGGTCTTGCCAGCGCTATTTTGACGGGCCTGTTGTCGCTGGCTGGCTATATTTCCTCGTCCAGCGGTACTGTCGTTCAGCCGCAGAGCGCCATCGATATGGTCGTTCGTGTCTATGAATTCGCACCTATCTTCGTTTGGGTCGTCCTCATTTTTGTGCTGGCAGTATATAAGCTCGACAAACTGTATCCGCAAATCATGCGCGAGTTAGTCGAACGGGAAGCAAAAGGGGAATTATAATGGGGATCAGAATTGAACAGACCGGAATTCCGTCGGTGTCAGGGCATTGATTTTCTTGAAGGCTCTGGCGAAATGGGAGGGACTGTTGAAGCCGCATTTTTCAGCGATTTCTTCTACTGTATAGGATGACGAAATAAGCAGGTTCTTCGATTGGCGGATGCGGTATAACAGAACATATTCATGAGGCGTGCAGTTCAGCTGCCGTTTAAAGATGCGGATAAAATGGGACGTACTGATACTGCACAGTGCGGCCAGCTCTTCTAAGGACAACGGGTGGTCATAGTTCTGACTGATGTAGCTGAGGGCCGGATCCAGGACTTGATTGCTCGGTCCTGTCGGCTGGGACGGCATAGTGAGTCCCGTCAGGATGCGGTCGATATTGAGGGAAATGAGCGATTCGTTAGCTGGCATCCGTTTGCCCTGGGCCAGTACGTTTTGGAACCAAGGGCGGGACATGGCTGCTTGCGAGCCATTGTAGAGGATGCCCGTCTTGTCATGGAGCTGGGTGTAGTAAGCATCGCTGCTGTTGCCATTATAATGGAACCACAGGAAGTCGCCGGCAGTCTTGCAGCCGTACCGATGATGATGACAGCAGTCGAGCAGGATGATTTCGTCAGCGCCGGCGATAACAGAATCAGTTGGCGTTTCGGCGTAGAAGGAACCGCTGCATACATACAGCAATAAATACTGGCTAATGCTGTCCCGTTCGACGGCATACTGGTCGGTGCAATAGAAATGGCCGGACTGGACGGTATAATACAACGCTTTTTTGGCAAAATCCGTAGGAAGCTGGAAGTCCATAAAGGAAGGAGCGATGACGCCTTTGTCGAGAATCTTCATGTGCAACACCTCGTGAGTGACTCTATGATGTATCAGATATGATGCTATATAATATTGTAGCGTACTTGCCAAAGCGATGTAAAGATGATATGAAATTAAGTTAACATTTATCCGTTCACTGGGCTACAGCACTAAAAAATATAGTTTTTTGAAAAGTCCTTGGAAACACTATGTCATAGGAACACCGAAAATATGCTATTCCATTAGGCTATACATTATTATGCGTATTGTGCAATCAACCAGCAGAAAGCAATAATTTATAGGATAAGTTATGGTGAAAATAGTATAATGTACACATAAAGGGCAAGAGAAAGTACCAAAATATAATCAACATATCAAAAACTTCTTGCCACATGTGTCCTAATTCTATGTTTCTATTTTTTTCGGAGGTGTTCGTATGACTAGTGTACAGGCGGTTACCGACCAAAACAAGCCCCTTTCTTGGGGTACGAGAGTTTGCTATGGCTTAGGTGATACTGCACAAAACGTCGTCTGGGGTGCCATGGGTATCCTCACATTCTTCTATACCGACTATGCTGGTGTAGATCCGGCTATCGTCGGTTTGGTAATGCTCATTTCCCGTTGCTTCGATGGGTTCTCTGATGTCATTATGGGGTTCATCGTAGAAAAGACGAATTCCAAATGGGGCAAGTCCCGTCCGTGGATCTTGTGGATGAGTCTTCCTTTTGCATTATCCATCGTACTTATTTACACCGTACCACAGACAACGCCGCTGCTCCAATTCGCGTATATTTTCGTGACCTATAACTTCTGCACGACAATTTGTTATACGGCCTTGAATCTTCCGTATGGCAGCTTGTCAGCTATGATGACCCGTGTATCCAAAGAACGGGATATGCTGTCTATTACGCGTATGTGCTTGTCTCCGTGGGGCCGTATCTTGTCTGTTGCTGCAACCTTGCCGCTCATCAAAGTCTTCGGCGATACACAGGCAGCCTGGGTAGAAGTAATGGCTATGTGGGCCGTGCTGGCATTGGCATTATTGCTCCTTTGCTTCAAACAATGTAAAGAAACTGTCGTTATCGAAGCACGTCAGAAAGTCGATAAGATCCCTGTAGGCAAAGCTCTGAAAGCCCTGGTCCTCAACAAGTACTTCTGGAGTGCCGCTATGATTTGGACGATGCAGAACGTTATCTTTACCGTTACCGGTACAGTTCTGCCGTATTATTGCAAATACATTTTCATGAATGATTCGTTATACAGTATTTTATACTTAGTAGAAACACTGGTCACGATCGGTGTCATGATCGCGTTCAGTCCGAAACTGTTAAAACGCTTTGGCAAACGTAACATGTCTCTTGCCGGCGTCATTATCTGCCTCATTGGTCATATCATCTTCTTGTTTGATCCGCTGAACTTTAACATGCTCGTATTCAGCTGCGTCATCCGCGGTATCGGCTTTGCTCCGATTCAGTCGGTTATCTTCGGTTTCTTGGGCGACGTTGTCGAATATGGCCAGTGGAAATTCCACATCCGCCAGGAAGGTCTTATCTTCTCCGGTGGTTCTGTTGGTACGAAAGTCGGCTCTGGCCTTACCAGTGCTATCGTAACAGGTCTGTTGTCCCTGACAGGCTATGTAGCTTCTTCTTCTGGCGTTGTTTCCCAGTCTCAGGAAGCTATCAATATGGTCGTCAGCATTTACAAATATGCACCGATCCTCGTCTGGGTCATTTTGATCTTCATCTTAGTTACCTATAAACTCGATAAGATTTACCCGCAGATCATGAAAGATCTGGTCGAACGAGAAGCAAAAGGTGAATTATAATCATTAGCATACATTCGTACATGTATAAGGAGGTCTCTATGGAACCGAATACATATATTACCATTACCCGCCAGTATGGCAGCGGCGGCAAAGAAGTATCTTCGTTAGTAGCAGATAAATTAGGTCTGCGCCGCTATGACCGCAAGATTATATCGTTAGCAGCGGCTGAAGCCGGTTTGTCTACCGATTTTGATGCCTTGCTGGAACGGTCCTATAACAGCCCGGAAAATTGCCTCGGCAATTTAGGGGACTATGCCTATGAACGCGTACCGGAACATAACCGTATGTACATTGAACAGGCCAAAGTCATCCTGGCTATTGCCAAACAGGGCAGCGCCGTATTTTTAGGCCGTTGCGCTGACTATATCCTGAAAGAACAGCCTAACACGTATTCCTTCTTCATCTATGCTGATGACGAATTCCGCCTGGCCCGCTCTAAGGACCATTATGGCAATCGCACACTGAAGGAACTGGACGGTGAAGACAAGAACCGTAAACGCTACTACAGCTATTACACCGGCCAAACCTGGGGCGATCCCAAGAACTATGATTTGATGGTCAACACCAGCCACATTTCTCTGGAAACAGCGGCTGACCTTATCATCAAATACGTTGACCTGCGTCAAAGCGCTGCTGCACAAGCACCAAAAGAATAATAGTGATATAACCACGGGCTTCCGATACGGTAAAAGTATTGGAAGCCCGTATTATATAGGCAGAAATTGGATTTTCTCTTTGATCATCGGTATAATGGTACATATAGATACAGGATGTGTATGGATTTTTAGCTCATGATTGTACAATCATGCTTTTTTATATACATTTCTTGCTTTCCAAAAGGAGATGAATAGTATGAGTATAAAAGAACCTGGTGTCATCAAACGCGATGGTATCTACTTTTGGTCGGCCAATCCCTATGCCAAAGAGCATCTGTTTTACTTGCTATGGGGCGGTATGTACTGGCTGGATGTCCCCTATCGGGTGAAGCGCCGTTATATGGATGCTTATATGATCCAATACATTGTCAAGGGGACACTGCACTTCGAACTGCGGCACGAACATTTTGTTGCCAAGGAAAATGAATTGGTGTTATTGTCGTGCCAGGAGCCGAATCATTACTGGTCTGAAGAACCGGCTGTGGTGAAGTGGTTTCATTTCCATGGGGCCCATACGGCGTCGTTGTTCGACTATATTTATGAACGCAACGGCAATGGTCATTTTGACCAATTCTATGGCAAACGGACGCTGGCGTATATGGATGCGGTCTTGCTGGCCTTGAAGGATGAGCATGCCAGCGATTTCCAGTTTTCCCACTATATTTACAGTCTGCTGTGTGAACTGGCGGCGGCACCGCGAACGGTTCAGTCCCCGTCAAAGGAAGCTATCAACTGCTCGCTGGCATTTATGCAGGCCCATTATCGTGACAGCATTACTGTCGGTGACATTGCCGCAGCAGCCGGCCTTAGCACGTATTATTTCAGCCGTATGTTCAAACAGGCTATGCAGCAGTCGCCTCATGTCTATTTACTGGATCTGCGCTTGGACAACGCAAAAAAACTCTTGGTCAATACGTCCCTCAGCATGGAAAAAATAGCTGCTGAAACAGGCTTCCAAAGTACGTCCCATTTCATTCGGGCATTCAAACAGAATAATAACATGACACCAAACGTATTTCGCAGTTATTTTGCGACGCGATGAGGTATGGTTATCCTTTTTTGCTCCCGTATAGGCAGAGCATGAAATGTATATTTTTAAGCAGGGCAGGGCAATGACGACGGCTCTGCTTTTTGCTATGATGAAACCGTAGAGTTAACCAGGAGATGACATACATAGTAGCAATAGGTTAACAACACGCGCTCTATATATCATCATACGAACGATTATATACATTCGACAAAAAGGAGACCACATCATGAAAAAAATCAAAGTAGGTATTGCAGGACTGGGACGGTTAGGAAAAGTACACGCCAATAATATTGCCTATAAAATTGCCGGCGCTGATTTAGTAGCCGCTTGCTCCATCGTACCGGCTGAGCTGGAATATGCACAGAAAGAGCTGGGCGTACACGATGTATATGCCGACTACAATGACATGCTTGCCAACGCTGATATTGATGCCGTCGTCATCGTCACGACAAGCAGTCAGCATTGCTGGCAAATTGCCGCAGCTCTTGACGCAGGCAAGCATGTCTTCACCGATAAGCCGCTCGGCGTGACCCTTGAAGAATGCCGTTTGGCCGAAGATGCAGTCAAACGTCATCCAGACAAGACGTTTTTCCTCGGCTTTATGCGCCGTTTCGATCCGTCCTATGTCTATGCCATGGAAAAAATCCGTGCCGGTGCTATTGGTAAACCGTACATGGTCAAAGCAACGGGCATCGATCCGGAAGCCCTCGTCCAGGGAGCCATCAAATTCGCACCTACCTCTGGCGGTATCTTCATCGATATGGCTATCCATGATATCGACCTTATGCGCTGGTTCCTCGGTGATGATCCTGTAGAAGTATACGCTATGGGCTCGACATTCAAACATCCTGAATTCAAAGCAGCCCATGATGATGAAACAGGCGTAGCTATGTACAAATGCGCCAACGGTGCGATTGGTTTCGTCCATGTCGGCCGCACAGCACCTTATGGCTATCACGTGGAAACAGAAGTCATCGGTACAGAAGGGACGCTGCGCATCAGCCCTGTACCAGCGAAAAATTTGTGCATGATCTATGACAACAACGGCGTCGTACAGGAATGTGTCAGTGGCTTCCCCGAACGGTTCGCTGATGCGTACCGGCTGGAAATGGAAAACTTCATCGATTGCGCGGCAAAAGGCATTCAGCCGGAAGTCAACGTCTACGATGGCACGAAATCCACACAGATCGCCTTTGCTACAACTGAATCATACCGTCAGGGACATGCTGTTTCAATCAACTACTAAGAGTTCGTCATAGGAAGTCCGGCCTGCGAAAGGGGAAATTTACATGAGTGCTACTACTGCTACGATAGACCAGGGAAAACTGTCCTGGGGAACGCGAATTGCCTATGGCTTAGGGGATACGGCACAGAATATCGTCTGGGGTGCCATGAGTATCCTGACCTTCTTCTATACCGATTATGCCGGTATAGATCCGGCTGTTATCGGCCTGGTCATGCTGTTGTCACGATGCTTTGACGGTTTTTCGGATGTCCTCATGGGCTTTATCGTTGAAAAGACCAATTCTAAATGGGGGAAATCACGGCCATGGATCTTATGGATGAGCCTGCCTTTTGCCGTGTCCATCATCCTTATTTATACAGTACCGCAAACATCGCAATTGATGCAGTTTGCCTATATCTTTGTGACGTATAATTTCTGCACGACCTTCTGTTACACTGCGCTGAACCTGCCGTATGGCAGCTTATCGACCATGATGACCCGTATTTCTAAAGAACGGGATATGTTGTCCATCGTACGTATGGCCTTGTCGCCTATTGGCAAGATCTTATCCGTTTCAGCGACGCTGCCGCTCATCAAATTATTCGGTGATACGCAGCTGGCCTGGGTCAAGGTCATGAGTATCTGGGCTGTCCTGGGTATGCTGTTACTGTTGTTATGTTTCTATAAATGTAAGGAAACAGTCGTCATCGAAGCTCGCAAAAAAGTGACTAAAGTACCGGTCATGAAGTCCTTGAAGGCGTTAGCATTGAATAAATATTTCTGGATGGCGGCTTTTATCTGGATGATGCAGAACGTTATCTTCTACATTACAGGGACCGTATTGCCGTATTACTGCAAGTATATCTTCCATAATGATTCGTTGTACAGCATTATGTATTTGATGGAAACAGGGATCATGATCGGCTTCACCATCCTTTTCTGCCCGAAACTGCTGCAGAAATTTGGCAAACGCAATATGTCCCTCATGGGTGTCAGCGTAGCCTTGGCAGGCCATCTCATTTACCTGCTCAATCCCCTTGATTTCAACTGGGTGCTCTTTAGCTGCATTATCCGTGGCATTGGCTTTGCACCGCTGAATTCAGTTATCTTCGGCTTCCTCGGCGATGTCGTCGAATACGGCCAGTGGAAGTTCCACATGCGTCAGGAAGGGCTCATCTTCTCCGGCGGTTCTGTAGGTACGAAGGTCGGTTCCGGCCTTACCAGCGCTATCCTGACAGGGCTCATGTCCTATGCAGGCTACGTCTCTTCGACCACGGCCAGCGCCATCCAGCCCGATAGTGCCATTCAAATGATCGTCGATTTGTATGAAATCGGACCGATTTTCGTCTGGGTATCCATCATCATCGTCTTGTTGTTCTACAAGCTGGATAAACTCTATCCGCAGATTATGCGCGACCTCGTACAGCGTGAAATGAACGGTGAATTATAATTTTGCCGGCAGTCGATTTTGAGGAGGTTTACTATGGAACCGAACACCTATATTACCATTACCCGCCAGTATGGCAGCGGCGGCAAAGAAGTATCTTCGTTAGTAGCAGATAAATTAAGTCTGCGCCGCTATGACCGCAAGATTATATCGTTAGCAGCGGCTGAAGCCGGCTTGTCTACCGATTTTGACGCCTTGCTGGAACGGTCCTACAACAGCCCGGAAAATTGCCTCGGCAATTTAGGGGACTATGCCTATGAACGCGTACCGGAACATAACCGTATGTACATCGAACAGGCCAAAGTCATCCTGGCTATTGCCAAACAGGGCAGCGCCGTATTTTTAGGCCGTTGCGCTGACTATATCCTGAAAGAACAGCCTAACACGTATTCCTTCTTCATCTATGCTGATGACAAATTCCGTCTGGCCCGCTCTAAGGACCATTATGGTAATCGCACACTGAAGGAACTGGACGGTGAAGACAAGAACCGTAAACGCTACTACAGCTATTACACCGGCCAAACCTGGGGCGATCCCAAAAATTATGATTTGATGGTCAATACCAGCCACATTTCTCTGGAAACAGCGGCTGATCTGATCATTAACTATGTTACCCTCCGTCAGGCAGCACAAACTGTTGCCCAATAGAATAAAACACATGACAAAAAACGAGTTCAGTATCCTGCTGAGCTCGTTTTTTGGTATACTATATAGAAGAGAGTGTATCGGATATAAAGGACGTGTTGAGAAACGGAGTGATCCAGTATGGTTATGTTATATGAAAAGAAAGAATTACTGCCGCAACTATCGGCAAAGAATATACAATTGATATACGTTGGTTACAATGATAATACAGAAACGAGCCTGCCGTCGTCATTTCATTGTCATGACACACATTTGGAAATCCAGTACGTCAGCAAGGGCAGGGGCATCATCAGTATTGGCAGTCATTTATATCATGTCGGTGCCGGCGACTTTATTGTCTATAACCGGGGCATGCTCCATGACGAATGCGCAGATCCTGAATATGGCTTATGGTTCTATAATTGTGGCCTTCGCGGTCTGCAGCTGCCAGACCTTCCGAAAGACTATCTCGTTGATGATACAATATCGCCAGTTCTGCATACAGGCGAGTCCGCAGCGGCTATCCGTTCGATTTTTGCCTGCTTGCACGAACAAGTCCGACGGCAATGCCGGCAAAGCAGTGTAGTCTGTCCCTATTTGCTTTGTTCTCTTATTTCTATCATTCAGTACCAAGTGCCGCATTTACCTAAAGAAGAAGATACGCTTCAGGACATGGCGCTCATTGGTGTTAAAAATTATATGGATCAGCATTATATGGAAGAATTGACAGTAGAAGAACTCAGTCAAATGGCTCATATGAGTGTGTCCGGCTTTGCCCATCAATTCAAAAATCGTTCCGGCCTGGCACCGCTGCGGTATTTGATCCGCCTCCGTATCGGCAAGGCACAGCAGCTGCTGTTCAGCACCAATTTATCGATCACAGAGATATGTCTGTGTTCTGGATTTGGAAATATTAGCTATTTTAACAGCCAGTTCAAAAAATTTGTTGGCATGTCGCCGCAAAGCTATCGCCTGACTAAAATTGGCAAGGAAACGTTCTGACCATGAGAGAACTAGTATCAGTTTGCAGAAAAGCACAAGTCGTATTGATTTTTACCGGGAAAACGGAAAAATTGCAAGCAGAATTCATAAAGTGATTTATAGGTATATACGATATACTTTAGTCATTGAAGACATTCCAATAGTGCAAGAAGAAAGGGAGTATATACCATGAAATTAAGTATGAATGAAGCAACAGCATTAGAAAAATCGAGCTTAGAAAAAGATCTGCAACTGTGTGAAAAATATGGGTATGATATGATCGAACCGCGGACGATGGATTGCCTGCCGAATTACTTGAAGGATCATTCTATTGAAGAACTGGCCATGTATTTCAAGGAACACCATGTCAAACCATTGGCGTTCAACACACTCTGCTATTTCAATAACCGTACACCAGAAGAATACCAGGGTGTTCTGGCGGAACTGCGGCAAATGTGTGAATGGGGAGATAAGATCGGTTGCAAAACCGTCATTACTGTACCGACAGTAGATCTTCATAAAGTGACGCGGGCAGAAATCCATCAATCGGCGATCGCTTGCTTGAAGGAAATGGGTGCCATTGCTGCTGAACACGGCATGCGTGTTTCGCTGGAATTCCTTGGCCATCCTGCTGCCTCCATCAATACGTTCCAAGAAGCATGGGAAATCATACAGGCTGTCGATAGGGACAATGTTGGCATTACGCTGGACTGCTTCCATTTCCATGGCATGGGATCCCAATTATCAGATTTAGCTAAAGCAGACGGCAAGAAAATTTTTATCGTGCATCTCAACGATACAGAAGATTTTCCAATCGGCGCACTTCTTGATGAAGACCGTGTATGGCCGGGTACGGGATGCATTGATTTAGACGGTATTTTCCAGACCTTGAAGAAAATAGGCTGGAGTGAAGACGTCGTATCACTGGAATTGTTCCGTCCGGAATATTACAAAATGGATCCTGACGATGTCTATCGTATTGGCAAAGAAAAAGCAGCTGCAGTCATTACACGTAACTTCTGAGAGGAGGACTGGCCATGAATGACGTAACAGCTACGGCAGGAAAACTTTCGTGGGGGACGCGTATCGCTTATGGGTTAGGCGATACGGCGCAGAATATCGTCTGGGGTGCCATGAGCATCCTGACCTTCTTCTATACAGACTACGCCGGTATAGACCCGGCGATGATTGGGTTGGTCATGCTGTTGTCACGATGCTTTGACGGCTTTTCAGATGTCCTCATGGGCTTCATCGTTGAAAAGACCAATTCCAAATGGGGGAAATCACGGCCGTGGATCTTGTGGATGAGCCTGCCCTTTGCCGTGTCCATTGTCCTCATCTATACAGTACCGCAGGCTTCGCAAGCCATGCAGTTTGCTTACATCTTCGTAACGTATAATTTCTGTACGACCTTCTGTTACACTGCTTTGAATTTGCCGTATGGCAGCTTGTCAGCCATGATGACCCGTATTTCCAAAGAACGGGATATGTTGTCTATCGTCCGCATGACGTTGTCGCCTATCGGCAAGATCTTATCCGTTTCAGCGACGTTGCCGCTCATTAAAATATTCGGTGATACGCAGCTGGCCTGGGTCAAGGTCATGAGCATCTGGGCGGTCCTGGGCATGTTCTTATTGCTCCTTTGTTTCTATAAATGTAAAGAAACAGTCGTCATCGAAGCTCGCAAAAAAGTCACTAAAGTACCAGTCATGAAGTCCTTGAAAGTATTGGCATTGAACAAGTACTTCTGGATGGCGGCTTTCATGTGGATGATGCAGAACGTTATCTTCTACATTACAGGGACCGTATTGCCATATTACTGCAAGTATATTTTCCATAACGATTCGTTGTACAGTATTATGTATTTGATGGAAACAGGGATCATGATCGGCTTTACCATCCTTTTCTGCCCGAAACTGCTGCAGAAATTTGGCAAACGCAATATGTCCCTCATGGGTGTCAGCGTAGCCTTGGCAGGCCATCTTATTTACCTGCTCAATCCCCTTGATTTCAACTGGGTGCTCTTTAGCTGCGTTATCCGTGGCATTGGCTTTGCACCGCTGAATTCAGTTATCTTCGGCTTCCTCGGCGATGTCGTCGAATACGGCCAGTGGAAGTTCCACATGCGTCAGGAAGGGCTCATCTTCTCCGGCGGCTCTGTAGGTACGAAGGTCGGTTCCGGCCTTACCAGCGCTATCCTGACAGGGCTCATGTCCTATGCAGGCTATGTCTCTTCGACTACGGCCAATGCAGTACAGCCTGAAAGTGCCATTCAAATGATCATTGACCTCTATGAAATCGGACCCATTTTCGTCTGGATATCCATCATCATCGTATTATTGCTGTATCGGCTCGATAAACTCTACCCACAGATCATGAAAGATTTGGTCGAACGAGAAGCAAAAGGTGAATTATAAGGAGACTGCTATGGAAGGAAATACATATATTACTATTACTCGTCAGTACGGCAGCGGCGGTAAAGAAGTATCGTCGCTGGTAGCGGATAAGCTGGGACTGCGACGCTATGACCGTAAAGTAGTATCGCTGGCAGCGGCAGAAGCCGGCTTAGGCGGTAATTTTGAAGATGCGTTGGAACGGTCTTACAACAGCCCGGAAAACTGCCTCGGCAATTTAGGGGACTATGCCTATGAACGCGTACCGGAACATAACCGCATGTACATCGAACAGGCCAAGGTCATCCTGGCTATCGCTAAGAAAGGCAGTGCCGTTTTCTTAGGACGCTGTGCTGACTATATCCTGAAAGAACAACCTAACACGTATTCCTTCTTCATCTATGCCGATGACGAGTTCAGACTGGCTCGTTCCAAAGATCATTATGGCAATCGCACGTTGAAGGAACTGGACAATGAAGATAAGAACAGGAAGCGCTATTATAGTTACTATACGGGACAGCTTTGGGGGAGCCCGAAAAATTACGATTTAATGATCAATACAAGTCATATTTCCTTAGAAACAGCAGCAGATATTATCGTTAAATATGTTGCTCTTCGCCAAGATGCGAAGAAAATATAATATATTCAATAGGTTTGTTTTCGATCTGCCTGAAAAAGGCGATTGAAAGAAAGGTGGTATACATCATGATTAATGTAGGTATTATTGGCGCAGGCCGTATCGGCCATGTTCATGGCGAAAGCATTTCCAAATTTGTTAAAAACGCTCGTGTAAAAACGATTGCTGATCCGTTTTTGAATGATGCTACGATAGAATGGGCAAAATCCCTTGGCATCGAAAAGGCAACAAAAGATTATAAAGAAATCATCAATGATCCGGATATCCAGGCCGTATTGATCTGTGCTTCTACAGACCAGCATTCCAAGCTCTCCATTGAAGCCTTGCAGGCAGGCAAACACGTATTCTGCGAAAAACCGATCGACCACGACGTTGCTAAGATCATGGAAGTCCTCGATGTCGTCAAATCGAGCGGCAAAAAATACCAGGTCGGCTTCAACCGCCGTTTCGACCACAACTTCCGTGCCATCCGCGATGCTGTCAAAGCAGGCAAAGTCGGCAAACAGCAGATCATCAAGATCACCTCCCGTGACCCGGAACCGCCTTCCATCGATTATGTAAAGGTCTCCGGCGGCATTTTCCTCGATATGACCATCCATGATTTCGATATGGTCCGCTACCTCTCTGGTGCTGAAGTGGAAGAAGTATACGCTGAAGGTTCGGTTACTGTCGATCCTGAAATCGGCAAAGCCGGCGATATCGACACGGCTATTATTACCTTGAAATTAGACAACGGCGCAACAGCCGTCATCGATAACTGCCGTGCTGCCTGCTATGGCTACGATCAGCGCGCTGAAGTATTCGGCACCAAAGGCTGCGTCGCTATTTCCAACGATTCTGACTCCAATGCTGTATTCAGCGGTGAAAACGGTGTCGTTGCGGAAAAACCGATGTTCTTCTTCTTGCAGCGGTATATGATGGCCTATGCCAAAGAAATCGACTCCTTCGTCGAAGCCATCGTCAACGATACGCCGACGGAAGTCAATGGTAACGATGGGCTGGAACCTGTTTTGATCGGCATGGCTGCGAAGAAATCCGTTGCAGAACATCGTCCGGTCACGATTGCAGAAATCCGTCAGGAAATCAAATAATATAAAAACCAAAAGAATATAGGATACTACTCACGGGCTTCCGATACGGTAACGGTATCGGAAGCCCGTGAGTTTTCATGAAGACAGTAAAACGGATCCGGCTTGTATACCGGGTCCGTTTTAGATTTTCCATTTCCGGCGATATTCGCCAGGGGTGATACCGAAGAGTTTACGGAATACGTTTTGGAAATAGTTTGAATTGTTGTAGCCGACAATCGCTGCTACATGGGTGATATTCAGGTCGGTATTGATGAGCAGTGACTGGGCCTCGCCGATGCGGCGCAAAATGACGTACTGCATAGGTGAAAAGCCGACATCGGCTTTGAACACATGGGATAAATAATAGATGCTGATTTTTGTGGCAGCAGCGATATCTTTTAGGCGAATGTCTTCTTTATAATGCTCGTCAATATATTTAATGACTTTCATCGTCAAGGGAGAGTTGCTTTCTTCAATGGAAACAGCATTTTTCTCGATGATGGAGCAGGTTTTGGCAATAAGGGCTTGGGACAGGGGAACGGTGATTTCACTGGCATGGAGACCTTTGCTGTTGTTCTCGATAGCCTGGAACAGGGAAATCATTTCATTAAAATCATCGCCGCAGCTGACAATAGGCGACAGGGACGGGCTGATGATCTTGTTTTTATCTAAATGCAGCAGCTTTAGATTGCTGACACCGAGGCAGTACGTACAGAGGTCGCTGCCGTTGCCGCCGTATTCGTCGTGGACCGTATTGCTGTTGTAGAGGATTAAATCTCCTTTTTTAGCAGTATAGCGTTTCCTGTCGATAATATAGATGCCGGCACCTTCATAGACGAGGAGAATCTCTACCAGGTCAGGATGGGAATGCATCGTTCGGGGCATATACGTCGACGTAGCACCGACATTGCAGATGTATTCCGGGCGGGGTACATATCCCTTCATGAAGACAGGATGATATTCGTGCTTGAAGAAATATTGCAGCATAGGCGCCCCTCCCTTGACTGGTAAAATCAGACATACAAAAAATGGTATATAACTATATATAAATTATATACCATTTTGCCAGCTAATGTATACTAAATCATAGGTTTGTATTATTTTGTTTGTTCTGGCAAGCTAGTTATGCCTTTGCCATAAATAAGCGGTATGTTGAGGTGACTGTTGAAGAAGGAAACGAGCGGTCCCGTGAACAACGCCATACTGAGGGTGCCAATACTGACGATGCTGCCCAGCAGGAAGCCGATCAGGACACATGTGAAGTCACAGAGCACACGACCCCAGCGGAATTGCAGACGGCCGTGGCTGCGGTGTTCGATGATCCAGGGCAGGGCATCATACGGGCCGATGCCAAGGTCTGAGCAGATATACAGAGAGATACTGAAGCAGGCAATGACGATGCCAAACAGCAAGAACAGAATATGTGAAGTCATGGACAGGGATTGCGGATTTCCAAACAGGGCCAGGAACAGGGTATACCATATATCAGACGCCGGTCCCAGTACGAGCAGATAGACGAACGAGCCGGCTTGGATATAACGCCGTTCCAGTAGTAAGACAGGCAGAAATAAAAGCAGTGCCATACACGTCGTCCAAGTTCCGAAGGAAATCCCCAAGAGCGAACTGATGCCCAGATTCATGCAGGAATAAGGGTCGTTGCCGAACAAGGCCATACGCAGCATTGTCATAGCCAGGGCCATGATGATGATGCCTGTAATATTGGCAGTCAGGCGACGTTTCATATGGGGGCGCGATACGGTCTGCTGGATCCGGGCGGAAATATAAGCCAGCGAGCGGAATAAAGCGGACGGATGACGGTACGAAGAAAGGCGGTTTGAAATCATGATGATGGAGCTCCCTTATACATATAAAAATATATTTTACATCAATAAAACGGCTCTATACTAGAGCCGTTTTGTTGATTTCCTGCATTATATAGCATTCAATTTGAAAAAGCAAGACCTATTTCTGCAAAATTAAAGATTGTATTCTTTGCGGATTTCAGCGATGGTGACCGGACGATGTTCAGCAACAGATTTCTTAGCAGCGAGGCCGATCAATACAGGAGCGAGACCGTCGTTGGCATTGACTTCTGTCGGTGTATCGTTGACGATGGCTTCGACGAAGGAATCTACTTCTTTGGCATAGGCCATCATGTAACGTTCGAGGAAGAAGAACATCGGTTTTTCTGCAACGACGCCGTCTTTGCCGCTGAATACAGCATTGGAGTCAGAATCGTTGGAAATAGCGACGCAGCCTTTAGTGCCGAATACTTCAGCGCGCTGATCGTAGCCATAGCAGGCAGCACGGCAGTTATCGATGACAGCTGTCGCGCCATTGTCTAATTTCAAGGTAATAATAGCCGTGTCGATATCGCCGGCTTTGCCGATTTCAGGATCGACAGTAACCGAACCTTCAGCGTATACTTCTTCCACTTCAGCGCCAGAGAGGTAACGGACCATATCGAAATCATGGATGGTCATATCAAGGAAAATGCCGCCGGAGATCTTTACATAATCGATGGAAGGCGGTTCCGGATCACGGGAGGTGATCTTGATGATCTGCTGTTTGCCGACTTTGCCTGCTTTGACAGCTTCGCGGATAGCACGGAAGTTGTGGTCGAAACGGCGGTTGAAGCCGACCTGATATTTTTTGCCAGATTCGTTGACAACGTCGAGCACTTCTTTGATCTTAGCGACGTCGTGGTCGATCGGTTTTTCGCAGAATACGTGCTTGCCTGCTTTTAATGCTTCAATGGAGAGCGGGGAATGCTGGTCTGTAGAAGCACAGATCAATACGGCCTGGATATCAGGATCGTTGATGATTTCTTTGTAATCTTTTGTTGCTTTTTCAATACCCAGGGATTTTGCCCATTCTATCGTAGCATCATTCAAAAACGGATCAGCAATCGTTTTTACACGAGCGTTTTTAACAAATTTGGAAATGCTTTCGCCATGAACATGGCCGATACGGCCTGCGCCAATAATACCTACATTAATCATAATGAGTACCGCCTCTCTATTTTTAGTAACAAGTTGGATAAAATATTGGTAAGTCTTGATTACCTTTGAGAGTATTATATCGCATTTGCTGGCAGATAGTATACAAAATATTGCTATTTTTAGGATGTTTACAAAATAGTATATTTGTTGTGATAGAGATGCAAAGCTGTATTTTAGGCTATTTCCAAGGAAATAAGGACAGGAAAATAAAAATTTCCAATCGAACAGGACTGGGAACCTATAAAATATGGTGCAATTCTATATATATGGTAATAAAGAGACAGGACATCACCATCAGGGAAGTATAATTCGATGATAACGGCACCGTGTTTTTATGATATAATGGACAATATGATTTTAACAGGACGCTGACCATGGCATGAGTTGCCGGGGCTGGCTTGTATTGTATATAAAGGAGACCTTATGGCTGAATTATTAGCTCCGGCAGGTTCGCTGGAAAATGTGTTCGCGGCTATCGAAGCTGGCGCAGATGCCGTATATTTAGGCGGTAAATCATTCAATGCTCGGAAATTCGCGCATAATCTTGATGAAGAAGAAATGGCAGCGGCTGTCCGCAGAGCCCATCTTTTGGGTGTAAAAATCTATGTGACCGTCAATATCTTACTGGCTGATACGGAATTGAAAGAGGCAGAAAGGTATTTAAAAACATTAGATGCATTGCAGATCGATGGCATCATCGTCCAAGATTTGGCTGTTGCAGCTATAGCGCACCGCGTCGTGCCGCAGCTGCCCCTCCATGGCAGTACACAAATGACAGTGGCTGATCTGGATGGTGTACGGTTCCTGGAGTCATTGGGATTTACGCAAGCTGTATTGGCACGGGAATTGTCACTGACGGAAATCAGGGATATTTGCGCGCACACGTCTATGTATATAGAAGTATTTATTCATGGGGCGTCATGTATGTCCTATTCCGGCCAGTGTCTTATGAGCAGCTTTATTGGCGGCCGCAGCGGCAATCGCGGGGCTTGTGCCCAGCCATGCCGTCTGCCGTATACGCTCCGGGAAGGGGCTGCGGCAGTGACGCCGGCTGATACGTATGTGCTTAGTTTGAAGGATTTGAATAGTATCCCCTATATAGATGATTTATTAGATGCCGGTGTGGCCTCTTTTAAAATCGAAGGACGGATGAAAGGCAGTACCTATGTCCGGGCAGTGACACAGGCGTACCGGATAGTGATGGATGCCCATCGGCGGCCGCAGCAGGATCGGGCCGCAGCGGCAGAACGAGCAAAAACACTGCTGGCAGACTGCTTTAACAGGACGTATCAGCATGATTTCCTCGCAGCGTCCCTGAGTAAGAAGACGCTGACAGTGCATAATCCGGCAGGACGGCAGACACTGCAGGAAGAAGACGTGAAGAAGCATCGCACGATCCCCTTGTATTTCCATGGTGATGTAGCGGAACAAGGCTGTTTCCGCCTGACGGCATGGGATGAAGACGGCCATGTTGCAGAGGCCGTATCAACGTATGAACCGCCAGTGGCAGCACACCGTCCGGCTACAGCAGCGTATTTGCGCCAGCAACTCGACCGCTTAGGGCCGACAGTCTTCTCACTGGCCGAGGTCACGATTTGGGATGAAACCCGTATGGTGCCGGCCAGCGTAATCAACACACTGCGACGCCAAGTCGTCCTGACAATGGAAGAGGTTGTTTTAGCAGCGTATGAACGTCCGGCTGCCAGCCCGGCTGCAGTGATTGCTGCTCCTGTCATCGCGGCTCCTGCGTCGAAGACCATGAGGCTCACCGTTCGGTGTGATACGCCAGAAGGCATGGAAGCAGCCGGCCAGAGCGGGGCAGATCGCATCATCTTTGGCGGTGAATCGTATCATCATCGCCCCTTTGGCGCGAAGCAATGGCAGCAGGCTGCGCGTATAGCCAGACAATATGGTATGGAACTGTGGGCAGGGACGCCGCGGATCCTGAAGGAAGCGGATCGCAGCCAGGTCGAACGGGAATTGGAAACAGCTCTTCGCTATGGTGCTACAGGCATCTATGCTGCAGCTATGGGCATCTTTACCCTGTGTCAGGATCTGGGCGTGACCGTGCCGGTGTATGCTGACTGGTCGTTGAATATATTCAACGCTGTGGCAGCGGCAGCCTATGTGCGCTGTGGCTGCAGTGGTCTGACTGTATCGCCGGAGGCGACGTTGCATCAGATCAAAGCCATATGCCGCCACCTGTCCTGCCCTATAGAAGTGCTGGCAGAAGGCAGAGTGGAAATGATGGTGACCGAATCGTGCGCAATCTCTTCTTTTGCCGGCAAGGGTAAAAAAGAAGGCTGTCCGGGACGGTGCCTGGACAAATCTTTTGCGTTGCAAGACCGGAAGGATATGCTGTTCCCTGTTGTGACGGATCAATATTGCCGCAATCACATACTGAATTGCCATGACCTCGATATGGCACCGTATTACAGCGATCTAGCCCGTTCGGGCATTGCGGCGCTGCGCATCGAAGGCCGAGGCTGTACGCCTGCCTGGATAGCGGCGCAAGTACAGCGGTATCGCCGCCTTGCAGACGGTACGGAACTCATGGTCCTGGGCAAGGAAAACCAACATGTTACACGCGGTCATTTTTTCCACGGCATTGTTTAGTCTGTGGAACTGACCGCCATAGATACCCTCATCAGATATAACGGAGATATAATGATATGAATAAACGAAGTATGCGAATCCTCGGGTTCTACCAAGTACAGAATATGCTCGTCCGTCTGGCACCATCCCGATTGTCCAAAGAAATAGCCCGTCATCTGCGTCCCTCCAGTGAAGCAGCCGTCGTAGAACGAAGCCT
Source organism: Megasphaera sp. (assembly GCA_022486585.1). Taxonomy (GTDB): domain Bacteria; phylum Bacillota; class Negativicutes; order Veillonellales; family Megasphaeraceae; genus Megasphaera. The sequence continues at coordinate 23,537 of JAKVKI010000030.1, forward strand.
TACGGATACAGAAGAAGGCGTGCGGTGTCTGCAATATGAAGTCTCGACGCCGTTTGGCGGTATCGTTGATATCCGGCCGGCGCTGGAAAAGGCCAAGCGGGAAGTGACACTGGAAGGAAAAGATTGTATTGATATATGGAACAATGTGCAGCGGTATGCCGATATCCATACTTTTTTTACGGAAAAGAAAACCGACTATCCCCAGCTGGCGGAACAGGCAGCCTGTATTGCTGATTTCTCACAACTGTCCCACAACATAGCGACGGTCTTTGACAATAATCACCAGATTCGTGACAATGCTTCACCAGAACTCATGCGCCTGCGCAGCCGTATTATAGAACTGGAACGGCAGACAAAACGCTACATCAACAGCGTTATCCAGAATAAGGACTACCAAAAGTATTTTCAGGACGTGCTGGTGACAGTGCGGAACAACCGCTATGTCGTGCCTATTAAGCAGGAATATCGTCATGCCTTTCCCGGCATCGTCCATGATACATCTGCCAGCGGGTCGACCTTATATATCGAACCATTGGCGATTGTCAATGCCAACAACGATCTGCAGGCTGCCCGTATTGGCGAGACCAAGGAAATCGAACGTATTTTTCGCCGGCTGACGGCGGTCGTCCAGGGCCAGTATGAGGAATTGATGACCAGTACGAAATGCGTCGGTAATCTGGAATTCATCTTTGCCAAAGCCCAGCTGGCAGTACAGATGAAAGCCTGCCGCCCTGCTGTGTCGCCGGGCAGGCTGGTGCGTCTCATCCAGGCCCGGCATCCGCTTATCGATGCTGACCATGTCGTACCGAACACCATCATCATTGGCGGGGAATACCGCATCCTCCTCATTACAGGGTCGAATACTGGCGGCAAGACCGTATCCATGAAGACACTGGGGCTGTTGGTACTGATGAATCAAGCTGGTTTGTTCCTGCCTGTTAGTGATGGGTCGGAGCTGCCCGTGTTCCGTGATGTATTCTCTGATATTGGTGATGAACAGGATATTTCTCAGAATCTCAGTACTTTTTCGAGCCATATGAAACAGCTCATCTATATTTTAAAACACAGCAGCCCTGATGACCTCATACTGGCTGATGAATTGGGGTCTGGTACCGATCCGGCCGAAGGCAGTGCCATTGCCATCGCTATTTTGGATGCCTTGTATCAGAAAGGCCCCTATGTCATGGTGACGACACATTATAATGACCTAAAGAATTATGCCTATAATGCGCCAGGTGTAGAGAACGGCCATGTTGAATTCGATGTAGAAACGCTGCAGCCGACGTATAAACTGCGCATCGGTGCTGCCGGCAGCAGTCATGCCTTCAGCATCAGTGAACGCCTGGGCATGCCGCAGGAAATCTTAGAGAAGGCTAAAGAACTGCGCAGTAAAGCGCAGGATATGGATATGGAAACAATCCTGACCAAACTCAATACGCAGTCCAAGCATATGGATGAAGAACAGGCTGAATTAGAACAGCGTCTGGCTGAAGCGCGGCACATGGAAGACGAATTGCGTCATGAACGGGACAAAGTATCGTCGAAACGGCAGGATATCATTGATTCCAGCCGCCGGGAAGCCATCGATTTGAAACGGAACTTGCGCATCGAAGCAGAAAAAATCATCCGTGAATTGAAGCAGCAAGCCAAAGAAGGCACCGATAAAGAAAAGGCCAAGGCTATCGACCAGGCTCGCCGGGCAATCCAGCAGATCTCGCTGCCGGATAAAGAAAAACCGCGTCGTGACCCTGTCGATATGTCTCAGCTGAAAATAGGACAGCGTGTCTTCATCGATTCCCTTGACGGCCTGGGAACGGTTACTGCCATGAAAGGAACGAAACTGACCGTAACCGTCCGAGGCATGACAGTCCGTGTCAAAGCTAAGGATATCAGTGCGCCGTACTTGTCTGAAATCCAAAAGGAAAAACAAGAAGAACGACGGGAAGATGCCAGATCGTCCTATCGCCCTATCCGCAGCGGCGGTGTCGCTACAGAATTGAATATCATCGGCAAGACCTTCAATGATGCGCTGCCTGATGTAGAAAAATTCCTCGATACAGCGCTGGCAGCAGGCTTCAGTCCGGTTCGTATCATTCATGGCAAAGGAAGCGGAGCCCTTAGACATCAGATCCATGAATACCTGGATCAGCAGCCGTTCGTCAAGCAATATAAACTGGATGATGTCGAAGGTGGCGGCGCTGGCGTGACGTTAGTGTATTTCTAAGTTAACAATATGTATGCAGGCTATCTGTGTGTATACCAGACAGACGGTCACAGATACTAGATAAAAGGTCTCATAGCAACATGACATGGTAGATTATGTTGCTATGAGACCTTTATTTGACAGGATACGGTCTTATCAGATGGTAAATATGGAAATATAGCAGAAATATCTTGACATAAATGGTAATATAGGGTATCTTAGAGCCTATCCATATATGGATAAGCTCGAGCACAAGTCTGACTGCGTGTGACATAACGTGGTGAGCAGGTGGCAAGAGTATTTCGTTGTTTTGTTAACAGGAGGATCATATGGAACCTAATACATATAT
>JAKVKI010000031.1 GCA_022486585.1 Megasphaera sp.
TCCCTGTCAGCTAAGAAGGATATGACGCTCAATAAAGAAAACTATTTGCGCACACAACGGCAGACCGAAGTCGGGACGACCATTAATGCCGACGGCGGGGCAGCTATACTGGCCAATCATGATATTACGGCTAAAGCGGCGTATATCAATAGTGATAACGGCACGGTGGCATTACAGGCTGGTAATGATATCGCTGTCATGACAGGCCGGCAGCAGGCTGTTGATGATTACGGCTTAAAGCATAAAGAATCCGGCATGGTATCCAGTACGACGACTACTGTCCGGATCCATGACAATCATCAGGCAGTCCTTGGTACAGCGGTTACCGGGAAAACAATCCAGATGGCAGCCGGTCAGGACATTCATATGACGGCGGCGACGGTCGTGGGACAAAATGATGTAAATATCGCAGCCGGGCGAAATCTTACGACGACGTCGGATACACAGTATGATCGATCTGAAAGCTATGAAAAAGTAACATCGTCCGGTATTATGGGTGCCGGCATGGGTGTCATGATCGGGACGAAAAAGACAAAGGATACGGATAACGGCGAATGGAAGACACAGGTGGGGACGACGATTGCCTCCAGCGGCGGGACTGTAAATTTATCTGCCGGAGATACGGCTCATCTTACTACGACAGATGTCATCGGGCAGAAGGGTGTTAGCCTGACTGCACAGGATGTCATACTGGACGGGAAGATGAACGAAGCCAAGGAAAACAGGATCCATGAAGAATCTCAGTCGGGATTAACGGTCAGCCTCAGCAGTCCGGTTATCAGTGCGGCTGAAGGGGCCCGTACGGTCGTCCGTACAGCGCTGACACGGGATAATAAGACACTCCGGGTCTTGGAACTTGAACTGCCCCTCCTAAGTTAGACTTAAAAATCTAACTTAGGAGGGGCAGTTCATACTTTTAAGGAGCCATTATTAGCATTTTGTGTACGAACATGAATCCAGATATGCATGAGGCACACCGAATGCATTATTTCTTATAGCCGCATTTAGGACATACGCCATTTTCATTTAAAGCGATGCCGCACCAAGGGCAACGATCCATACTCTTTCTGGATTCGAATTCTTCTGTAGCGGCATTTACTCCGCTCGTGAACGTGATTTTTACGATATTGAGTTTATCCTTTAACAGGTCATAAACGATTTTGATCATGCCTTCAACAGTCATGGTTTCTTTCGTGACGACTAAGCGGCATTCTGGATATGCTGTTGCAAGAGCTGTGTGGAAAGCTGGGCCCTTCATCTGATTTGTCGGAGCACCATCTTTGATACCTTGTGCTTCGTATACACGGAGGACTGCCGGCAATAACGGATCATCTTCTCTTAAGACCAATGCATGGTCGAAGTTTTTCAAAATATTCCATGCTGTTTTTTGGATTTCATTACAAGGGAATACCATGTTGACGCCTTCATTAATGGTATCTTCTACTTCCAGTGTCAGTACGCCAGTATGACCATGTAAATACTGAGCTTCGCCTTTAAATCCGTAAAAACGATGTGCATATTGTAAGTCTAATGTCGCAATGCTTCTCATAATAATTCTCCTTTTGTTTTATCTTTACGGGGGTCATGACATGCGTCCGTATACGCCATAATTAATGTACCCTAGTCCTTTGGGGTCTCCTGTTCTTGTTTTTCTTTGCATGTGGGACAGAGACCTTCAAAAATTGTGCGATGCCGATCTATTTGAAAGCCCGTGGTTTTGCTGACCTTTTTATCCAGTTCATCCTGGTAGGCTAAGGGGAGATCAAATACAGCACCACAATTATTACATATCACATGATAATGATAGTCTAAGCGACAGTCAAAGCGATTGGGACCAGGTACTTTGACTTGTAATACTATTCCTGCATCAGATAACTGTTCTAAATTCCGGTATACTGTTCCTCTGCTGATCCGATTATCTATGGCACGTACTTCCAGATAGATTTGGTCTGCCGTGGGATGATCATGATGGGATTGAACAATACGCTGAACGAGTTGCTTTTGTTTTGTCATTCGTTGTTGTTTCACATCATTTCCTCAATTCGATTTACTGGATAATGATAATTAACAAATAATAGTATTAGGATTCTGTATTAATAATACTATAAAAGAACTATGATGTCAAGATTTTACGGGATCAGAAATTAGTATGTTATGAAATCAGTCATTTCCTAAGAAACGATTACGTGATTTTTTTCTATGTTCTTCGTCAGTCAGTTTATCGTGGAGATACTCAGTTTGGGCCTGTTAAGGTATTACAAGATACGGATGATGAATGTTGATTGGGAAATTCAGCTGGAAGCAAAGCAGGATTTTATTGATATTTGTGGAAGTTATAATTATGTCAGTGTGTTGTTAGGAGGAGATACGATGGATGTAGATGTGAATAAATATCTTGTCAGAGAAGGCGAAAAAATTGATTTGAGTGCTTGGGCTACGGCTTGCGATATTGAGATAGATAAAAAGAAAGTCAAAAATGAATTGATGCCTAAGGCAATAGAAGAAATCAACGGGTGGCAGGAAAAGCTGTTTGCTGATAATCATTATGGCGTGCTTATCGTGTTACAGGCGATGGATGCAGCAGGTAAAGATGGGACGGTGAAACATGTTTTTGGGCCGCTGAATCCGGCAGGTGTCCATGTGCATAGTTTCAAGCAGCCTAGTTTGGAAGAAAAGGATCATGATTATATGTGGCGTATCAATAAAGCCCTGCCGGGACGTGGTGAAATCGGCGTGTTTAATCGGTCGCATTATGAAGATGTCGTTGTCACCCACATTCATGATCTTATTAAAAGTGCGGGGTTACCGGAAAAACTGATCAAAAAGAACATTTGGGAACAGCGGTATCGACAGATTCGTGATTGGGAACGGTATCTGGTGGAAAATGGCTTCCCTATCATTAAGATTTTTCTTCATATTTCAAAGGGAGAACAAAAGAAGCGGCTCATAGACCGTATCGTAACGAAGCAGAAAAATTGGAAGTTTGCCATGTCGGATATTGAAGAACGCCAATATTGGGATCGTTATCAGAAAACGTACAGCGAAGTCATTTCAGCGACATCGACAAAACAGGCACCTTGGTATATCGTACCGGCAGATGATAAATGGTATACCCGGTATGTTGTTTCAAAACTGTTGGTGCAGCAGCTGCGTGATATTCATCCGGCATTTCCAAAATTATCAGCTGATGTAGAATCTCAATTAGCACAGTTCCGTAAGATTTTAAAAGAAGTCGATTTGAATGATTTAAAGGATATTAAGTCAGTTCTTGATAAAAAATAGAAAATAGGGATACAAACATGACCTGCAGTCTGCTGTGACTGCAGGTCATGTTTAATTACAGATTAGAATTTCACAGAGCCTGCAGTGAGGCCTGAAATGAGATATTTCCGGAACCATACAGCCAGCAAGGCGGGAGGGATGATAGCGATGATGCCGCAAGCGGCAATGAGGGTATATTGGATTGTATCTTTGGTCATAAAGGAGGATAGGGACATCGTAATGACCCTGTTGTCAAAGGAGGCCAGAAGAATGGAAGGGACCATGAATTGCTGCCAGGTCATGAGGAAAATAATCAGAACGGTCGTAATGATTGCCGGATGGGACAGAGGCAAGATAATGCGCATAAAGATCTGTCGTTCTGTGAACCCGTCTAAGGCTGCTGCCTGCCACAGTTCTTTAGGGAGCTGCTTGAAATAGTTAGTCGTGATCCATACAGCAAAAGGAATAACTGAGGACGTGTAAATAACCGCTGTCCAGTAGAGGTTGTCTAAGAGATTCAACTCACGATATACTGCATAAATAGGAATGATCGTCGACGATACGGGAATGACGATAGTGAAAAAAATCAAATTTTCTACTATCTGTTTCCCTGGGAAATCATAGCGGGCCAGCGCATATCCGGCGGCGATGGTGATGGGAAGTGCCAGGGCCAAGGTCGCAGCAGCTGCAAGGATGCTGTTGGTCAGGGCATTGAGCATAATGGTGTGTTCCCGGGCCGTACTATTGAAAAGGCGGACATAATTTATGGTATCAAAGGAAGCGGGCAGGAGGTTGCTGTGGGGCTTCATGAGTTCGGCTTCAGGGGTGAGGCTGATAAGGATATTCCAAAGGATAGGGCCGGCAATGAACAGTATCATGACGATAACAGCACCATAATAGGCCCGTTTATTTTCGTTTGGTCTGGTCATAGGGCCTCCTAATATAACTTTTCAACATGGAGATGACGGATATAGGCATAGCCAATGAGGCCGGCCGTGAGCATCGTAATATACGAAACGGCGCTGCCTAAGCCGAAATCGAGAAAATTAAAGGTAGTCATATAGGTGTATACGGCAAGCGTTTGGCCTTGGAACGTATAGCCTGACAGCGCGATGACTTCGTCAAAGACGTTGAGGCCCGTGTAAATAAAGTTGATGACGACGATGGCTAAAGAGGGGGCAATGAGGGGCAGCGTGATTTTTCGGAAAGCTTGCAGTGGTGTGGCACCATCCATATAGATGGCTTCATATAACTCTTCAGGAATTTGTTCTAAATTGGCTAAAATGACGATAGCTCCAAAGGGAACGCTTCGCCAAATAACGACGATAGAAATAATGATGAGCAAGGTGAAACGGTTGCTGGTCCAGGCGACAGGAGCGGTGATGATTCCTAAATCCAGCAATAGTGTATTGACCAATCCATAACCGGGGAAAAAAATGAATTTCCATATGATACCGTTTACTAAAGGCGGCAGTGCCCAGGGAATAATGGTCAAAGCCGTCAGGAGCGGCGTGATTTTCGTGTTTTTATGAAGGACTAACGCTAGCATTATGCTGAGCATGACCCCGCAGATGACAAAAATGCCTAAAATGATGGCACTGTTTGCCAAGGTGGTCTGGAAGGTCGGATCTTTGAATAAATGGATGTAATTAGCTAAGCCGACAAATTTTTCATTCCACGGCTCAGTCAGTTTGTAGTCTTTTAAGCTGTACATGAAGGTAATGATGATAGGCATATATACGACACCGAGCAGTATAGATACACAGGGAAATAGCAATAGGACAGGAGCGGCAATTCGTTTCATAGGGCATCCTTTCATCTATGAAGAGTATAAAAGAATTACTTACCTATATACAGCATACAGGTAAGTAATTCAGAAGAAGACTATTATTTTGAGGCGTTGACGATCGCGTTGACTTTGGCAGTCATCGTATCAGCGGCTTCTTGTGGCGTCAACTGGCCTTGACCAAGCTGGTTGATGACGTTGAAGATTTCTGTGCTGATTTTGGTGTAATCCTTAGGAACGCCATTGGGGAACGGCGAAGCAACGATTTTCAATTGATTGAGGATCGTTGTTGCAGCTTGTCCGTTTTCACCTTTGGTCATTTCCTGCAAGGCACTCATACGAGTCGGCGGATTATTGATGGCTTTGTTCAACTTGATTTGTGTTTCTTTGGAGGTATACCACTTCACAAATTTTTTGGCTGCTTCTTTATGTTCAGAGAAGGCAGAAATGCCGAGTGCTTCCGGAAAAGCAACGGTATATGGGGCGACACCATTTTTGGACGGAATAGGAATCGTCGTGACTTGACCGACGACTTTGGATTCCTTGGGGTCATTGGTGCTTGTCGTGAATGAGGTAGGTCCTAAGAGGAAGGCGCCTGTACCATTCTTGATACCGCGGAAGACATCGATACCTTTAGTAGATACATTGTTCTTGTCGATGAGACCTTCATCTAAGTATTGTTTTAAGGTCGTCAGTGTATCTAATGCGCTGTCTTTGTTGAGCGTACCATCATCATTGAAGACAGTGCCATTGCGAGTGTAGGCTAACGTCAGGAAGGAGGTCGTTGTTTTTTCTTCAGCCGTTAAGGGGAAAAGGAACGGATAGACGACAGCGCCACTGTTCTTTATAGATAACAGATTTTGTTCCAATTCAGCGGCTGTAGCGGGTACAGTCGTAATACCGGCCTGTTTAGCCATTTCCGTATTGAAATAAGCGAAACGAAGGTCATTGACATACGGCGTTGCTACGTAATCACTGCCGGATTTGAAGTACATATACGTAGGAATATCTTTTTGTTCGGCTTCATCTGGTGTCAGTTTTTCCAGCCAGCCTGCGCTGCCGAATTCACCGGCCCAAGACCAGTCCACTTCAAATACGTCGGCTGGTGCTTTTTTACCAGCTGAGGCTGTAGCAACTTTGCTCTTTGTGTCATCCCAGGAAGTGACTTCTACCTTGACGGTTACGCCCGATTCTTTTTTGAATTCATCGAGCATTTCCTGTGGTGGTGCACCCCAGTCAGGTACCATGACGGTAATGGTTTCATCTTTAGTCTGCGCAGTGTCCTTTTGGTCGCCACAGCCTGTCAATACAGAGACACAACAGAGGCAGGCTAAACCAAGGCCTATCATTTTTTTTAACATTTGAAATCCTCCTTTAAAATAAATAATCAGTGGTTACTTAAAATTCATTTTACTGGCTTTATGACATAAAGTCAATGCATATATAAAAAAATATAATAATAATTTTGTCTCTTCTTGACGGACATAATTTACATTTTTTATAGGCCTTGTTATAATGAAATTAATCTGGATAAAGGCAGGGCGGTACCTATGGCAGCAGAAAAATTGAAACTGGAACATATTGTCAAAGCATACGGGAAGGGGAAGGTGGTTATCCCTGATTTTTCAGTATCTATTGGAGCGAATGAATTTGTCGTACTCTTAGGCCCTTCAGGCTGTGGTAAATCAACATTATTGCGTATCATAGCCGGCTTGGAACCAATGGATAGCGGTGACATCTATATGGATGGTCATTGTGTAAACGCAGTACCGCCTCGGGATCGGGATATTTCTATGGTCTTCCAAAATTATGCACTGTATCCTCATATGACGGTGTATAAAAATATTTCTGTTAGTTTAGAACTGCGGCATGTACCTAACGCGGAGATCACACAGAAGGTAGAAGCGGTGGCCCAGATGCTGGATATAGCGGATTTACTGGGACGGCGGCCACGGCAGCTATCAGGCGGTCAAATGCAGCGCGTAGCATTGGCCCGGGCTATCGTACGGGAACCATCTGTATTTTTGATGGATGAACCGTTGTCGAATTTGGATGCAGCACTGCGTATGCATACTCGTTCGGAAATCATTAAATTATATCATCGTTTGCAGACGACGACCATTTATGTTACGCATGACCAAGTAGAAGCACTGACGATGGCGACACGGATCATCCTGTTAAAAGACGGCATGATCCAGCAGCAAGGCACACCTGCCGATTTATATGACAGACCGGCCAATCTGTTTGCTGCTGGATTTATTGGAACGCCGCCTATGAATTTTTTTCCCGTCGTGATCCGGCACGGGCAAGTTGTGGTTTTGGGCCAGAAACTGACGGTGCAGGCAGCAGATCAGGAAGCGGTGGCCGGTATACGGCCGGAACACCTGTTACTGACGGAGGGAGACGCTGCCAGGGTGGAACATGTAGAGAACTTGGGCAGTGAACAATTTGTTTTTTTACGGGTCCATTCGCTGCAGGACCTGCAAATAGAAGTAAAATGTCCTGCGTCATTGCTTGTTCAGCGAGGGCAGCAGTTTGGCGTATCCTTTACACTGGGCACATGCCACTTGTTCAATAAAGAAACAGGAAAACGGCTGATACCGTCTTGAGGAAGCGGCCAGGAAAACGGCAGAATGAAGCCGTTGTCGGAACGAAGAATACAGGCGGAAATTGCTGGTATATGCAGAATCCGTTTATTGACAATGGTTTTAGGCTGTGCTATATTGAAAAAAACATATTGTAAGCCAGGTGTCGTAAGACTTAATAGAGAAGCCGGTGTAAAACCGGCGCGGTCCCGCCGCTGTAAGGCTGAGCTGTAGTGCATGATGTCACTGTACCATTGGGTATGGGAAGGCGTACTATAGTGAAGAAGCCAAGCCAGAAGAACTGCCTGACGAAGAATCACCGATGGACCTGCGAGCGATGGGGATGGAGATTGAAATGATATATTGCTGCCGCACGCCCTAGTGCGGCAGTTTTTTATGTATACGCGTCGTTTGGAGATTTTCTGACAGGGATGTCAATATGGATTTTATTATTTTATGATGAGGAGTGGTAGTATGTTTGGTAAAAAATTGAAGACAGCTCTTTTGATGACCTTGGCCGTTACGGCAATCGGTGCTGTTAGTACAACGTCTTTTGCAGCGTATACGCTGAATCCGGAGGTAAAGGATGCTACACCGGCGCTGAAACAGGCTGCTGAAATTGGCGTTCGTACGTACAATAATCCGGCTATGCAGAATGTTGCAAACAAGGACGCTATTTTGGTTCTCAGCTTCGGTACGACCTATAAAGACAGTCGTAAAGCGACTATCGAAAAGACCGTTGCTGACATTCAGGCAGCGCATCCGACTACAAAAGTTGAACTGGCATTTACGTCCCATATTATTGTAGACCGTATCAAAGCCAATGAAGGCATTACGATCCCTACGCCGGAACAGGCGTTGGATCAGCTCAAAAAGGATGGTTACAGCCGCATAGCGATTGCGTCGCTCGATGTCATTCCGGGAATGGAATATGCATATGATACGGCTATTTACGATCTGTACAAAAATGATTTCAAGAAAATGACAGTAGGGACCTCTGCATTGTATTGGATGGGTCAGGAAGGACAGCGCGACGATATTACTGAATTCGTACAGGCTTTCAAGACACAGTTCCCGAAAATAGGTAAAAATGAAGCTGTCTTGGTCATGGCTCATGGCACGCCCCATCCGTCGAATGCGTATTATTCCGTAATACAGAATCGCCTTGATGAAGCAAATCTCGGCAATGTATTTATCTATTCTGTAGAAGGCTGGCCGCATCTTGACACAGTCATGCCGCAACTCAAAGCGAAAGGCATCAAGACCGTTACACTGATGCCGATGATGATGGTTGCTGGTGATCATGCTAATAATGATATGGCAGGGGCTGATGCAGACTCGCATAAGAGCATTCTTGAAAAAGAAGGCTTTAAAGTCAACACCTATATCCATGGTCTTGGCGAAAACCCGGCAGTTCGCAAGCTTTTTGTAGAACGAGCTGATGAAGCCTGGAATGCGTTGGAAAGTGGCAATACGACTTCTCAAAAGACGCATATGATGCGTCACTAATGCTTGATAATATGTCCCGCATATGATACACTTATGCCCAAGGAGTATAGAACTGGATGGAATCCATAGGATCCATACCATGAAATCGATACCCTTATCATATTTCATTGTCATATCGCTTGGATCGAAAGACCGGGACGAATTCTTGTAAACGTAGGTATACTATGCGCACTCCCGGCGGGGGTGCGCTTTTTTTGCGGCAGCAGATTGCTTCTGCAGAATAGGAGACATCATGCGTTTAGGTATTATCGGCGCCGGCAGAGTCGGCGCTTCTTTTATTTTGGCTCTGCGTTCTTCTGTCGACCGTATCGGTATTTATTGTTCCACTACTGCCAGCACACAACAAAAAGCAGCAGCACTAGCTGTTATGCCATATGATGATCCGGCGGTCCTTGTAAACGATTGTGATGTCGTGTTCATTACGACTGGTGATGATGCAGTGGAAATGATCAGTCGTACCTTAGCTGATGCTGGTGTAGTGCCGCAGTCCGAAGGAACGGTCATTTTCCATTGCAGCGGCTCGCTAGGGCTGGCACCGCTGGCCTCATTGGCGGCTATGGGCTTCCATACAGGCAGCTTGCATCCCCTACAGAGTGTTGCTGTTCCTGCAGCAGCGCAGCTCCGTAATATCTATATGGCTGTAGATGGTGATGCCAGGGCTTGTGCTGTCGGGACAGCTATTGCAGCTGCTGCAGGGAGCCATATTTTCCATGTTCCTGAACAGGAGCGGCCGTTGTATCATGCGGCAGCATGCTTTTGTTCCAATTATGTTGTGACTGCAGCGGCTATAGCGCAACAGCTCATGGCCCGTTGGATGCCGTCCATGTATGATGCGGCGCAGGCGTTGCAACCGTTGCTGGCAGGAACGCTGGACAACTTGATGAACCAGGAAGTATGGCAGCAAGCGCTGACAGGACCCGTTTCTCGCGGTGACATAGGGACGGTACAAAAACATGCTGCTTGTCTGCCACCACAGCTGACAGAGGCGTATTGTTCGTTTGCAGCTGTCACTGCCATGCTGGCATTAGAGAACGGGACGATACGGCAGGAACAGTATGACCAATTAACAAGAATCCTTGCGATGGCGAAAGGAGACTCACATGAATAAGAAAGTCACGAATGGAACCATCAAGAAAATGAAAACAGAAGGTACGCCTATTTCCATGATTACGGCCTATGATTATATCATGGCGCAGAATGTGGATGAAGCAGGAATCGATATGATCCTTGTCGGTGACTCCTTGGGGAATGTCGTCATGGGCTATTCATCTACACTGCCTGTTACGATGGAGGATATGCTGCATCATACGGCTTGTGTCGTCCGTGGTGTTAACAGAGCCCTTGTAGTCGGCGACATGCCTTTTATGAGTTATCAGGAAAGTACACAGCAGGCACTGCATAATGCTGGCCGTTTTATGAAAGAAGCCCAATGTGATGCCGTTAAACTGGAAGGAGGTGCCCGTGTCAGCGAAGCCGTATATAAGATGACCCAGGCAGGCATTCCTGTCGTAGGGCATCTGGGACTGACACCGCAGTCGGTGCATCAATTTGGCGGCTTCAAGGTACAAGGAAAAAACGTAGAAAAGGCGCGGCAGCTCATTGCTGATGCGAAGGAATTGGAAGATGCCGGTGCATTTGCTATTGTGCTGGAATGTGTTCCAGCAGCGTTGTCGGCTGAAATTACCAAGTCGTTGAAACACGCTGCTACAATCGGTATCGGTGCCGGCAATCAGTGTGACGGCCAGGTCCTGGTCTGCACAGACCTTTTAGGCATGAGCGGCGGTTTCCGGCCTAAATTTTCTAAGCCGTATGCCAACTTGCATGATACCATCGTTGGTGCTGTGAAGGAATATATCAGTGATGTTCAAGGCCGTTCATTTCCTGCTGAGGAACATACCTTTGCTATTGATGCCGAGGTGATGCAGGCGGTCCAGAAAGAGTGACACTAACTTCGCTAGGATTGTTGAGACTATGACATGTTTATAAAATTAAAAAAATATTAGATGAAGTATAAAATAATTATGTAAAATAGATTATAAGTTTATAAATTAACATAGCACCCCTTGATTCATGAGAAAAAATAATGTATCATAAGTCCATCGAAGTAAACAATGAAGAAAGGGCCAACAGGCTCTTTCAGAGTTTCTTCGTGGTAGGAATAAAATAGAAACCGTAAACGACGGCGTTTATCCTTAGGGGTAACGTCGTCGTTTTAGTTTATCAACAAAGGGGGGAGTGTCTATGTGGCAGGAAAATAGTGTTCGGCTCATGGAACCATTAGCAGCGAATCCTCATTTTTTAGTGATTGATTCTCATACGATGGGGGAGCCGACGCGAATTGTCGTCAACGGATTTCCGCCTATTAAAGGTAAGACCATGATCGAAAAAAAAGATCATATTGCCAGATTTTATGATGATTATCGCCGGACGGTCATGCTGGAACCGCGAGGCCATGCGAATATGTTTGGGGCTATCCTGATGGAACCAGTTCATGAGCGTGCGGACATGGGCGTTGTTTTCATGGATAGCGGCGGTTACTTGAATATGTGCGGACACGGATCGATTGGCGTTGCAGCAGCACTTGTGGATGAACATCTTGTCCCTGTACATGAGCCCTATACGACGGTATGTCTGGATACACCAGCCGGACTGATCGATGCAGTAGTGCAGGTCCGTCAGGGCCGGGCCGTAGAAGTGACCATTACTAATGTGCCATGTTTCGTCTATCGTACTGATGTGACGATAGAAACGAAGGAATTCGGGCCAGTTCGATTGGATATTTGTTTTGGCGGCAGTTTTTTTGCGTTAGTTAATGCCGATACGCTGCATCTGAATCTGCAGGTTACGAATATTAGTCATATCATTCGGACTGGTATGGATATACTGCAACGAGTGAATGAACAAGCGCAAGTCCATCATCCGTTTTTGGATATCCATTCAGTCGATTTAGTGGAATTCTACAGCAAGGCAGATGTGCCACAGGCAACGATGAAAAACGCCGTCGTTTTCGGACATGCCCAAATCGATCGCAGTCCCTGTGGTACAGGTACGAGTGCTAAGGTCGCTTCCTTATATAGTCAGGGAAAATTGAAGCGGCAAGAACTCTTCGTCTATGAAAGTATTATGGGGACACTTTTCAAAGCTCGCGTTACAGGGGAAACGGTAGTAGGTACATTTCCTGCGGTTATTCCACAGATTACAGGCAGTGCGTATATTACGGGCATTAACTGGCTGGTAGCTGATGCGGCAGATCCATTTCGAACAGGCTTTCAAATTCAAGAATAATAAATAAAATAATGGCACCGCTGCCGATTTCTGAAGTAGGAAATGGCGGCGGTACTTTTAGTATACAGGGCAATGCAAAACAATTTCCAATAAGGGAGAGGGGTGCATGAATATGATGTTCAATGCAAAGATAAAGAAAGCGGTGCTGGCAGGTATGACGATGGTCATGGCAATGACTATGCTGGCAGGCTGTGGCAGCAGTAATGGTGGTAAGGATGCGGCAAGTCTTAAGGGAAAAGAATTAAAAATTGGTACGGGAATTTATGCGCCGTTTGCGTTTAAAGATGAAAGTGGCAATTTAGTTGGTTTCGATGTCGATTTAATTGAAGCGTTGTCAAAAAAATTAGGCTTTACGTATACGATTACAGCGACAGAATATGACAATATGTTCATGTCAGTAACCAATAAAGAATATGATATCGGTATGGGGCAGGTCTGTATTACAGATGAACGCAAGAAAAAAATGGATTTCACAGAACCCTATGAACAAGCTGGGTTACAGTTTGTTGTTAAAAAAGATTCCGGTATAACGACAATCGATCAGCTAAAGGGGAAGAAAATCGCTGTTGAAAAAGCAACAGCTGCACATAAGTATGTAACAGATAATTGCAAAGATTCGGAAATCGTTATTTTCCCGGCGATAGCACCGGCTTTCTTGGAAGTCGAACAAGGCCGAGCCGACGCAATGATGCAGGATAAACCGAATGCGGCTTATTATATAAAGAAACATCCTGATAGCGGTCTTGTCTTATTAGGCGATGAAACAGCGAAGATTCCTGATGGCTTTGCTCTTCCGAAAGATAGCCCGTATAAAGCAGAGCTGGATAAAGCCTTAAAGGAATTGCAAGAAGACGGGACTATCAAAAAATTAGAAGACAAGTGGCTGAATGTGTAAGTATTGACGTAAAAAACATAGACCCGGCAGGTTTTTCTTGCCGGGTCGCATGTTACGGAAGGGGGAACGGCCATGTTCGATTGGGCTAATGTCAATGTCATCATCGGCGTCATTACGAAGGGTTTGTTTTGGACCGTTGTTATTTCTGTTACTAGTATTATCATAGGCTATTTTATCGGCCTCGGGACAGGGTTTGCCAGAGCGCGGCAGATCCGTGTGCTGAAGACGATCAGTTCCTTTTATGTATGGCTTATTCGCAGTACGCCTATCCTGGTGCAGGCATTGTATATTTATTTTGTATTTCCTAAACTTTTCGGTATCAATTTAGGACATGAAGTAGCTGGGATCTTAGCTGTATCCTTGAATGCCGGTGCATATATTTCAGAAATCGTCCGTGGTGCTATTATCGAAGTGCCTAAAGGGCAGTGGGAGGCCGGATTATCACTGGGTCTGACTAAAGCGCAGGTCGTGTTCAAACTTATATTTCCGATGGCTTTTCGTACGATGCTGCCGGCGTTAGGCAATCAGTTCATTATTACCTTGAAGGATACGTCTATCTTGACGGTGATTGGTGTTGCCGAAATGACCTATCAGGCTGGTCAGTACGCCTCGAGTACCTTTGAGTTCGTCGAAAGCTATACGATACTGGCTGTTTTCTACTTAGTATTGATATCCTTGCTTACATTTGCTATCAATATTTGCGAACAGAAAATGGGGGCGGATATAAAATGATGCAGATCGAACATTTGAAGAAACAATTTGGTGATAACCTCGTTTTAAATGATATTACATTGCGATTAAATGATGAAGTAGTATGTATTTTGGGACCGTCTGGCGCTGGAAAAAGCACATTCCTGCGTTGTCTGAATCTATTAGAACGACCTACAGGCGGCGATATTAAGTATCAGCAGGAAAGCATCCTGGCAGAGGACTATGATATACGCAAAATGCGTGAAGAAGTGACGATGGTCTTCCAGCACTTTAATTTATTTCCCCTGCGTAATGTTGTCAGCAATGTTATGCTGGCGCTGCAGAGTGTCAAACATATGAGCCGGCACGATGCCCATGATGTGGCCATGGACATGCTTCGGAAAGTAGAAATGGCAGATAAAGCTGAAAAAATGCCAGATATGCTTTCTGGCGGCCAGCAGCAGCGAGTGGCTATTGCCAGAGCGCTGGCTATGAAGCCCAAGATGATCCTTTTCGATGAACCGACATCGGCGCTGGATCCGGAATTGGTTGGCGGCGTTCTCGATGTCATGCGTGATCTTGCTGAAAATGGTATGGCCATGGTGATCGTCACACATGAAATGGCATTTGCCCGTGATGTAGCGGATCGTATCGTTTTTATGGCAGATAGTACCATTCAGGAAGATACGACGCCGGAAGTGTTTTTCGCTCATCCGGAAACAGAACGGGCCAAGGCATTTTTGGCACGTTTCTTGTCATGATGCAAACGGAAAGGCGGGAATCATATGAACAAATTTGTCATTACTATTAACCGGCAGTTTGGCAGCATGGGACGCCCTATTGCCAAAGAGATGGCCGAAGCACTCAATGTGGAATATTACGATCGCGATATCATCGAGAGAGCAGCATATAAGCTTCATATGGATTTAGCAACAGCCGATGGTTTGGAAGAAACCGCAGAGAAAAACAATTTTTGGAATATGTGTTTTCCTTTAGGACATGGGCAGGCAAAGAAACAAGACGCGCTATTTTTGGAACAGCGGAAAATCATTTTGAATCTGGCAGATGGGCAGTCATGTATTATTGTAGGACGATGTTCTGATTATACCCTGCGGTGTTCTAAAAATCTTATTCGTATTTTTATTTATGCGCCATATAAAGAACGACTCCGCAATTGTGTAGACCGACTGAAAATGAGTGAAGAGACTGCACGGGCGATGATCCATGAAGTCGATAAAGCCAGGGATGCGTATCAGATGAAATATGCTCACTATTTACCAGGAGATTTCCATCATTGTGATCTGCTCATGGACAGCAGCCTTATAGGTGTCGAAGAAACGGCCCGTTATTTGACGGAACTAGTATTGAAGCGTTTTTCGGCTACGCATATTGGAAGGAGCTGAAGAGATGCAGCAGATATACACGTTTTTGTTGCAAATGCATATAGGTAAGCCGTCTATACCAGTCGTCACTGTTGGCGACATGGTACAGCGGGGACAATTACTGGCTCGGCAGCCAGTAGGGGCATTAGGAAGCAATCTTTATTCTAGCGTAGCCGGTCAGGTCCAGCAAATCACATCGCAATCTATTATGGTGGCGGCAGCGTCACAGCAGGCGACAGACTATGTACCTCTTAGTGGTACGGAGCCGTTGGAGTTGATACAACAGGCAGGTATTGTCGGTCTTGGCGGGGCAGGGTTCCCGACATATGCTAAATTATCTCAGCCGTTTTGTGACGGTGGTGTCGTCATTGCTAATGCGTCGGAATGCGAGCCCGTTCTGTGTCATAATATTACGGCTATGGAACAAGATGCTGAGCCAGTTTTACGCGGACTGGCGATTGCCATGAAGCTCACAAGGGCGGCACGCGGAGTAGTTGCTATCAAAGAGATTCATAGTAAAGCGATTGCGACTTTGCGAAAAGCCATTACAGATGACCGCATTTCCTTAGTCCTTCTTCCCAATGTGTATCCTGCAGGTGAAGAACGGGCTGTTGTGCAGGAAGTAACGGGAACGTTGCTTCCTGTAGGAGACTTACCATTGGCAGCGCAGGCCATCGTTTTGAATGTAGAAACGTTGTGTCGCATAGCAGAAGCGGTTGATGAGCACAAGCCTTTTATTGATAAAGATATGACGATAGCAGGAAAACTACAGGGCAAACTGATACAGGTATATCGGAACATTCCTATTGGTCTGCCAGTGTCTTCTTTATTGAAAAAAGCAGGCGGCCTTATGAAGGATTACGGTGAACTGATTATGGGCGGCCCGTTTACAGGACGGCGGATTTCGGCAGCGCAGCCTGTTCTTAAGACAACTGGTGCTGTCATTGCGACAGAAACGTTTTTGAAGGGGCCGGCACAACTTGGTCTGCTGGCGTGTGCCTGTGGTGCCGGACCGCAGCGACTATCACAGCTCGCTGCCAGTATGGGCTCCCGCGTCGTAGATATACAGTGGTGTAAGCAGGCGCAGGTGTTGCCGAATGGCGCCAGAAAATGTGAGAATCCGGGCCATTGTCCCGGTCAGGTACAAAAGGTACTGGCATTGAAAAAAGCTGGCGCTCAGGCAATTCTCATTAGCAATTGCACGGATTGTTCCAATACGGTCATGGCTTGTGCACCAGCCTTGCATTTACCTGTATATCACTGTACAGATGGGGCACTGCGGGCGGTCAATCATCCGTTGATTCGTAAAATAAAATCATAAAGACAGATCAGCAATTTCAAAATATAGAAATGAAGGAGTCGATATTATGTCAATTACCAAAGAAACAGTACAGCAGCATTTACAGGACCCAGCGATTTTTTGTTGCCGCCGGACAACGGGAACGGTCATTGGAGCAGCGGATTTAGAAGATCCCATATTATTTGATGACATGGCAGAGGCAGGCTTGCTTACGCTTAGCAGTAATGGATTGACAATCGAACAGGTTTTAGGAAGCACATTACTGCATGATGTAGAAGCGCTGACACCGATCACGAAGGATATGGTAGATGTTGTCCAAGCCACAGCGAACAAGCCGGCACCAGCAGAAAAAACGACAATGTCTGTCTCTGCTGTTGCAACGGATTGCGCCATGATTCATATCAAAATAGATGCGTTACAAGGACTTACGCTGGATATTCCCGCAGGAACGCCATTGTTGCCAGCTATGGGACCAGCTGTTCCGGAACCGGATCAGGGCGAAAAAAAGGTAATACGCCGTCTCGTCAAGAAACATATCAAGATTACAGATGCAGTCATTGGCGATAAAACGATGATAAAGAACGGCACGATATATATCGATCAATCTATCGTAGGTGAGGCGATAAAAAAAGATCCCTTGTGTGTGGCAATGTCCTTAGACGTTATCTATCCAGACCAACGGCATGTCTATACGGATACTATTATGGATGTATGTCCTATTGCAACAAAAGTTGAAGGTAAACTCGGTGAAGGTGTGACTAAAGTGGCAGACGGTGTCGTCTTCATGCTCACCGGTGTAGATGAAGACGGTGTACAGATTCATGAGTTTGGTTCGTCAGAAGGATACTTAGATGAAAAAATGTATTTTGGACATCCTGGCTGTGCTGATGAAAATGACATCATCATTCGCTGCCATGCTGTGATTAAACGACATACAGGCATGACCCGGCCCGGTCCGTTTGCGGCCCATACGTGCGAAGATTATATCATTCAGGCTGTACGTAATGAACTGAAACCATATGAAGGTGAAATCGTACGTGAAGAAACTTGTGAAGATGTACGTCGCAAAGGCAATCCCCGCGTCGTATTAGTTAAAGAAATCATGGGGCAGGGAGCTATGCATGACAACGTCCTTTGTCCGGAAGAACCTTGCGGTGTTTTTGGCGGCCGTAAAAATGTAGATTTAGGAAACGTACCTGTCGTTATGTCGCCAAACCAGGTACGAGATGGTTCTATTCATGCTCTGACGTGCATTGGCCCGGCGACTAAAGAAATGACACGCCATTACATTCGCGAACCACTGGTAGAAGGCTTAGCTGAAGATGACGAATTAGATTTGATCGGCGTTGTTTTTGTTGGCTCTCCTCAGGTCAATGACGAAAAACTTTGGGTATCAGAACGATTGGGATCCTTGCTTGAAAGCTTGGATGTAGACGGCTGTATTATTACGACAGAAGGCTTTGGCAATAATCATATCGATTTTATCCAGCATATTGGGCAGGCAGGCAAGCGGGGCATACCCGTCGTCGGTGTATCCTATTGTGCGTATCAGGGACAGCTTGTTGTAGGGAACGAATATGCTGATGCCATGATCGAAGAAAATATGGATATGGGCGGCTTTGAAAATGACGTAGCCGGTTGCTCTTGCGTGACAAAAGAGGTAGCTGGCCGGGCGATACAGATGTTGAAAAATAAAATGGCCGGCGTGGCTATATTGCCGGCGAAGAAAAAATGGGATAATGATATTATCAATGCCAACAATGTTCTTGCAGGTCTCCCCGAAACGAAATTGTTGGACAAAGGGACACTGCATTGATAGATACGCCGTCCTATCAGATCATTCCAGTCCTTATGGGGGGAACGATTACGGACGTGACGGAAAAAACGGTCAAGATCAACCTTACAGGGAGGCTGGGCGTCTTGGTCATTTCCCGTCAATTCTTGGATATAGAGCCAGTGACACGATACACAACAGTACGATTCTATTTTAGCT
The DNA here is from genome assembly GCA_022486585.1 of Megasphaera sp. Lineage (GTDB taxonomy): Bacteria > Bacillota > Negativicutes > Veillonellales > Megasphaeraceae > Megasphaera. The sequence continues at coordinate 18,687 of JAKVKI010000031.1, forward strand.
ATCTTTGGGCAGAGCCACAGTCTTGGGAATACGAGCTCCTGCCACTGCAACAGGAAGGCGGCCTGGTCCCGCATTTGCTTGGCGGAGTCCTTACAGAAGTCAACGATACAGCTGTAAAAGCGATGTTGCCGCAACGGGCAGGTACTATTGCTGTGCCATTGCGGTGGGTGTTTACATCCCTGGTGCTAACACCGGGGCAGCAGGTTTCTTTTTATATGAGTCGCATACAGAAAAAAACGGATTGAAATCAAGGGGGATATACTAATGAAATTAACGACAAAAGAAGGAATGCGTTCGGAAATTTTTGTACCGATTACGCCGGAACCGGTATTTACAGAATTAAAAAAACCATTAAAGGAGTGTAAAGTTGCCTTTATTACAGCTGGGGGTATTCATCGTAAAGATCAAGTGCCGTTTAATACATCAGGAGATTTCTCTTATCGGATCATTGATTTTGATACACCTTCAGCAAAGCTCATGGTTACGCACGGTGGGTTCGATAATTCGGATATCAATAAGGATGTCAATGCCATGTTTCCCATTGACAGACTTCATGAATTAGTTGCGGCAGGCTTCATCGGATCGTTGCCTGAAGAAACCTACACTTTTATGGGGGGTGGTGGTAATGTAGAGAAATTTAAATATGAAACAGGTCCGGAAATCGCTAAAAAATTAAAAGCACAAGGCGTTGATATCGTATTATGTACAGGTGGTTGCGGTACCTGTCATCGGTCAGCTACGATTGTTACGAGGTGTTGTGAAAAGGAAGGGATGAGTTGTTGTGTCATTGCCGCCTTGCCGCCTATTGCACGGCAACAGGGAGCGCCCCGTATTACAGCACCTCATGTTCCCATTGGTTCTAATGCAGGGGAACCGAATAATATTCCTATGCAGACGGCCATTTTGAAAGAATCCTTAGAATGGGTGCGTGACTGCCCCAGTTATAATGGATTAAAGGTATTGCCGTATGAATACAGACATAACGTATAAATCAGTCATGGTCTAAGACCGTGCAAAAATAGTATGGTATATCTATATAAACGATCCCGCCTGGCAGCCGATGCTGCCGGGCGGGATATTATCGTCAGTGAGTGTTCTTTTTTAATTGCAGAGTCCGTTCAATAAGCGGTTTGTACAGTTCATATTTCTGTTCTAGTTGTTCCTGTGTATATTCCTGATAAAGCGGTGATTGTTGCAAGCCTTGGAAAAAGTTGAGGATAATGGAATGGAGCCGGGCACTGATAAGGACATAGAATGAATTGGCATCATTATGGACATATTTCTTATTTTTTTTCAAGAAACCAGTAGAATAATTGGAATAAAATGCCAAATTTTGGCCCATATAAATATCTTCACCTAAGGACGGTAATAAGACACCTGTTTTCAGGAGCGGGTTTTGCTTCATGCCGTTCATGATACTCCGAATATGACTTTTTCGTTCTTCGGCGCTGAGGGTATATTCTACATCGGTCAAATAGATATAGCCTGTTTCAGCATACCGTATAAGTGAAGTCGTTGGCATGATGAAGTGAATTTCCGAGGCATTCAGCACTTCTTCCCAAGTGACGCAAAGGCGCTGAATAGCAAAGGCTTGTTCGGCGGAGCCTTGTTTGATGATATTATCAAAGACCTCATGGGGCAGGAGAAATTCAAAGCCGTTGGTCAGGTAGAAGAAAAAATGAGTCGTCGCATAAAAGGCTGTGCGATAATCCATTTCGTCCATACCTAAAGCACTGACGGAAGAAATGATTTCTTTTTTTCCTGTATTCGTCAGGCTGAATTTTTCATAAATATCCCAAACTTGTGATTCATCACAGATGTAGGTGCACATGTAGAAACGTGCTGGTACAGATAGGGCGTACTGGACGACAAAGACGCCTTTAAGGATGATGAGGTTGGCGTTGGCAACATCCTGGCTGTCGTAGAAAACAAAATCAAAATCAAGATAATGGTCCAGTATTTTATATAATAAAGATACATATGCCGGATGTTGTTCTAACGTATCCAAATTAAGGCCGACGCGGATAGTCAGCTTGTGTCCTGTCAGTGTAATGGGTTCCAAATAATTCCAAAAGCCTGTGTCGGCTAATGTACAAAATTCGCCTAAAATAAGGAGTTCGCCATCGCTGGTCAGATTTTGCACCCCTTTTTGCAGTAAATCGGCCAGGAAATCTGCCGTATCATGATGGCCTGTAATGACTTGTATATCTGCGCGGCTGTCTTTGCCCTTGGCAGAACGGTTGTGGCTTAGGGTGAAGCGGTATGCAGCACAGAGATATTGGCTGATTGCAAAACCTAGATCATCAAATTCTGATGACAAGGGAAAGGTTTTGAGAAACCGGTCTTCTTTCTTTTGCAGTGTAATAAGCTCTGCAAAGTATTGGCCCATTTCATCATTGATCCGTTCTACATAGCGTGATGATGGCAGTTTTGTGCCATTGCTCCATTTATTGACATATGATACATCATAGCCTACGACATCAGCCAGGGAAATGAATTTTGCCTGTGTGAACGTGATCAATTTTTTGAGCGTTAATGCATATCCTTCTGAAATCATGAAAGGTCGCCTCCATGTTATGTATTCATGTATTCATTATGTATATCAAGGTGTTTGTTAAGACGTACAGTGTAC
>JAKVKI010000032.1 GCA_022486585.1 Megasphaera sp.
AACTTATTTACAGCGACAACATGTCCTATCCAGTCTTTCTATAAAAAAATGCAACAGGCAATGGAGGGACAGTTGAAGACGGCTACTATTGCAAATTTGTTGAAACGACCATAAAAACTATTATCCAGAATTGAAATAAAATAGAGGCAGTGGTATAATTAATCACATATCATTTACAGACCTTTTGAGATAAAAAAGCTTGTAGCCACGATCAATACCCGCATACGCGGATATAACATAATGATTCCTAATTTATAATTAAGGAGAGTGTTGATATGAATCGTATGTATAAGGTTATTTTTTCTAAAGTAAAACAGTGTTATGTTGTCGTCAATGAATTTGCCAAAGGGCACACCAAATCATCGTGCCAGGGGTGCAAAATGAAGAGATCTTTGTTGACACTGGCTGTACTAACAGCGTTGCCTGTTATGACGGGTTCAGTCCAAGCTGCGCCAGTCAATATCAGTACTGACAATACAGTGAGTAAGAATAATACTGTAAGCAGAGATACAAGCATTGTTATTGGTTATAACGTATCTGATAAAGACAGTAACGGTCCTATTGGTGGTGGTGGGGATGTAGCCATTGGTAATCAGACATTTATTGATAACTATGTAAATGCTGGTGGATCTGTCGCTATTGGTGAAAAGGCTAAAATTGAAAATATGACGGGACATCAGGAATGGCTGTTTAATTTTGGTCAAACAAAATTTACAGGGGGAGGTGCATTATATGTTCCTGAAGATTCATCTAAAATGGTAGGTAGCATTGCTATTGGTCAAAACACGTATGCACGTTCCGGAAGTACGATGATTGGTATACATAACTATACAGGAGCATTAGGGGACACAACGGTTGACTCGAATGATGTAAAAAGTAAAAATATTAATGTAGATGCTACAACGGTTGGAGTCAATAGTTATAATCAAGGCGCATTCTCTACTGTAACGGGGGCATACTCTATTATATCCGGGCAGTATAATGGGACGTCGAATCCAAATTTTGGGGCGAATATTGTAGGTTCACTGAATAGTATTGAATCGGCTACAAAGACGTCCAATATGTATAGTGGAATTGCTAATAATATTGTTGGCGTGGCCAATAGAACACAAAATGCTAATGGGTCAGTTATTCTCGGGGCTGGTAATGCTATTACTAATTCCATTATGGATATGAATTTTAACGCAATGCCATGGGGACAAGCTCCTAGTGCTAAAGCGCTGGCAGATTCCTTGCGGACATCGATGCAAGGTGATACTAATAAATCCGGTGGAGCTGTTATGGCTCTTGGCGGTGGCAACGTAGCAGATTATGCCCAAAAATCACAGTTGGTAGGGGTTAATAATGAATTAAAAGGTTCATCTGATAGTATTAGCACTAATAATTTACTAAATGGCGTAGAAAATAAGGGCACCAATATCACCAATACGACTGTCATAGGCACAGCTAATACAGTTGCAGATAGCAATCATAATATTGTCCTTGGGGATAATCATTCTGTAAGTGGTAAGAGTAATACGGTTATCATTGGTTCGGCAGACACAGAAAATACGGCAACAAATGCAGCTGGAGCTGTCATTGTTGGGCATAATGCAAATGCTACCAAAGATGGCAGTGTAGCGCTGGGCGAAGGCTCACAAGCTACAACGGATAAAGGCGTGGCAGGCTATGATCCAGCTACTGGGAAAGCGACTGCTAATACGACTGCGACTTGGAAATCAACAGCGGCGGCTGTTTCTGTCGGTGATGCTGAAAAAGGTATTACCCGCCAAATTACCAACGTGGCAGCAGGAGCTAATGATACAGATGCCGTTAATGTAGCACAACTCAAAGCAGCGACTACTGAAGTAGTGGGCACAAAAGGTGTGAAGGTAACTAAGACGAATGGTGACGATGGTCACGCGATTTATACGGTGGAAGGTGCTTATACGGCAGGTGACCATATTACCATTGATGATAATGGCAAGATTTCTGCTACTGGTGATGGAGATACCACGTATAGTGCAGGCAATGGTATCTCCATTGACAGTAAGAATAATAATGCTATTTCCGTCAAAGATGGTGATGGCGTTATCGTCAATAATAACGGTGTCAGTGTAAATGCTGGCCAAGGCATTGAAATCAAAAATGATAAGGTTACCGCTAAAATTGATGGTACGAACGTAACTCTTACTGACAATGGCATCGGCTTGAACAATAATCTTGATTTGACCAGTGGCGGCAGCGTGAAGATGGGCGATACGAAGATTAATAATGATGGTCTGACGATTGCCAATGGCCCGAGCGTCACCAAGAACGGCATTGATGCAGGCGGCCAAAAGATTAGCAACGTGGCAGCTGGTACAGCTGATACAGACGGTGTCAATGTGGGTCAGCTGAATGGTGCTGTTACCAATATCAATAACAGTATCAGTAATCTTGATAGTTCCGTAAATCGTTTGGATACTCGTATCAATAAGGTCGGCGCTGGTGCAGCAGCTTTAGCAGCACTCCATCCGCTGGATTTCAATCCTAATGACAAATGGGATTTCTCGGCGGGCATCGGTAATTACCGCGATGCTAATGCCGTCGCCATTGGTGCGTTCTATCGCCCGAACGAAGATATGATGCTCAGTATCGGTGGTTCCTTCGGAAACGGTGAAAATATGGTTAATGCCGGCGTCAGCTTCAAATTGGGAACAGCCGGTAATACAAATCAACGGTCCTATGTGTCTACAAATATCCGTGATTTGCAGCAAGAAGTCTCGAATTTGAAGACGGAAAACCAGCAAATCAAAGCACGAGATGAAAAACTTGCAGCAGATAATGAAGAAATGAAGAAAAAGATTGATTTACTCATGCAGAAAGTGGGTATGTAATGTAAAGATGCAAGGTATGAGTGCATAAAAAGATCTCCTGTGATCCAACATGGATCGCAGGAGATTTTTTATGTAAGCAACATAGAAATAAAGGAAGAGAAGGAAAACGAAACGATACTGCAACAGAGCGTGTAATGTCTATAAGGTACATCATTTCGTTTCCGATGCTAAGAGACGCTTTGCCGTTAAGTGATCTGTAATGAGGACATTAGCGTAGCCGCCTTTTAACGCCGCGCGTATGCTGGCTATTTTCGCTTCTCCGCCGGCGAGGAGGATACTGTGTTCTTTCGTGCGCAAGCTGTCCAGCGCGATTCCTACGGTGCGGTCGTTCAGGTCTGTACTGGAAATATTGCCGTCTTTGTCGAAGAAGCGGGAACAAATATCGCCGACTGCATGGTCTTTGAGGAAGTCCTTTTCCGCAGTATCGGCATAACCAAGACGGAAGAACAAGGCATTGTCGCGGACAGTACCGACACTGAACAGGGCAATGTTGGCATTGTGCCCTAGTTCGAGGACCCGTTTTACATGGCGGTCCTTATATACCATATCCTTGACGATCTTGGAGTCGAACAGGACCGGCAGCGGCAGATACTGAGCAATGGTTTCATAATTCTTGGCGAATCGTTCTAAGATTTCATTGGCGTAGGTTTCACCACTGGATAAGGTGATCCCCCCTTCGAGTTGTACGATTTGAGCGCCTCGCAGGGGATGGGGCATCAAGGCATGGCACAGGCTGTGCATCGTCGTACCCCAGCCGACACCGATGATGTCACCGTCTTGGACGATGTCCTCTAAATATTGGGCGCCTCGCTTACCGATGTATTTCTTGATCTCCTGTTCATTGTCAATAGGGACATTGGCAATGCATACATCTTTTAAGTGATACTGCGCAGCTATTTTTTGGGATAACTGGCTCTGATCTTCAATGGGATCAAATATTTCAATGCGGACGTAGCCTTTTTCTTTGGCGTATTGCAGCAGTCGTGATACAGACGGGCGGGACAGGCCTAATTCCTTGGCAACGTCGCTCTGGCTGTAGCCTGATTGGTAATATAATTTGACGGCTGTAATGGCTGTTCTATCTTTACTGTAAGTTTGCATTCTTATCAAGTCCTAACACTATGATTTGCATTTGTTCAAAAATAGTTGAAAAACATCTGAACATATTGATATTATCGCATTTTTTGATTAAAAAATGCAATAGAAAAAAGGTAAAATTTAATTACATTACAAACGGATCAAGTGGCAGTACAGTGAACACGAACGACTGAAATTTTGTTTAAAATAGATAACATAATCGTTCAACTATTTTAACGAAATACTATTTTAAAGGATAATGGCATTATACCTGATATAAATTAGATAGAATAAGGGAAATTAACAAAAATTCAATGATAATACTGCTATATATGAAATTATGTTAATGCATATGTTTACAAAATAACATAGATAATAGTTGATTTATGCTACTATTGAAACTACGTTCATTTTCTATTGCAATTATATTCAACGGGCTCTATAATGTAGGCAAATGAATAACTGATATTCAGTTATGAATGGAAAATATATGTGTGTGTATTGAGAGGAGATTGGTATTTATGCAAAAAAAGTATGTAATGGCATTGGATGCAGGGACAACAAGTAACAGAGCTATTATTTTCGACAATGAATCCCACATCTTAGGTGTCAGTCAAAAGGAATTTACGCAGTATTTCCCTCACGCAGGCTGGGTAGAACATGATGCGAATGAGATCCTTAAGACCATGATTGATGTCATGCATGGTGCGCTGGAACAAGCAGGCCTTTTGGCATCGGATATTTCTGCGATTGGTATTACGAACCAACGTGAAACTGCCGTTGTTTGGGACAAAAATACAGGCTGCCCTGTATACAACGCCATCGTTTGGCAGTCCCGTCAGACCGCGCCGATTTGCGAAGACTTGAAAAAACAAGGCTTAGTCGATGAATTCAAGGAAAAGACAGGCTTGCTTATTGACGCGTATTTCTCTGGTACAAAAATCAAATGGATTCTCGACAATGTGGAAGGTGCCAGAGCCAGAGCAGAAAAAGGCGAGCTCCTCTTCGGGACCATCGACTGCTGGCTTATTTGGAAATTGACTGGCGGTAAAGTCCATGTTACAGACTATTCTAATGCATCACGTACGTTATTGTATAATATCAAAGAACTCCACTGGGATGATCAGCTTCTCAAGTATTTGACGGTGCCGAAGAGCATGCTTCCGGAAGTTCGCCCGTCCAGCGAAGTATATGGCTATACAGATCCGGCTATCTTAGGGGCGCCGATCAAAATCGCCGGCATTGCCGGTGACCAGCAGGCGGCACTGTTCGGCCAGAATTGTTTTGAACCGGGCATGGCTAAAAACACGTATGGCACAGGCTGTTTCATGCTTATGAATACAGGTACGACGCCGATTACATCTAAGAACGGCTTGGTTACGACTATTGCCTGGGGCTTGGACGGCAAAGTGGAATATGCTCTCGAAGGGTCTATCTTCGTAGCCGGTTCTGCTATCCAATGGCTCCGTGATGGTGTCCGCATGATTGATACGGCACCGGATTCTGAATGGGTAGCCAAACGGGTCCCTGATTCGGATGGTGTCTATGTCGTACCGGCCTTCGTCGGCTTAGGGGCACCGTACTGGGATATGAATGCCCGCGGTCTCATCATCGGTATTACTCGCGGCACTAAGAAATCCCATATCGTTCGGGCTACATTGGATTCGATGGCTTATCAGACGAAAGATGTCTTAGGCGCAATGGAAGCTGACTCCGGCATTAAATTAGCCTCTCTCAAAGTAGATGGCGGCGCTGTCGCCAATAATATGCTCATGCAGTTCCAGGCAGACCTTTTAGGTGTACCTGTGGATCGTCCGCAAGTTATCGAAACAACAGCTCTTGGCGCAGCCTATTTAGCTGGTCTGGCTGTAGGTGTTTGGAATAACAAAGAAGAACTGAAGAAGAGCTGGAAATTGCAAAATCGTTTTGAACCGCAAATGGATCCTAAACAGGCGGCTAAATACTACAAAGGCTGGCGTGCTGCAGTGAAACATTCGATGAACTGGCTGGATGATGTAGAATAATCTGAAACTGATTTTGTATTGAACATACTTTTACTTGAGAAGGTGTACATATGGATAATCTATTAGGTGAATTCGTAGGGACAATGGTTTTGATTGCTTTTGGGGCAGGCGTTTGTGCTTGTAACACGTTGAATAAATCAAAAGGCCAGGGCGGTGGTTGGATTTGTATCACCTCTGCATGGGGTTTTGCCGTTATGCTAGGCGTATTTACGTCGACGACGTTAGGCGCACCGCAAGGTGACTTGAATCCTGCCGTGACCTTGGGGAAGACGCTGGTCGGTATTTATACAGTGCCGCAATTCTTTGCTACATCGTTGGTACAAATCCTTGGTGCTATGCTCGGCGCAGCGATTGCCTGGCTGGCGTATTTGCCGCATTGGGCAGAAACAGAAGACAAAGCTGCCAAGCTGGGGATTTTCTGCACGGCGCCGGCTATCCGTAACTATCCGCTGAACTTCTTATGCGAAGTTATTGCTACGTTTTTCTTGATGTTCGTCATTTGGATGATATTCTCTAAACAAGTCGGCACGATTCCGCCGGCCTTGGGACCGTACATTGTTGGACTGCTCATCTGGACACTGGGTATGAGCTTTGGCGGGCCCACAGGATATGCCATGAACCCTGCCCGTGACCTTGGTCCTCGTCTGGCTCATGCAATCCTGCCGATTGCCGGTAAAGGCGGTTCGGATTGGGCTTATGCCTGGGTGCCTGTATTCGCGCCGCTGGCAGGTGCATTTCTGGCCTACATCGTAGCGGTTGCGTTGCACGTATTTTAATGTAGTATTACCTTGTGCCTCTTTGCAACTCCCTCCCCCTGTTGGGGAGCTGCCGCAGGCTGTAGGTTAAATAAAGGGGCTCACAGAGTGGGCCCTTTTTCTGCACGATAGCCTATAAAAGTGTTCACTATTTTAGAAAATTATTTCAGCAGTAACTAATGAGTATATATACGGTATTACCTATGAAATAATGATATAGATTTTGATATTGAAAATATGTTAATTAGTATTGCAATTATGTTCACAAGGACTTATAATAAAGTCACGAAAGAAATTAGTGTTGGTATTATAGAGAGAAAGAGGTTGTGACAATGACTAAACAAGCAGATGTCGTCGTAATCGGCGGCGGTATAACGGGTACAGCCGTTCTGCACGAATTAGCGAAATATAATCTCCGTGCAGTCTTATTGGAAAGAGAACCGGAACTGGCTGCCGGCACGACGAAAGCAAACAGTGCCATCCTTCACGCAGGCTTCGATGCTCCTGCAGGCAGCATGAAAGCTCGCATGAATGTAGAAGGTAATGCTATGTATCATGAATTGAAAGACCAGCTCGATCTGGATATTCGTTGGTCCGGTTCCTTTGTAGCCGCTGTCGATGATGAACAGATGGCAGTCTTGCAGGATTTGAAAAAACGGGGCGAAGAAAATGGCGTTCCCGGTCTGGAAATCTGGGACGGTGCGAAAGTACATGAAAAAGAACCGAATCTGAGCAAAGACGTCAAAGGTGCGTTGTGGGCCCCGACGGCAGGTATCTGCTGGCCCTTCGGCATGGCCTGTGCGTTCGCTGAAAACGCTGTCATCAACGGTGCCGAAGTCCTTCGTGAATGTGAAGTCAAACATATTATCGTAGAAAATGGTGCCGTCAAAGCAGTTGAAACGAATCAGGGCACAATCGAAACGAAATATGTCATTAACGCTGCCGGTGTCCATGCTGATGAAATCAGCAAACTTGCCGGTGATGACTCCTTCACGATCCATCCTCGTAAAGGCGAATATATTCTCTTCGATAAAACAGCACAGAAGGATTTGGTCTACACTCCGATTTTCCCGACACCTACGAAAATGGGCAAGGGCATTCTGGTCTGCCCGACGACACACGGCAACGTCTTCGTCGGTCCTGATGCACAGGATATGGATGACGATTGCAAAGAAGATACAGCAGTTACCATTCCGGGTATGGACGAAATCCTCAGCAAATCCCGTCACCTCGTGCCGAATATCCCTGTAGGCGCTACGATTACAGAATTTGCCGGTGTCCGTGCTGTATCCAGTACAGGCGATTTCATTCTGGGGCCATCACAGATGACCAAAGGGCTCATACAGGCTGCAGGTATTCAGTCACCAGGCCTGACTTCAGCACCGGCTATTGCTAAATACCTCGTTGATCCTATCGTAAAAGCAACCGGTGCTTCGTGGAAACAAGATTATAAGCCAGGCCGTCCGGCCCAGCCTTGCTTCCGTACGATGGCAGCGGCTGATCAGAACGCCCTCATCGCTAAAGATTCCCGGTACGGCCGTGTTATTTGCCGTTGTGAAACTATTACGGAAGGCGAAATCGTCGATGCGATCCATCGTCCTGTTGGTGCCCGCACCGTCGACGGCGTCAAACGCCGTACTCGTGCCGGTATGGGTCGCTGTCAAGGCGGCTTCTGCGGACCGCGGGTTACACAGATATTGTCACGGGAACTGCATATCCCCATTACGGAAGTTCGTAAAGAAATGTGTAATTCCTATATGTTCTATAATAAAGAAACAAAGAGCGGAGGTAAGGCATAATGGCTGAACAACTGTATGATATCATCATTGTCGGCGGCGGCCCCGCAGGCTTATCGGCAGCGTACAGCGCTTGGCAGAATGGCGCTAAAAAAATTCTGGTACTAGAACGTGACCGCGAAGCTGGCGGCATTCTCCAGCAGTGTATCCACAACGGCTTCGGACTTCATCATTTCAAAGAAGAACTGACAGGTCCAGGCTATGCACAACGTTGCTATGACTTGGTCAAAGACAAACCGGAAATAGAAATCCTCGTCGATACGATGGTCCTCAGCGTTAACGACGATAAGAGCGTTACGGCTGTCAATCCGAAAAAAGGCCTCATTAAAGTACAAGGCAAGACCATCATCCTCACGATGGGCTGCCGTGAACGTACTCGCGGTGCTATCCGCATTCCGGGCTATCGTCCGGCCGGCATATTCACAGCTGGCGCAGCACAGCGTATGGTCAATATGGAAGGATATCTGCCTGGCAAGAAAATTGTTATTCTTGGCAGTGGCGACATTGGCCTCATCATGGCCCGCCGCATGTCTCTCGAAGGCTGCAAAGTTCAGGCTGTACTTGAAATTTGCCCATTCTCTAACGGGTTGACCCGTAACATGGTACAGTGTCTGTATGACTATGATATTCCCCTGTACTTGTCCCATACGATTACGGCTATTCACGGCAAAGACCGCGTCAATGGCATTACTGCAGCGAAAGTCGATGACCATATGAAACCAATCCCGGGTACAGAATTTGACATCGACTGCGATACGTTGCTGTTGTCTGTCGGCCTTATCCCGGAAAATGAATTATCCCGCGGTCTTGGACTGGCAATGCATCCGTTGACGAATGGTCCGATTGTAGACCAGCATCGGGAAACGAGCATCCCCGGTATCTTTGCTGCCGGCAACGTCGTCCATGTCCATGACCTCGTTGATTTCGTATCAGAAGAAGCAGAAATCGCTGGTAAGTATGCCGCTATCAAAGCTACTGGCAAATTGCCTGACAGCGTAGCCGATGTCACTGTCGATGCGATCGATCAAGTCCGTACGTGCGTACCGCAGCATGTCCGTGCTACAGCAGATGGTGAAACGATCCGCCTGTTCATGCGTGTCCGTAAGCCCATGGACAAAGTACGTCTGACGGTCAAGAGCGGTGAAGAAGTGCTTCTAACAAAAGTCCTCCCGGTCGCTAAGCCGAGTGAAATGATCGCCGTCAATGTACCGGCTGATAAAGCCAAAGGCCATCATGATGAATGGACGGTTTCCGTCAAAGAGGAGGAAGCATAAATGAGTGTAGAAACGAAACAAATTAACTGCATCAACTGCCCTCTGGGCTGTTTGTTGACGATTGAATTGACGGACGGTAAAGTCACGAACGTAACTGGCAATACGTGCCCTCGTGGCGAAAAATACGGTCATCAGGAAATGACGAACCCGCAGCGTATGCTTACGTCGTCTGTTCGTGTAGAAAACGGTTTCTTGCCGTTACTGCCGGTCGTATCTAAGAGCACACTGCCTAAAGGTAAAATTTTGGCTTGTGCTGAAGCGCTCCGCGATGTAGTCGTCAAAGCTCCCGTAAAAACAGGAGATATCATCGTATCGAATATCTTAGGTTTAGGCGTAGATATCATTGCCAGCCGTGATATGGAAAAACAATAATAGAATTTTCACCCCCACTTTATTATAAAAAAAGCAGGCAACCATTTCCCCCGATGGTTGCCTGCTTTTTGCCTACCCAGAATGGGAAGGCTGAAACCAGTAATCTTCTATTCTCAAGCATGCGTTATTTTGCCTCCCCAGGATGGGGAGGGGGACCGCGTAGCGGTGGAGGGGTTAGGTCTAATAGATAAAGAGGAATCAGAAGACGAATAGTCAACGAGAGATGGGAACGAACCCCTCAGCCTCCTTCGTCGGCAGCTCCCCAAAATGGGGAGACTGAAAACAGAATCTCTCTATTCTCGTGCATGCGTTATTTTGCCTCCCCAGAATGGGGAGGGGGACCGCGTAGCGGTGGAGGGGTTAGGTCCAATAAATAAAGAGGAATCAGAAGACGAGTAGTCAACGAGAGATGGGAACGAACCCCTCAGTCTCCTTCGTCGGCAGCTCCCCAAAATGGGGAGCCTAAAACCCAAGGATTTCCTATTTCAGACATACGTTGCTTTTGCCTTCCCGAAACGGGGAGACTGAAAACAGAATCTCTCTATTCTCGTGCATGCGTTATTTTGCCTCCCCAGGATGGGGAGGGGGACCGCGTAGCGGTGGAGGGGTTAGGTCCAATGGATAAAGAGGAATCAGAAGAGAAGTAGTCAACGAGAAATGGGAACGAACCCCTCAGCCTCCTTCGTCGGCAGCTCCCCAAAATGGGGAGCCTGAAACCCAAGGGGCTCTATTCCAAGCATGCGTCGTGTTACTCCTTCAAAATGGGTTCTTGTCGGCCATAGTTCTGAATGGAAACTCCCACGTGCACTCCGAATCTTTTTTTCGAATTTGTACGCATAGGCAGGTTCTTGTTGTTCTGGGGAAAGCTTCGGAGTAAGCGACTCACACCATTTTGTGCGTCGTGTTACTCCTTCAAAATGGGTTCTCGTCGGCCATAGTTCTGAATGGAAACTCCCACGAGCACTCCGAATCTTTTTTTCGAATTTGTACGCATAGGCAGGTTCTCGTTGTTCTGGGGAAAGCTTCGGAGTAAGCGACTCACACCATTTTGTGCGTCGTGTTACTCCTTCAAAATGGGTTCGCTGCTTATAAATCCGGGGGTGGAGAGGTAGCGGTCTCCGTTATCAGGGAGAAGGGCTACGATGGTTTTGCCGGCATTTTCTGGGCGATTGGCGACTTGCGCAGCAGCGTAGAGTGCGGCACCGCCAGAGATACCGATGAGGAGTCCTTCTTTTTGGGTGAACAACTGGGCTGTATGATAGGCTTCTTCTGTCGTAACGGTGAAGACTTCATCATATATAGCTGTATCTAAGGTATCAGGGACGAAGTTAGCGCCAATACCTTGCAACTTATGAGGGCCAGCGTGACCTTGGGACAGGAGCGGTGAATCGGATGGTTCTACAGCGATGATCTGGACGGAAGGTTTTTGTTCTTTTAGATATTGGCCAACACCGCTGAGCGTACCGCCAGTACCGACACCAGCCAGGAAAATATCGACAGCACCGTCTGTATCTTCGTAGATTTCAGGACCGGTCGTCGCTTTATGGGCTGCCGGATTGACCGGATTGGTGAACTGGCCGGGAATATAGGAATTAGGGATTTCTTTGGCTAATTCATTTGCTTTGTCGACAGTTCCCTGCATGCCCTTCTTGCCTTCGGTCAGAACGATTTCTGCACCGTATGCTGCAATGAGGTTGCGGCGTTCAACAGACATGGTTTCAGGCATCGTGAAAATAGCTCGATAGCCCTTGGCAGCAGCGACGGCAGCTAAGCCGATACCGGTGTTGCCACTCGTCGGTTCGATGATGACAGAACCTTCTTTGAGAATACCTCTCTTTTCTGCGTCTTCAATCATCGCCTTGGCAATACGATCCTTTGCTGAACCAGCGGGATTGAAAGCTTCTAATTTGACTAATACCTTGGCGTTGACGCCGGCAGCGGCGTTATACCGAACTGGTTCCAATAAGGGGGTGTGACCGATTAAATCCAATGCTGATGTGTAAATTTTGCTCATAATACTCTCTCCTTCACATAAAATATACCAAACAGGTAGTCTATTAACATAGAGTTGTAACGCTGCATCCTTCTCTTACCGTAAAATAGGTAAAAAAATAGCCCATCATCTCTGACAGAGACGATAGGTCGCGGTTCCACTCTGATTGCAGCCAGGCTGCCACTCAAAACCAATAACGGTGGTTCACCGGGTACAGCCTACTGTCATTCAGCTGCCCTGCTCCCAAAGGCATTCCATCGTACCAGGCGGTGACGGGGGCTCTCAGCCGGTGGCCCTCACTCTCTGTATGGCTTTCGTACGTGTACTTGTTTTGGTCATTGCATTTTTGATGTTGGGAACATGATACATCATCCCTTCTGGTTTGTCAATACATATGTCAATAGAATTTACAAAGAATACGAAAAAAGTATATTTTTAGCTGAGCCCTGTATTACGCCGTTTATAATCATTATATATATAAACTGAATGTTACATGACGGAATAAAAATACATAAAAATAAATAAATAATCCATGGAGACAGGAGGCGGATTGTGGGACGAAAACAAAATAACGATAGCATATACTCATAAATGATACCTTCTTTCATTATTACGATTATTCATTAATAAAATGTACTGACTTAAAAAACTAGGCTGGTACTACCTCTTCAAAAGAAAAATATTCTGTAAATGCATAGTAACTAGCACTTTTATACATAGAACGACAGGGAGATGATGAGTAAAAGGCATTGATAACGCACCTCTCTTTCATAAATTGTATTACATAATTTCATGACACATCTTGAACTTATTGCATAAATTGTTATACTTATATTAAGTACTTTTACAGTATGGCAGTCATCATTTTATTTTTTAAGTTTTTTCTTATTAATACAGCAAAGAGGTGTGAAAATGGAAAAAGCAGAATTGTACGAAACGTTCCAAAAAGCATTAACCGGGTTGACTGGTGAATGTTATTTGGCCAAAAAAGCTGACGTAGCAGCAGCGTTAGTCAAAATTTTCCAAGAAAAAGACACAAAGGATGTAGCAATCGTGGAAACGCCGCTCCTGAAAGAAATCGGAGCAGTCGATGCACTGAAAGCCGCCGGTATCAAAGTGGATACAGACCACATCCGCAAAAATGCGCCTGATGACAAAGGTGGCGTTACGGAAGCGGAATATGGTATTGGTAACTTAGGTTCTATCGTCCAGGTAAAGGACAATATCGACAATCGTATCGTTGAAACCGTAGCCGATGTCTATGTCGGTGTCGTCAAATTCTCGAAGATTCTCGATACATTTGATGATATGATCGATATTATGTCCGAAATGAAACCGTTCCCGAAATTTGCCGGCATCATTACGGGCCCGAGCCGTACAGCCGATATCGAATGCGTAGGGACAGTAGGTGTACACGGCCCGCGTCAGTTCAGTGTAATTGTTGTCGAAGATCAGTAGGGGAGGGAATATTCAATGGCTAATGAGTTACTGAAGCAAGAAATAGAGCGCGCAATGGATAATGTGCCTTTGCAGAAAGCCTTAAAGAACTTTACAACGGCATATCCCGGCAACCGCGCCAAAGTATATAAAGGATACGATTTTGAAGCATTGCGGGATAAAGTACATGAAGTAAAAGCCTATGCCCGCGATCATCTCGATGAACTGCTCGACGAATTTGAAAAAAATGTAACTGCCAACGGCGGCGTTGTCT
The DNA here is from genome assembly GCA_022486585.1 of Megasphaera sp. Classification (GTDB taxonomy): domain Bacteria; phylum Bacillota; class Negativicutes; order Veillonellales; family Megasphaeraceae; genus Megasphaera. The sequence continues at coordinate 13,861 of JAKVKI010000032.1, forward strand.
TCCGTGCCCATGATCCGCAGGAAGCCTTCGACTATGCGTTGAAACTTGCCAAAGATAACAATGTAAAACTGTGCGTAAAATCTAAATCTATGGCATCGGAAGAAATGCATTTCAACCAAGGTTTTGAAAAGAATGGTATTACAGCACAGGAAACTGACCTTGGCGAATTCATCAACGCCATTGCCGGTGATACACCGTCTCACATGGTTATGCCTGCCATTCACTATTCTAAAGAAGATGTAGCCGGTCTGTTCACCTCGTATACTAAAGAAAAAGAAGAACCGGTTATTTCTAAGGAAGTAAAAACAGCCCGCCGCGTAATGCGTCCGAAATTCATGGCTGCTGAAATGGGCGTTTCCGGTGCCAACGTTGCTGTTGCTGAAACAGGTACTGTTATTACGATGACGAACGAAGGCAACGGCCGTATGGTCGGTACCTTGCCGCCTCTCCATTTGTATATCTTCGGTATTGAAAAGATGGTAGCTAAGATGAGCGATATCCGCTACATCTTCAAAGTACTGCCTCGTAACGGCACAGCGCAGAATATTACGACGTATCTTTCTTTCTATACAGGTGCTTCGGATGTCGTAACTGATCCTGAAAACGATACGAAACAGCCGAAGAAATTCTACATGATTATCTTGGATACACCGGCTCGCCGTAAAATCATGAACGATCCGGACTTCAAAGATATTTTCTGCTGCATTCGTTGCGCAGCCTGCCTGAATGTATGTCCTGCTTTCCGTATGGTTGGCGGTCACGTATACGGCGGTTCCATCTATACTGGTGGTATCGGCACATTACTGACGACCTTCCTCAATGACCGTGAACGCGGTAAAGAAATCCAGAACATCTGTCTCCAGTGCGGTACTTGTAATACGGTCTGCGGCGGCAAATTGGATATTGCCGGCATGATTTTGAAGATGCGTATTAAATTCATGCAGAATGATGGCCTTAATCCGGTCCATAAATTCTGTCTGGATACGGTTGCTGACCGTCACCTCTTCCACTCCATGTTGCGTATCGCTTCTGTTGCCCAGGGTGCTATCACCAAGGGTCAGCCGATGATTCGTCATATGCCGATGTTCTTGTCCGGCCTGACAGCAGGACGTAGTCTGCCGACAGTTGCTCCGCAGCCGTTCCGTGATCTCCTGCCGACTATTAAACAGGATGTTCCTAATCCGAAGGGCAAAATAGCCATCTTCACAGGCTGCCTCCTCGACTTCGTATATACTGATATTGCTGAAGCTGTTGTCAAAGGTCTCAACAAGTGCGGCTACACTGTTGAAATGCCACTGGGTCAGTCTTGCTGCGGTGCTCCGGCTACGTACATGGGCGATACCGTCAATGCTAAGAATGAAGCAGAACTCAATATTAACGCTATGGAAGCTGAAAAATACGATTATGTCGTATCAGCGTGCCCGACGTGTACGCATGCTCTCCGTGACTATAAAGAAATGTTCAAGGATGAACCGGAAATGTACAAAAAAGCGGAAGAATTGGGCAACAAGACCTATGACTTCGCTAAACTCGTTTCCATGCTCGGCGGTATGCCTGGTGAAGGCGACGGCGTAGCAGTTAAAGTTACGTATCATGATTCTTGCCATTTGAACCGTTATCTCGGTGTTCATGACGAACCGCGTGATCTCCTCAAAGCAACAAAGGGCGTTGAACTCGTCGAAATGCAAGATGCTGATCATTGCTGCGGTTTCGGTGGTTCTTACTCTATCAAATTCCCTGAAATCTCTGCACCGATCTTGGAAGAAAAGATCAACAATATTATTGCCAGCGGCGCTGATGTCGTAGCTGTTGACTGCCCGGGCTGCCTGCTTCAGATCAAAGGTGGTTTGGATGCCCGCGGTATCACCAATATCAAGGTTGAACATACAGCACAACTTCTTGCTGAAAAGAAAAAATAAGGTGTGTTGACGGCCGGAAAGGTGTATGAGAGCATTGATGATAAAACAAAATCTCTTAGAAAACAGCACCCGCAGGTTCATACCGAAGTATTTTGCCAACATCAGCGATGACCATATCGACAAGATAAAGGAATATTTGGAGCTATATATGCGCCATGCCTTCCCCGGTTCTTCTGCTACGGCGGCGGTCCTCGAGGATGCGACGTCGTCGCGGGGGAAAATGATACGGCCCCGGTTGCTGATGATGGCTTCGGCGTACGGTCCTGATTACAGGGAGGCTCGGGAACGGCTGTACAAGCTGGCGGCCATTACGGAAATGACCCACTTAGCCTCGCTGATTCATGATGATGTCGTTGATGATGCTCCTTTTCGGCGCGGTAAACCGTCTGTGCAAGGTAAATACGGGAAAAACGCAGCTATCTATGCCGGGGATTTTCTCATGAGCCGCTTGTGCTACTATTGCATGCGCGAGGGATTGAACGAATCCGGTATGGTGTTGGCAAAAGCAGTGGAGGATATGTGCGGAGGCGAAATCGGGCAGGCCATGTGCCGTTATAAGACGGACGTGACCATGGACGAATATCTTCGCAACATCCACGGTAAGACCGTAGCCTTGTTCAAGGCTTGCTGCAAAATCGGTGCCATGGAAAGCGGCTGTGACGAAACAGTCATCCGTACCTTGGAAACCTTCGGTGAATGCCTTGGCTACATGTTTCAAATGCGGGACGATTTATTGGATTTTTCGACAGACAGCAAGGCCCTGGGGAAAAAAGCCCATCAGGATTTTCGGGAAGGGATTTATACCCTGCCAGTGCTCCTGGCGCTGGCTCAGCCCGGTGGCCGGGACAAGCTCCAGCCCTTTATGGACAAGAGCGAAGCCGGTACGCTGACTGGTGAAGATATCCGTTTGATGGAACGACACGTTACGGCCCTCGGTGGGATGGAAGGTGCATGGAATATCATCCATGCCTACCAGAGCCATGCAGAAGACCTGATTCGGTCGCTGCAGGCTAACGACGTTTCATCGTCATTGCTAAAACTGATTCGTAAATTGGGGGTAGCATAAATGGAACAACGGCATAACTTGACGCCGTTACTGGCATTGAGACTGGCAGCTCCCCATACATGGCCGGCGTCGGTGTACCCGGCACTGTTTGGTGAGTTATATTGCCTGCTTCGTGGGTATGACATGACCTTTGCCGTTGCTGCAGCCTTGTTTTGTGCCTGCGTCCTTATGCAATCTGCTGTAAATGCATTGAATGATTATTTTGACTATGTCAAAGGGGCAGATCAGGCAGATGACTGTGTAGAAGTCAGTGATGCTGTACTGGTCTATGAAAACATAGACCCTAAACAGGCCCTGGCACTGGGAATAGGATTCCTGGCAGCGGCAGCGCTGCTGGCCCTTCCTATTATCGTATCAGCTGGTCCGGCGCCGCTGCTTATCGGTGTTGTCGGCGGCCTGGCGGTCCTGACCTATTCTGGCGGGGCGTTGCCTGTTTCCTATTTGCCGGTCGGCGAATGTGTGTCCGGTACGATTATGGGCGGCCTCATTCCGCTGGGAATCGTGGCAGCTGTGACCGGTACCTTCGATTGGCCTGTCCTCATCGTGTCACTGCCGTTCATCATCGGCATTGCCCTCATTATGATGACAAACAACGGTAGTGATATTGAAAAGGATATACAAGCAAAGCGGCGGACACTGCCGGTCCTGCTGGGCCGGAAGAACAGCGTGCGGCTCTATCATGGAGCTGTCGTCGTGTGGCTGGTGCTGCTTTGTCTGCTGCCTGTTATCTATGCTGGTCCGTGGGGCCTCTTGAGTCCTCTGTTCCTGCTGCTCTTTGCCCGCAAACCCTTTATGTCGCTGTTGCAAACAACGTTAGCGCCACAGCGCCGTATCGAACAGATGAAAGGGATCCTGGTGGGTAATCTCTTAGGAAATGGTGCTTATTTATTTACCATGGCTGTCTTACTCATAGGAGGAATAGCAAATGGTCGCGGCATCTAAAAGAGAGAAAGTCTACGATGTGTTCCAACACATATCCGGCACGTATGATAAGGCCAATGGCCGTATCAGCTTGGGCCTGGAACAGCGCTGGAAACAATATCTCATCGATGATATGGCAGCTCATGTAGGAACAGCTGGTCAAGTCTTGGATGTATGCAGTGGTACAGGTGATATTGCCATTGCCATTGCGGCGAGGCGCCCGGATATAGACGTAGCAGGACTGGATTTTTCGCCAGCCATGTTGGAGCAAGCTAAAAAGAAAAGCGCTCATCTTCGTAACACTACGTGGTACGAAGGCGATGCCATGGCCCTTCCCTTTGAGGAAGACCGCTTCGATGCAGCCTGCATATCCTTTGGCTTGCGAAACACTGCTGATTATGCGCAGGTACTTCGGGAAATGAAACGGGTTATCCGGCCGGATGGCTGGGTATACTGCCTCGATTCATTCGTACCTGATTCATGGTGTATCCGTCCTTTCTATGATTTATATTTCCGCGGTCTAATGCCGCTTCTCGGTGGCGGATTCCATCATCGCCGGGAATATCAGTGGTTATGGCAGTCGACGCGGGATTTCCTCCGGAAGGGACAGCTGGCGGAATTATTCCGGCAGGCCGGACTGGTGAACGTCCAAATGAACAGTTACCTCTTTGGGGCTTGTGTGCTCCATCGGGGACAAAAGCAATGATAGTCATAGAACGCAATGATAAAGTGAGATAATGTACGTTTCATATACTAAAACTAACGGTTACTGGAACGGCTTCAGAATATAAACCGTATGGTTAAGGAGGGTAAGAACATGAGTAGTGAAGAAAAATTTGATGCCATCGTCGTAGGCGGCGGTTTGGCTGGTTCTGCTGCAGCCTTGACAATGGCTCGCGCAGGCCTCGATGTCATGTTGGTGGAGCGCGGTAAATTCTGCGGTGCAAAAAATGTCAGTGGTGGCCGTCTCTACGGTCATAGCTTGGAAACATTGATCCCGAATTTTGAAGCAGAAGCTCCAATAGAACGTAAGATTACACAAGAACGGTTGTCCTTGATGACCCCCGGTGGCGCACTGAGCTTCCAATATAATTCAGACAAATTGGATGCATTGAAATGTCCGTCCTATTCCGTGCTCCGTTCTAAATTCGATAAATGGCTGGCAGATAAAGCGGAAGAAGCTGGTACAATGGTGCTGGCAGGCTTTAATGTCGATGAAATCGTCATTGAAGACGGCAAAGCAGTCGGCATCAAAGCCGGCGGCGAAGAATTCGGCGCAGACGTAGTCATCTTGGCTGATGGCGTCAATTCCTTGCTGGCTCAGCAGCTCGGTATGAAAGCCGAATTGGAACCGCAGGACGTAGCTGTAGGCGTTAAAGAAGTTATCCGTCTTGGCGAAGATGTCATCAATGACCGTTTTGGTCTTGAAGGCAATAACGGCGCAGCTTGGATGATGGCTGGCGATCCTACTGGTGGTAACTTGGGCGGCGGCTTCATTTATACCAATAAAGATACGTTGTCCTTTGGTATCGTTACGACCATTTCTGATATTGGCCGTGTCGATGTAAGCGTACCGGATATGGTAGAACGCATGAAAGCTCATTCGACGATTGCTCCGTTTGTCAAAGGCGGCAAATTAGTTGAATATTCAGCTCACCTTGTAACAGAAGGCGGCCTTAAGATGATGCCGGAACTCGTTCGTGATGGTATCCTCGTTGCCGGCGACGCAGCAGCTATGGTTGTCAACCTGGGCTTTACTGTTCGCGGCATGGACTTGGCTATTGAATCCGGTCGTTTGGCTGGCGAAGCTGTTCTCCGGGCTAAAGAACGTCAGGACTTCTCAGCAGCTAGCTTATCGTCATACAAGACAGCTCTCGACGAAAGCTTTGTCATGAAACTCATGAAACAGTATCAGAACCTGCCGGGTCTCATGGAAGATCATATGATCTTCAACGATATCCCGAAGATGGCCGACGAATTCGCCAGCATGGTTTACAAAGTAGATGGCGGACAGCCGGTTGCATTGCCGATGATCGCCCTTACTGTTCTTGCTAACAACGGCGGCCTGAATGGTTTATTTGGTCTTGGACAAAAAGCTTGGGAGGCGTTATAATATGGCAAAAATGAGCGTAGATGACAAACTCGGTTTCACGAAATTCGTCACAGACGAACATGAATCCCACATCGAAATCAACGAAGATTATCATGATGAAGCGGAAATCCATCGCTTGGTCATGGCATGTCCGGCACAATTGTATCATTATGACGACGGCAAACTGACCTTCAACCATGAAGGCTGCCTCGAATGTGGTACTTGCCGCGTTCTCTCGCATGATAAAGGCGTAAAAAGCTGGAAACATCCGAAAGGCGCTATGGGCGTAGAATATCATCAAGGTTAATCACACCTCTGTATAAAAGACTGCAGTGAATACATTGTATTCACTGCGGTCTTTTTTTACCGATGTTGCCATTTTCGCATTCTTATCACTAGACATTATGACCTAGTACTATTCCCTAATCAGGTGTGGTATAATATAGTGATATGTGAATAAAATGAGTATGGAATATGTTGTGTACCCTGACACTCCTGTAAAAGAGATAACAACAGTCGCAGTGTGTCATGGCTCCCCAAACATGGGGAGCTGCCGCAGGCTGAGGGGTTGGGGTTAATGTTTTTGATTACTAGTATCTGATTCCCTGAATGGGGAGCTGCCGCAGGCTGAGGGGTTAGGTCAATATTTTAGATTACTAGTATCTGATTCCATGCTTCTCATTTCATCATACTTAGTATAGAAAGGATAGAGTATGTTACGTATAACCTTTTTGGGACATAGTGGTTTTGCTGTCGAAACGGATACGAAGGTCTTGGTCTTCGACTATCATGTGGATCC
>JAKVKI010000033.1 GCA_022486585.1 Megasphaera sp.
AATGTACCACGGAAATCCAGCGTTGTCAATGTAGATACCCTCTATGTATGCTATAATAGATACGATATTATAAAGAAAGGAGTGGTATCCTATGGCTCGAAACCGTAACCGCATATCGCCCGAAGCAACAGAAGCGAAAGAAGATCTGCGCCGTCAGGAATACATTTTTCTTTGGACTTTTACTCTTATGATCGCCTTTCTCGTGTCCCTGTACGTGCAAATCAGCATGACCTTGAGCGTTGTCATTGCCGCTGTACTGATTATCTCCACTGTTGCGTTGTACATAAAATACAGACATTTCTACAAACTCCGTGACCGCGGCCAACGTACGTGGTGTGTCACTATATCCATGTATAGCAGCCTTATACTGACCTTAGGCTGTGCCTGCTATTTCACCCTGGACGCACCCTTGACAGAGGAATATGCCTTGGTTTTTCTTTTTGGCTACATGTTCTTTGTGTACATGGTCTACCGTACGCTGAGTCCTTCTATGGTAACTGGAAATAAACGTCAGCGAATCAAATAACAAAAAAGCCGCATTGTCTTTTGACAATGCGGCTTTTTGTTATATTCCATTCGTTTTGCTTACTTCTTTTAATTACTTACTGTTTAGCCATGTTCTTCTTGTAAATATCAGAGGTAATCGCATCGGAGCAGCAAACAGCGACTACGTCAGCTACGTCTTCAGAAGAGCAGCCACGGGACAAGTCAAGAATCGGTTTATCCAAGCCTTGGACCAAGGGGCCGAGGGCTGTAGCATTAGCAAAACGCTGTACCATTTTGTAGCCAATGTTAGCGGCATCGAGGTTCGGGAAAATGAGGACATTCGCATGACCGGCGACACGAGAGCCCGGTGCTTTACGTTCGCCAACTTCTGGTACTAATGCAGCATCAGCCTGCATTTCGCCATCAAAATCAAATTCAACATTGCGTTCTTTCAAGATGTCAATCGCTCCGCGAACGATATCAACAGATTCGCCAGAACCACTGCCTTTTGTAGAATAGGAGAGGAACGCTACTTTCGGATTGAGCATCTGAACTGTACGTTGTGCCCGTTCTACACAAATGCAGGCAATATCAGCGAGCTGTTCTGATGTCGGGTTAGGAATAACGCCGCAGTCACCAAGAACAAGAATGCCGTTATCACCATATTGCGGTGTATTGGTCAACAAAATAAACGCACTAGATACTGTTTTGTTGCCCTGACGAGGCCCAATAACCTGAAGGCCTGCACGGATAACATCAGCCGATGTCGTATCAGCACCAGAAACGCAACCATCTGCTTCGCCTAATGCAACGAGACCTGCTGCGAAGAAGGTGTTGTTTGAAGTCATGATTTCATATGCTTTTTCAACAGTCATGCCTTTTTTCTTGCGGCGTTCAGCAAAATATTCGCATAATTCATCCATACGATAGTATGTTTCGGGATCAACGACTTCAACACCCGTCAAATCAATCTGATATTTAGCTGCATCTGTTTTGATCTTATCTAATTTGCCAACAAGAACGATTTTAGCAAACCCTTCAGCCAAAACACGTTCAGCTGCTTTGAGTACACGGCGGCTGTTCGTTTCTGGAAGAACGATCTTCTTCTGTGCTTTTGATACGCGGGCTTTTAAATCTTCGGTAAATCTCATCTGGGGACCACTCCTTATGTTAATTAGAATATATACATATTCTCTTTGTCTCCACTATTATAATACAAATCCAGCGCGTTTAAAACCCATATCGCTGATATAAAAAATAATATACCACATCAGCTTTCGTCACTGAAACAATCCTTAACATATCCTCGAAATCACAAAAAAAAGAACTACCTAACCGCTATAATACGGTATAGGTAGTTCGTACAAAGATGTTATGGTGGGCGATAACGGGCTTGAACCGCTGACATCCTGCTTGTAAGGCAGGCGCTCTCCCAGCTGAGCTAATCGCCCATATGTGGTGACCCCTACGGGATTTGAACCCATGTTCTCGCCGTGAAAGGGCGATGTCTTAGACCGCTTGACCAAGGGGCCACATAAGGAAAAAAATGGTGATCCACCCGAGATTCGAACTCGGGACACCCTGATTAAAAGTCAGGTGCTCTGCCAGCTGAGCTAGTGGATCAGAAAAAAAATTGGCAGGGGTAGCTGGATTCGAACCAACGATGACGGAGTCAGAGTCCGTTGCCTTACCGCTTGGCGATACCCCTGTATGGCTCCTCAAGTAGGACTCGAACCTACGACAAATCGGTTAACAGCCGATTGCTCTACCAACTGAGCTATTGAGGAATAATGAAATTGTTTCCTCGTAAAAGGAAAATGGAGCGGAAAACGAGGCTCGAACTCGCGACCCCCACCTTGGCAAGGTGGTGCTCTACCACTGAGCTACTTCCGCATGACAAAATTTATTTTAACACATTCTGTCGTCCCTGTCAACCTCTTCTTACATCATATTGTGATGATGATCATCCAACTATACCTGTAAGAAAAACTCATGTTGCGGCGTTCGGCAGAACGCTTAATTATAATAACAAATCCTATGAAAAGTGTCAAGAGATTTTACTAACAAATTTACAAAAAAAACTAGTCCAACGCCTTCTTACAGAGACGTCGGACTAGCAGCTAAAATTCTTGACCGATAAAGCCCCGCAGTACGTTAGGGATTTCTAACTCTTTCGTTCCTGCGCCATAGGCTGTTATATTGTGAATGAACGATTTCGGCCGTGGCCCGGCATAATCGATAAGTGTCTTTACCAACGCAGCTCCTGTCGGCGTAACCAGTTCGCCCTTTACATCGGTCGAATAGTATGGCAGTCCTGCCAGGAGTTCTGCTGTCGCCGGTGCCGGTACGGGCATGACCCCGTGAGCACAACGGACAAAACCGCTGCCTGCATGAAGTGGTGATACACCGATCTTTTCAATACCCAAATACTTAAGCGCCCAAACGGTGCCTACAATATCAAGGATACAATCGATAGCTCCGACTTCATGGAAATGAATCTGTTCTACAGGTACACCATGGACTTTCGATTCAGCTTTAGCCAATTCCGAAAAAACAGCCAGACTTTTTTCTTTGATACTGTCTTCCAGCGAAGCCGCTTCAATGATCTGCGTGATTTCCGGCAGACCCCGGTGCTGGTGATGATGATGATGCCCAACTGCATCGACCATTCCATCAGCATGCTGGTGTTCCTGATGAGCATGCTGCTCCCCAGGTTCTTCATGGATATGATGGTGTTCACTGTCGAGATCCACATTATAGTATATAGATTGAATCCCCAGTTTGGAAACAGGCTGACAGATCAGTGAATACCCTTCCAGTCCCAACGATTCCATGGCTTTCTTGAATTTCTCAAAAGGTACACCGGCATGAATCAGCATACCAATAAACATATTGCCGCTAATACCAGAAAAACAATCGAGATATAGTGTTTTCATGGGGTACTCCCTTCCTTATATATTCTTATTCATCATTTCCACAGCCGCGTCTAACAAGGTTAGTCCAATGACCGAACCCATACCTTGATCCGTAATCGTCCCGGCATCAATGAATGGTTTAAGCTTCAGCTTTTTCATCTGCATCTGGTGTACCGGTTCATTATATTTTGCTGAGGGACAAATAAAGTCGTCCACGTGCGGACACAGTGCCCGCGCCAGGAGGACCGCAGCCCCGGTGACAGCATTGTCGAAGACAAGGAGCATACGCCGCTGTGCTGCTGCCAGGATAAATCCAGTCATCGCTGCAATATCCGGTGCCCCGGCACGACGTAACAGCTCCAGCGGGTTCCGGAAATCAAGCTGGAACTGGTCCATGAGTTTGGCTAATTTCACCAACGTATCGCCCGACTTCATATGGTCTGGCAAGTCATCCAGCTGGTCCCGATAGAACGCTGCTGTAATGATAAAAGCAGTCAGCAAGGCCCGTTCGCCTACGTTGCCGATACCGACAGCCGTATAATGTTCATCTGCCAAATTTTGACCAATCTGGATACCGCTGAACATGGCATCCAGCATTTCATCATTAGTCATGGCCGGACCATGACCCCAAAAATGACTGCCCTGCATGACCTTTAAATTCTGCACTCCTTGGGATTCGGAAATATCTTCTTCCAATCCCATATCCAGCAATAATACGCCTGCCCGGGCCTCATGGGCTACCTTATTAATAGCTCCGCGACCTGTTGCAATTTGCAACGCATCAGCCTTGCTGTTCTTCCCTTTTGATTTGTTTTCACCGCCATCTACGGCATGATCCGCTGCGAAGAGAACGACAGCTTTTTTCAACATATCCGGATGAAGCGTCCCCTGGACACCGGCGATACGGCCGGCTAAATAGGATAAATTCCCGTCCTGCCGTATAGGCAGCTCCGATAATTTCCGATAACATTCCCCGGCCGCCTTTATATCCATGGGCTCTATTTGTGAAATCAATTGTTCCAGTACATCGTCCATGTCACACCTCCTGATTTACAGGGCTTTGCCAAAGGTATCCGTATCTAAAATAGCCTGTTTGAAGGCTGCTTTTGTCAGCGGCTGAGGCACGCAGTTCCATTCCGTCAGAGAGGGTGCCTTTTCGATAACTGCGTCGATTTCGTCCGCTTTGATATCCAAATCCGCCAAGGTCGTCGGGTAGCCCGTCTTTTTGTAGAAATCGGCAACCGTATCCCGCAACGCAAACTGCTTATCATACGTCAGCAATACGAGGACACCGAAAGAAACGATTTCACCATGGAGATGCCCTTCAACGACTTGAGGCAGGACAGTCGACGAATTATAGAATAAATGGGCTATAGATGAGTTATAGTAGTACGACTGATCTGGTGCCGTCGTACAGTTGGATACCAAGCCCGTGCTAATAATGATGTCTAATACGACTTGTTGCAATTCATAGGTAACTTCTTTTTGCTTGAAATCAGCCAGCGCCTTTTCACCATACGTCAGGAGAGGTTCACTGCAGATTTTAGCAATTGCCCGGCCCAATAAGACCGTATGGAATTTTTCCGCTGTACGACTGGCCAATTCCGATTCACATTCCTTGCTCATCGCATCGCCAATACCTGCCCAAAAAAGGGTATACGGAGAATCCGCAATAATAGCCATATTAATGAACGTATGCACTGGCGGCTGCTGCAAATAGTAGTAACCGGCAAAGCTTTTATCCACCTTATACATGACCGCAATAGACGTAGACGGTGCACAGTTGGAAGCAACCGTCGGGAACGCGAAGAAAGCCTTGCCCGCCTTATCGGCTACAACTTTGCACGTATCGATAGCCCGGCCGCCGCCGACGCCAAATACTAGATCTGCTTGTGCTACAGCTGGATTATGCAACAATACATCTGCATTTTCATACGTTGCATCACCACCGTACCAAAGAATATCCGTAATCGTGAGCCCTGCTTTTTCACAAGCAGGAAGCAGTGAAGGCTTAGCTTTGGACAGTGCTGTCTTACCGCCGATAATAACCACTTTTTTACCGAAATGCGTAGTAATCCTGCCAATAGCATCATACGCCTGAGCACCAATGGTAAACGCAGGCAGCACTAAGGAATAATCAGATTGAGACATATTGAAACCCCTCCCCATATACATATAATACAATATTACAATCAATAAATTTTTTCTTACGTATGTTGTTTATTATAGCACTGTTGCCATCCCTTGGAAATACGTAGTTATATCGTCCGTTGAAACGACTTCCGGTTTCCAGCAGGTATCATTTCATTTATATCTAACTTGTATATTCATTGGTATGCTATGATTTTTTATCATATCATACCAGATGTAGTACTGTGATTGCCCTTATCATTCTTTAAATAGTATCGCAGAGCCTGCATGATTAATCGTTTTACTTATCTTTACATTTCTTCATTATCAATAACTATAATTTATGATTATCATATTGAATTTTATGGAAAATTGATATATAGTATAAACGATTCAAAGACATATCGTCTTGTATGCTTTTCCCTATGTATATGGTGTAGCCTTTCAGGCGATATAGTCTATCATAATTCCACAAGGAGGTTTTATAGTATGAACGGTTTGTATCTCGTCATTATATCTGCATTAGTCTTTGTACTTGCATACCGTTTCTACGGCGCATTCATTGCGGCTAAAGTATTGACATTAAATCAGTACAAAGTCACACCGGCTTTCCGCTTTGAAGACGGTCATGACTATGTACCTACGAATAAGTACGTTGTCTTCGGCCATCACTTCGCCGCTATTGCCGGCGCAGGCCCGCTTGTCGGTCCTGTTATTGCCGCTCAGTTCGGTTATTTACCAGGTGCTTTATGGATTCTCATCGGTGGTGTCTTAGCCGGTGCCGTCCACGATATGGTCATTCTTTTTTGTTCCATGCGTTACGATGGTCATTCCATCGCCGAAATCGCCAAAGCACAGATTGGCAACAAGACAGGCGTCGCCACTTCACTGGCAGTCCTGTTCCTGAACATCTTGTGCATGGCTGGCATGGCCGTCGTCATTGCCAATGCCCTGCATGACAGCCCGTGGGGTGCTTTTACCATCGGCATGACCATTCCAATCGCCTTATTCATCGGGATCTATATGCAGTATCTTCGTCCCGGCAAGATCAAAGAAGGCACTATTATCGGTGTCATCCTGACCTTGCTGGCTGTCGTCGCAGGCCCTGCCGTTCAGGCATCTCCTACGTTGGCACCGATTTTTACACTCAGTTCGACTGGCGTATCCCTGTGCCTGATTATCTACGGTTTCGTTGCAGCAGCACTTCCCGTATGGCTGCTCCTGGCACCGCGTGATTATTTGTCTACGTACATGAAAATCGGTACGATCGGTGCTCTTGCCCTTGGCATCATCATCGTCGGGCCAATGGTACAAATGCCAGCACTGACTCAATTCTGCGCTGGCGGCGGTCCGGTCATTTCCGGTCCGGTCATTCCGTATATTTTCGTTACGATTGCTTGCGGTGCTATTTCCGGATTCCACTGCATGATTTCTACTGGCACGACACCAAAAATGCTCATGAACGAACGCGATATCCTTCCCGTTGGCTATGGTGCTATGCTGACAGAATCCTTCGTCGCTATGATGGCGTTGATCGCGGCTACCAGTCTGGTTCCGAATGATTATTTCGCTATCAACTCCTCGGCTGCTCATTTCCAGGCACTGGGTATCCAGACAGTCGATCTGCCGCAGTTGAATGAAATGGTCGGTGAAAATCTGGCTCATCGTCCCGGCGGTGCTGTTTCACTGGCAGCCGGCATGGCTTTCATCTTCTCTAGTATTCCCGGCTTGGATCAGCTCATGAACTACTGGTACCATTTCTGCATCATGTTCGAAGCCTTGTTTATTATGACTATTATTGATGCCGGCACTCGTGTTGGCCGGTATATGCTGCAAGAACTGGTCGGCCGTGTATGGCCGAAGTTCGGCGATCCCCATTGGATTCCCGGTGCGGTCATCGCTTCCGCTCTGATTTCCTGCGCATGGGGTTACATCGTACTTCGTGGCAACTTATCTACTATTTGGCCAATATTCGGTGTATCCAACCAGTTGCTGGCTATTATTTCCCTGGCTATTTCCTCTGTTGTTATTTGCAGCATGGGCAAAGCCCGCTATGTCTGGGTCACTGGCTTCCCTTGGGCGGTTCTTACGGTCCTCATCTTCTGGGCCGACTTCCTGAACATCTTTACGATCTACCTGCCAAAGGGTGAATGGCTCATGTTCATCGTTTCCATCGTTATGGCTGTTCTGGTCGTCATCGTCTGCCTCGGCGCGTTGAAACGCTGCCTTTACTTATCAAAGACGGTGCCGCCAAATCACGCTACCAGTCAGACTGTAGAAGCAGAAGAATTAAAACACTTGCAAGACTTAGTGGCAACAGATGCTGCAGCTAAACGGTTCAAGGAATTGACCTTAGATACTCATTGATTGTCGTTGTCATTGACTTGCATTTTATTAGAAATTAGAAGGACCTGTTAGATCCTAATCCGCTGTACTATATAAGGTACAGCGGATTTTTATGTATAACTCTGATTTCAATTTGTCAAGAAATAATTTCAAATATGATAAAGTTGAATAGTATTTTAGATAAACGTTTTATGTGATACTCATTCTCTTATGCTTTATTACGTTAACAAATCGTTTTATTAATATAGCACAAGCGTAGTTTGCATCTACGTCGGTAAGGATTCACATCTACTTATTATGCATAAAAGTTTTTATCAATTTCGTAATGATATTTTTTATCATAGACTTTTAGTCATACCAGTTATAATTAACTTGAACTTTTTAAATCATTGTTATATAGTAAAGAGTGAATACAGGGTTAGTTCAAAAGGAAACCTTATATTTTTCATTCTTCCCTTTTGGGCTATGCTACTACAAAAAGGAGGTTCATTTGTATGAATGGTTTGTATCTTGTTATCATTTCTGCATTAGTATTCGTACTGGCATATCGCTTTTACGGCGCATTCATCGCTGCCAAAGTATTGACAGTTAACCAGTACAAGGTAACACCGGCCTTCCGCTTCGAAGATGGTCATGACTATGTACCGACAAATAAATACGTCGTATTTGGTCATCACTTCGCAGCTATTGCTGGTGCAGGTCCGCTGGTCGGTCCTGTTATTGCCGCTCAGTTCGGTTATTTACCGGGCGCATTGTGGATTCTTATCGGCGGCGTTTTAGCCGGCGCGGTCCACGACATGGTCATCCTCTTCTGCTCCATGCGTTACGATGGTCACTCCATCGCTGAAATCGCTAAAGCACAGATCGGTGACAAAGTAGGTTTGGCTACATCTTTCGCTGTATTATTCTTGAATATCCTCGCTATGGCCGGCATGGCTGTTGTTATCGTCAACGCCTTGCATGACAGCCCGTGGGGCACATTCACTATCGGCATGACCATTCCTATCGCATTGTTCATTGGTGTGTATATGCAATACCTTCGTCCTGGCAAGATCAAAGAAGGCACCATCATCGGTGTTGTTCTGACCTTGCTCGCCGTTGCTGTCGGCCCTGCTGTCCAGGCTTCTCCGACATTAGCACCACTCTTCACGATTAACGCACAGGGCATTTCTATCGCCTTGATCATTTATGGTTTCGTCGCTGCAGCACTCCCTGTATGGCTGCTCCTGGCACCGCGCGATTATTTGTCCACGTACATGAAGATCGGTACTATCGGCGCATTGGCTATCGGCATCATCGTCGTCGGCCCAATGGTTCAGATGCCTGCTTTGACACAGTTCTGCGCAGGCGGCGGCCCGGTCATTACTGGCCCGGTTCTTCCGTATGTATTTATCACCATTGCTTGTGGTGCTGTCTCTGGTTTCCATTGCATGATCTCTACAGGCACGACACCGAAAATGCTTATGAACGAACGCAGCATCCTGCCGGTTGGCTATGGTGCTATGCTGACAGAATCCTTCGTTGCTATGATGGCATTGATTGCAGCAACGAGCCTTGTTCCTAACGATTATTTTGCTATCAACTCCTCTGCTGCTCATTTCCAAGCTCTGGGTATCCAGACAGTCGATCTGCCGCAGTTGAATGAAATGGTCGGTGAAAATCTGGCTCATCGTCCTGGCGGCGCTGTTTCCTTGGCAGCCGGCATGGCTTTCATCTTCTCCAGCATTCCTGGATTGGATCACCTCATGAACTACTGGTATCATTTCTGCATCATGTTCGAAGCATTGTTCATTATGACAATCATCGATGCCGGCACTCGTGTTGGCCGTTACATGTTGCAGGAACTCGTTGGCCGCGTATGGCCTAAATTCGGCGATCCCCATTGGATGCCGGGCGCTATCATCGCTTCTGCTCTGATCTCCGGTGCATGGGGTTATATCGTATTGCAAGGTAACTTGTCTACGATTTGGCCGATATTCGGTGTATCTAACCAGTTACTGGCTATCATCACCCTGGCTATTTCCTCTGTTGTTATTTGCAGCATGGGCAAAGCTCGCTATGTCTGGGTCACAGCCCTTCCGTGGACATTCCTGACAATCGTTATTTTCTGGGCTGACTTCCTCAACATGTTCAGCATCTATCTGCCAAAAGGCGAATGGCTGCTCCTTGCCGTATCGGCTATCATGTTGATCTTGGTCATTATCGTCAGTATCGGCTCTATTAAGAGATGCCTCGAATTGTCCAAGACAGTTCCGCCTAGCTACACGACGACGACAGACGTAGAAGCGGAAGAATTGAAACACTTGCAGGAATTGGTCGCAACCGATCCTATTGCAAAACGTTTCAAAGAATTAACGGTGGATCACCACTAATACGTATTCACTCACTAAACTACCACTGGCAGCAATGCCGTGGTAGTTTTTTTGAACAACAGGATACCTATTCATATAAAGTTAATCGTTTCATTATTCTCTTAATAATTTAACGTTTAACCCGTTTGTTTTAACGTTTAACCCCTAACAAATTTAAAAACTTTCACTTTTTCTGTTGACAAGTCGCCTGAGATTTTGTAAGATATGTTCAAGCTTTTCAAAAGCCCATATCCGTAAATCTAACGACGGGAGAAAGTAGTTTGTCTGTAATGTTCCAGAGAACCGGCGGTTGGTGCGAGCCGGCACTTCCATTCAAACGAAGCTCCTCCCTGAAGAGCAGTGCTGAATTTCATTAGGTGCTGACGGTATTTCCCCGTTATAGGAAACGCGTATGTTAGTACGTTGTAGAGCGCCTGGCTTGCAGTGATGTACCAGGAATCAGGGTGGTATCGCGGAAATTATATCCGTCCCTCAATTATATGAGGGACGGATTTTTTTATTACGAACTTTCCCTATGACTTTACAAACAACGCGTTTCCTGCGGGAAGGAAGAATTTTTACACACACAAAGGGAGAGATGTTCACATGGCAAAAGTATTTTATGATCAAGACGTAAACTGGGATGTAATGAAAGGCAAAAAAATCGCTATCATCGGCTACGGCAGCCAGGGCCACGCCCATGCATTGAACTTGAAAGAAAGCGGCCTCGATGTCGTCGTCGGTTTGTATAAAGGCAGCCACTCTATTGAAAAAGCAAAAGCTGCCGGCATTACTGTCAAACCCGTTGCCGACGCTGTTAAAGATGCAGATATCACTATGATCTTGATTCCTGACGAAAAACAAGCAGACGTATACAAAGAAGAAATCGGACCGAACCTGAAACCAGGCAGTGCTTTGGCTTTTGCTCACGGCTTCAACATCCATTTCAAACAGATCATTCCTCCTGCTGACATCGACGTATTCATGGTCGCACCGAAAGGACCGGGCCATTTAGTTCGTCGTACCTTCACAGAAGGCGGCGGCGTTCCTGACGTATTCGCAGTCGAACAAGACGCTTCCGGCAAATGCTTCGACATCGCCTTAGCATATGCCCGCGGCATCGGCGGCACTCGTGCCGGCGTCATCCAGACGACCTTCCAGGAAGAAACAGAAACCGACCTGTTCGGCGAACAAGCTGTCCTGTGCGGTGGCGTTACACAGTTGATCACCAATGGCTTCGAAACCTTGTGCGAAGCTGGTTACCAGCCGGAAATCGCATATTTTGAAACCTTCCATGAAATGAAACTTATCGTCGACCTCATGTATGAAGGCGGCATGGCTAAGATGCGTTACTCAATCAGCGACACTGCTGAATACGGCGATTACATCACTGGCCCGAAAGTCATTACACAGGATTCGAAGAAAGCCATGAAACAAGTATTGACCGACATCCAAGATGGCACCTTTGCCAAAGACTGGTTATTGGAAAACAAAGCCGGCGGTCGTGCTCACTTCCTGGCAATGCGTAAAAACCGCGCAGAACATCCTATCGAAAAAGTAGGTGCAAAACTGCGTGCCATGATGTCTTGGCTCCACAATAACGATAAGAACGAATAAGCTTCTCGAAACTATGAAAAGAGGGATGTTCCCATGAAAATGACAGGTGCGCAGGCCGTGCTGGAAAGCCTGAAACACGAAGGAGTGGAAGTCGTCTTCGGCTATCCCGGCGGCGCTATTTTACCACTGTACGATGAATTTTATAACCAACATTTCCACCATATCCTCACGTGCCACGAACAAGGAGCGGTCCACGCCGCCGATGGCTACGCCAGAGTAACTGGCAAGCCCGGCGTCTGCGTCGCCACCTCCGGCCCGGGGATCTGCAATATGGTCACGGGCATTGCCACTGCTAACATGGACTCCATCCCTTTGATCATCATCAGCGGCCAAGTCGATACGTGCCTCATCGGTACGGACTCGTTCCAGGAAGCTGACGTAAACGGTATTACCTCGCCTATTACGAAGCACAACTATTTAGTCAAGAAAACAAAAGATATTCCCCGGGTCCTGAAAGAAGCGTTCTATATCGCTTCGACAGGCCGCCCCGGTCCGGTCCTCATCGACATCGCCAAAGACGCCCTGGAAGGCCTGTTATATTACGAATATCCGCAAACCGTACGCCTGCCGGGCTATACAGTCGAAACGACCGGCCAGGAATACGATATCGACAAAGCTATTTCCTGGCTCTGTCACGCCCAGAAGCCTGTCGTTCTAGCTGGCGGCGGCATCATTTCCTCAGAAACAACAGAAGCCTTGTATGATTTCATCAAGACCACGGAAATCCCTGTCGTAACGACGCTCATGGGAAAAGGCGCCATTCCCGATAAATGCACAGTCCATTTAGGTATGGGCGGCATGCACGGCTCCTACGCCTCAAATATGGCTATTTCCCAATGTGACCTGCTCATTACAGTCGGTGCCCGCTTTGATGAACGACTGACCAGCAAGGCCTCGACGTTCGCACCGAACGCACAGATCATCCACTTTGAAATCGATGACGTAGAAATCGACAAAATCATTGATATCGACTTAGGTATCAAAGGTGACTTGCGGTGGTCCCTGCCCTTGTTCGCTAAGAAGGCCAGACAAGCCAAGGCTGCCGGCGCAGATTACCACAAGTTGTTCGGCCCGTGGCGCGGTTATGTCATGGGCATGAAACGCCAGCACCCCTTTGCAACACCACCTCGTCCAGGCTACGTTACACCACAGGAACTCATCGAAACGATACGGGACATCGTCGGCGATGACGCCATTGCCGTAACCGATGTAGGACAGCACCAGATGTGGGCAGCACAATTCTTTGAAACCGATAAGCCTCGTCACTTCATTTCCTCTGGCGGTCTCGGCACCATGGGCTTCGGCCTTCCTGCTGCGATGGGCGCTAAAGTAGCCTGTCCTGACAAGCCCGTCATCCTGTTCACTGGCGATGGCAGTATTATGATGAACTGCCAAGAATTCTCTACCATTGCCGAAAACAATATTGACGTAAAAGTCGTTGTCCTGCATAATGACACGCTAGGTATGATCGTTCAGCTGCAGAATTTCTTCTATCATAGCCACTACTGTCAATGCCGCCTCAACGCTAAGAAGGACCTGCCAAAACTGGCAGAAGCCTTAGGACTGAAAGGCTATCGCATCAACACGCCTGACGAATTACGGACAAAATTACAAGAAGCCTTGTCCCACAAAGGACCGGCCCTCATCGATGTCCGCATTTCTGAAGACGAACGAGTCTATCCGACAGTACCTGGTGGCAAAGCCTTGAGTGATATGATATTAGGAGGTGTCGCGAAATGATACAACAACATTTAGCTATCTTATCCGACAACAAACCAGGTGTCCTGACCCATATCGCCGGCCTCATTAGCCGCAAAGCGATCAACATCGAGTCGCTCACTGCCGGATATACAGAAGAAACCGATGTAACGCGGTTCAATATCGTCATTAGCATTGAAAACGAAAAAGAATTGAAACAGACCATCAGCCAGCTGGCAAAACTCATCGACGTCATCAAGATCGTCAACCTCGATGAATCACCGTTCATCAGTTATGAACTGGCTATGATCAAAGTCCACTACGATACGGCCCGTACACGGGAAGAATTATCTGGCATTGCCAACCTGTTCAATGCTAAAATCGTAGACGTCAACCTGACCTCCCTCATCATGCGGGTCACTGGCCGCGAAGACCACGTCAACGCCTTGATCAACGTATTGAATCCCTATGATATATTAGAAATAGCCCGAACGGGCACCATTTCCCTCTCACGAGGACTGGTACCGGTAAAGGCAATGTAACTTATATAGTAACAAAAGGTCATGCCCTCGAAAGAGCATGACCTTTTTTGTTATCTCCAGGATTAGGGAAGAACACCTTCACCATGAAAATCAGGAATGAAGCCCTGACTGGCACTTTCTTTTTCCTGGACGAATCCATCTTCAATGGGACCGGAAAAGAGATAGTCTTCGGCTTCTTTATATTCATCATCCCTGACAGTCCGGTCGATTTCCGGATATGCTGCCGCATTACCGCAAGGAATATACTGACGCATAAAGCTGAACAACACCTGACCAGGCAAGAAATGGTCTTCCACCCAATCGATGACCCGTTTCGTGTTGTCCACCTGTCCCGGCAGCAAAAGATGCCGAATGACAACACCCCTTTGCAGGATACCATCGCTATCCATTTCATAGGGACCGACCTGGTCGTACATATGCAAAATCGCAGCCGCAGCTACTGCCGGATAATCCGCTGCCGCACTATATCTGCCGGCTATGGTACTGTCCATATATTTTAGATCTGGCAGATATATCTGTACTTTGCCGGCAAAAGCATCGAGCGTATCCAAGGCTTCATACCCGCCACAGTTATAGACTACCGGCACCGGAAGCGGCTGGTCTAAACTGGCCAAAATAGCCTGTGTATAGGGTGTCGGCGTGACCAGATTAATATTGTGAGCACCTTGGGCAATTAGTTCGCCATAAATATGCCGCAGGCGGTCCACCGTAATCGGGATACCGGCATTGCCACTGCTAATAACAGCGTTTTGACAAAAACAACAGCGCAGATTACAGCTCGTAAAAAACACAGCCCCTGACCCCTTTGTCCCGCTGATACACGGTTCCTCCCAGGCATGCAGAGCTGCCCGCGCTACGACCGGCTGGAGCGGACTGTGACAATACCCTTGTGCCGGCCCGTCTGCGGCCAGTACTGGCCGCACAGCACCACACCGCCGGGGACAATCATAACAAGGACGTGATATAAGCATACTAGGCTCCTTCCGAAAACACGAACACCATACCTGGCTTCCCAGGCTTACCCAAAAGCCTGCTATTCAAACAGTTTTCCCGGGTTCAGTACCATATTAGGATCAAAGGCTTTTTTTACGGCTTTCATTAATGCATACGCCGTCGGATCCGTATATTTGGCAAATAATCGTTTCCGTTTCTGACCAATTCCGTGTTCGCCGGAAATACGGCCGCCTAACGCATAGACTACAGCACACGCCTGATCTTCAAAGGCATCGATTTTAGCAGCTTCTTCGTCTGCACTAAAGCCCCGGCGCAACACATCTAAATGCAGGTTACCATCACCAGCATGGCTGACACCACGGAATAGAACACCTGTAGTACTGCCGATCTGGATCAATCGATCCAGGAGTGTCTTCAACTCATCTGGCGGCACGACAAAATCCTCCATTGCCGCTATCGGACATTCTGCAGCTGACGCTTCTGTAAAGGCCTTGCGAGCCTTCCAGACTTTCTCCGCATCGGCAACAAATACTTCCAGTGCCCCCTGCGCCTGGCAAATCTCATCAAGAGCTACACACGCCTCATCTACTTCATCTTCACATTTACCATCAAGATGGATGATCATATAATGTCCTTCATCAGCATAAGGCAGTGCTTCATCAAGATAGGCTGCGACGACGCGGATAACGGCATTATCCATGCATTCCAGACAGGTTACGGCAATCTCCGCCTTCGGCAGCGCCGTCACTAATGACAAGGCCGTCTCCAGCGTCGGGAATACGGCCAGAATATCTGCACCATACTTCGGCAGCGGTACTAATTTCAACGTCAGTTTCGTAATAATGCCCAAGGTCCCTTCAGAACCAATGATAATGCTCTGCAGCGGATACCCGGCAGTCACCTTCTTCAAACGACCACCAAAATGGGCTATATCCCCAGTCGGCGTGACTACTTCCAAACTGTAGATCTGATCCCGCGTCGTCCCGTATTTAACGGCTCGATTGCCACCGGCATTCGTCGCCGCATTGCCCCCAATAAAACAGCTGTCGCCACTGCACGGGTCGCCGCCATAAAGCAGGCCCCTGGCTTTTGCTGCCCGTTGGATATCGGCTGTAATGACGCCTGGTTCTACAGTCATATACAACTTATCCTCGTTGATCTCTATAATACGATTCAACCGTTCCGTACTGACGATAATACCGCCATACTCATTGGCAACAGCACCAAACTCCAGTCCTGTACCAGCACCGCGGGGAATGACAGCAAAATGCGCTGCATTCGCCAGTTTCATAATAGCCGCGATTTCATCTGCTGAAGCCGGTACGACTACCGCCTCAGGGCGACGGAAATAAGCCGGTTCCACGCCTTCATCCTTCTCAAAGGGAATCAGTTTATCCGCCTCTGTCCAAACATATTTTTGTCCCACAATTGCTTGCAATGCCGCAAGAATCGACGGGGTAATCTTTGTATACGCTCTCACCAGAATGCCTCCTTATGTACGTATGGTTCTATTGTACAAGATATGTACGTATTTGTAAAAGTACGATACGCAAAAATCGTCCCAACCTATTTTATTTTAAAAAAAGAGTTGACTTTTAATCATAGCATCTTTTGTTTACCCCTGTTTTGTGCTAAAATAAACCCAGTTACGTATACTATTTTTTTAAGAAGGGTGGAAAACCGATGATAGATACAATGTGCTGTATCGCTTTATTTACCCTGACCGCTTTACCGCCGGTCTATCTCCGTCTGCTTCCATTCCATGATTTCCTGACAGCACGGCAAAAACAGTTCCTTTATACGAGCTATGCGTTGACGTATATCCTGGAAACGATTGCCCTTTGGATTACCGTCGCTTATGGAGACCTCCTTCCCCATTCATGGACGACGTACAGACAATTAGTCACCATTAGCTGGATCCCGTATTTTGCCTTGAATATCGCTATTATTCGACAGTATACAGCGCAACACATTTTTATCTTAGGAATGCAATCGATCTATTCCTTATGCATCCATTCCCTATCACTAAATATTATTTTATTGTTTATCCCACGGGCGCAATTTCTTTATTATGTACCGCTTCATTTCATACTATACATGGCCTTGTTCTTCATCTGCCTGCCTATTATACGGCCCTTCTTTGCTGAAACCTTCTCGCGCTTCCATCCGTTAGACAATCGTTATTTTTGGAAATATATTTGTCCGTTGCCCCTTGTCTTGTGTATCAGCGAAGAATACCTTGCCATCAATGAATCTCCATTATCCCATGAATTTTTGATTCCCCGCATCTGTCTTGGCATCGCCGGCATACTCATCGGTGTCTGTGTCCGTATCGGTCTGCTGCAGCTGGAACAGCACGTCCAGCTGTACAAAAAGAATTACGCCTTGCTGGCACAGGTACAATCGATGAATACGTACACCCAGAGGCTGGAAGATTCGCAGCTCCATATGTCCGTCCTGCGCCACAATAACCGTCATTATTTATCGGTTTTATCAGAGCTCATTACTGAAGGGAAACGGGAAGAAGCGTTAGCATTCATCCAAAAAATTGGCACGGCTTTCGCCACTACTAAAGTCGAACAATTCTGCACCAATCCGATGATCAACGCCGCGTTGACGGTATACATCAACAGAGCCCGTGAAGCTGGTATCCCCGTATCTGTATCGCTCACGATTCCCAAAACGATGTCATCCAGCATTGAACTCTCCATCGTCTTATCCAATCTCATTGAAAATGCAATCCAGGCTAGTGAAAAACAACAGATTGGAAAACGCAGTATCGCTATTATAGCCAAAGAAAATGACCACGTCCTCAATATTGTCGTCAAGAACCGCTATGATGGTACCGTCCACTTCGATAGTCAGAATCTGCCAATAACGACAGAAAAAGATCACGGTCTGGGAATGAAAAGTCTCATCCTGTTCCGCAATGAAACTAATGCCTCGATTTTCTGTAATCACGAAAACGGATGGTTTAGCACATATATCCAATTTGAATGGCAAAAAGGCTAGAATCATTAATGTTTACAGCATAATAAAAAACCGTTCTACATGTGTCCATGCAGAACGGTTTTTTTCATGTTGAGATTGCAGGGATGCAATCTATATCAAAAATAGTATGATACTATTTGTTGACGCGAACACGTTCGATAGTCGGCGTACCGGCTTTGTCTTTAGCGATCGTGTCAATGTGGAAGTACTTCAATTCAGGAGCAAATTCCTTCATGAGGCGAGCATCTACTTCTGCACCTTTCTGAAGAGCACGGTAAATGACCTGTGCAAATTCATAACGAGTCAACGTACGGTCGCCCTTGAATTCGCCATCCGGATACCCTTCGATGAGGCCAGTGTTAGCCATAGCCTGTACAGCCTGGTAAGCCCAGTGGTTTGCCGGAACATCCGGGAACATCTTAGTCTGATCAACATCCATAGCGTTCATGCCAGTGAAGGCATTGAACATAGCTGCCATCTTCTGCATCTGCGCATCTTGTTTTTCAACAATAGCACGCAAATCTTTGATTTCTTTAGCCATAGCTGTCTTAGAATTGTTGACATGGCTCGAACCTGCACCGAGTTTGAAGCTCAGACCAGCATTGATGGAGTTTTCATTGCCATTGCCGAGCGTACCACCAACGGATAACATAACGTCTTCGTTCGGACGATAGTAAGCGCCAATAGCAGCTGCGTTTTCACCGCGGTAGTTACCATACCCAGCAGCGAAGTCCCATTTTGCATCCGGATCAAAGTCGAGCGGATGGAGTGCTGCCAATGCAGCTACACCAGCAATGCCCTTCTTGTTACGGCTGTCAATATCGCTGATCTTCTTGCTCAACGAATTATCTGCAGCTTCACGTGTAGCTGCTTCGCTATCAATGTTGTTCTGTAATCTTGTGTCAGCATCTTTACGATCTTTCTGTTCTATATAGAGCTGCCCACCATTAACAGCTTCCTTAGAAGAGTCAACAACATCACCATTTGCTACATTGATAATTTTTGTATCACTAACATTAATACCACTTGCATCAAGGATTACCGTGTCACCAAATGTTGCTTTTTTAGCAGTTATATTGCCATTTACGTTGGTATTACCATTTACATT
>JAKVKI010000034.1 GCA_022486585.1 Megasphaera sp.
ATGCTAGAATTCCTGTAGACCCTCCGTGAGAGACATAAAGGCGATGACGATGTGCTGATTGCGCTGGGTAAAATCGAGATCGAATTGAACGCAAAAAATGCGGTCTTGTATTGGAACAACACGAAGAAGCTGTAGATATTCACGTTAACTCCAAACGAAAGAATGAACATATTAGTCGGTAATAACGAAGTGGGCAAAAGCACTGTGTTAGAAGCAATAAACATGGTTGCAAGCGGAATTATCAAAAAAAGAGAGTTTTTTGGTATATACTATCTACTTAATTTACAAAGGCCTTAGCCTGCTCCACTTCTTCTTCAAACGTCATCGGCCGACGGGCAATGCCTTCTTCAGCAGCCGCTTGAGCAACAGCTGCCGCTACATTTATGGTCACTCGTTTATCAAAGGCATCTGGCAGGATATAGTCTTCTCTCAAACCATCTTGTTCAGCTACCGCTGCTATAGCTGCTGCTGCGGCCAATTTCATGCCTTCGCTGATATCGGAGGCATGGCAATCCAACGCACCGCGAAAAACACCGGGGAAAACGAGGACATTATTAACCTGATTAGGGAAATCAGAACGACCGGAACCGACGACTTTAGCCCCTGCTTCCTTCGCCTCTTGCGGATAGATTTCCGGAATCGGATTAGCCATGGCAAAGCAAATAGCATCAGCTGCCATAGAACGAATCATGTCAGAAGACACCAGACCACCACGGGAAACGCCGATAAATACATCCTTCCCTTTAATGATTTCTTCCAGCGTGCCTTTATCCTGCCGTCTATTCGTCTTAGCCGCCATGTCAGCCTGTGCTGGATTCAGTGTTGGGTCGCCTTCATAAATAGCCCCGTTGATGTCACAAATCGTCACATTAGCAAAACCGTACTCTAACAATAACCTGCCGATACTAAGTCCGGCAGCACCGCCGCCGTTGATGACGACTTGAACGGTTTCTTTCTTTTTCCCTACGAGTTTCAGCGCATTAATGACACCAGCCAGCACAATAATGGCTGTACCGTGCTGATCATCATGAAACACGGGAATATCCATTGTTTCACGCAAGCGCCGTTCGATTTCAAAACAGCGGGGACCACTAATATCTTCTAAATTAATGCCACCAAATGAAGGACCTGTGAGCTGGACAAATTTAATGATTTCTTCCACATTTTGGGTGTCGATGCAAAGCGGTACGGCATTGATGCCAGAGAACTCACTAAAAAGCAGACATTTCCCTTCCATAACAGGCATGCCGGCTTCAGGACCAATATTTCCTAGTCCCAGAATAGCACTGCCATCAGTAATAACGGCTACGTAATTGCCCCGCCCGGTATATTCGTAAGAACGATTCGTATCTTCGGCAATTTCCAGACAGGGTGCCGCAACGCCCGGCGTATATAACAAAGATAATGCTTCTTTCGAATCGGCAGGCATTTTACTGCTCACCGTCAATTTACCTGTCAAGGTCTTATGTAATGCTAAGGCTTCATCAAATTTATTATCACTCATGATATATCTCCTCCTGATCAACGTATCGTTTCTCTCTAAATTACATGCATATTCTCATTAAAATCGTTGCTGCTACAACCGTCCCTACACCGCCAATACGAGTGGAAATCTGCGAAAACGGCATGAGTTCCATTCTGCCGCAAGAAGAAAGGATAGCAACATCACCAGTCCCGCCCAAGCCGCTGTGACATGCTGTAACGCAGGCCGATTCGACAGGATACATATTCATCAGGCGTCCGACGAAAAATCCTGAAAGAACCATAGACAATACGACTGCCAGTACGATCAGGACATAGGCTGGTGTAATAGCAGCAATGACTTGATCCCAAGGTGTATACAATACACCGATACCAACGAGCAACGCCCATGTCAAGTTCGTAGAAACGAATTTATAAAGATGAAAAGCGCCTTGTTCTAGCTGGGCCGGCATAATGCCGACTACTTTTATAAGCGCAGCCCCGATGATCATAATGATAGGTGCCGGAATAGGAATAACCATATTCAATAACCGCCCTGCAATATAGAAGGAACAAGCCAGGATCAGGCCAGCACCCATAAGGCTGAAATCAACGGGCTTATCGTCGTTCTTTACTTCTTTTATAGCATCATCATCGCCGGATTTTACCAGCATGCCATTGCCCGTGAGTTCCGGTCTCTTTTCACCCAGTTTTTTCAACATACCTGCGGAAATAATGGCAAACACATTTCCCAGCATTGCTGCCGGCACGAGCATAGAAATGAACTGATCCGGTGAAGAATTCAAGATTTCAGAATAGGCTACAGACAGTGGAAGAATCCCTTCGCCAACACCGCCAGAAATAATCGGCACTACAATATAGAAGAATGTTTTATAGGCACCGACTCCTGTCAGAATACCAACACCAACGCCAGCAGCAATAGCGGCTAATGTTCCGACGATAAGCGGAACGAACATACGCAAGAACCCTTGAATCAGGACTTGACGCACCATACCTAAAATACTGCCAACAACAAGACAAGAAATGTAAAAGTATAAAAAGTTCGAGCCTTTCATGAACGCATCAATCGCTTTGACCGAACCGGGATCCATGATCTGATAAAACACCATGCATGACGGAACAAAAATAGATAAAATAGCCGGCCCGCCGATTTCCTTTAAAACGGGGACCTTAAGACCCATGTCGCCTAGCAGCATGCCCAAGATCATCATAATAGCCGTACCGCCAATCATGTCGGCCGGCAGTTTGCCATATACAGCCGCGCAAAGAATAATAGCAGCCAATATTACATATACCGGTGCCGGCAGCGGCCCTATTTTGTAACTCATAAGCTTGCTGGTAATGGCACTTACACCAGACTGTTGAACTGTACCCTGCATTGTCATGTCTTCCATAAAAAACACTCCCTCCAAATACATTCTACTGATTAGCTCTGTTTGATGAGTTCAGTATACAAATATTTGAAAGGAGTGTATATAATTAGCAAGTTTTGTCCTGTTTATGTAACTTATGTAAGTCCGCCAGTTACTTGAGCATATACCGATACAACAGCACCGGTCTGCCTTTGGCCCGATAATCAAGGGGCCCTTTAATGATTCCCTGGTCTTCTAAATAGTTTAAATATTTTTTCAACGATATCCGAGAAATATGGAGCTGTGCCGCTAATTCCTTCGTGCTGAATGTACCGTCCTGCCGTTCTATGACTGTTCTTACACCGACCAGTGTCTGTTTATCAACACCTTTAGGCAGTGCAGTCATTGCTGTATCATTTTTTTGCCGGAAAATCCCCTTGTCAATAACGGACTGATCTACTGCGTCACTATCATTGAGGATTTCCAAACGGTTTTTATAAGTAGTAAGTGCCAAGGCCATCCGTTCAAAGGTAAATGGCTTGATAATATAATCGACAACACCATGATTGAGTGCCCGTTTGACGTCTTTACCGGATTGGGCTGCCGTAATCATAATAACATCAATGGCCGGATACGTATGCTTCAACTTCTTCAAAAACGTAAATCCATCCATTTTAGGCATAAAAACATCCAGCAAAATAAGCTCTGCCCCCTGCGGATGTTTTTCCAAGTATTTCCATGCATCAGCCCCATTGCCAACAATAGCTGCCACTGTAAAATCAGGAATCTTAGATAGAAAGGTCTTATTGATTTCTGCGACCATAGGATCATCTTCAATAATTAGCACGTGTATCATCTGCGTCACTCCTCTTCCGGAACCAAATGAACCGTAACGACGGTTCCCTGTATTTCTCCTGCATCGACAGAAATATGACCATGATATTTTTCTACCACTTTGCCGACTAAGAATAATCCAAAACCACGATTTTCGCCTTTTGTAGAATAGCCCTTTTGAAACATATTGATAAGCTTGTTTGCCTCGAAGCCACAGCCTGTATCTTCGACCTGGATATACCAATCACCATCTTCGGCATGGATCCCGACATTGACATTTTTCAACTCCGTGAATTGTACGGCATCAATGGCATTGTCAATAAGATTTCCTATAATGGTAACAAGGCCATTACGGAAGTCGCCATCGTGTATAGCAGGCAATGACATCGTACTGTCTAAAATAAGATTGACACCCATTTCCCGACTGCGACTCAATTTGCTCATAAAGAAGGCTGCCAGGACAGAATCCCGAACATGCTTATTGACCCAATGGATTTCATTATCTCCCATAGCAGATAACTCTTGAATATAGTCAGACAGTTCATGATAATGCTCATTTAAGATCAGTCCATTGATGACATGAAGCTGATTACGGAATTCATGAGCCTGTGCCCGCAGTGCCTCTACATATCGCTTAACACCGGTCAATTCTTCGGCAAGCTTCCTGATTTCTGCTAAATCACGAAAAGTCGCCAAAGATCCGATAATTTTACCTTCTACGACTAAAGGCAGTCGATTGGTCAGAATATACATGTTATTAAGATGCTGTTCTTGGTCAAATTCAGCCTGTCCGGAATGCACTACTTCAAGCATCCGCGAATTTGGGATCACTGTTGCTGCTTTCCTGCCAATAAGCTCGCCAGTAATGCCTGCCTGTGCAAAAATACGTCGGGCTTCCCGATTCACTAGCTGCAAGTGTCCTTCTGTATCGACGACAACGACGCCTTCACGAACTGATTTGATGACGGTATTCCGTTCTACCATCAGGCGGGCAATCGCAAACGGTTCCATGCCGAGGAGGGTGGATTTTATTCGTTGAGCTACTATCATCGTCAGCACGATGCCGCATCCCCACACGACCAAAAGGATAAGGAGAAACTGCAGATTTCGCTTGTCGATGGTCCGTTGCACTGCTTCCATAGAAACGCCGGTTACGACGACACCGATCTGCCTCCCTTGATAATAAACAGGCTGAAAAGCCCGCACGGATTTCCCCAGCGTCCCAACTGCAACAGAAATATAACTCGCCCCCTGCAGTGCCGCTGCTTCATCTCCGCCGGCAAAATGCTGGCCAATTTCTGACGGATTAGGATGCGACAGGCGTACGCCCTGCATATCGATGATTGAAATATACTCATCGCCAGTCTCACGACGTACTACTTCCGCCAATTCTTGCACACGCCTGTGTTCAGCCGGATCTGCTATGGCTTGGATGAATTCCGGTGAAACCGCAATAATAGAAGACACAGCCTTTGCGTGATTTCCCATTTCATTCTGTACCGTTTCATACGTATACGAACTAAGGAAAAAATATGCCCCTAATAATGATGTCATCAAAATACTACTTACTAATAGTATGAGTTTTGTCTGCAGCTTCATGACCCATCTCCTCCATTACATCTGCCCTGCCTCACTTATATATATTTCTCTATATCTTTATTTTACTATACTTATGCCAATCCCCCTATTTATGTAAGTAATGTAATCAGTCAAAATCGATTGTTCTTACATACGACGAAGTACTATTGCCGCTTTTTATATCTTGATAGTATACGCCTTTAACCATATAATATCAAAACGAAGTCCTCCTGTATTCATACCACGTTCCAATGAATACAGGAGGACTTCGTTTACAAAAAGATATCTGGGTGGAAATAGTTTATAGTACCGTAACCAATATCTGACACGTGAGGACTAATCATCAACGACATCGTATGTTCCTCCTATTTTTTCATGGTACCTGTATCCAAGAACCGTTGGTGCCAAGACAGTGCTTCCGTCAGGATATGTGGCGTATGCGCACATCCGGTCTCTTCTATAGCACGGTCAAGGTAATCGGTCAGCATATCTTTATAATCTGGATGGGCGCAGTTCTCTATGATCGTACGTGCCCGTTCAATAGGACAGAGACCGCGCAAATCGGCTATGCCTTGTTCTGTACAAATAATATCGACATCATGTTCCGGATGGTCTACATGAGAACACATAGGGACAATGGCACTGATATCCCCATTTTTGGCTATAGAAGGCGTACAGAATATCGTTAAGTACGCACTGCGAGCAAAATCACCAGCCCCGCCAAGACCATTCATCAATTTTGTACCGCAAATATGAGTAGAATTCACGTTGCCATATATGTCACATTCGATAGCTGTATTCATAGCAATAGAACCGAGTCGGCGAGCTACTTCCGGATTGTTGGTGATTTCCATGGGGCGAATAATGATATGTTTATTATAGAAATCGATATTATCATAAAATCGTTTCAATCCTTGGGGAGAGGTAGAAATGGAGCCTGTCGATACAATATCAGTTTTACCAGCATCGATAAGGTCCAGCATACCATCCTGAAAAACTTCTGTATAAATAGATAAATGCTCGAACTCACTATGAGCCAGACACCCGATAATGGCATTGGACACAGATCCTACACCAGACTGTAAGGGCAACAAATTCTGTGGCAAGCGCCCGTTCTTGACTTCCCTGCGGAAAAAATCGACCAAAAGTTTTCCCATTTGCTTGGCTGCCGTATCTACTGGTTTAAGCGGAAATGGCGTATCCGGAATGGCACTGGGAACAATGGCAATGATTTTATCCCAGCCGCAAGGAATGGTCGTCGTACCAATACGGTCACCAGGATGACAAATCGGAATAGGTTTGCGATGTGGCGGATTCGGCAGCCCGTACACATCATGCATACCTTCCAAACACAGCGGCTGCGTCACATTCACTTCGACAACGATGCGATCACAAGAATCGATCAACGCCGGTGTCAGCCCAATAGACGTTGCTGGTATGAGCGCCCCGTCTTCTGTAATAGCGATAGCTTCTACAAGGACAATATCCGGCTGGCCGAAGAAATTTTCCCGTATCGATTGAGGAAAGGTACTGACATGGACATCGGAAAAAGCTACTTCGCCATGGTTAATCTGACGCCGTAATTCCGGATTAGACTGAAACAGATACCGGCGACTGATTCCATGAACCCGGGACAAGGCCCCATCAATTTCATCACCAAGAGATCCGCCGGCCCAAATCTGTACCTTGAACTGTTCTTTCTCTATCCGTTTAGCTAATGCCAATGGCACCGCCTTAGGATAGCCGCAAGGCGTAAAACTAGAGACGCCGACAATATCATCGGGATGGATCAGCTGCGCCGCTTCTTCAGCTGTCATATATATATCTGTATGCGCATTACTACGAACCCGTTCCGTAATATCAATCATAAAGGACACCTCATTTCTTTGCTAACAACGTCTGCACAGCTTGTACGCCTGCATCAAAGGCTTTATCATTCGACGGACGTAGTTTAGGTTTGAAATGTTCTTCTACTGCCTGCTTGACGACATCTATTTTTTCCACCTGTGTCAAAGCCGCAATGGCTCCGATAGCAACTACATTAGCAGCTACGGCCTTACCGGTTACGTCTTCCGCAATTTGGGTCATCGGAATAGAATACACATGCTGGATACCTTCCGGAATGGTGTGGACAAATTTAGGATCAACGAGCAAAACAGCATTGCGTTTCATATCATCATGATAGCGGTCGGCTGCCTTTTGAGACATGGCCAAAACGAAATCAGGCTTACGTACGGTTGGATAATTGATAGGATCATCATCAATGATGAGCTCTGACCGGCAGGCACCGCCCCTAGCTTCCGGCCCATAAGAACGGGTCAGGACAATTTCCCTGCCCTCAATACCACCTATTGCTTCGGCCATAATATCGCCCATGAGCATCATCCCTTGGCCGCCTGAGCCGCTGAATCTCATTTCATAATGGTTTGTACACATACTCAGTCTCTCCCTTCAACAGCTGCCACCATACGACTGTAGCTTGCCGCATACTCTGGACGATCAGTCCGTTCTACAAAGGTCCCTATAACTAATTTATCAGCTAATTCTTCATCACTCATCGTTGCTGCTTGTTTCTTCGTTACAGCAATGTCTTTAAAATGCTGCATCATATCAGCGCCACTGCCTAATTTGTTCAACCGGCCATACAACGTAGGACAACTGCTCATCGCTTCAATGACAGAAAAACCATCGTGCAAGAGGCCTTTTGTAATCTGATCGATAAGCATGGTCACATGATACGTCGTCGCCCGTGATACATAGGTTGCGCCGGCTGCCTGCGCAAGCTGACAAATATCGAAGGGCGTATCTAAATTACCGTATACCGTCGTCTTTGTCTTAGCGCCTGTCGGCGTCGTCGGCGAGAATTGACCGCCAGTCATGCCATAGTTGTCGTTATTATAGACGATTGTCGTAATATCGACGTTACGACGACAAGCGTGGATGAAATGGTTACCACCAATAGATGCCGTATCACCATCACCGGTAACGACGATAACATGGAGTTTAGGATTCGCCATTTTGACACCTGTCGCATAGGCCAAGGGACGGCCATGATTCGTATGAAGCCCGCAGAAATTCAGATATCCATTTGCCCGGCTGGAACACCCTACGCCGGCAACGACAACAATATCATCAGGATCGATACCACTCTGATCAATAGCCCGGATCAGTGCATTCGTCACGATGCCATTACCACAGCCGGGACACCAAATATGAGGCAGTTTATTTTGCCGCAGCAACCGATCATATACATGAGTTTGTTCCATTTAGAGTTCCTCCTTTATGGCTGCCACGATCGTATCTGCTGACAAGATCAAGCCATTATTCTGATTGATTTTGCGTATCGGTGTATTGCCCTTTACTTCACGTACAATATGGTATAATTGCCCTTCATTCATTTCACAAGTAATCACTTGCTTTACGTGACTGCACAACGCTGCTAACGGAGCTTCCGGGAACGGCCATACTGTAATAGGCCGGAACAGGCCAACCTTCACGCCATCATTGCGAAGTTCATCAATTGCTTCTTTAGCCGAACGGGATACGATACCAAGCGATACGATAAGGATCTGGGCATCTTCTGTTTTATATGTTTCATACGTTACGATATCATCCAGATTATGTTCGATTTTGTCATGGATTCGTTTGACTAAATAGGCCGTACGAGACGGATCATCCGTCGCAGGGAAGCCCCAATCGTCATGGATCATGCCTGTCACATTCCAGTGATAGCCATCGCCAAAGGCTGCCATTGGCGGAATTCCCGTACCATCGCTATCGGCATATGGCAAGTATTCCTCTGGCGGACAAGTCGGTTTCTTCCGATCAATGATTTCATAGTCCCCTGCCTCGGGGACGCAGACCCGTTCACTCATATGCGCTAACATGGCATCACTAAGGATATACACCGGATTGCGATATTTTTCTGACAGATTAAAGGCACGTATCGTTTCTGTATATAATTCACTGACCGATGCCGGAGCCAGGGCGATGATGGGATGGTCGCCCTGCGTTCCCCAGCGGGCCTGCATAATATCACCTTGCGCTGGCTGCGTGGCTACCCCTTGACACGGCCCCTGACGCATACAATCGACGATGACCAGGGGAATTTCAGCAATAATGCCATATCCCAGGTTTTCCTGCATAAGAGAAACGCCAGGACCGCTAGTCGCTGTCATCGCTTTGACTCCGGCAGCAGAAGCACCGATCACCGCAGCAATGGAAGCCAGTTCATCTTCCATCTGCATATATGTACCGCCGTACTTTGGCAGCAGTTCTGAAGATAATTCAGCGATCTCCGTTGCCGGTGTAATGGGATATCCAGCAAAGAACCGCATACCTGCCGCAATAGCTGCACGAGTACAGGCTTCGTTCCCTGTCATGATTTCATATTGACCTGCCATGTTATTTTCCTCCTATCAGCCGAATTGCAAAATCCGGACACCGTAATTCGCACATCTTGCAACCTACACATGCTTCACGATGAGCTAAAACAGGTTTGCCATCCTCATCTTGTTCAAATACCTTGCCAGGACAAAACGTGGCACAAATCCCACAACCTTTACAAAGGCGGCTGTCCACTACGATCTGAAACATAGTCTTTGTCATTATGTTGTACTCCTCTCTACGGACGTATTATATAGTCGTATTCCTGATACCTTGATCCCTGTCTCTCTACACTTGCATTATATATCCGTAAATTGCATAATAAAAATACGTGTAATACATGGAATCCATATTGATTCGCTATGGGTCCGTTTCGGTTATATCCAGAAAATATTTTCATTACACAGCCATAAACAGCTATACTAAGCCATATTTTTCATTGACTTCTTGACAATATCTACAGAAAATTATATATTTTTCTATATAATGATTATGTAAATCGTCTCTTCCTATCATACTGAACGGAAATATTCTATATGACACGGACACATATAAAGGAGATCCTGCGAATGAATATGGAAATATATCGAAATTTCATTAAGATTGTCACGATCGGCACTATTTCCGGCGCTTCCCGCGAATTGCATATTGCCCAACCTGCGTTGAGCAATCAAGTAAAGGCGCTGGAAAAAGAATATGGTGCACAATTATTAGAACGAGGTGCACGCCACGTATCGCTGACCAATGCTGGTAAAATCCTTTTCGACCAAGCCAAACGCATGAGTCTGCTTGAAGAACAGGCACAAAAAGATATCCGTGCCAGTGTACGCGGTACCCGTGGCACACTCCGTTTGGGCATTACACCTTCCTATCCTGATTTGAAACGGGCCAACTTAATTCTAAACTTCAGCAAAGCCTATCCAGACGTAGATTTTGATATTTATGAACGCAATTCAAATTATCTGCTAGAAGACTTATCCAAAGGCCGTATTGAAATCGCTATTATCCGCACCTCTAGTACGTTGCAGCCTCAGTTCGCAACACCCGTCCTTACAGAAGAACATCTCATGGCAGCCTATAAAAGCCAAAACCACTGGCTGTCACCAAAATTAGATGTAGTGCCCCTGACAGCCCTAGAGGGTGTCCCACTAAGTATCTCCAGGGGATTCCGCAAAAAGATCATCGACTCCTGCCTCTATGCCGGATTTACACCAATCATCCACAGTATCAGTTCGTCTCGATATTTACCGCTCCTTTGGGCTGATCAAGGCATGGCTGTCGGTATTTTTATCGGCTCAGCCCCTAGCTCAGCCCCTCCGGACATGGTGTTTCCCGGCCTCTGCTGCCGTCCGTTGGCAGGTAAAGATTTAGATGCTAAACAAACTATTACGATCATCAAAGACAGGCCGCTCTCAGCTGTAGCCCAAGCCTTTCTACAATTCGCTAAAAAAAATGAGCCGTAAAAATGATATCCTCACAGGGAAAACAAAAAAATGGTCATCCAAGAGCACACGCTCCTGTATGACCATTTTTGTTTTTTATCTTTTCTTTTAGTGCTGATTGCTACATTGTTTCTTCTGCAATTTCACAGAGAATATGACCGATCATAATATGCATTTCCTGGGTCCGCGCCGTGACTTTTGACGGAACAGCTAAACATATATCGCATACTTCAGCCATTTTCCCTCCGCCAATACCCGTCATACCGATAACCTTCATGCCCTTGCGCTTTGCTTCACCAATTGCCGCAATAACATTGGTACTGTTGCCAGAAGTAGAAATGCCAATAAAGACATCGCCTGCTTCCCCCAGTCCCTGTACTTGCCGGCGAAACACCGTATC
This sequence comes from Megasphaera sp., assembly GCA_022486585.1. Lineage (GTDB taxonomy): Bacteria > Bacillota > Negativicutes > Veillonellales > Megasphaeraceae > Megasphaera. The sequence goes on from JAKVKI010000034.1 coordinate 11,475, forward strand.
AAAGCCATAGTCATTGGCAACGGCTGTCAGAACCGACGTATCTACAGTCAAGGCGATTGCCGGAAAGGCGTCACGTTCCTTTTGGAACCGTCCGACGATTTCTGCCGCTAAATGTTGCGAATCTGCAGCACTGCCGCCATTACCGCAAAGAAGGATCTTATGACCTTCCTGCAAGGCCTGTCGAACGATTTTACCAGCCTGTTCGATTGCCGGTGCCATCGCCTTCGTCGCTTCTAATACCCTTTCATGATCGTGCATGCGCTCTGTAACTATACTCATCTTCATTATCTCCTTCGTGCATCCTCATTATCCATGGAACTTGCAGTCTTTATTGCTGCGTCCCATCATCAACAACGCGGATTGCCCCATCTCCGGGGTGAATAGTCATACCGTAAATAGTAACGGAATCAGGTAAAAACGGATTGTCCCGCAAGCAGCGCACCGTATGGCGTACCGATTCATCAATATTCATAATGGGGTCTGCCCAAGCTTTCAACTTAGGCTGTATAGCTGCAATATTTTTTTCATCGATACCTGCTGCGAGCATTTTCTGACACAAGCTGTCTGCCGTCGTCTTCAGCATGCCACAATCATCATGTCCCATCACGATGATATGGCGAACGTGCAACTCATAGACGGCTACCATCAAGCTGCCAATGACACTATCAAAAGATTCATAGGCTGTATTTCCAGCAACTTTGATTACTTTTGCATCACCGCGCTGAAGCCCCATGGCTGGTTCCAGGAAATCTAAGAGCCGCGTATCCATACAGGTCAGGATAGCCAAATTCTGCGACGGATATTTACTCACATCATCCCGTCCTCCGGCTGTAATCCCTGCATCGACGAAAGCCTTATTTGCTGCTTGTATTTGATCTACTAATATACTCATCGGGTATCCTCTCTATCAAAAATATCGTTATCCCTTCTGTACTTCCTCCATCACACGTTTAGCCCGGATATATTCATCTATACCGGCAGCTGCTTTACGACCTTCGCGCATAGCCAGCACAACGGTTGCTGGTTTATGGACAATGTCACCAGCTGCAAATACACCCGCTTTACTGGTCATGCCATACGGTATTTCTTTCGTCTTGATGTATCCGTCACCATTGGCTTCGACACCAAAACCGGTAATGATATCTAATTCCGGTTTATTACCGATAGCAGCAATGATTTTATTGGCTGGAACAACACCGAATTCACCGGTCGGTACCATTGTAGCATCTTCCAGGATCTTCTGCTTTTCATACTGCAGACCTTCTACATGGTCCGTGCCAACAACCGCACGGGGAGCCGAATAGAACTGGAACTGTACGCCATCTGCTTTCGCTTCTTCATATTCTGACGGCAGGCATTTCATGTTCTTTGGTGCCCGGCGATAAACGATTTCTACATCCGTTTTTAAGCGCAGCGCCGTCCGGGCAGCATCGATAGCAACGTTTCCTGCTCCGACGACAATGACTTTATCTCCAGCCTGAATGGGCAGTTCTTCTACAGTCGCTTCACCGAGCTGTACCTGTGTGACCTGATGCAGGAATTGTTCTGCATCGACAACACCATCAACAGCATCATTATCAACACCAAGGCTCCAGGCATCAGAAGCACCGACGCCGATGAACACGGCATCAAAATCCTTGCATATATCTTCAAAAGACATATCGGCACCAATTTTGGTATTATATTGAATGGTAACGCCCATTTTCTGTAAGAAATCTGCTTCCCGGCAAATCAAGTCTTTGTGCAGACGGAACGTAGGAATACCATACGTCAGCATACCGCCAGGCTGCGAAGTGCTTTCAAAAATAGTAACAGCATACTCTTTAGCAGCTAAGTCATGCGCTGCAGCCATGCTAGCAGGGCCACAGCCGATCAAAGCAACCGTACCACTTGTCTTTTTGCTCACATGGATTGGCAGTATCCCGCCATCTAAAGCATGATCTGCTACAAATCGTTCGAGCTTGCCGATTTCCATATGCTTGCCCTTCTTGCCAAGGATACAATTACCTTCGCACTGCTTTTCGCGAGGACAGACACGGCCACAAATAGCTGGTAAATCACTTTGGTGGTAAATGTGTTCAGCAGCCTCACCCAGATTGCCCTCAGCCAAGGCGTGGATGAATTGCGGAATCTCATTGTTGATGGGACAACCCTTGCGGCACTGCGGTACCTTGCAATTGAGACAGCGTTTTGCTTCTGCAACAGCTTCTTGCAGCGTGTAATCACCATCTGTAAGTGTTTCTTCTGCAAAATAGGCCAATTGATTTTTTTCGTTTGTCATTACATAACCACCTTCCCGGACGCACAACATATTATATATAAAAAAGATAATTGAATTGAATATAAAGCATGCTATTTTATAAAAAAATGGTGCGCCCAAGATGACTCGAACATCCGACACGCAGTTTAGGAAACTGCTGCTCTATCCAGCTGAGCTATGAGCGCACAGAGCGCACAGTATCACAGAATCTCTGTGCGCCTATATATCATATCATGAAATGACCGAAAAATAAAGTATTGAAAATAATCACGATTTTATTTGCTGCTGCCTTCTTGAAATGGTAAAAAAGTCGCTGTGAAAGTACTCCACAGCGGCTTTTTCATTTAGCCATTCGACTTATTTATTCGTCTGTTCTTTTACGACACGTACCCGTTCCACTGTTGCATTACCATTCTTATCTGTATGAACAGCATCTACAGTGAACCGTTCCAATTCCGGAGCAAATTCATTGAGCATTTTGTCGGAAAGTTTTGCACCATTGAGCATCGCTTTATAGAGCATCGAAGCAAATTCGTACCGCGTCATCGGACGATTTCCATCAAAAGTCCCGTCAGGATAGCCTTTGATGATACCGTTACCGGCAAGGACAGCTACATCTTCATAAGCCCAGTGGTTTTCCGGAACATCCGGGAAGAGCTGGAGTTTCGATGTATCGAGCTTCCGTCCAGCATTCTGATCCAGTATCGCTGATTTCATCGCTTCCATTTCTTTGCGCATGTCCTTGATTTCTTTAGCCATCGCGACTTTAGAGGTAGAAACATGATTTCCCTGCCCCAGTTTGAAGCTGATGCCGGCATTAAGCATGTTTTCACCATTACCGAAAGAACCACCGATACTCAACATGGTATCTTCATTGGGCCGATAGAAGGCACCTACAGCAGCTGCATTGGCATTACGATAATTGCCATATCCTGCTGCAAAATCCCACTTGTCATCCGGGTCAAAATCAAGCGGATGGAGTGATGCTAATGCAGCTGCACCAGCACCGACCTTATTGATGCGGTCATCCATATTGCTGACCCGATTATCCAAGTTCGTCAAATCATTATTAATATTAGTCACATTTTGCTGTACAGCATAGAGCTGGCTGCCATTGACAGCATCTGAAGACCCTGAAGAGATCTGGCCGTTTGCTACGTTCGTTATTTTTTTATTGCCAGCATCAATGCCATCCTTATTGATAGTAACAGTATCCCCTACTTTAATAGTCGTTGTATTGACGTTTTCTGTTGTGATACTCTTAAGACCAGTCAGATTATCCGCTAGTTTAACGACTAGTTTGGCATTATCGCCATCCTGTGCTGCTTCTACACCGATGTTACCCGTTGTCAGGTTCTTGCCTTCTGTCGTTTCACCTACAACAGATACGTTCTTATTCAACGTCACCGCTGCGCTTCCTGTATCACCGCTGTACTTCATGCCATCGTCAAGAGTAGCTGCATCATGGCTGGTACCATTTTGATCTGCATAGGTGATACGTGTCTGCGTTTCACCATCTTTACCATTTACACCGGCTACGCCGTCATGAACCGTAATATCTGCCGATGAACCATCTTTGCCGTTGATACCGATATGACCGTCTTTGCCATCCTTGGCGCTGATAGTCACACCATTCGTGCCATCGGAACCGTTCACACCGATAGAACCGTTGCTCGTGGTACCGCCTACATTGATGTTATCCGACAAGGAAATATCATAATTCGTTCCATCATTGCTGTTGGTGCTCGTATGCATGACCAAGCTGCCATTAGCGCTGCCGTTATTGACAGTCACTGTCGCATGTTGTTTGCCCAACTTAGCGGCATTATCCGCTTTATCAGAGACAGCCTTTAGCTGATCTTCTGTCGCGCCTTGGCCGGAAACGTAGTGTTCTGAATCCCAGGTCGTATTGGTCAGCCCATTGACCGTGCCAGCTGTACCATTAATGGTCACCTTGCCCGCCGTAACGGTACCGTTCGTACCATTAATGGTCACCTTGCCCGCTGTAACAGTACCGTTCGTACCATCAATCGTCACCTTGCCCGCTTTAACAGTACCGTTCGTACCATCAATCGTAACAGCATTGTCACCGGTGCCCGCCGTGATCTTACCGGTTACACCATTGACATTGATAGCCGTATCACCCGTACCAAAGGTCGAGTTGGCATCGACATCTACCTTATAGGTCTTGGACCCATCTGCATTCGCCCTATAGGATACAGTAGTATTGGTCCCGTTTTCCAGGGTCGTCGTAGCTGCTGCCGCTGATTTACTCAACTGGCTGCCGTTCACGGCATCCGTGGAAGTTGCACTCACATCGCCGTCAGCTACGTTGGTGATCTTCTTCCCGCCGTTGCTCAATCCGGTGGAACCAATACTGACTGGATTGACTACTGTCGCATCACCAAAGGTAATGCTGTTCAGCCCGCTCAGGTCTTTCGCCAGTTTCACCGTCAGCTTGCCGTTATCGCCATCCTGGGATGATACGACACCGATATTGTTATCGCTCAGAAGATTTTCGTTCTTAACACCACCGACAATATTCACAATCTTATTCAACTTTACTTTTGCTGTCGTACCACTGTCGCCCATGTACTTCATGCCGTCATCTAACGTTGCTACCTGATGGGGTGTACCGTCCTGGTCTTCATAGACCACACGAGTCATAGTCGTACCATCAGCTCCATTAACGCCAGGATCGCCCGGTTTTACATGAATGTCTGCTGTCGCATTCGTGCCATCAGTACCTTTCGAGCCAGT
>JAKVKI010000035.1 GCA_022486585.1 Megasphaera sp.
CACCTGCCTGTTTCAGCGCTCTGCCTCCTGTTTGATAACACATAAAACACTGGCAAGAACTACGTTCTCACCAGTGTCGGTATAAAAAAGTCTATGCAGACAGCTCCGTCAGCATGTCCTTATCTGTTGCGCCATAATGCCTCTGCAACAGGAGCTAATTCTTTTTTCTTTTCTTCTGTCAGCGGATAGAGCGGTTCTTTGCAATTTTCCTGAACCGGATATCCCATTTCTTTCAGAGCCCATTTCATCAATGGATTAAACGGCGTATAGGCTTCATAGAAAACAAAATATGTATCTATTTCTCGTTGCAGCTTCATCAAAGCTGACAAGTCTTCTTTATCCAGTGCCGTCGTAACGGCATGGCACATATCCGGATATACATTCGACAAGGCTCCGATACAGCCATCACCACCGGAAATAACCGAGGCAATACAGTTATTGTCATACCCTGTAAGAACGCGGAAATCAGGGTATTGCGACTTGACCATTTGGATATAGCGTTGTGTGTGGCGCAATACCGGATTGGTATCTTTAATACCAATGAAGTTATCATGCTTAGCCCGCAGCCGCAATACTGTTTCTGCCGGTACATCATAGCCAGTACGATCAGAATAGTTATATAGCAAGACTGGGCCCTTTACTTTTCCCATGACCTCATCATAGTAGTTGTATACATCTTCGCTGTTGCAAGCGCTGTAGTAAGGACCTACTATGATGACCGCATCAGCACCGGCTTGCAGCACTTCATTAGACAAGCTGATTGTTTCTGACTTAGCCATGCGGCCAGTCCCGGCAATAACGATTCCTTTATGATTGATGTAGGAAATAGCATCCATAATCATTGCTTTTACTTCTTCATATGTAAAGGCATAAAATTCGCCGGCCGAGCCTCCTGTCAAGATGCCATCAATGCCGCCGTCAAGGACGCGGTCATAAAAAGCATGCATTTCTTCATAATTCACAGTCCCATCATCATTAATAGATGTTAATATCGGGCAAAAATATTTACTTTTCATTTCGTTAAGACCTCACTCATAGGATTACTTCGATTCAGATCGTACACCAGTTCCATGTCCGACCACCATTCATTTTTGCCAGCCCCTTCGATACGGGTCTGGCAAGGATCTGTCTCTTGCCACCAGCGGCGGGTTATGTCTGATGCCGCCATTTTAGCCATATCGTATTCATAGTCGTCACCGCTGTATTCCATAATGGAGAACAAATACGCCCCGCGGCGATAAATCTGATATGCCGTGATGCCGCACTGACGAATGACTTCATTCACACCGGGAAAAGGATTGGCATGAAGGTGCTCATAGTAGGCTGCTTTTTCAGGCCGCAGTTTGATCACACTGGCAAACAACTGCGGTGTGTTGATTTTATAAAGTTTTTTTGCATTCTTACTGAAAAAGTCCTTATCATCGCCAAAGTAGTCCCGCAAACAAGCCAAGTGCGCATCAAAAGACGAATACAATTTGACAACGGGGAAATTTGACGCATATAACAATCTCGAATGATCGAAGGTTGTCGTTATAAAATCGAGAAGAGACTGAACGAACTGCTTGTCCTCCGTCGCAAAGCCGGACACTTTACAATACACATTGGGCAAGGATGCCAAGTGTTGCATAGCGCGTTTATAATCTGCTGTCAAAACCTGTACGTTCCCGCAATGATTGATGACGATCTTCGCCTGTGGCACCTGCAACGCTGCCTGGTACAGGTCCTCCAATTCCTCTACACGATTGCAGCTCTCAAAAATCAAATCATGCGCTGCCAGCGTTTCCAAGCCTTCTATAAAATCCGGCTCCAAACAGCGTCCCTGCGGGGATGAGTCGATATGGAGAGGCTCGCGCACGCCGGCAATATCCAAGGGCAGCCGCATAGTACGACAAAGATGAGGCGCCCGGGCTATCGTATTAAGAATATACGGATGATGCAACGAATTAATATATTCATCTTCCCGTTCCCGGCACGCCGCATCACAATCGACTTCTACATAGACGGCACCTTTGAAATCCACATCTTTCTGCCGGCCATATGCACGAAGCACATCATCCATTGAAATACGCTGCGCGATTGCCGGACAAGCGGCAAGCCACGGAAGGGTAAGAACATCCAGATCCCAAATATGGACATGGGAATCAACAATTTCCAACATACGCTTCGCCTCCTGTTACGCCTTTATTTGTTCAAAAGAACCTTTGGCACCGTACCAGGCCACGTATAAGAAGCAAGGGATGAGGAGCAGGAAGCTCGTACCCGTGCTGGTCATATCTGCCAGATGCCCCATGAAGAAAGGCATGAAAGCACCGCCAACGATGCTCATGATGAGCAGACTGGAAGCCCGTTTGACAAAGCTTTGTGGCAAATGATCCAGTGATAAGGCAAAAATAGTCGGGAAACTAATAGACATAAAGAAGAAGGCTAAAATAAGGAATAATACTGCCGGCAATCCATGGACAAACTGCAAAATAACCATAACAACACAGTTGGCTAAGGAAACAGCCGTCAAAATATAGCCGGAACGAATCTTCTTCATGAGCGGTGTCAAAACGACACGGCCAATGAGGAAGGCAACTAAGGCGATGCTGAAGAAATAGGCTGCTTTATTATCGGCCAAGCCTGCCCAATGTTCGACACAGTAGTTAATAAAGAAGGCCCCTGCGCCGACCTGTGCAGCAATGTATAAGAACTGTGCCAATACACCAAGTTTGAAATGACGAATATTGAACAGCGCCCCATAGGAAAAGGCTATTTGTTCTTCATTTTCATCAGATACTTCTGCGCCTTCCGGCATCTTTACCATGACAAACAGGATAAGCATGAACAAAATGACTGCAGCAATACCAACGTAGACCATTTGGACGTTCTGCATATTCTGCGCAATGTCTTCCCCTTTTGTAATAGACAGGAAGAGAGTACCACCGAGGATAGGTCCGATAAACTGGCCGATACCATTGAATATTTGCGCTACATTGAGACGAAATGCCGCATCTTCATCTTTGCCTAATTTCGTAATATACGGATTGGCATTCGTTTCCAAACTGCCAAGACCACAGGCAATGATAAAGAAGGCTAACAAGAACAAATGGAAACTATGGGCGTTACTGGCCGGAATAATGAGTAAGGCTCCAACAGCATACAGAAACAATCCCATAATGATACCGCCTTTAAACCCATGTTTTGTCGCTACAATAGAAGCTGGTGTCGCTATAATAAAATAACCGCCGAAATACGCAAACTGCAACAACCCGGATACAGCTTTTGTAACACCTAACTGATTCTGGAAATTCTTATTCATAACATCGAGGAGGCCATAACTGAGGCCCCACAAGAAAAATAATGCCGTAACGAGGCAAAATGCGATTTTGATATTTTTACTGCTAACTGCATTATGCATGAGAGTACCCGCCTTTTCAACCATAATAAACCATCTCCTTAACTCAATGCTCTATCAAGATGAACATACCCGCCATCTACGAAGACCCACTGCCCTGTAGTATGAGAGGATACAGGGGACAAGACGAATACGGCTGTATCCGCGATTTCTTCAATAGAAGTCATGCGATGTTCCAAGGGAATCTTATCCGTAATGACTTTGATCCGTGCTTGCGGATCTTCAAATGTTTTGATCCATTTTTCATATAATGGCGTCCAGCATTCGCTGACAACGATACAATTGCTGCGAACGGAATCTTTGATCAGCGCTGCCGCCCATTCGCGGGTAAGCCCCAGAATAGCACCTTTCGCTGCGGCATAAGCACTAGTCTTTCCTTGCCCTGTAAGCGCCGTTTTCGATGAAATATTGAGGATCGACCCTTTGCTCTGCTTCAAATAAGGAACGGCACAGTGTACCATTTCATAATAATGGGTAAGGTTGCCATGAATGCTTTTTTCAAATTCCTGCCACGATGTCGTTTCTAAGTCTTTATTATCATTGGCACCGGCATTGTTGACAACGCCGTAAATGCCGCCATACCGTTTAGCTACATCATCGACAATCGCCTGGATCTTATCGGTTTCATTTAAATCGATTTTGATGCATTCATAGTTAGTCGTAATAGCTTCCATTTTCGTTTTGAACGTATCCAGCATATCCGAACGATCCAATATAACCGGGATTGCCCCTTCCTGTGCCAATCGCAGTGAAATACCGCTGCCAATGCCCTTCAATCCGCCTGTTACAAAAACCACTTTCCCTTTCAACTTCAAATCCATTTCTGTCTCCTCCTTCAATATATGATTACATTACACAGTCGTGGCTAATCGCCAAATAGAAAAATCGTTTTGTTCATTAATTTCAGCTTTGGTACTCATACCGAGGCTGACTTCAACAATATGATCAACAATTTCCTTGCCAATTTCTTCAGTCGTCTTCTTACCTTCTATAACGACACCGGCATTAATATCAATACAGTCATTCATCGACTGGAATACAGCCGTATTAGAAGCTACTTTAATAGTCGGTGTGATAGCACTGCCAGTAGGTGTGCCTCGGCCTGTCGTGAATACGCAAATATTACAACCGCCGGCAACCATACCGCTTAATTGTTCAATATCATTGCCCGGTGTATTCATGAGCGTCAGCCCTGTATCTGTGACCGGCTGTGCATAGGCCTTGACGGCTACGACCGGTGTGTGACCGGCTTTATAAATACAGCCTAATGATTTTTCTTCGATACTGCTAAGCCCGCCGGCAATATTGCCGGGACTGGGATTCGCTCCGCGAATATCCGCATGGGAATCGATGACACTTTGTTCAAAACCACGGATCGTCTGCAACACCTGTTCATGCACCGTATCGTTGACTGCCCGCTGTGCCAGTATCTGTTCTGCACCGATGAGCTCTGTCGTTTCCGCTAATATGACCTTGCCGCCATGGGCAACGACAATATCAGAAGCATCTCCTAAGGACGGATTAGCACTTAATCCAGAAAAGCTGTCACTGCCGCCGCATTCCGTTCCTAAAACGACATCTGCCAGTGTCCCTTCTGTCTTCGTACAGGTCATGGCACTTTTCAGCATGTCTTTGACCATTGCAATACCTTTAGCAATGCTCTGCTGCACGCCTCCAGCTTCTTGAATATTAAAATAGCGTACATCCTTATACGGCGCCTGTTCCTGAATCGCCTGAGCAACCTGTCCTGCCGGTACTCCTTCACAGCCAAGTCCTACGACCAGTACGGCGTATACATTCGGGTTAGCACCAGTACCAGCCAGCACCTGTTTCGTCTGTTCCGCATCATAACTCAGCTCGCTGCAGCCGTGCTGATGGGTCACGTAGACCACCTTAGTATCCGTTGTCTGCGGTGAATCACTGTATATCACAGCGTTTGCTATCTTTTCGACAACATGGTTGGCACAATGGACACTGGGAATGACGAGGACGCGATTACGAAATCCAAAAGTTCCATCACTGCGGCGATAGCCATACAGGGTATACTCTTTATCGCTAGTAACCACTTTATTCCGGCGGTGAATGTCCTGCTGTATCGTCCGCACACCTGTATCAACATCGCCACGCCCCCGTTCACCTTCAATATTATGTACGTGAACCCACCTGCCTGGCTCGATGTTCTCTGTAGCGGCACCAATGTGGGCATCGTATTTAATGACCGGCTGGCCTTTCTGAATAGACGCCGTAGCAAATTTATGACCTTGAGGGATGTCTTCTAATATGGTAATCCCTAAGGCTTCGTCGCCTTTTTTCAAAGCGATCAAGGCTGTCGCTACATTATCTCCGCTGCCTACATGTATTGCATTCATACAATTTCCTCCCTTTCTTAAATTCGTATATTCGTAATATATCGTATTTACGAACTTTATAGTCATATTATATCTTATAAATACGTATATATCAATACATTTCGTATATGCGTAATATCTCTTATGCATAGAAATATATTTTCTATGTTATGACCGAATACTAGAGCCAAATCCGACAACATGTGATAAGATAATAGACAGTAACCGACCGTTTATTACGCAGATCGTAACAGGAGCTGAATACCATGCCTACGCCAGATCAGTACCAACACAAACCAACACTACGCGTTTTGGATATTGTCGATGCCCTTGCTAAAAGCAAAAATGGCTTGACCCTATCCCAGCTTTCCGATAGCATGGGATGTCCTAAAAGCACGCTGACTCCCATTTTAAAGACCATGACCAGTCGAAATTATCTGGTCCGCGACACAGAAAGCCAAGTTTACAATATAGGTAAACAAGCGTTTCTCATCGGCAGCGTCTATCAAGATACAAATGATGTACTGAGTCTGATTCAAGACCAAATGAATCAACTTAGCAGTGACTGCGATGAAACGTGTCATTTCGGTATCTTATCAGGCCAAAGCATCCTCTACCTGCTAAAAGTCACCGCACCAAAACCGATCCAGCTGATTTCATCTGTCGGAAAAAAATTGCCGGCCTATGCGACAGCACTGGGAAAAGCCTTGCTCTACGATAAATCAGAAGCTGAATTGAACCAATTATTCCCAGAACGCTTTGTCCCGCTCACCGAGTATACGATCAAAAACACCCATCAATTATACAAAAACATCCATCAAGATGAAGCCAATGGATTTACATATGAACAAGAAGAAATCACACGCCATGCCCGCTGCATTGCCCGGCCGTTACGGATGAACGGCACCATCGTCGCCGCTCTCAGTGTCAGTTTCCTCGTCTTCAATGATTCTAAAGAACACATTGCCTTCTTGAAGGATGCCCTCACAAAATCAGCTAATCTTATCGAGAAATTAATGAATGCGCGAGGATTCCCATACCAATAATCACCTCATACAGAAACAAAACAGCCGGCAGCAAGTGAAAGAGTGGGTTTTTCACTACTGCCGGCTGTTTTTATGTTTCTACACGATATTCCTGAGGGGGAACAGGGGGGAATATTTACAGAATGGATTTGTATAAAGCAACGACTTCGTCTTTCGTTACGTCGCGGGGATTGCCTGGTGTGCAAGCATCAGCAATGGCAGAATCAGCAAGGAAATCGATGTCTTTTTCTTTAACGCCTAATTCGCTGAGTTTGCGAGGAATCTTGACGTCATCAGCGAGTTGTTGTACTGCATCAATGCAAGCCTGACGATATTCATCCTGGCTCATAGCATCTACGCCTTTGACACCCATAGCACGGGCTACTTCACGATACCGTTCGCCTGTTGCCGGTGCATTATATTTCAGGACCGGAGCCAAGAGGATCGCACAAGCAACACCATGAGGGATATCATAAAATGCGCTGAGCGGATGTGCCATGCCATGGTCAATACCAAGGCCTACGTTAGAGAAGCCCATACCGGCAATGTACTGGCCAACAGCCATTTCTTCGCGGGCTTTCATATCGCCTTCGACGGATTTGCGGAGCCACTTGCTGATGAGTTCAATCGCTTTAAGATGGAGCATATCCGTCAATTCCCAAGCGCCTTTAGTGATGTAGCCTTCAATAGCATGTACGAGGGCATCCATACCGGTAGAAGCACACAGACCTTTAGGCATGGAAGCAACCATGTCCGGATCGATGATAGCAACGACAGGAATATCATGGGGATCGCAGCACACGAATTTACGATGTTTTTCTACGTCTGTAATAACGTAGTTGATCGTAACTTCAGCAGCTGTACCACTCGTTGTGGAGACTGCAATAATCGGCAACGCTTTGTTCTTTGTCGGCGAAGCCCCTTCAAGGCTGCGGACATCGGCGAATTCCGGGTTAGTCATAATGATGGCAATGGCTTTGGAAGTATCCATAGCTGAGCCGCCGCCAATAGCAACGATGATATCAGCATTCATTTCTTTACAGAACGCCACGCCTTCCTGTACGTTTTTGATCGTCGGATTGGCTTTGATATGGTCATAAACTTTATAGGCGATACCAGCAGCATCGAGTAAATCCGTTACTTTGGCAGCCACATGGAATTTGATCAGGTCCGGGTCAGTAGAGACCATGACGTTCTTGCAGCCGCGGCCTTTAATTTCGTTAATGATTTCTTCAATAGCACCTTTGCCGAAATATGAGGTTTCATTTAATGTAATTCTGTTTGCCATAATAAGTTATCTCCTTTTGCAATAAAATATGAACAACATTGCCATTTTATATGAAATAAATATGCCAATTATACGAATGCATCAAAAAAAGGGGAAATATAATTCCTAAACATGGCTGTAATCCTTGCCTGCAGCCCCTATCCAAGAAATTTATTTCCCCTTTGCTGACATGTGTATCGTACGATATTGTTCTATTTTTATCATATTTTATCATAAATTATCATGGCATCATTCTTTTTGTGATAATTTATGATAATTTGAGGGATCATAAACATTGGCGCCGTATCAATTTCGGTGTAATGCCATAGGTTTTGCAAAGACGGTAGAAGGTAGCCTGGCTGACGCCAATGCTCTTAGCCGCCTGCAGCACATTTCCTCTGGCTGCCTGCAAGACCGCTAAACAATGGTTTTTCCCGGCATCATCCAATTCCTGCATACTCACACTGTTTACGCTGGTACCGGCATCGGCTGCCGCTTCTTGTACGACAGGAAAATCAGAAGGCCCTATGGTCGTGCCCTCACTCGTATAAAAAGCCCGTTCTACTACATTTTGCAATTCCCGCACGTTACCGGGCCAGCTATAACACTGCAAGGATTGCAAGGCCGCCTCAGTAAAGGATTTCCGCCGGTCAGCATAGCGCTGATTGAAACGATTCAAGAACAGCTTAGCACAAAAAGCGATATCATCCGGCCGCTTGCGAAGCGGCGGTATATGCAGCTGCAATACATTGAGGCGGTAATACAGGTCGCCCCGGAACGCGCCGGATCTTACTTGCTTTTCCAGATCCCGATTCGTTGCCGCAATGACCCGCACATCCAGTTTCTTTTCGTCTCTGCCGCCAATACGGCGGATCCGCAGGTTTTCTACGGCTCGCAATAGTTTTGCTTGGAATTCCATCGGCATTTCACCGATTTCATCAAGAAACAACGTTCCATGGTCCGCTAATTCAAATTTCCCGGGATTGCCATTTTTCAAAGCGCCTGTAAAGGCGCCTTTTTCATAGCCAAAGAGTTCACTTTCAATAAGATCCCGTGGCAGCGATGCACAATTAACCGCTACAAACGGGCCTTTAGCACGACTGCTTCCCGTATGGATTGCCTGGGCAAAGAGCTCCTTGCCAGTACCGCTCTCTCCTTCAATGAGCACGCTGCCATCATAGGCAGCATATTGGCGTGCTCTGGCAACAGCCTGCTTCATGACCGGATCTGCTGCCATAATGTCATCAAAGGTATAAATAGCTTGATTACCTGACACGCGGGACTGCATGAGGGCCATGCGGTGATAGTCTTTTAGCATCCGTTCAATACTGAAGGCACTAGAAATGACCAGCGCTAACGTATGGGGATGGGCTGCTTCCACCGGACCAGATACATCCAGACAACCGATGATTTTACCGTTCGTATCGTGGATAGGCGCTGCCGAACACGTCCACGAGTGCTGGGACTGACAATAGTGTTCGGCCCCATTCATTTGGATTGGAACATCATATTCCAGCGCAATTCCCGGTGCGTTGCTGCCGACTCCGGCATTGCTCCAAATAGAGCCCCGGCGAAACAAGATATTTTCTGACCGCTGCAAGATGGCTTCATCACCAATAGTATCGAGAACGATGCCGTCACCATCGGTCAGGGCCAGCAGGAAGTGCGTCGCCTGTATGATCCGGTAAACACTCTGCATGACCGGGCGCGCCACCTGCAATAACGTGTTGCTCCGGTCCAGTACCTGGTGAAACACGTCCTTGTCTACAGGTGTACCACCGCTGCTATACGGATTCACGCCAAGAGAACGGCATTCCTGCCACGATTTGACCACTATAGGCTGCATGCCTGCCGCATCCAGTACCCCGTCCGTCATAAAGCGCTGCCAAATCGATTTCATTTTTTCAAAATCCATGATATTCCTCCATGCACCTTCCGCAGCGGCAGGATACAAGCGCCCTTATAAGACCCTGCGAACGGTCCGTTGCGTTATACTTTATTACTTCTTCTCCAAATATGCTGCTGTTCCGCGGCCTTGATCAATGCTTCCCGGCAATCGGGATGAGCAATGCCGATAATCGCTTCGGCCCGCTGCCACGTCGACAACCCTGCCAAATTCGCTACGCCGTATTCAGTCACCATATACGGGGCCTGTGTCCGCGGTGTCGTAATGATATCGCCAGCTGTGAACCGCGGTAAAATATTGGAATGGTGGTTCCCTTTTTTATCCGTATAGACCGACGGCATTGCCAAAAATCCTTTGCCGTGCTCTGCCATATACGAACCGGTCACAAAGTCGAGCTGTCCTCCTGTACCGCTGATCTGCCGTGTCCCAACGGATTCAGAACAGACCTGTCCATATAGATCCATGGAAATACAGCTATTAATAGACACAAAATCATCGAGCTGCCGAATCGTATCAGGATTATTGACATAACTCATAGGCGCGGATAGAATATCCTGATTATGGTCTAAAAAGGCATATAAGTCCGGTGAACCCATGCAAATGGAAAAGACCCCTTTACCTCGTTGCAATTTCTTTTTCCTGTTCGTAATCTTCCCTGCCCGGTATAAGTCAAGATAACCATCGCTCATTAGCTCCGTATGCATGCCTAAATCACGCAGATCCGAAGCAGCAATGAGTTTCCCCAGTGCATTGGGCATGCCGCCAATCCCTAGTTGCAGTGTCATGCCGTCATGAAGATACGGGAAGATATACGCAGCTATTTTTTTATCAATGTCGCTCGGTTCCCGTCCTGGCAGCGTACTCAACGGTACATCGCTTTCGACGACACAATCGACTTCCGAAATATGGATATGGTCATCGGCCATGCCATAGACTGTCGGCATATGGGGATTGACTTCCAAAATCACGTAGTCTGCTGCATTGATGATTTCCTGCTGACAACAGTTTGTCAAGCCATAGGAAAAACAACCATGCGTATCCATCGGCGCAACTGTCACCATGGCTACGTTGACCGGCGCAAAGCCCCGCTGGTAATACGAACCACAGAACCGGAACAGCATGGGCGAATGAAAGGCCCGTCCTTCTTCAATATACTTCCTGTCCCGGCCGGAACAATGCCACAGGTTATACGTAAAGGACTGCCGGTCCGGATCCGCTTCGACGACACAGGGCGGTTTCGTCGAAATAGCATAGCGGATATTCACATCATGAAGCGCACCAGCCCGCCGTCCCAAAGCTGCGTCAAGAAGTTCCGGAAAAGAACAGCTCTGGCTGTAATCGACCCAGTCGCCATCCTTGACCAAACGCACTGCCTCATCAGCTGTACGTAATTTCTGTTGGTATTCTTGTTGATATGTCATACTCATTCCTCTTCTGCGTCACCTTATACAGCTGCCATACCGGCATCAAAAGCCTTGAGGTTCATATCGACAAATTTCGGTTTGACCGTCTTTGCAATAATGACCTTCCAGTCGATATGGGTCAGCCCAATCGCTTTAATAAAAGCACCTAACAACACGATATTCGCTCCCTTAGGGTTCCCTAAATCAGAAGCGATCTTAGTGGCATTCAAATCGAGCGTAGTCACATGTTTCTTCAATTCCTCAATAATGTGCTGCGGATACTCGCATTCACCGGATAAAATAGGCATCGACGGGATACGGTATGTATTGACGACGATTTTGCCATCTTTTTTTAAATATTTAGCATACCGGGCTGCTTCCATTTCTTCAAAAGAAACAAGGATATCCGCCGTTCCTTCTCCGATAATCGGCGACCATACGTTGGACCCGAAGCGCACCTGTGTGCTAACGCTGCCACCACGCTGGCTCATGCCATGGACTTCTGACATTTTGACATCATATCCATGTTCGATCAATCCCATCGTAAGGATTTTACTGGCTAATATCGTTCCTTGCCCGCCAACACCGACGAACAATACACTTTTTACGTCACTCATTATTTGTACCCCTTTCTCGTAATAGCCTTGACCGGGCAGACCTGCATACAAACCTTGCAGCCTACGCAGTCCGCTTCGACGATTTCTGATTTCTTGCTCTGCGTATCAAATCGCAGGGCCGGACAGCCTGTAGCCAGGCATTTCTTACAGCCGACACATTTCAGTTCATCGATTTGGCATGGTGTTTTATCGAGGTTAAATTCTTCCGCATCTTCATACGAATATTTTTTGAGGATACACGGCCACCGGGTAATAATGACGACCGGTTCTTTTTCGATAGAGTACGCCCAGTCCAGCGTGGCCTTCATATCAGCCAAATTCAGCGGATTGACTGTACGAACATGTTTGATGCCTAACGCGTGGACCAATTCATCGATATCGATAAGCGTCGTCGGATCACCTTTGATATTATAGCCCGTTCCCGGGTTATCCTGATGACCCGTCATGCCTGTAATCCGATTATCGAGAATAACGCAAATAGTATTAGATTTATTATACGACACTTCCATGAGCGCCGCTACTCCTGTATGGAAGAATGTCGAATCGCCCATAACGGCGACGACTCGTTTGGGCTGTGCCGTCTTTTTGAATCCTTTGACCATGCCGTGTCCCAGGGAAAACGCACTGCCCATACACAATGCCAGGTCTTTTGCATTCAGTGGTTCTGCACCGCCTAAGGCATAACAGCCAATATCACCGACCATGACTGTATCGGTCCGTTTAGATAATTCATAGAAGAAACCCCGATGAGGACACCCGGCACACAATGCCGGCGGCCGTGGCACAAACAGGGAGTCCGGTACGGCTACGCCCTTATTGGGATCATGGATGAGACCGGCAGCAACAATATTCGGATTCAGTTCATCAATGGCAGGAATACAATCTTTGCCATGGCAATCAATCCCTGCCAGCCGAATCTGTTCTTCCATAAAGGGATCCAGTTCTTCTACGACATAGAGGGTCTTCACTTTTTTGCTGAACGCTTTAATCTTTTTCATCGGCAGCGGATAGGAAAAGCCGATTTTCAAATAGGATACCGTATCGCCAAAGACTTCTTTAGCATATTCATACGCTACACCAGAGGCGATGATTCCCATATCGGTGCCGTGCATTTCTTCTGTATTCCAAGGCGTCGTTTCCGCATAGTCCCGCAATTTTTGTTCTCGTTCTTCTACAACAAAGCGATTTTTCTTCGATATCGCCGGTACATCATCCATGCGGTCGCGATTCTTTACGTATGGTTTAAACGGCACTTCTGTACGCGGTCCTTCTTCGACAAGGCTTTTGGAGTGACATACGCGCGTCGTCATGCGGATCATGACTGGTACTTCATAGGTTTCACTAACGCTATACGCTGCAGCAACCATGTCTTTGCATTCCTGCGAATCTGACGGTTCAAACATCGCGATTTTAGCAAACTTGGCATAATTCCGGTTATCTTGTTCGTTCTGAGACGAGTGCATACCCGGATCATCAGCTGAAACAAAAACAAAGCCGCCATTGATGCCGACATACGCTTCTGTAAACAACGGATCCGCTGCAACGTTGACACCGACCATTTTCATGGCGCAAAAAGAACGTACACCTGAAACAGAGGCGCCAATGGCCGCCTCCATGGCTACTTTTTCATTCGGTGCCCATTCCGATACGATGTCATCATACGTCGCTGTGTTTTCCAATATTTCCGTACTCGGCGTACCCGGATACGCCGATGCAAATGATACACCGGCTTCATATAGCCCTCTGGCAATGGCTTCATCGCCTGATAATAATGATTTCATTTCTATACCTCCCAACATAGTTCCCTGTGCACTACAACGATACATTGCTGTACTATCGTACACAGACATTCCTCTATATGTATATATGAAATTATAATGCCAACATATAGGATCGCCGAATGATGCCATTACGAAGTCATATCACCGAGATGATTCTCCTATATGTGTAAAATAAATTTTACTTTATTTTACACATGATTAGTTTCTCTGCTATACTGTAGCTATCAATACGATTGTATCTAGTACTAAAAAGGACATCTATCATGAAAAAAATAGCCTTCCTCGTCGCCGACGAACGCATGAAAAAAGATATTGAACACACCTTATCCCTTTATACAGAACGAGCCGAAGCCTCCTTCCTTCCGGCTACCATTGTCATCATCGATTTTGACCACATTGTCGAACAAGCACAGGCATTGATCCGCCAAGGCGCCCGTGTCATCATTACCAACAGCGGTGCCCACCAAATGATCCTGCAAAAGATCACCGATGCTCCCATCCTGTGTCTGTACAGCTCAACGAATGATGCCTTATTTACCTTGAACCTGGTCAAAAAATATAAGAAAATCCATTTATTGTTGAACCAACATTTTATTTTTAATGTCGACCGCTGTCCTAAAGCGATCCGGGACAAGCTCGTCATCCATCCGCCATACAGCATTGGCTTATCCCACCTTGAATTGCTGAAAATTCTCCATAAAATCCCGGTCACAGCAGATACGGTTATCGTGGGCTGTACGATGCTGCCACAGATTTCTGACATTGCTATGCCGATTTTCCCCATTCGTCCTAATGAATCGACTATCCTATCAGTATATCAATATGCCAATGAGCTCATCCTTTCCAAGCAAAAAGACGAAAAGCAGCTCTCCCTCTTGTCCTCTATTTTGTCCCATGTCGAAGAAGGTATTATTCTCTATGACAAAGACGGCCGTATTTCCCATATCAACAAGCGGGCCTGCCAGTTCTTGAATATTACGGAAACAACGCAGACCATAGGCCCTATTTTCCCGCTCATGGATCAGGAAAAGCCCCTTCATTTCAAAGAAACCATCTTGCACCGGCCGCCCTATACGTTAGTAGCCAACTCATCACCGTTCACGCTCGACGGCGACTGCCACTACATTTTAACGATCCGCGACGTAACGGAGCTGCAACGGCTGGAAAAAAATGTCCGTTATAAGTTATCTAAGACCGGCATGAATGCCACTCATCATTTCTCTGATATCCGGACGACTGACACTCACATGAAGGACATCCTCAACACAGCAACGATTATGGCAGGGTATGATGCTCCAATCCTCATTGAAGGGGAAAGCGGCACAGGCAAAGAACTATTCGCCCAAAGCATCCACAATGCCAGCCCGCGCCGCAACGGGCCCTTCGTTGCCGTCAACTGTGCTGCCTTACCGCCGGATCTTCTGGAAAGCGAACTGTTCGGCTATGTCAGCGGCGCCTTTACAGGGGCTCGTAAAGAAGGCAAAGCCGGGTATTTTGAACTGGCCCACGGCGGCACTATTTTCCTCGACGAAATCAACAGCATGTCCCTGAATATTCAGTCCAAATTGCTCCGCGTCCTGGAAAACAAAGAAATCATGCGTATCGGATCGGATTTTGTCATTCCCCTGGATATCCGTATTATCTCAGCCAGCAACGTCGACATTCTCCATGCCGTCCATTCGGAACGTTTCCGGCGTGATTTGTTTTTCCGCCTCAATACACTGACCTTGACCCTGCCATCCCTAAACGACAGGAAAACTGACATTGTCTACCTGTTTTCCTATTTTTTGCAGACCCTGGCCGGTCACGCCTGTCCCATCCCGGCCGATCTGAAAATCGTGCTGGAACAGCATCACTGGTGGGGCAATATCCGTGAGTTGTACAGTATCGCCTTGCGCTACCATATTTTTGGCGACAGCGGTGAACAAGCTTACCAATACCTCTTCGATGAACCGCAAACACCGGCAGCCTCACTCATCAATAAAGAAGAACTGCACATCGATATGAAACAACTGCATCACGAAGTAGATCAGTTAGTCATCCAAAATCTCTTGGACCAGGGCTATACGAAAACCAATATTGCCTCTATCCTCAACATCAGCCGCCAAAGTGTATTCAATAAAATAAAGGACCGCTAAATCGAAAAAATTGAATTATTATGTATCACAAAATAAGGGTGTCTCTCATAACGTAAAAATTTATGTTATGTAAGACACCCTTGTTTTTTTACATAGTGCTATTTAAAATTGTCCGCCAAAGCTGAAGTGGAATTTACCGCCATTGGAACCCCAGCCATAATCCAGGCGTACTCTGCCGATTGGCGTTTGGATCCGGAGGCCGGCGCCACCGTCATAGTGGATCTTATTATCGCCTTCATACCAGAACAGTTTGTCTGTGCCGTTCCAGGCACTGCCAGCATCTGCAAAGAGAACGGCCTGCAGCTTCTTCGTCAGCGGGATCCTGTATTCCA
>JAKVKI010000036.1 GCA_022486585.1 Megasphaera sp.
TTTATAGTATAATTATGTTAGTGTCTTTATATATAGAATAGGAGATGTTTCTTATGAACAAAAAATTACTGACCATAGCCGCGGCAGCTATGGCAGCCGCCACCTTGATGACCGGCTGTGGCTCTCAAGGCGGCCAAAGTGGCAGCAACGACAATAAGACCCTTATTGTCGGCATGGAACCAACATTCCCGCCTTTCGAATTTACAGAAGATGATAAATACGTCGGCTTTGATATCGATTTTGCGCAAGCTGTTTGCGACAAAATGGGTGTCAAAATGGAAGTCAAGAGTTTGGGCTTCGATGCGCTGATCCCGGCTCTCCGCAGCGGTCAAATCGATATGATCGCCTCGGGCATGGATGCGACACCGGAACGATCCCAGCAGGTCGCTTTCACAACACCGTATTTCCATGATGGCTATTGTGTCGTCGTCCGCAAAGACAATGATACAATCCACGGCTTTGCCGACCTCAAAGGCCGCGTTGCCGGTTCCCAAGTAGGGACACAAGGCGTAGATCTGGCTACTGAAGCCGGTGCCACAGTCAAACAATACGATGCCAACAGCCAGGGCTGGATGGAATTGAATAGCGGCACCTGTGACGCTGTCGTCATCAACACGTCTGTTGCCTTGTATTACTTGCATCAAGGCGGCGACAAGGACCTGAAGATCGCCGGTGATTCCAAATTGGCCGAAGATGGCATCGCCCTCGCATTGAGCAAGGATAAACCAGAAACAGTAGAAAAGGTCAACAAAGCGATTGCCGACCTCAAAGCAGACGGCACGTATGCTAACTTGTACAAAAAATGGTTTGGCGTAGATCCTAAGGAATAATCATGTACACCACGTATATTTTCGATTTCGACTATACGTTAGCCAATTCAGAACAAGGTATTGCCATGTGTTTTGAAATGCTTTTAGCTGACGAAGGCTATGCCGCAAAACCACGCAAAGAAATTTGCCAGACCATCGGCATGACCATGTTCGATGCCACAGCCTTGCTCACCAGTGAGACCGACCGGGCCCGCATTGAAGAGCTCATCCGTCTGTACAAACTGCGCTATTCTGATACGTATATGACAGCCAATACCCATTTGTATCCCCAAACGCGGCCTGCACTGGAAGCCCTCAAGCGTCTTGGAGCCCGTTGCTGCATCGTATCGTCTAAGACACGGTCCCGTATCAACGAGACCGTACAGCGGGACAATTTAGGCAACCTCATCGACACCATCATTGGCGCCGAAGATTTGCAGGACCACGCCAAGCCGGATCCAAAAGGCATCGACCTCATCCGCAAGCTGTATCACGTACCTGCCCGGGATATTCTCTACATCGGCGACAGTGTCATCGATGCGCAGACGGCTATGAATAGCGGTGTCGATTTCGCCGCTGTCACGACCGGTACAACAACAGCCGGCGAATTCAAAACATACCCCCACGTAAAAATCATGAAAGATCTGAGTGAACTCGTATAACCTGTCCTATACCTAAGAAGAGGTGCATTGAATATGAATAAGAAATACGTTGCTGTCGCAGCAGCCGCCATGGCAGCCATGGTTCTCATGGCTGGCTGTGGTACTTCCAGCCAAAGCGAATCAAAAGATGCCGCTAAAGACCAGAAGACCCTCATCGTCGGCACAGAACCGACGTTTCCGCCTTTTGAATTTACGGAAAATGAAAAAGATGTTGGCTTCGATATCGACTTGTCCCAAGCTGTTTGTGACAAAATCGGCTATAAAATGGAAATCAAGAACCTTGGCTTCGATGCCTTGATCCCGGCATTGCGCAGCGGCCAAATCGACCTCATTGCTGCCGGCATGGATGCAACACCGGAACGAAAGAAACAAGTCGGCTTCACGGATGTGTATTTCAAAGGCGGCTATACCATTGTCGTCCGCAAAGATAACACTGATATTACCGGCTATGATTCTATTGCCGGCAAGACCGTCGGTGCCCAAGTAGGTTCCAAAGCAGCTGACTACGCCGGTGAACACGGTGCTACAGTCAAACAGTTCGATACAAACAGCCAGGGCTGGATGGAACTGGAAGCCGGCACCTGTGATGCCGTATCTATCGATAAAGCAGTGGCTATGTATTATCTAAAACAAGGCGGCGACGCCAAGTTGAAGATCGTCGGCGAACCTATCCTGTCCCGTGGTGTAGCTATGGCAGTCAGCCTGGATAAACCTGAATTACTGGAACAGGTCAACAACGCCTTGAAGGAATTAAAAGCCGATGGTACGTATGCTAACTTGTACAAGAAATGGTTCGGCGAAGAACCGAAAGAGTAACCGTTGTATTTCTGTTGCTCTCTATAGAATATAAAAAAATGACACCCTGTCTTTACGATGGCAGGGTGTCATTTTTCTATATTTTATATAACGGTTTTAGGATGCCACGGTGTATAGGTATGTTCCGTATCGGCATCACTATCGTTCTTTTTCTGTTTCTTTTTCTTACTATTCTTGGTCTGTTCTGCCTGTTGCTGCGGCGCAGCACTTATGACAGCTGTCGTACCGATCGTATTGGCCGATGAGCCATTATGAAGCCAGTCAGGAGTGCTCATATTTCTGGCAGAATCCTTGAGCTTTTGCAGTTCGGCTGCTTCTTTGGCTGCCTGTTCAAGCTGCTGATCTGGTACGACAAGGAGTCGTATAGGAAGATTCGCTGCTCCCGGCGGCATGAGATGGACGATGACCGTCGAGCCGGCTTTGAAGGAATCGATATATTCCATGGCATAGGGGTCGTTATAGCCCATGCTAAGTCTGTTCCGAGGCAGTTCGACGATTTTCTTATCGTCTATATTCTTACCATCACCGTTACGGCCGTCAGGATAAATGACTTCAGCTACACCGGCATATTCCCCGCCTTGCGGATTGAAATACAGGTGGAGATTCCCCTGGCCCTTCGTACGCAGGCGAACAGAGTAATCGACGCCGTAATTTCCCGTATTTTCTGAAATACGGTTATCCATGACATCACGGCCTTCAAGGAAGCGATCTACCAGCCCATCGGCTATTTTTACATACCCAATGCCATCTGCCGGCGTGAACGATACGAGGTTGTGCAGATCACGATTCATACCCCGGAAGGTCCCCCGCAATTGAACGGAATCACTGGGCAAATAGATCTGTCGCCGTATAAACACCTGAGGATCCACAGCGACCGGCATGATGACTGACGATACATACATCGACGTCGGCAAGGAGAAATCCACGATACCGGAAAACAGATCTGCCGGCTGGACGACTACCTTATCGAGTCGTTCGCCCAGCAGGGCATAGTTATGCGGCTGGACCAACACCTTATTAACCGTGTTCAACCCTTCATAGTACATCGTAGATAATTCTTTGCCTACATCATAATAGGATTGACTGGGCCGGGCATACTGACAGCCTTTGATGATGACTTCCGCCGGTTCCTCTGTCGGATTATATGCCATGACGACGATTTTCTTCGGCAGGTTGCTCTGATTGACATGATAGAAATAAAGGCGGCAATCGCCATTCACTTCATCACCATAGAGGATGCCGTCTTTATCGGCGTATTCCGGGCTGTCTGAAAATAAAAGCGTCCCCGAATCGAGCGGATTGCTCATCGTAATCGGCAGCATGCGGGAATGACTGATGCGATCCATGACCGCTGGATCATCAACGGTAGCAGCATTGGCCTGATACGCCAACGGCAACAGGGCCAGTACGGCACCGAGAACACATTGATATAGTTTATTTCGTTTCATTATTTTCCTGTCCTTCTATCTGTATAGCAATATTAGAAATCTTCTTGAACCGATGGGATAGTCCTGACTTGCTCAAATTTGACAACGCAGCCAGTTCACTCATCGTCGCTTCAGGATTGGCCAGACGCAGCTCCGCTGCTTCCTGCAGCTTCGGGCTCATGCGGCCGTACCGGCCTGATTCCTGGATACAGCGTATATACCGTCGCTGCCGCACAGCGGCATCGACAGTCTTCTGCAAATTGGCAGTCTCACAATTGACGACACGATTGACATTATTGCGCATATCCTTGACAATGCGGACCTCTTCAAATTTCAAATAGGCCTGACTGGCACCGATATACTGCAAAAATGCTGACACGCCATTTCCTTCTTTGATATATACGAGGTACTCGCCTTTGCGGTCGGTCATTTTAGCCGGTAAATGGAACCGACGCATGATCTTCAATAAGCGCCTGGCAAAAGAGAGATTCCCTGTAACTAATTCCAAATGATAATCTTTTTTAGGCTGATTCACCGACCCGCCACCCATAAAGGCACCGCGCAGGAATGCCCGCTGGCAATCCGTTTTCTTAAGTTCCAGCGCTGTGAATTCTTCTTCTCCCGGAAACAAAGATAATTGCCGCAGAGATTTCGTGCAAGCAAAAGACGGCGGCAGCCGCAAAATATAATAATTCTTTTTGCGCAGCCTCAACCCCTGGCGGATTCGCACTTCAGGACGCACAGCAAAAGACTGGCACCACATTTTCAGGGCTTTGCGAGCTACAGCGTTGTTAGACGTGCTGAATTCCATACCGGCATGGCCGCCGGAACCAGCCAAAAGTGACCCGCCCATACATAACAATGCCGCCAGTTCTGCATAACGACAGGCGGCATTTTCCGGCTTGCAATGGGCGATCTCATTTTTTACCTCTTCGGCAAAAGACATGAAAGCCTCCCTTTCTTACGTGTGTTTCATCGTATACCGTTTCAAATAATACTGCAACAGCTCCGGCGATAAATCCGTCCGCAGTGCATTGATCAAATCAAAAAGCACGTTAGCTAATTTTTTCGTATTATGGGTCGCCCCGGTTTCCTTATTCACCAGATCCGACAGGATCAAGATGGCACCGGCTTCATGGACGGCCTTCTTATCGATCATGACCGGCTGCGAACCGGCAGCAGCATAATGCTGCAAAATAGAAGGGTCCACATCCCCGTTATTGGCGATGACAAAGTCGATAATGTTACTGCCGGCCTGACGATTGATAGCCTTGACGTGATCTGCCACGGTATATCCATCGGTTTCACCAGGTTGTGTCATGACGTTGCAAATATAGATTTTCTTGCCCTTGCTGTCACCGATGGCCGCCGCTATATCAGGAATACACAAATTCGGCATAATGCTCGTATACAAGCTGCCCGGTCCCAGGACGATCGCATCGGCCTCGCGAATGGCATCTACTGCCGACTGGATGGCCTTGGGATGTTCCGGCGTCGTAAAGACCCGCTTAATTTTACCATGAGCCTCGGGAATATGCGATTCTCCTTCAATAATACGGCCGTCCGTCATTTCCGCATTGAGCATGATTTTCTCAGCTGACGCCGGAATGACCTTGCCGCGGACTTTCAGGACCTTGCTGGTCGCATCCATGGCTTCTTCGACGTCACCCAATACTTCAATAAGAGCAGCGATGAATAAGTTGCCAAAGCTGTGACCGGTCAGATTACCGGAACCACCGAAACGGTGGGCAAAGAGCTTTTCCATCAGGCCTTCTTTATCGGCCAATGCCACAAGGCAGTTACGCAAGTCTCCCGGCGCAATAATATCCAAATCCTGGCGGATACGTCCGGTAGAACCGCCATCATCCGCTACAGTGACGACAGCCGTAAGGTTATAGGTCTTCGTCTTCAACCCGCGGAGCATAATGGACAAGCCATGCCCGCCACCGATGACCACGACCTTCGGGCCTTTGGACAGCTTCATATTCGACAGGATCAAATCACTAATGTTTCCTGATTCATTCGGCATGACTACTTCTAGCATGGTACGAATAAGTCGTCGTGTAGCCCAGCCCATGATACCTATGCCGGCGACGATGACCAATATACCGATTGTCGCCAAGACCGTATAATTATAATGGCCTGTCACTTCATACAGTATGCGGAACATCCATTCTTCAATCTGCCCCAGCCACTGGTAGTTAAAGGTCAGCACCAACCCGAAGCTGGTTGCCATCATGCCCAGACCGAACAGGAACAGCCATCGTTTGATATGCAGGCCGGGATGGAGCCATTTAAAAAAATGCATGTACGATACCCCCCTTATACGCCTTCGTACCCCGGCGCATCTTCACGGACATCGTTTTTGTTCAAATCACGGTGTTCAATCGTCACATCGACGCCGGTTTCTTTTAAATGCTTGTACATAGCTTCAGCCATGCAGATGCTGCGATGCATCCCGCCGGTACAGCCGACGGCAATAACCAGCTGGCTCTTGCCTTCCCGCTCATAGTTAGGCAGCAGGAAATCGATCATATCGAACCATTTTTCTTTATACGTCTGTGTTACCGGGAAGCTTTCTACATAGTCCCGCACAGCAGGAACACGTCCCGATTTATGGCGGAATTCTTCTATATAGAACGGATTGGGCAGGAAGCGCACGTCTTCTACGATATCGGCATCGATAGGCATGCCATGCTTGAAGCCAAAGGACACGACCGTTACGGTCATGGTCTTCTTCCCGTCATTAATAGCAAATTTCTTCACGAGCAGCTCTTTGAGCTGCCGTGGTTTAAGATTCGTCGTATCGATGATAAAATCAGCTTCACGCCGTAAATCAGCCAATCGCTTCCGTTCTTCAGCAATGCCCTGGCTGATACGGCTGTGCGGCGCCAGGGGATGTACGCGCCGCGTTTCTTTATAGCGGCGGATGAGCGCCTGATCAGACGCTTCGATGAAGGCGATCTCATAGGAGATTCCCATCGTTTTCAAGTCTTTCAGACAACTGTTCATGGAATCAAAAAATTCGCCGCCGCGAATATCGGCAATAAGGGCTACATGACGCACCCGTTCGCCGCCTTTGATACATAATTCAGCAAATTTAGGTATAAGCACCGGTGGAATATTATCAATACAGAAATACCCTATATCTTCCAAGGCCTGGACGGCCTGGCTCTTGCCGGCACCGGACATACCTGTAACAATAATCAAATGGAATTGTTCCATAGGAGGCCTCCTTGCCATACATTATAATACAAATCGTTCAATAGCAGCGGCTACACCGTCGTCATCATTGGACAGCGTAACTGCCTGTGCCGCATCTTTGATTTCATCTGCCGCATTGCCCATCGCTACAGAGAACCCGGCTGCACGCAGCATATCGATGTCATTCTGGGAATCACCCATCGCCATGACCTGGTCAATGGTCACACCGAAAAGGTTTCCTAACCGGCGCAATCCATCCCCTTTATTGACGCCTTTCGGCATGACCTCAAGGAAGGTACCTTCAGAGAACATGATATTGAACCGGTCAGGCAACACCTTTTCGATTTCAGCTTTGCGCAACAGCAATTCTTCGTGGGAACCGCGGCTGAGCATCTTATTCGGTGCCCCTTGGGGCGTATAGAAATCATCACCGCATACGACGGCTTTAGCACCGGTATTATGTTCATAACCCTGAATCCACGAATCATAGGCAGCAACGCGCAGGACATCATCGATATAGGTCTGCATTTGCCAGCCCTTTTCCTTGTCCAACGCTAATAATGCCGCTGCATCTTCAACAGCAATAGGGTGATTGTAGAGTACTTTTTTCGTTTCTACGGTCTGGATCAACCCGCCGGCATAGAGCATCATAGGCATATCGCCGAGATTCAGCATCGCACCGTATCGCTTGGCCGTCGAATACATGCGTCCTGTCGCAATAGCTACGATGACGCCTTTATTTCTGGCTGCCTGGATAGCAGCCAAGGTCGTATCAGAGATCGTCTTGTCACTGCATAGCAGCGTACCGTCCAAATCAAGGGCGATGAGCTTAATATCTTGACGAGGCATTATTTGGCAGCTCCCTTCCAGTCAAATTCCTGACCTTGCTGCGCCCGGGCTTCTTCAGGCGACGTTTCGCTCACGTACGCCAAGTCATCAGAAAAGGCCAGACAAAGCTTGTCGATTTTTTCCTGTTGCTGCGGTGTCGCCGTGTTACGCCGTTCTTTGGCAGTTGCAATGAGCTGGGCCATTTCGTAGCGTGTCAGCTTATACGAGGACATGAACTTAGACATATCCGCACCGGTCAGGCCATCGCGACTCAGGTCATAGACATATTGATATTCCCAGGTGTTCTTTTCCATAGGATCAAACTGATTCGGCGCATAGGGATTATATGCACTCACTGCCATTACGGTACTGCAAGCCATGGCGGCCAATATAACGAGTATTCGTTTCATCATACGTCCCTCCTATAAACAAATATACTCCCTGCCGGGTCAACTGTACGTCATACCTGAAAGAGAGCATATACTATATGCAAAAACCAGACTTATTCAGCTTTTTTTCTATTGTCCGATTTCGGTTGTGCCGCATCAGCTTTGGCTGTACCGGCTGTATCTCCGGCATCGAGGACCATATCATCGAGCAAACGCAGCTGGCTCGTGAGGATAGCCCGGCATTTAGCACGAAAAGCACCGGTCTGGGCCTTCAATTTATCCATTTCCTGTTGCGATGTCTGCAGATTCAGTGTCGTTTCATCCATCATCTGCTTCTTTTTATTTTCCGCTTCCTGCAAGATCAGATCGGATTCCTTGCGTGCTGATACTTTGACGTTTTCCGCCGTCTGCTGCGCCAGCATGAGCGTACTGTTCATCGTCGATTCCATCTTTTCATACTGTGTCAGCTTATCTTGAAGATTATCGCAACGTTCTTTCAGTTCACAATATTCCCGGTATACTTTTTCATAATCGCTGGCTATATTATCCATGAAGGCATCCACGTCTTCTTCACTATAACCGCGGAATCCCCGTTTGAATTCCTTGTTATGAATATCCATTGGCGTTAACATGCAAAAACTCCTCCTCGCATCGTATATCATGCCTGTGTATGATACACATTACATATATCGTTTCAACAACACACCGATACGGCCTTTGCGGGATGTACCGGTAATGCTGACCAGTTCCATGCGGCCTTTGCCGCGCAGGGATATGACATCGCCTGCGGCTACATCCTGAGACGGCCCTTTGGCCGGCTGCCAGTTCACCTGGACCCGTTCCCCCTTGATAGCTTCTGCCGCCTTCGTTCGTGACATGCCAAACCCTGACGACGCGATAGCATCGAGACGCAGCGACGCCACGGTGGTTTTGATTTCTTTGACTTTTTCCTGTCGCGGCGCTATATCACCCAGCGGGATCTCATCGATCGTCACCGGCACCATGGCGATTTTTGTAAAATTCTGCTGTACATACGCATATAACGACGTATCGGCAAGAATGACCGCACTGCTTTCGGTCATAATAATGTCACCGAAATGGGTGCGGTCGATTCCCAGTCCCATAAGAGACCCTAAGACATCGCGATGACCCAGCAACCGATAGCGGGCATCCCAGGAAGCACGACAAGCCGTGATACCATACTCAACAAGGCCTTCATAATCAGCATTGACGAAGGCCAGCTTCACCCGTTCAGCGCCTTCATAGCCGCCGAAGCTCTTGAGCACCAATGACGGTACATGAGCCTGTATGGTTTCACCGATTTGAACGGCACCGGGCGATACGAATTCGCTTACGGCATACGGCCGGCCTTTTGCAGCACTGTCGGCCAAATCGATAAGGCGGGCTGCCAGCTCGCCATTATCAGTTCCTTTATAATAGCGGATAATGCGATCTCTGTTCTTCACAACGAACTCCCTTATTGCTGGGGCGGTACGCTGCCGCCGCCATTCCCGTTCGCATTATTCGGTGCATTCCAAGCCAGCGGTGCCGCTTTGAAATCACCATAATCATGTTTGCCCCGATCTACCGTGACGTTGCTGGGCACACAGAGGAATATATCGCGTCCCACTTTCTGAATATTGCCATCTAACGCATAGGTCGCACCGCTGATGAAATCGACGACACGTTTGGATACATCCGGCGAAGTCGATTCAAAATTGATGACAACTGGTTTGCGGTCCCGCAGATAATCGGCAATGCTCTGCGAATCATCAAAGGATTCCGGTTCGACAATCATCATCTTTAACGGCCGTTCCTGCGTACCTGAATAGTTCAGGCTCGACCGCGGTGCTACTGCAGCAGGGCGGCGCTGAGGCCGTGTTTCTTCTTCTTCTACTTCATCATCATCGTATTCATCTGTTGCAAATTCGTCATCGTCATTGACGCCGCCTACAGTTCCTACTACTTTGTTCCAAAAATTTTTCAATCCCATGGTTAAAATCCTCCTTAGTAATTACGAGGGCCAAAAATAGCCGTGCCTACACGAACCACATTGGCGCCTTCTTCGATTGCTATTTCAAAATCATGGGTCATGCCCATAGACAGGTATCGGACTTGACCAGATGGAAATTTAGATTGCATATGTTCATATAATGCATGGGCGATACGGAATACCGGCCGCACATCTTCGACGTTATCGTAATCCGGTGCAATACACATGAGCCCGACGACGCGGACATGTTCCAGGTCTTTTGCCTGTTGGCATACTGCCGGGAAGTCTTCCACTGCCATACCGAATTTACTTTCTTCACGGGCCACATTGACCTGCAACAGGATGTCTTGGACCTTGCCAATCTTACCGGCTTCCTTGTCCACTGCCTGCAGCAGATGGACCGAATCAATGGAGTGGATCAAATCGAAATGTTCTACCGCATGTTTAGCCTTATTGGTCTGCAAATGCCCAATAAGATGCCACGTCAGATGATTATCCGGAAACGCTTTGCGTTTTTCCAGCGCTTCCTGGACGCGGTTCTCACCGACATCAGTAATACCGTCGGCGGCAGCCTCTTTCATATATTCTACCGGGTGGTTTTTCGTTACGGCCACCAGCGTAATTTTGTCCGTTCGACCGACTCGTGCAGCAGCATCATCTATACGCTTCTGCACAGCCTCGATATTTTCTTTTATCAACGCTATTCCCTCCGTAGTGCTCATGAATTATGTTTATAAAACATTACACTTCTTTTATTATATAGAGTTCATGATATAAATACTAGGGGAAAATTGAAAAAATTCCCTAAAAATAACGACTTTGTTTACCATGAGGCACTATTTTTGCCTTATCATGACAAACGCCGTATTACGGCCTGTATGCCCCTGGTCATACCGTGATGAAAAGAATCGTTCATGATTACTGTAAACACAGGAAGAGGATATGTCAATATGGTCCTCCTGCAGGCCGGCTTCCTGCAACAGCAGATGGTTGGCCTGCCACAAATCGATAGATCTCGTATGAAGCCGTTCGATGACGCACGTACGATATGCCTGCCCCATCGCACGAAACTGATCGGCCGTATCTTCGCTGACATCGTAGTGATCCGCTGAAATAGCCGGCCCGATATAGGCCCATAGGTTCGCCGGATCTGTACCGTAAGCCAGGCGCATGGCAAAAACAGTCTTTGCGACCAGTCGCTGCACCGTACCGCGCCAGCCGTCATGGACGACGGCGCAGGCCTGATGTTCTGCATCATACAAGATGATTGGGACACAGTCCGCTACAAATATAATAAGAGGGATATACGGCTGATTCGTCATAAGCGCATCTGTATGATCCAATGCATCAGCAAGACTGCCGGCACCGCTGCCGATCTCTGCAGGCCCTACAGCAACGATATGGTCTTCGTGGGTCTGCCGGGCTGTCGTGAAATTCTGAAGACTGCAGCCGATGGTCTCACAGAAACGGCGCCGGTTCTCCAACACAGACTGCACGTCATCATCGACATGGAGAGCCATATTCATCGATGTGAAGATGCCTGTACTGACGCCGCCGCTTCTGCCGGCAACACCATGGCACAGCCCCAGACGCTGCAACAGACTGCTTTCTTCCCAACATATACCATTTTCATGTTCAATCCAGTTTGTGCTCATGTGTACCTCCACAGACATGACAACGGCGACACCCCGGGAAACAAGGAATCGTAAACGCTCCCTTGCGGGCCTGTTCCAATTCATGGACCAAATAGGTCGGCGCCAAGCCGCTGTCGAGGACACTCCACGGCAGGACGGCGTCTGTCGGCCGCTCCGTATATAATGATTGCTTACTATCGAAATGAAGTTCTTTTACTGCCCGTTTCCACCCTTTGACACCGCCATACTGACAGGCCAAGGCCAGCACCTCGCCGACACGACGGCCGCCGCGGGACAGTACCCCTTGGATATAGCATTGACGCAACGGTTCAGCTAATAACTCGATTTGCTTATCTCTTCCCAGTTCTTTTTTAATGTATGCCAGCCGCTTCTCTACGACCTTCTTATCGCACATGGCCATCCACTGGAACGGCGTGAACGGCTTGGGAATAAAGGGGTTAATGCTCAAGGTGATACGGCTCATATTGCCGATAGACGCCATATGCTGCTGCACCCGGCGGGTCATGGCGACGATGCCCTGTATATCCTCGTCTGTCTCCATAGGCAGACCGATCATGATATACATACGGACATGGCGGATACCGGCAGCCGTCGCCAAATCGATAGAGTGAAGCAAATGCTCTTCTGTAATGCCCTTGTTGATAATATCCCGCATATGGATGCTGCCGGCTTCCGGTGCCAGCGTAATCGTCTTCTGACCACTTTCAGCCAAGCCTTGCACGATAGCCGGCGTGATCGAATCAGCCCGCAAGGACGCACAGGAAAAGGCCAGCCCTTCACTGCGAATAAACTGTACCAGTTCATCTATATAGGGATAGTCAGAAATAGCCGCTCCCATGAGCCCGATCTTTTTACCTAGTTTCTTGCCTCGCAAAACCGCTTCTTTGACGTAGGCAAGAGGACGCACGCGAGGCCGCCGATAGCAGTAGCCTGCCATACAGAAGCGGCAATGACGACCGCAGCCCCGGGCGATTTCAATAAGGTACATGGCGCCGAATTCCGTATACGGCGTCGCAACGACGGTCTCTCCGGGACCATCCAGCTCATTCCACTGCCGTTCTACACGAGCCGGAGCTCCATCCAGCGGAACGATACGGCAGAGCCTGCCCTGATCATCATAGTCGTGCCGATACAGCGACGGAATATACAATCCCGGCACCTCCGCCAAAGACCGCAGTATGTCGTGACGGCTCAAGCCGGCCTGACGGCCTTTGTCATAGGCATCGAGGAAATGATGGATCAGTTTCTCCCCTTCACCTACCATGACAACGTCTACAAAAGGCGTCAGCGGTTCTGGATTGAAAAAGGCCACAGGTCCGCCCATGGCCACAATGGGGTCTGTTTCTCCCCGCTGGCTGGCCAGGACGGGCACATGGCCTCGTCGGAGCAAGTCCGGTATATTGAAATAGTCCATTTCAAAACTAACAGATAAGCCGATGATTTCAAAATCACAGAGAGGACGGCGGTTTTCCAGCGTAAGCAATGGCGTACGGGATCTATCATAGAGCTTTGCCAGCTCTTTATCCGGCAGGAACGCCCGCTCGCACAGCCAGTCATCACGGTCGTTGACTTCCTTGTAAATAATCTGGAGCCCCAAATTACTCATGGCGACTTCATACGTATTGGGATAGCAAATCGCCATGGCCCGGCGGCTGCCAAAGGGATATTGATAGTATCCGCTCTCGGCTTCCAGTCGTTCCGACAATAGCTTTTCAATCTGCCAGCTCATATCCGTCTCCTTCTCTCCTGTCATAGTGTAAGCCTATTGTAACATAAAAGGAAACGAATAGGAAATAACAAAAAAAACTGCCTGCAGGCAGTTTTTTAGGTCATCAATGTTGCGCCGGTGTTGTCTCTCTTACCTCTTCAGGAGCCAAGAGACGTTCGTCAGCAGCGATGCGCTGACGGGCAAAGGCGCTAATGCCCAGGAACACGCCTCCACAGGTAATCCATTCTGCGTAAATAACATGCGGCAAAATACGGACCTGAGGAATAGTCATCCAAGCAACCAAGACAACGATGGACGTGAGGATCGTATAGAACGCCGCTTCCCGGGAGCAGTACTTCGGTGCATACAGCGTCATCAGTGCAATGACGCTGAACGACGTCATGAGACTCAATCCAGCCATGAGCGTCGCAATGATGCCACTAATCGTCAGAGCAAAGCCCAGTGTCAGCAAGCCCAGCAGCAGCACAGCCATACGCGTAACATTCAAATACGTACTGTCAGCCATATCCGGATTGATGAACCGTTTGTGAATATCATGGGAATACAACGTCGCCGAACTGAGCAGAAGATTACATGCCGTACTGACATCAGCTGCCCAGAGCGCCGCCAGTGTGATCCCTGCCAGCCACGGATTCAGCGACATGATCATTTGCGGCAGCGCCGCTGCGGCCGGGATGTTCGGATATACTTCAGCAGCAATGACCCCGAGGAGCGCACTGACAAAGCCAATAGGAAGCATGACCAGCCCACCGATAATGAAGCCCTTGCGAGCTGTCGCGACATCTTTAGCACCAAGGGAAATTTGGATGATACTCTGCAAAGACAAATTCACCGTAATGAGGACGACGACCCACGTAATGATGGTCATCGGTCCTACACCGCTAATAAAATCCAGCCCTGCCGGCATCGGCAGATTCAAAGCAATTTGATCCATACCGCCGACCATGCGGACAGCGAGGACGACCGCCATGAGGACCCCGGCATATTGAAGACTAACATTCATCACATTGGTCAGACTGGCAGACCACATACCACCAATGAGCGTGATTCCAATGAATACAACAGCACTGGTGAGCATCCCCGTCAACGGCGTAAAGATTTCCGGCATCAGCGCCGCCAGGATCATACCGCCGGCAACATACTGCATACTCATAATGACGAGCTGCACCAGAATCTGACAGACAATACCAAGACCCATGCTTTTTTTGTCATAGTACCGTTCGAGCATTTCCGGTATCGTCGTAATATTGAGACGGCGATAGCGTTTAGCTACTGTGAGCCCCATGACAATAGCGCCTATACCCCAGGCTGTCGTATACCAGCCCGCAGAAAGACCTGCCGTGTACGCTTTTTCGGAAACACCGATAGTCGAAGCCCCGCCGACAGCAAGACCGACGATAGAGACCATAATAAGCGGTGTCGTGAGTTTGCGGCCGGCGAGAATATAATTATCTGCCTTGCCGGAAGCACGCCATTTCGTATACCAACTGATAACGAACATGAGTACAATGTATAATCCTACGATGATGACTGAACTGTTCATTTCCTTTCCCCCTATACAAACCATATGCTATAGTAACGATTCCCGTGCAATCCAGTATAAAAAAATCGCCCCTCTCAACGAGGGACGATGTAGACGCGGTACCACCCTGTTTATCTGATACAGACAAAAAAAGGGTGGTGCCAGGGACGGAATACTCCGCGGTACCACCCTATATATCATAAATCAGATCAACTCACAGCCCGGTAACGGAGGCCCTGCCGTCCAGGCCTACTATCAGTTCAGCCCGGCAGTTCAGGAAAGAACTTCACGCTGCCATCTCTACCGGTTCGCACCGACCACCGGTTCTCTGCAAGAGAATGACAACCCTACTTTTTTCCATCAACACTGTTTGCGTTAGGAATGTTGTTCTTTGCATTATACCTGATAAAAGCCAGCCATGTCAATAGGAAATTAGGCTAGG
>JAKVKI010000037.1 GCA_022486585.1 Megasphaera sp.
GTTCGGAAAAGTGTATGTATGTTAGCGACGTACGTCGGTACGATGTGATCCATGAGGAGATAGCGCTTGCGGAACAGGTTGCGTTTCTGCGATTTGATTTCGTCGTATTTACGGCGCTTTTCTTCGATGGGCATGCGGAAATACCAAGCTTCAGCAGGGTCTGGCACAGCACCTTCGTCGAGCCAGAAGGGATTTAGGTGTGTCTTTTTTGAACGGTTGCCTCGAAGAATATGGCTGTTTGTATAGAAGCCTTCGTCAGTAATGACATACATGTCGTGAAGGCCCAAGGTCTGGACGAAGAGTCGCATGAAGTAAAGAATGAAATTCTTTGGCCGGTAGCCGAACAGTTTTTTTGTCAGGACTTTTGTCGCTTCCAAGCCATGTTTAGAGCCTTGGATGGTACCGATATACAGGGAAGGCACATGGTCACGGTTATAATCGAAACGGAAATTAAAATGATATATCATTTCCCCATCATGGTACAGATAAAGGGACAGGAAGCCTTCTTTGCGCTGGCCTGTGTCGAAGATGAGCCGTACTTCCAGCGGTAGTGACGCATCATCTGATTTCCACAAGGTGAAGCCTTTGCCCCAATAAAGTTCATGAATGGTGTCATCAGAGAAGAACGTGCGCAGGAGTTCAAAGTGATGGACCAGGGCATCCAAGCGTTGCCTCATGGTAGAATTCTTGAATAAGAACACACGGGTCATGACTTCCTGGAAATCAGGATCCCGGTCTTCAAAAAAGCCGTTCATAGGCGGGTATGAATCGAAAAACGTGTATAATTCCTCGAACAGAGGCCGATTGGCAATAGCCCGGCAGAAAAAGACGACAGCGCGTTTATTTTCTTTGAAATTTCGCGGACCGTAAATGATACGGGATAAATGCCAAAAATAGGACATACTATGCATAAAAATTTCTCCTTATCATATACTATAAATCTTACGTTAAATCTTACGTTATTATAGGAGATAGCTCCGCTTCCTGTCAATAGAAACGGGGTAAAACGAGGTTTCCCTTCAGGCAGCGCTGCGGCGGAGCCTTTTGGTGATTTTCAATATACCGGCAATATACAAGGCGACGGCAATCCAGGTGAAGATGAAGGTAATGAGCAAGGGCTTCGTCAGGGTTTCGCCTGTGAGCAAACCGATGATCATGGAAATGCTCGGTGCCAGGTACATGCAGATGCCGGCCAGTGTGACTGGTGCGCCTTTTATACCGGCAGTGAAGAACAGCATAGGAACAGCCGTGACGATACCTGTTGCCGGCAGGAGCAGCCATTGCCAGCCTTGGAGCAGTGTAGCAGCGCCGATACCGTTCATTTCGCTATACAGGATAAAGACGATGGATAGGGGTACCATAGAAAAGGATTCGATAAATACGGATACTTGGCTGTCCAAGGTAATCTTTTTTTTGAGAAGACTGTATATTGCCCAAGTCGCACAGATGAGCAGGGCCAACCACGGGATTTGTCCATAAAGGAAGAAGGCAATGAGCAGGCCTGTTGCGGCAAAGGCAATAGAGAATCGTTGTAACAGGCCTAAGTGTTCATGGAAAATGATAGAGCCACAGAGGATGACCACGATCGGGTTGATGAAGTAGGCCAGACTGGATTGGAGAATGTAGCTGTGGGTCATGGCATAAATGAAGGAGCCCCAGTTCATGGTGATCATGACGCAGGCTCCGGCAATGTAAGGCCATTCGTTTCTGTCGGCAGTGAGTTGCCGTAAATGGGGGAGTAAGTGTTTCTGCAGGATGAGACCGTAACAAAATAGTGCTGACCATACGATACGTGTTGCTAGAATGTATAGAGATGGCACGTCTTGCAACAGTATCCAAAACAGAGGCAATAATCCCCAAATAATTTGTCCCAGCAGGGTATACACAATATATATGTTCATACGTACAGCATCCTTTCCGGTCAACACAGCATATGACACATTATACCAAGAAAGTCGTCGCAGCTCAATGAAAAATAAGGAAGCAACAGGTGGAAATGGTGTTAACAATGATTTTAATGCAATTCATGTATAAATTATATTTTAATTAAAAAATAAAATATAATAAAATCAACAACGATAACTATGATGAATACATAACATTTTAAAATAGAAACGGAGATATTATTTACAAATGATGTTTTAGGAGTATAATGTAACCAACGTCAAGCGATGCAATTGAGGGAACCTTGACGTATGTAAAGAGGGGGAATTACAATGATGAACAATGTAGTAAAGACACCGGAAGGTGCAGCTGTTGTTTACCAGGGAAAACGACAGGGATTTACGCAAGCATTCTTTAGTTCGTTTGGGCTGACTGAATTGGGAATCGGTACAGTCCTGGGACTGGGTGTCTGCATCGCAGCAGGTACGTCGGCTGCCAGCTTTTCAGGGCCTGCATTGTTAATGTCTGTTATTATTTCGTTATTGATGTTCCGGTAATAAGGACAACAAGTACATACACCAAAAGAACCGCGAGGATGCGGAAAGCATAGTGCGTATCCTTGCGGTCTTTTTGTTTGTTTGGGGAAAAAATAAGGGGGGAACGGTATGACAAAAGATGTATTTAGAACGAAAAGTATTAATGAATTCATATCTGAAACAAAACAAGATGGCGGCATGAAACGGGTCTTAGGCTCCTTTGAGCTGACGATGCTGGGTATCGGCTGTATCGTTGGTACAGGTATTTTCGTCGTCACAGGGATTGCAGCAGCGAATTTCGCAGGTCCGGCATTGATCATTTCTTTTATTATCGCTGCTATCGCTTGTGGCTGTGCAGCACTTTGCTATTCTGAATTCGCAGCAATGGTGCCTGTAGCAGGCAGTGCGTATACCTATGGGTATGTAGCGCTAGGCGAGTTCTGGGCCTGGATCATCGGCTGGGATTTGATACTAGAGTATACGCTGGCACTTAGTTCTGTTGCCATTGGCTGGTCAGCGTATTTTACGAATATTTTGACGAACCTGGGTTTAGTGCTGCCGAAGGCGTTTATCGTATCGCCGGAAGAAGGCGGCTTTATCAATATTCCAGCAATGGTTATTATTTGGATCATTACGTTGGTCAATGCCAAAGGGATCACACAGAGTTCGTTTGTCAACAATATTATTGTCATTATTAAATTAGCTGTTGTAGGGTTATTTATTTTCCTCGGTTTCAATCATGTCGATGCTGCCAATTGGACACCGTTCATGCCCTATGGCTGGTCCGGTGTATTTACAGGCGCATCGATCATCTTCTTTGCTTATATCGGCTTCGATGCTGTTTCGACAGCTGCTGAAGAAGTCAAGAATCCGCAGAAGGATCTGCCTCGTGGCATTATCTGTTCATTGATCGTTTGCACGATCTTGTATATCATCGTATCGGCTATTTTAACGGGCATGGTCCCGTATCTTGAATTCAAGAATACAGCGGCACCGGTCGCCTTTGCCTTACAGAGCGTCGGTTACAGCTGGGGTGCTGCAGCCGTATCTGTCGGTGCTATTTGCGGTATCACGTCGGTACTACTGGTCATGTGCCTCGGCCAGAGCCGTATTCTCTTTGTCATGTCCCGTGACGGGCTGCTGCCGAAATTCTTTGGTCATATCAATAAGAAAACGAAGACACCTGTTCGTAGTTCTCTTCTCGTCGCAGTCATTTCCTCGATTTTAGCAGGCGTCGTACCGATCAATATTGTCGCTGAAATGGTGAATATCGGCACGTTAGGTGCATTTATCATCGTATCGGCTGCGGTCATCGTCTT
Organism: Megasphaera sp.; assembly: GCA_022486585.1. Taxonomy (GTDB): domain Bacteria; phylum Bacillota; class Negativicutes; order Veillonellales; family Megasphaeraceae; genus Megasphaera. The sequence goes on from JAKVKI010000037.1 coordinate 3,740, forward strand.
GCGGAAAAAAGCACCGGATCGTGTTCGTCCCTTCCGTTGCCCCTTTGTTCCTGTCGTACCGGCGCTGGCTATTTTGTTCTGTGGTATTTTGGTTGTCATGTTGCCGACGATCACACAGGTCCGCTTTGTTGTCTGGCTGGTCATTGGCTTAGGTATTTATTTTGGCTACGGCTATAATCACAGTGTCATTACTAAAGCCCGGAAAGGCCTGCTCCATACAGCGGCGGCAACAGGAGCGTCAGCTGCACAGCCAGATAAGGCAGCTAATGGCGCAGAAGTAACAGATACGTTCCATGCGCATTAACTAGCGCAGGTTTCCCATACTATGCATAGAAGGACAGAATATGCCAGCCATTCCCTGACTGGTATATTTTTTTTGCCTGTATGAGGGCGTTACGATACAACATACCTCTACGAAATCCAAGAAATATCATGTATAATAGGAGTATTATAAGAAAGAAAGGATCTTCATCATGTCAAAACGACACATATACATCATTGCCTGTGGCGGCACTATTGCCGGCAAGGCCGCTGCTGCAGATGACTTGACGGGGTATACGGCCGGAGCCGTCGCAGTAGAAGACCTGGTTGCGGCAGTGCCGCAGATAGCTGACTATGCAGTCATTACAGGCGAACAGTTTTGCAATATAGACAGCTCAGATATGACGGAGTCGCTGTGGCTCGAGCTGGCACGACGGGTACAAGCCATAGCAGTCAGAGAGGATATCGATGGTATCGTCATTACCCACGGTACAGATACAATGGAGGAAACGGCGTATTTCCTAAGCTTGACGGTCCACACACCAGTCCCTGTAATCCTGACTGGGGCTATGCGTCCGGCTACGGCTATCAGTGCCGACGGGCCGCTGAACCTTCTCGAAGCGGTGCAGACCGCAGCGACGCCGGGGGCTGCTGACTATGGCGTGCTCGTCGTCATGAACGGGACCATCCATGCGGCGCGGTTTGTAGAAAAAACCGATACGACCCATGTGGATACCTTCCAAAGTCGTCAAATGGGTTGTCTGGGCTTTATTCAGGACGGGCAGGCCTTGTTTTATCAAAAACCAGTGACCTGCTATAATGATGGCTCGGTCTTTTCCAGTCAAGGCCTGAGCGACCTTCCTAAGGTGGTCATTATGTATGCCTATGTCGGTATGAATCCGGCGGCTATTGACGATGCGGTCCGGCAGGGTGCTAAAGCCATCATCGTCGCCGGTCTGGGTCACGGCCGTATGCCTGCTGATGTATGGCAACAGGCGCAGCAGGCGATGAAACAGGGCGTAGTCATCGTCCGGGCCAGCCGCACCTTAGGCGGTATCGTTACGGCAGTGCCCGAATATGACGGTACGATCTGCGCCAATACACTGACACCGCAAAAAGCAAAGATACTGGTACAGCTGGCACTCAGCCAGTCACAGGATGCGCACCAGCTGCAACAGGTTTTTCGCTATTATTGAAAACTGGCTGCCAAAAGGCCGTTCTGTACAAGTCTGTATCTTGTAAAACTGTGACTCATCTTGTTCTTGACCGCACAGTGTGATAAAATGAAAAAGATATGTATGACCAATACTCTGCGTTCGATATCATCATATAGACAGGAGAGATGACTATGAGAAAGTATACAAAAATGCTGGCTGCTGCTGCCTTGGCTGCAGCTATGTCTACGTCGGTCTTTGCCGCTGGCACGACGACGGGGCTGACCGATATTAATACATATTGGGGCAAAGCTGCCATTGAATATTTCTATAACAACCATTACATTAGCGGTTCGAACGGCCAATTTAAGCCGAACGAAGACATTACTCGTGAAAGTGTCGCTGCTATTATCAACAACATGATAGGTGAAGACGCCACTGTCGTTACGACAGATTTCACAGATGTCAAAGGCCGCTGGTCCGAACGGGCCATTGCGTCCCTCGTAGATAAACAGATCATGAAAGGATACAGCAACAATACGTTCAGACCGCAGCAGAAATTGACGCGGGAAGAATTTGCTGTCATTGCCTATAATTATATGAATTATAAGGGATTGACGACATCAGATACTGCGACGCCTTTTGCGGACGAAAGCAAGATCTCTCCTTGGGCTAAAAAAGCCGTCGATGCCATGTCAGCAGCAGGCTATATGAAGGGCGGCGCTAAAAACACCTTCAATCCGAAGAATGATATTACCCGCGGTGAAGCTGTCAATGTATTGTATCGTATGGTCAGCGGCGGTACGAAAGATACGACGCCGGCAACGAATACATTGGAAACAAAGGTATTTAAAGATATCAAAGATGTATACGGTTCAGTCAAAGCCTTTGCCCAGGACGGTATTATGTACTGGCAGGGCGATACCCTTCACGTAGGGGTGAAAAATAAACAAAATAAAGATAAACTAGAAGAAGCCATCGCTTCGGATACGACGATTGCAACGGGAGCAGTCACTGTACAGACGTCGACGTACAGTTACAATGATTATAAAAACCTTGCGAGCCGTGCTGAAAAAATCTATAAAGCGACAGAATCGACGAATACGGTCGTTAAGACAGACGTCGACTATGTCAATGAAAAAGTCGTCCTGACCGTCCCGTCTATTTCCAAAGAAACGCAGACGAATCTGAATAAAGAATTAGGCAAAGCCCTGCGCATTGTCATTCAGTAAGTCCTGTAAAGGAGCAAATGTATGAAACCGAAACGAATCGCTGCCGTATTGGCAGCTATGGCAGTTATTGCCGCAAGTACGACGGCGCTGGCCGACGCACCGTATACTGATATAGGGAGCCTCAGCGACCGCGCGGCTATCAATTACTTGTATGACACGCAGTGCCTGACGTTTGTCAGCGGGAACCAGTTCCATCCGCAGGATGTGATTACCCGTGGCGATTTGGCGCAATTAGTATATACCGTATCAGCCAATATACCCTTGACTGACAATACCCTGACAGATACAGACAAAGGAAATAAAGGCGATGTCATGGCGGCTGTAACGGCACAGGGAATTCTCCAAGGCTATGCCGATGGTTCGTTCCACCCGGAACAGTCCGTAAGCCGTGAAGAATTTGCCAGTGTCATATATCAGTATTTGAAATACAACCGCATGGCTGATATGGATGAAGAAGTACAGCCGTATGCTGACGAAAGCATGGTAGCACCAGAAAATGCGACAGCTGTACAAGTCCTGCACAGCAAAAATATCATGGTGCCTGCTGATAATTATTTCCATCCGAAACAAGGGATGACGCGTGCCGATGCGGCCCAGGTCATGTACCGCCTGATGCATTCTGAAGGTGATTACATATCCCATGTGCAGGTAGAAGCACAGATGTTGCGGGTCCTCAATGCCGAATACGGTTCGGCACCGTTGTATTTCCGCAGCGGTACGATGTATTGGGACGGAGATACACTGGTACTGGGTATCAAAGGCGGCCCGAGCCGATACTTGCAGCAGCGCATCCGTGACGACGTGAGTCGTGCTGATGTCGTCGTCATCCGTCATGCCAAACTGAGTCGTACGGACTATGACCAGCTCATGAACAGGGCCATTAATGCACTCGTTTCCAGTGAAGGTGTGCAGAATTATGTCGGCGCTGTGCCGGACTTCAAGAATGAACAGATCGTCCTGACAGTGAAACGGCCAGTAAGCCAGGCTGCACTCGATGAAATCGCAGCCCGTGTCGGTGCCGGCATCGTCCGCATCGAGACACAGGCTAACATCAGGGAAGCACAACTGGTCCAGTCGCAACAGGCTGCTAAAAAGAGAAAGGGTACTGCTAATAGTGACACTACCGTCGTTTACTCACCACTGATTGACCAATCGACGAATGATGCCATCCAGTATATTCAAAACGATAATTTGAAATAACGTACGGTCTATAGCATGAAAATACCCTGTCCCACTGGGCAGGGTATTTTCATGGTAGCGCTTGCCTGATCCGTAAGGAGACAGCGTGGTAATTATAGGAATAAGGCAGTCAACTCAGGGACGGAGTCTACAAGATGATCAGCGCCCAGCGTTTCTAGAAAGGGCCTGTCCCGGAAGCCCCACGTGACCAGGATGGAATCAAGGCCGGCATTAGCGGCAGTCTTGCGGTCCACTTCGGAATCACCGATATAAATAGCATCATTTTTGGAAACGCCGCATCGTTTCAAGGCTTCCCATACCATGTCAGGCGCAGGCTTCTTGCGGTATTCTGGTGATTCACCCATGGAGAAATCTACCAGACCTTGGAAAAATTCATGATGCAGTTCTGATACGGCAGCTTGGCCTTTGTTGGAAACGATAGCCATTTTATAGCCTGCCTGGCGCAGCTGTTCCAGCATATGAGGGATGCCGTCATAGGGGAAGGTCGTTCCCTGGCAATGAGCGCCATAGTACGTGCGGAACTCATCTGCGAGACGGTCCTGCAGTGCCGGTGTGACGTTGCCTGCAGCTCGTTCGATCAGGCCGGTGTAGCCGTAGCCCAGGCATTTACGGACTTCCAGAGCCGTCTTTGCTGGCAGATCATGATGTTGAAAAACGTGATTCAGACTGTGTGTCAATTCGTCTAACGTGTTCAGGACGGTACCGTCCATGTCAAAAATAATGGCTTTATAGTGTTTCATCATATTGGCAAATGCCATTGCCTCCTTTTTGTTATAACGATTCTAGGATTTATTATACTGGCAATGGTACGGTTTGTCTATCAAGGCAAAGATACTAGTCACTGTGTAGCAACTATGTTACAATGAGAAAAGATATTTAGAGAGTGTAAGGATAGAGGAGAGGATGACATGACAAATTTTTTACCATACGCTATTATAGCTGGTATTGTAATTGTCTTTTTTGTAGTTTGCTATATTTTGTTTTCTGGTAAAAGCGCAGACAATGCCAGAAAAAAGGAAAGTAAACAGGCAGCTGCACGAGAACAACAGTTCAAACCGCTGAACCAGCACCAAAAGGTCTTGGCGCAGCATAACGGTACTGCCCATCAGCAGCATCGCATCAAAGATGATACGGCGCCGCTGCCCCGCGTATCGACGGTCACTGTCCGGGAACGGCAGGAACATCCGGAGGAAACGGCATTTGTCACGACTAAAGGGGAAGCCATACGCCGCAACGGTCATATCGTCTATGAAGAATCATCGCGACAGGGACGTAAAGCACCTAAAGAAGATCTGGATATTACCCGTGTGTTGTCCCGTGAAGAAATCCTCGGGGCCATGGAAAAAGTAGATAAAGAAGAAGCTGCCGCATATAAAGCCCGGGCAGAAGAAGCCAAAAAAGAACGGCAGCAACAGTCGGAAGAAGTACAACGGGCTGATGATGAACGGCTGGCACTGGATCAAGATCTCCGTGCGCAGAACCGCAAAGCCCGGTCACAGTATAAAATGGATCAGGACCGCATGCAGGAAAAGGAACGCTGGGCCCGGGAAGTAGCAGAAACAGAAGGACAAGAACCATCGCTGGCAGATATGGCAGCGGTAGTCAGTGCGGATCTGGCAGCCAGGAAGCGGGGCGAAGGAACAGCGACACAGCCACCGAAAAAGAAGCATCTTATCGATGCGGTCATGGCAGAAAATGCCCGTGCTGCTAAAAAAACGCAGACGGCCCAGGATAGGCAGCAACAGGATTCGCCTAAGGCTCCCGAAGAAACGATGCGCGTTCAGCCTGTGAAACCGGCTGTATCGGCCCATAAGAAACGGTCAGCATCATCGCAACCTGAAACGGTATCTGATGAAACACAGATCCTCGATCCTGTTCGAACCCATCGTACGGCTCCCAGCACGGCTGCTAGCGCTGCCAGTGCTGCTGGTGTCGTTGCTGCCAGCGCCGTTGCCAGTGCTGCTGCAGCTACGTTAGAACAGACACGGCGTATGGATCCGGTCCAGGTCGCAAAAGCAGCAGCCAAGCCTGCAGAACAAGCTGCCCAGGCGGATCCAGCAGTGCCGCCTGTAACAGAACAAGAAAAGCCGCACCGCAGTCCCTGGGGCAATGATCTGTCCGGTACGACGACGAAAGCCGCCGCTGTTGCCGGCGCGGCTCATCATGCGTCTATTTGGGACGACGAACAACCGGCCGATTCACCTATTATCAAACAAAGTGTTTCACATTTCCTCAGCCAGTACGGTATCGTTACAGCAGATATGCAGCAACAGGCAGAGTATATTACGGCTGCGGCCTTCCAGCAGATCGGCTGTGTCAATGACGCTGAACGCCAAAAGGCGCTGGCACCGCTCATCGTACAGGAATCGTTGCAAAATGTGCAGAAGGCTTTTGCAGCGCATCCGGAAAAATATGTCGCCACTATTGCGTTGCAGGCGTTCTCCGATATCATTCACTGTCCGTCCATTTCTACGCGTCATCTCGTTGCAATCGATGCCTTGAAGGTCATGCCATATTTGACCAGCTATCACTATAAAATCTTGTCGATCCTGTTGCTGTTCCTGTATTCCCGTAACGCCCATAACGTCGATACAGAAACGTTCTGTCAGTATATCGACAAATATGTCCTGCCGTTCCTCGACGGCTTCCCGACAGAACGGCCATACTATCAGCAGCTTGATTATCTTCACTGTACAGCTGTAGAAGGCAAGGAAACTCATTTCGCTGAAATTTTATCGGATTCGTATCCGTTACTGTTCCGGTATCGCGGGTTTACAGAAGAAGAATTGCGCAAAGCCTTGAAGGGCAAACGCATCCCTTCAGAATTCATCGTCCAGTCCTTTAATTCGCCGCTCTATAAATTGGCGATGGTCGATGAATCTATGGCAACACGGTTTTTCCGCCTCACTGGTATTACGGACCGGGCTGTGCAGGATCACCTTTTGCGGCTGGCTAAAAAACGGCCGGCTCCCTTTAGCGGGGAAGAAGCCTTGGATATTATGGAAGATATTTCGCCAATCCTCGCCGATCTGGGCGATATTTGGGACAGCTCTATGCTGCGTGTATCGACCTTGTCTCTCTTAGGGCTCTATTTAGCCCAGGGCTATACAAAGGAATGTATTGGTGAAGAATTTGATGTATCCCGGTGGTTTGAATAAGGAGGGCGATTCCATTGAAAAAGATCCGTAAAGCCGTCATTCCTGCAGCTGGTTACGGTACACGGTTTTTGCCGGCAACGAAAGCGACGCCGAAGGAAATGCTGCCTATTGTAGACAAACCGACGATCCAATATATCGTAGAAGAAGCGCTTCAGAGCGGTATTGAAGAAATCCTCATCATCAGCGGTCATGCCAAACGGGCCATTGAAGATCATTTTGATACGAATCCAGGGCTGGAACTGCATCTGCAGGCTCAGCACAAGACGGGTTTACTCAATATGGTTCGCAGTATTTCTGAAATCAATATCCATTACATCCGACAGAAACACATGCGTGGATTAGGCGATGCAATCCTGTGTGCCCAATCGTTTATTGACGACGAACCTTTTGCCGTACTGTTAGGTGACGATGTCGTTTATAATGAGACCCACCCGGCATTACGCCAAATGATCGATGTATATAATGACTTGGGCGCGACTATCCTGGGATGCCAGGAAGTGCCGCTTGACAAAGTATCGTCGTATGGCATCGTCAGCGGTGTTCCTGTCGATGGCAAACCGGTCATGCGGGTCACGAAAATGATTGAAAAACCAACGATCCAAGAAGCACCCAGCCGGACAGCTGTGCTGGGACGATATATCATTACGCCAGACGTATTTGAAGTATTGAAGCGGACCGAACCAGGCAAAGGCGGTGAAGTACAGCTGACCGATGCCTTGAAGACCATGGCTGCCCGCGAAGCCGTATTTGCCTATTGTTTTGAAGGCAAACGCTACGATGTCGGCGATAAGCTGGGCTTCCTCAAAGCGACTGTCGAGTATGCCCTGCGTCGTCCTGACCTGGGCGGACCGTTCAAGGAATACCTCAAGACCATCGTTCCATAATTGCAAAGGACGAAGTAAAAAATAACATGATGAAAAACGGAATCAACACTATTAAGGTGTTGATTCCGTTTTTTGTCCATGGTATAATAAGTTAGATAAACAATAATCTCTATTGATTATAGGCCCTATAGAAAGAGGAGGATCATCATGAAAACAGAAGAAGGTACCATTGTATCTGTAGAAGAAGATGGCATCGTTGAAATCAAAGTCGGTCGTCATACCGATTGTATTGCTTGTGGTGCCTGTTCAGGTGCAGAAAATATCGTCATTAAAGCAATGAATCCTATTGGAGCCAAAGTAGGGCAGCACGTCAAATTTGAAGTGCGGGAAGTCAATATCGTCATTGGCGCATTCGTATGTTTTGTCATGCCCCTGTTAGTCGCTGCGTTAGGGGCCTTTGCCGGTTACTGGTACAGTAATAGTCAGGGTATCGATTATGTCCAAAACGCGATCATCGGCGGTATCGTCGGGTTCCTTATCGGTGCTGTCGGTGTCAAACTCTTTGACCGTTCTCTGACCAATGACGTCAATGCGAAACCGAAGGTAACGGAAATCTGTGAGCTGCCGACGCATTAAGGGCAGGCCTTAGCAGGTGATTTCCGTATAGAAAAATCGCCACGCCGTAACGGGAACGTTAGGGTGTGGCGTTTTTTTATTCTTCCGGTAAATGATCGGCTAAGGCTAACTCCGTGCCGTCTTCAAAGGTCAGCGCCGTAATGTGGAGCGAACTGTCAGTGTCTCGCAGATCGCTGCGGTTCATAATAGCGTATTGTGAAGGAATAAGGGGATTGAGGAGAAATTGGCTGGTATGGCTTTTCCCGGATGACGACAGGTTCAGGCGCATTTCACTGGAATAGAGGACAGCCTTATCGGCAGTGCGGCGCAGTTCATACACGCCTCTGACTTCTGTCAGGATGCTGCTGCCTGTGTTGTACATAGGCGTATAGTGCAGTCGCAGGAAGACCTGTCGTGTATCGTCATCGCGGATCAGCTGTGACGATATACTGTGAATGACGACGGCTTGATCGAGCTTTTCCTGTATGGGCTTATTGTAGGCAGCCAATTGATGGTCATAGGCTTTTTGTAGTGCTGTGACTAACGTTTCTGTATTGGTCAGGCCGATGATATGCCACGAACGGGCGCCAGCTCGTTCTAAGGATACCGTTACAGGAATGGCTGTTTTCAACGTCGTATTGTAGAACGTCAAGGTCATTTCACCGTAGCCAGCTTGCGTATGGTGGCACCAGGTGGCGTTTTTGTATTCCCAGCCTGTCGAAGGGATAGGGAAGCCTAGCGATTTGAGACGGGTATCGACTGTTTTTTTAGCCTGCTGGAACGAGGCACTGTCCGTGTCGTTCGTAATGGTACCGGTAATGAGTGCCTGTATATCCGTTGCAAAATCAGTCCGCAAGGGAGCCCAGGCGAGCTGCAGCACGATTTGCGGTGCTGAGCTGCTGCTGGCTTTAGCGGCGGCAATGTCAAAGAATTCATTGGCCAGTGCTTTTTCATCGACCATGGCATCGACTGTATCTGCATCTCCGTCACGGGCAGCCGCCATTATAACACGGATGGAATATTCCGGTGTTTCCATATATATATGCCGGTACGATACGAAAAGACCTTCTATACAAAGGAAAACGACCCATACGGCGATTAAAATCTTTCCGTCCGGAACAGGAAATCTGAATTTTTTCATACTCATCCTTCTTTTATTTACTGATTTATTCCATTATATCACACTACCATTAGAGGAAAAGCTATATTTTTCTAGAAGTAATACATACATATACTTTTTTTGATGCAAATCCTTAAAGGAGGGAGTCATTTGATTACTTTACATGATATAACGAATCAACAGACCTACACGGTGCCCGAAGGGACGACACTGTTGCAGATCAGCAACGAAAAAAATACCGCTGTGACACCTCGTATTGCCGTAGCCTTATATAATAATGAATTCGTCAGTCTCCAGTCCAAAGTGGATAAAGATGGCGATATCTGTTGGTTTTCCCTGGCAACGCTGGAAGGAAATCAGTGCATGAACCGCACGGCGATTTTTCTTCTGGTCCGTACCGTCAGCGACTTGTACCCGGATGGGAAGGTACTGGTCAAACATGCCCTGCGCAAATCCCTGTACTGCGAGCTCGATATAGGCCACACTGTCACCGTTAAAGATGTGGAGATGATCAAGAAACGGATGAATGAGATCGTAGCACAAAAGGAACCGATCACGCAGGTCTATGCCAGCACAGAGACAGCCATGGCCATGTGCCGCAATCGTCATATGGAACGGGAAGAAGAACTGCTGACCCATGTAGATGGAACGAATATCATGGCCTATCAATGCGGGCAGACCTTTGATTACTACATGGGGCCCTTGTTGCCTGATATGGGTTATGTGACTTGCTTCAATCTCCGCTCGTATGCACCAGGGGTCATTTTGGAAACGCCGACTGTAGGGAATCCGGATGCCTTGCCGCCATACAAAGAAATCCCTAAGATGGCCCGGCTTTTCCTCGATGCCGAAGCCTGGGGCCGTATCGTGCGCTGTGAATACGTGTCAGATCTGAACCAGTATATTGCTGACGGTACCATCCAGGATATTGTCGATATGGCTGAAGCCCTGCAGGAAAAGAAAATGGCGGAAATCGCTGATTATATCGTGAACCAGCGGCCTAAGATCAAAGTAGTCCTCATTGCCGGCCCTTCTTCGGCAGGGAAGACGACGTTCTGTAAACGCCTTACGACACAGCTTCGCGTCGTCGGCCTGCGGCCTGTGAAGATTTCCCTGGATGATTATTTCTATAATCGCGAAGATACACCGCGGAATCCTGATGGCAGCTATGATTTTGAATCGCTGCGGGCTATTGACGTGCCCCTGTTCAATCAGCAAGTCGACGACCTGCAGCAAGGCCGGTCGGTGTATTTGGCCCGATTCGATTTCATGACGGGCAAACGTTACTTCGATGAAAAACCAGTGTGCCTTGACCCGAATCAGCCGATTGTCGTAGAAGGCCTGCATGCGTTGAACGATTCCCTGACATACATGCTGCCGCGGTATGAAAAATACAAGATTTCTTTGGGCGTCCTGACGCAGATACGCATTAATGACCACAACCGTATTTCTACATCGGATACGCGCATCATCCGCCGTATGGTACGGGATCAGCAATTCCGCGATCGCGGCCCGACGGCTACGATGGAAATATGGAGCGACGTGCGGCGCGGCGAAGAAACGAATATTTACCCCTATCAGGAAGATGCCGATATCATTTTCAATACGGCCTTGCCGTATGAATTGTCCGTTCTCAAGCCGTATGCCCAGCCGCTCTTGGAATCGATCAAAAAAGATAGCGCGCACTATGCAGAAGCCCAGCGGCTCTTGAAATTCCTGCGGCCGTTCTGCGGT
>JAKVKI010000038.1 GCA_022486585.1 Megasphaera sp.
GGCGAAATGAAGATGGTGTCCTCGCAGGCGGTACGGAACCGCGAGCTGACGGCGCCGTCGCCGCATGGTAATCGAGGCCCTGCCATCCGTATCCGTTTAGTCGCTGCAATACAATTTTACTTTTTTACCACAAAAGTCAATCGTTCAAAAGATCATCAAATCAGAAAAGATGCAAAAAAGCTATGACCAAAGTGAATTTCACTTTAGGCCATAGCTTTTTATATACTACTTATTCAGCTGTATACGGAAGCAAAGCGATAGCACGGGCGCGTTTAATAGCGACAGTGAGTTTGCGCTGATGTTTAGCGCAAACGCCGGAGATACGGCGCGGCAAGATTTTGCCACGTTCTGTCGTAAAACGGCGAAGCTTTGCAATATCTTTGTAGTCAATGGTTTCAGCATGATCTACACAGAAGCTGCATACTTTTCTTCTCGGTTTTCTCGAGCGTTCTCTTCTCATGTATAGTTCCTCCTTCAAAATTTAAGAAGGGTCGTGTTTGACATTAAAATGGGATATCTTCGTCGCTTGCGTCAGAACCCATACTGCCAAATCCTGCACCAGGAGCGGCCGGTTTCGGCTGCGCTTTTGGTGCGGCGGCACTCGGTGCTGCTGACTGCTGGCGTTCAGAACCCATCGTCTGTGCGACAAAATCGCAAACGACTTCGGTGCGATACCGTTTCTGACCGTCCTGTGTTTCATACGAACGCACAGATATACGACCTTCGACGAATACGCGGCTGCCCTTTGCCAAATTGTTGCCACAGGTTTCCGCCAAATTACCCCAAGCAACACAAGGAATAAAATCAGTTAATTCTCGTTGTTCCGAGCTGCCAGCTGGAATATACGTCCGTGTGCAAGCAACTGTGAACATGGCAACAGCTCTTCCGGTCTTCGTAAAACGAATTTCCGGGTCACGTGCTAAATTCCCTAACAATTGTACTGAGTTCATACCTTTGCGCCTCCGGTTATTCGTCGATCTTGACGATCAAGTGTCTCAGAATTTCGTCGCGGATTTTAATAACGCGGTCGATTTCTTTGATAACAGTAGGATCTGCTTCAAAGTTGATCAATACATAATAGCCTTCGGCCTGTTTCTGTACCAAATAAGCTAAATGACGTTTACCCCAACGATCTACCTTTTCGATATTGCCACCGTTCTTTGTGATCAAGTTGGAAATAAATTCAACGATCGGATCTACTTCTGCTTCTTCGAGCGGTTTTGCAATAAACATGACTTCGTACTTATTCACGAAATCACCTCCTCTTTTGGACATATGACCCTTCCCTCAGAAGGGCTAGGAGCTTGACGTACTCAAGCCTTTCAAGTATACCATAAGACATGAGCCAGCGCAAGGACATTTTTTATTGCTATGGCCTTATTTGATCCTCATGATTTTTTCTTCAGAAACAACCACATCCATCGGTAAATCATAGGGACCGACAGGAATGTGCTCACGCATCATTCGTTTCCGGCACAAGACAATGCGCGTACAGTTCGCAGCCCTGAGATAGCGGTCATAAAAGCCTCCGCCATAGCCCAAACGCTGTCCTTTTTCATTACAGGTCAGGCAGGGGATCAGTCCTGCATCGATTGCCGTCGGCGCAAGCAGCCTCGTCCCCTCTTTCGGTTCCTTGATGCCGTAGGCCCCTTCCTGCAGATCAGACTCGCCTGTAATAGCCCTCATTTCCATCATGCCCTTACGAAGACATAGCGGCACGCCGACACATTTACCATCCTGCAAGGCTTGTGCAATGATAGCCCGTGTATCGATTTCACTGTCCGTGCCGACATAACAGCATATCGTCTTAGCTGCTATATATTCTGGCAGCGTCCGTACGAAACGGCTAATCGCCGCATCAGCCTGAAGGCAATAGGCCGCTGGCAAGGCCGCTGCGGCAGCCCGCACGTCCTGACGCAGTATTTTTTTCTCTTCGTCACCTGTCATAGGCCGTATCCTCCTGCAATAACTCAAAAGCGAATCTATCGTTTCATTATACCATTCCTTCGTACTACCGTGTATGTCTTTCCCCCCGCCTCTTGACAAGGCCGGGAAATCATTCCATACTCTCAGTATGTAAATGAATGATAAAGGAGCCACACATGAAACATACCCTACAGATTCTCTTAGCCGTCATCGCCGGGACTGCCGTTTTCACGGCCAGCCCCTTGCCAGGCTATGCCAGGGAAAACCTTACAGCACAACAGCAAATGGAGTTGCAGGTCCGGCAAGGATGGGAATTCTTCGGCAAAGGCCTGTATCCCAAGGCGATTGCCGCCTTCGATACGGTCCTGGCAACCGATCCGGCCAATACGAGTGCCTTGAAATTACGGGGATTATCCTATAGTTTTGAAAAGAAATATGATGCAGCTATTGCTGACTATACGACGGTACTAGGTATATACAACAACGGCACTACTAGTGTCGACGGCCAAGGTATATACTATGACCGGGCACTGGCCTATATGGAATTACAGCAATATGACGCGGCTATTGCTGATCTGACGAAAGCCCTGGCCTATCCGTCAGTCATGAAACCGCTCTATTTAGAACGAGGCAACGCCTATGCAGCACAAAAAAATTACGCCCAGGCGCTGGCAGATTATGGAAAACAGATCGACCTATTCCCCGATACGGCAGCAGCCTATGAAAAGAGAAGCGCCCTCTATCGATTAGATGCCTGCAAGGATGAGGCCGCTGCCCTTCGTGATTATACCAGCCTTATTGCGCTGCAGCCTGATAATGCCCTGGCATATATCCATCGCTATAAAACGTATATCGACCTGGGAAACTACGACGCCGCCTTGACGGACATAAATACACTGCTTGCAAGAAATAAAAAAGATACAGCTCTTTACATTGACCGAGGACAGGTCTATGCGACACTGAACCGAACTAGTGACGCCCTCGCCGATTTCACACAGGCCATTTCGTTGAACAACAAAGCCATCAATGCCTACCGGCAGCGGGGGAAACTGTATGAACGTATGGGCAATGACAAGCTCGCTGCAAAGGATACGGCAAAAGCAGCAAAATTAACAATAGAAGAACAAAAAGCAATTGCCGCTTATCAGAAAAAGAAAAAAGCACGTCAATAGTTCCATTCCGTATTTCATTATTATGTGAAAAATAAGCCGGCACCAAAATGATACCTTCATTTCGGTGCCGGCTTTACTATATACACAACTATTTTATTTGAAGTAACTTACGCCAGATGCGAAGATAGGCTGCAGTTTATTGCCACTGATATTTTCAAAGATATCCTTCGCACTGAACCGTTCTGTATGGGCCATCTTGCCCAGGACACGGCCGCCGGCACTGCAAATGCCTTCGACTGCCATGACTGACTGGTTCGGATTATACGTACTGTCATAGGTGGCGTTGCCATCTAAATCAACATATTGCGTGCAGATCTGACCATTAGCAGCCAGTTCCTTGATCATTTCCGGAGAGGCTGCAAAACGACCTTCGCCATGAGAGATAGCAATGGTGTGGATATCGCCTGGCTGGCACTGCGAGAACCACGGTGATTTGACGGAAACAACTTTAGTATTGACCATGCGGGACAAATGACGGCCAATCGTATTATACGTCAACGTCGGGCTGTCCGAACGCAGGGGCTGAATGAAGCCATACGGCAGCAGTCCCAATTTAATGAGAGCCTGGAAACCGTTGCAAATGCCGAGGGCCAGGCCGTCCCGATTATCGAGCATATCCATGAGAGCATCGGAGAGCTTCGGATTACGGAACAAGGTAGCAATGAATTTGCCGGAACCTTCTGGTTCGTCGCCAGCAGAGAAGCCGCCAGGGAACATGACGATCTGTGCTTTAGCTATGCGCTGTGCCATTTCATCAATCGATTCTGCCAGCGCTGCTGCTGATTCGTTGCGCAATACCATGACATCTGTCGTAGCACCGGCCTGTTCGAAGGCTGCTGCCGAATCATATTCACAGTTCGTACCAGGGCAAACAGGAATAAAGACGCGAGGTGTGCCGAATTTTTCAACACGACGCGGTCCGTATGTCGTAAACAATGGCAAGGCTGCGTCACCTTTACCGCTTTCGCTTTGAATGGGGAAAACGTTATTGAGCGGTTTTTCCCATTCCTGCTGCAAGTCTGCCAGGGCAATGATCGTGCCGTTGACATTCATAGCTGCATTTCCACTCGTCACGCCGACAACGCTCACCTGAGGCCGTGCGCTCCAAGCAGCCGCTGTCGCTGCATCTGTTTCGACAAGTATCGAACCATACCGGAGATCGAACAAGGCTTGCGTATCCAAGGCGTTGTCTATATCCATGCCAATGCCGTTGCCAAACGCCATTTGAGCAATGGCCGCGGCAATGCCGCCCTGACCGACAGCATGCATCGCTTTGATTTTGCCTTCGAGGACCGCTTGATGAAGGAAATCACAGTGCGTTTTAAATACATCGAAGTCCGGCATCGCTTCCCCATCCCGAGGCAGGTCGAAGAGAAGTACTGTATCGCCTTTTTGCTTGAATTCCGGTGAAATAATATGATCAGTATGTTCCGGAACGATAGCAAAGGATACGAGCGTCGGCGGAACTGTAAGGTTTTCAAAGGTACCGCTCATGCTGTCTTTGCCGCCAATCGCTGCGACACCCATAATCTTTTGCGCCACGTAGGCACCGAGAAGTGCACTGACTGGCTGCCCCCAGGCCTTTTCATTAGTCCCCAGGCTTTGGAAGAATTCCTGCATAGTCAAATAAACCTTTTTGCGATCGCCGCCAAGAGCTACTAGTTTGGCAATAGATTGGATGACCGCATACAGTGCACCATGGAACGGGCTCCAAATAGCTAAGTCCGGGTCATACCCATGCGTGAAAATAGATGCCGTCGTCGTATTGCCATGTGTTACCGGGATCTTGGCGACCATCCCTTCTACCGGGGTCTTCTGATATTTGCCGCCAAACGGCATGAGTACGGTCCGCGCACCGATAGTACTATCAAACCGTTCTGCCAGGCCTTGTTCCGATGCGATGTTCAACGTCCCCATCGTATGGAGCCACGTCTGTTTGACATCGGTCACAGCCGGTACTTTGAAGAAGTCCTTATCTTCCGGCGCCGTGACAACGGCTTTGCGATGCTGGGTCACGCCATTCGTATCGAGGAACGCCCGCGTAAGATTGACGACATTCTGATCCCGCCAATGCATGACCAATCGTTTCGTATCGGTCGCTACGGCAACGAGAGTGGCTTCCAGATTTTCTTCAGCAGCATACTTCATGAATTCATCGACATGTTCCGGAGAAACAACGACAGCCATCCGTTCTTGTGATTCAGAAATAGCTAATTCCGTACCGTCCAGACCTTCATATTTCTTCGGTACTTTATCAAGATTGATATCCAGGCCATCGGTCAATTCACCAATGGCGACGGACACGCCGCCAGCACCAAAGTCATTGCAACGCTTAATGAGTACAGTAACTTCATGGCGCCGGAACAACCGCTGGATCTTCCGTTCCGTCAAGGCATTCCCTTTTTGGACTTCAGCACCGCAAGTTTCCAACGACTGGACTGTATGTTTCTTCGATGAGCCTGTAGCACCGCCCATGCCGTCACGACCAGTCTGGCCGCCTAACAGGATGATAATATCGCCGGGGACCGGTTCTTCACGAACAACGTTATCACGCGGAGCCGCACCGAGGACAGCACCGATTTCCATGCGTTTCGCTAAAAATCCCTGATTATAATATTCTTTGACTTCACCTGTTGCCAGGCCGATCTGGTTGCCATAAGAGCTGTAGCCCTTAGCTGCACCCGTAGTCAATGTACGCTGTGGCAATTTACCGCTCAATGTATCTTTAACGGACTGGCGGGGATCGCCGGCACCAGTGACACGCATTGCCTGATATACGTACGCACGACCGCTCAAGGGGTCACGAATACAACCGCCAAGGCAGGTAGCTGCGCCGCCAAACGGTTCGATTTCTGTCGGATGGTTGTGCGTTTCATTCTTGAACAGGAGCAGCCATTCTTCTTCGACACCGTCTACATCGACGGGGATGATGATCGTGCAGGCGTTGATTTCTTCTGATTCATCTAAATTCGGGAGCTTGCCGGCAGCCTTCAATTCTTTGACAGCAATCGTCGCCATATCCATAAGAGTTTCCGGTTTCTTGCGCTGCAAGTTTTCCCGCGTCGTCTTATAGGCTTTATACGCACGCTGAATCGGCGCTGTCAGTTTCCCTTTTTCAAATGCGACATCCGTCAATTCGGTCATGAATGTAGTATGACGGCAGTGATCTGACCAATACGTATCGATAACGCGGATTTCCGTAATAGTCGGGTCCCGTTTTTCTTCATCGCGGAAATATCCCTGACAAAATTGCAGATCTTCAAAACTCATTGCCAGGCCCATATGCTTGGATAATTCACGCAAATCGGCATCGCCCATAGTCATGAAGCCATCGACGTACGGCACATCTGCCGGGTGTTCCCACGCGATTTCCAAACTGGTTGCCGGTGCCAGTGAAGCTTCACGCGCTTCGACAGGGTTGATGCTGTAATGCTTGATCGCAGCAACATCGGCATCCGTCAAGGTACCCGACAGCACATATATGCGGGCTGTCCGCACACGGCTGTCGTTCTTCATGGTCAGCATCTGCAAGCACTGCATTGCTGAGTCTGCCCGCTGATCGTACTGGCCAGGCAAATATTCAACAGCAATGACCGTATCTGCCGGAGCAGCTGGTAATTCATCATAAACGGCGTCGACAGGTGGTTCGGAAAAAATCATGTTCTTTGCCGCATCAAACGCAGCATCGTCAAGACCGCCAATATCATAACGGTTAAATATCTTGATATCCGTCAATCCCTGAATCAATAAATTTTCTTGTAAATCTGTAAGCATGCGCTTTGCTTCATCAGCAAAGGCTTCTTTCTTGGCAACATACAAACGTCGGATAGACTGCATGTCATGACCTCCCTTAGAGACTATAACTTTACATTTTACATCATTAGTATACCTTGTTTAGGCTACCATGTAAATTGAAAAAGTCTGTAACCTGCATTTCCGGCGCGAAACACCTGACAATAAATAATACAAGCTTATCCGTGTTGACTAGACAGAGAAATCGTTCTAAAATGTATAATACTAAACTATATGAGGAGGATTTTTTAATGGACGAACTAAAAACGCGCATCCTAAAAGACGGAATCGTTATTGATAATCGCATTTTGAAAATAGATAATTTCCTGAACCAGCAAATCGACACAGCACTCATTACTCACGTAGGTCAGGAATTTGCCAAACGATTCCAAGACCGCCGCATAGACCGCATTGTCACGATCGAAGCTTCTGGCATTGCTGTCGCTTTTGCTGCTGCCTTAGCCTTCGGAAACCTTCCTGTCGTCTTCGCCCGTAAGAAAAAATCACTGTTGACCCAAGGGGAGCAATACACGGCCTCTATTTATTCGTATACTAAAGAAGAATCGTATACAGCATCTATTAGTAAGTCCTATCTCCATGCCGGGGAACAGGTGCTGATTATCGATGATTTCCTGGCCAGCGGCGCTGCCGCTATAGGCTTGGCAGACTTAGTCCAACAGGCAGGCTGTACCGTAGCCGGCATCGGTATCGTCGTAGAAAAGACCTTCCAGCCAGGCCGCCAGAAACTGGAAGCAGCCGGGTACTGCGTCGAATCGCTGGCGCGGATTGCCAAATTCGAAAACAACACGCCTGTATTCGCAGAATAAGGAGAACCTATGCGAGCACAATTTTTTGACGGCTTTGATTTCGCCCATTATAAATATAGTATCGTCGCCATCGAACATCCGGAACAGTTCTTCTCCATCGAAGGATTAGGGCTCCATCCCATCATGTATAACGAAGCCTGTTTGCGAGGCTATACCTGTGTCTTTGGCTTCAATGATGACAAGAAACTGACATTGTTCAAACTGCTAACCAACAACAACGGCATGGAACCACCGGCAATCGATGGCATCGCCCCGATTCCTTTTAATTCTCCTTCAGGAGATCTAAAATATGAGTTGCACCACGTCGTGGATTATACGGGATCTATCCTCATTGCCAACGACTTTATTGATAAATATTTTGTGCCTTTCGGCTTCCAGCTCCCTCATGCTTTTAAAAAAGTCTTTGAGCTCACGTTCTACGAAGGTTTATTCATCCATGTGGAAAACCGGAGCGACGATGCTCAGCGCCTGCGTATCGAATATGAAGCGCCAGTCAACGCTAAGAAAAAGGTACAAATGAAATTAGGCAGCCTGATGAAAAAATCGCAAGAATATGGGTTCGACGATGAAACCATTGAGCAATATATGGACTTAAGCTACGCTACAAAATATTTGTTTTAACTCAGCATGATCCAAAAAGCAGCAATTCCCGAGTATATCCGTTCTCAGGAATTGCTGCTTTTATGGTTACCCCTAGTCGTGCTGCCTGACAGCAGCACGACTCTGTTATTCTAATCTGCCCAATGTCTTGGCAATAATGCGGACTAATAACGCGACTGTGTCCAGTTCTACTGATTCATCAGCACTGTGGATCGCATGCGTCGTCGGCCCTACGGAAACAATATCCAAATCCGGATTCAACGAGTAGAAATATCCCGTTTCCAAGCCGCCATGCATAGCTTCCAAACGCGCATCTTTACCAGCTTCTTCTTTATAGGCCTGGGCGATGACCGGCAACAGTGTGCTATGAGGATTTTTCGTCCAAGCCGGTTCTGGCGTACCCATTTCCAGTGTAAATCCGGTCAGTTCGGCATACACAGGCAACGTGCCGAGCAACTGCCGCAGGATCGCATCAGCTGAAGCACGGGGGAAATATTGCAGTGTCACACAAGTATCTTCTGTAACGATAGTACCGATATTTGCCGACAGATCCGGCAGTTTCGGCAGCAACTGGTTCATTGCCAGGACCCCGCAATGCAGGATGCTCAAGAGCTGAACAACCGCTTTGGTATCTGCCGGAGAGAACGTCTGCTTTGGCATTGCTGTTTCTTCACAAACATAATGCGCCGTTTTTTCTACTTCGCCGTATACGAGATCAAATTCTGCTTTGGCTTCCTTCAAGGTATCCTGTACAACAGGCATATCACTTTTATCTAAAACGATCGTAGCTTCAGCTGAAGACGGAATAGCATTTGCTGCATTGCCGCCGCTAATAGAGGCTATGGTATAGGGCACGCCTTTATCAGCTAACTGCAATAATACAAAGGCCAGCGCCTGGATCCCGTTGCTCTTGCCAGCATTAATTGTTTCACCGGAATGGCCGCCCAGGAAATCACAGGTCTGTACCTTCAGGGCTATATTTCCTGCCGGGTCCTGCCGGGTAATCGTACGGGTAAAATGGGTATGACAACTGCCGGCAGAACCGACACAGAGGATATCCATGTATTCAGAATCACAGTTAATGATATATTTAGCATCGGCTACATATTTCTTATCTAAATGGGTCGCGCCAGTCATTGCCGTTTCTTCATCAACCGTAAAGATAAGGCGGAGCGGACCATGGGCGACGTCCTTCTGCTGGATCAGGAACAGGGAAATAGCTTCGGCAATACCGTCATCGGCACCAAGGCTGGTCCCATCAGCACGAAGGATATTACCTTCCCGTACCAGTTTAATCGGGCTGGTCAAGGGATCATACACAACGCCTGGTTTGGCGACACATACCATATCCATATGGCCCTGCAAGATTGTCAACGGACGGGATTCGTATCCTGCTGTTGCCGGTACGTCGGCAATGATGTTATACACTTCGTCCTGTACAACATGGTCAATGCCCAATTCATGAAGACGGTTTACGAGATAATCGCTCACTGCTTTTTCATGGTGGGACTGGCGGGGATGTTTTGCCAGGCCGGCAAATTCGTTTAATACACCATCAATAATTTCATTGTCTTTCATTGTATCGTTCCTCCTTTATTACCGTATATGCTGCTTCTTAATTATATCACGATATATTGCCTATTGGATATATGGCAACTTTATCGAAAGAAATATTATTCTATTATCGTGATTATTTATCCTGTTTATAAACATTTGTTCTTTTGTCGCCTATGACATGACAAATTGAATAAAATCATGTATAGTAGAAGTGCAAGTAAAGGATGTATAAAGGGAGGTATTTCTTTGTCCGTTCTTGCTCGCTTATTTTAGGTCTTTATTTATTTTTTAGTATTTGATTAGGAGGTTTTTCTATGAAGCCGCAATCCAATGTGACTGTCTCCTACCCAAATCTGCCTGAATTAACGTTCCGCGGCATGTTTCTCGGCATGCTCATTACTGTTATATTCACGGCATCCAATGTGTATTTGGGTCTGAAGGTCGGCTTGACGTTCTCGTCATCCATCCCGGCTGCAGTCATCTCCATGGCAATCCTGCGTTTCTTCCAGAATTCCAATATTTTGGAAAATAATATGGTACAAACACAGGCATCTGCTGCTGGCACGTTATCTGCTATCATCTTTATTTTACCAGGCCTGCTCATGCTGGGCTATTGGCAGGGATTCCCATTCTGGCAAACCTTGCTGTTATGCGCATGCGGCGGTTCCCTGGGTGTCTTGTTCACCATTCCGCTGCGCCGGGCCATGGTCGTCAACAGCGACCTGCCATACCCGGAAGGCCGTGCTGCTGCTGAAATCTTGAAAGTCGGCAGTGAAATCCGCCGCGAAGAAGCAGCTGGTGAAGACACGTCCAAAACTGAAACGGGCATGAAGGACATCGTCGGTGGTACGGTCCTGGCCGCCTTGTTCAGCCTCTGCTCTAACGGGTTCCATGTACTGTCTTCTGAATTCAGTTACTGGATCCATTTAGGCAAAACGGCTACGACACAGCTGCCAATGGGCTTCTCCATGGCACTCCTCGGCGCTGGCTACCTCATTGGTATCACCAGTGGTATTGCCATCTTAGTCGGCACACTCTTCGCCTGGGTCGTCTGCGTACCTTATTTGACCAGTGTCCTTACACCGGCTGATGGCCAGACTGCCGCTGCTTTTGCTCAATCGATTTGGGCACAAAAGGTTCGTTTCATCGGCGCTGGCTGCATCGGTATCGCTGCTATTTGGACGCTGATCCGCTTGGCCAAACCGGTCATTGATGGCATCAAAATGTCTATCAATGCCTTCCGTTCCAATGATACGGACGAAAAGAAACTGCTCCATCATACAGATATTGATATGAGCCCCAAATCAATTGCTATCGTTTTCGTTGCCGTACTCCTCGGTTTGATCGTTACGTTCTACTCCTTCGTCGGCGCTGCCGGCTTACCGACTACTGTCACCGTTATTTACATCGTCGTCGGTATCCTCGTAGCCATGCTCATGGGCTTCTTCGTCGCTGCTGCCTGCGGCTACATGGCAGGCCTCATCGGCACGTCAGCCAGTCCGATCTCCGGCATTGGTATTTTGGGCATCATCGTTTCCTCATTAGTCGTATTGGCCATTGGCTCGTCCTTCGGCGTATTTGACACACCGGAAGGCACGCAGTTTGCAACAGCGCTGGCCATCTTCATTACTAGTGTTATCGTCAGTGTCGCTGCTATTTCCAATGATAACCTGCAGGATTTAAAAACAGGCTATATCGTAGGTGCTACACCGTGGAAACAGCAGGTCGCTTTGATCCTCGGTTCTGTCATCGGTGCTGTTGCTATCGCTCCGGTACTGAATCTGTTATACCAAGCCTATGGCTTCACAGGAGCCCTGCCTCGTGCCAGCATGGATCCGACACAGGCGCTGGCCGCTCCTCAGGCTACGTTGATGACTACTATCGCACAAGGTATCTTTAGTGCCAGTCTTGACTGGAACTACATCATTTTCGGCGTCGGCGTCGGCATCGTCGCCATCATCGTCGACTTATTGCTTACGAAAAACAGCAAAGCTCTGGCATTGCCGCCACTGGCTGTCGGCATGGGGATCTACCTGCCGCCAACCTTGGAAATTCCTTTGGTTATTGGCTCTGTCATGGGCTGGCTCGTTCATCAGCACCTCAAATCGAGAGCTGCTAAGCGCAGTCCTGGTCATGAAGACGAAGACGTAGAAGCTTGCAATCATCGCGGCGTCCTCTTCGCTTCCGGCTTGATCGTAGGCGAAAGCCTTATGGGCGTTATTATCGCCCTGCTCATCGTTGTCTCCGTTACTTCCGGTGGCAGCGAAAATCCGCTGGCTCTGGTCGGCAAAGACTTCCAGAACACAGCTGATATGCTCGGCCTGGTTTGCTTCGTCGGGATGATCATCATCTTCGTCCGTCACGTATTCATTACAAAATTCACACCGGGAAAATAAAAAAAATATAAAATTTTAAGCACTCATCATGACTAAATCGTCTTTGATGAGTGCTTTTTTTGCATAAAAATTTTCTTTTCAGTCTCCTATTTTAAAAGACTATATACACTTTTGTCTCTTAATAAAAGACAATCGGTCTGTTCTTCTTTGTCTTAGTAAAGCGTTACAGTGCCTGTTCAGGTATATATACTGCTGTATATATACGCATATATATACTTACGTATACTCTCTCTGCCTTATCAGCATTTTTTCCACCAAACCTGCAGGAATTCGGACACTACATGGACCTCCCAGGCAATCCGTCCAACGACGTTCTTTGCCACTGCATTGTGTTTTATAAAAAAAGCACTGCCAATCCCCATTATGAATCCGCCTGCCACATCACTTACATAGTGAAGTCC
This sequence comes from Megasphaera sp., assembly GCA_022486585.1. Lineage (GTDB taxonomy): Bacteria > Bacillota > Negativicutes > Veillonellales > Megasphaeraceae > Megasphaera. The sequence goes on from JAKVKI010000038.1 coordinate 12,672, forward strand.
GCAGATGACACGAGATATGCCGATAACCAGGCTCCAGCCCAGCAACGGAAGACCCCACCGGTTGTGACAGCTGAGCAGCATCACTGACGCTGCCATTGCGTTCATAGAATGGTTGCTAGGAAAGGAGGCATTGGCTTTATGCCGTATAATATCCTGTACGTCAGGATGCTGCACAAAGGGCCGTTCCCGTTTCCACAGCCGTCCCAGTAAAAATGATACAGCTGATCCGGCTGCTACGGCGCCAAGACAATATAGCAATGTATGCCGGCGCTGTCTGCACTGCCGTGGTGTTCCAGGACGAAGCCACTCTATCGCTCCGTACAGCAGATACAGCCAGTAACCGAACTTGGCAATATAGGAAATCAGTTTGATCACACTGCGGTGATGCTGCAATAGTTTCTGTATGAATACGATACATATGCGGTCCATAGCACTCCTCCTTTCTGTATTGCGCCACCTGTTCTAATGGTAAAAAGAGGCTCACGTCTGACCAGCCTGCGCCACCAGATCCTCTAATATGCGTTTTGCCTCTTGCGGTTCCTGTTCTTTAATGATACGGCTCACCGTATCGTATCCAAGCACCTTCACATAGGCTGTACCAAAGGCCGACGACGCTGCTAAATGGCGCTGGCACTGCTTTTCATCTACTTCCAATTCCTGGATACACTTCGTCCGAAACAGTACGGTACTATGCGTCAGCAACTGCAGGCTTTCCAACAGGGAATCGGCAATAAGAGGGAAAAATGCATTGAGTTCAAATTCACCATGAGCCGCCGCGATGGTAATGGCTGTATCATTGGCAATGACCTTCATCGCACACTGCATGACCATTTCCGGAATGACCGGATTCACTTTTCCCGGCATGATCGTACTGCCCTGCTGCAACGCTTTTAAACGGATTTCTCCCAATCCGCCGTACGGCCCTGAGTTCATCAGCCGTAAATCGTTGGCGATTTTCATCATATTGACAGCCAAAGCTTTTAATAACCCCGACACTTCAACAAAGACATCATTATTTTGTGTCACGTCCATGGGATATTCTGCAGCAGCTAATCCTATATCCGTAAGGCGGCGCAACGCTTCAATGACTCGAAAACGGTATTGCCGCGATGCCGTATCGCCAGTCCCTACAGCTGTACCGCCCAGATTGACTTGACGCAACCGTTCTTCTACTTTATAGAGACGCCAGCGATCACGCGCTATAGCCTGCGCCCAGGCACCGAATTCTTCTCCTGCCGTGATCGGCACAGCATCCATCAATTCAGTCCGGCCTAATTTATGGATTTTCTCATATGCATTTTCTTTTTCCTGCAAAGCCGTCTGCAGCGCCGCACAACTGTCGCTCAATTCCCGCAACATCGTGATTGCGGCAATACGCAGTGCCGTCGGATATACATCGTTCGTGGACTGACCACGATTCACATCATCCAGCGGATGGATGATATCATAGCGGCCATAGTCATACCCTAATTCCTTTAATGCGACATTCGCAATGACTTCGTTCACATTCATATTCGTCGAGGTGCCGGCACCTCCCTGAAGAGCTTCCGTCTTAAAGGCTTCCTCGTATTTCCCAGCCAGGATCTCATCACAAGCCGTAACGATCGCTTCATAAATCCCTTTTTCCCGAACCTCCAGATCCCGGTAGGTCAGGGCCGCCGCTTTTTTCACGATGATCATCGCCTGGATCAGGCGCCGATTCGTCTTTCGATGATGAAGGGGAAAATTATCCAAAGCTCGCTGCGTATTGATGCCATAAACAGCCGTATCGGGCAATGCTGCCTCCCCTAATATATCCTTTTCAATTCGCATCATGAACCTCCATCACAACAAGTAAACTATTCCATTACTTGTAGTATACCTATATCCCTATTCATTTGCAATATCGATGGCATGGACAGCGCCACCGCCTGCGTTCCTCATGAGGTCAGGTTTTATTTTTGACTTTTCCTGTAAAAATGGCTACAATCATACCATACTGTCTTTATGTTCCATCAGGAAAGGAAACGATATGAAACAATTACACGGTGCCCTTATTGCTACAAGGGTCTT
>JAKVKI010000039.1 GCA_022486585.1 Megasphaera sp.
AAAATATTTTTGCTAATACAGAAAATACTTGACACTAGGATAATTTAGTGATAGCCTTGTTATCAACAACTAAACATCAGGTTCATCAAGAGCAGCTGAGGGATTGGCCCTGTGACGCTGCGGCAACCCCCGCAAGGGAAGGTGCCAAGTCCATCGGAGATATCTCCGGCAGATGAAGTTTTCATGCGAATAGAAGCCGTCATCTGTGTGACGGCTTTTTTGTCTGCCTCGTTTTGTGTTACTCATTGCTATTATGTAGGTGTGTAGAGAAAGGATGATTTGCATGAACGTATCATTTCGGAAATTAATTATTGCAGGCCTGGTCGCGGCCACCTGCGTCTTTGCCGCTGGTTGTGGCAGCAACTCCGGCTCTGGTGATCAGGCAAAAAAAGAAGTTAAAATGGGCGTAACCGCAGGCCCGCATGCTGAAGTCATGGATGAAGTCGCCAAAGAATGCGCTAAACAAGGCATTACCCTCAAAGTCGTCGAATTCAACGATTTTGTACAGCCTGACACAGCATTGGCAGAAGGCGATTTGGATATGAACTCCATGCAGCACCAGCCGTACCTTGACAATATCATTAAAAAACAAGGCTTGAAATTAACGCCAATTGGCAAGACTATCATCCTTCCAATGGCTATTTATTCCCATAAGTTCAAATCGATTGATGAAATCACGCCAGGCAGCAAGGTTACCCTGCCAAATGATCCGACAAATGGCGGTCGTGCCCTTCTCCTGCTCCAGCAGGCCGGCTTAATCAAATTGAAGAACGGCAATGACGTCAATGCCTCCGTCCCTGATGTTGTTGAAAATCCCAAAAATCTCCAATTCGTTGAACTCGATGCTGCTCAGATCTCCCGTTCCCTTGACGACGCCGATCTGGCCTGCGTCAACACGAACTACGCCATTCCGGCTGGACTGAATCCGCAAAAAGATTCGCTCCTCGTCGAAGACAAGGATTCGCCGTATGCGAATGTCATGGTTGTCCGTACTGAAGACAAAGACAATGCAACATACAAAAAAGTACTGGAAATCTATCAGTCAGCTGCAACAAAGAAATTCATTGAAGAGCATTTCCAAGGCACGATTTTACCAGCCTTCTAATCATACTGTCCATAGGGCACCCGCTGTGGTGCCCTATTTTATTTTGTTATTTACAAATATAGACTATAATGGTATACTATTGGCATAGCCAAATTCAGAATATGATAAAGGAGTGAGTATATATGGCAACCATTGTTATTACTGCAGATAATTTCGATACAGAAGTACTGGCATCAGACAAACCTGTATTAGTTGATTTTTGGGCATCGTGGTGCGGACCTTGTCGCGCCTTAGGCCCGACCATTGACGAAATCGCTGCCGAACATCCTGAAATAAAAGTCGGTAAAGTCAATGTAGACGATAATGTCGCATTAGCAAAAAAATTTCATGTGCTCAGTATCCCTACGCTGGCCGTATTCAAAGATGGTGCCTTAACAGGCCGTTCCGTCGGCGTCCAGCCAAAAGATAGCATCGTCGCATTACTGAACAAATAAGCTGCATGCAAAGGAGACGATTCCCATGTACGAATATGCACCACAAGGCACGTGTTCTAAAAAAATCACCTTTGATTTAGACAACGGTAAGGTCAAATCTGTATCGTTCCTCGGTGGCTGTCCCGGCAATCTGCAAGGCATTAGCCATCTCGTCGAAGGCATGAATGCCGAAGATGTCATTTCCCGCCTGGAAGGTATTACTTGCGGCACCAAACCGACATCCTGTCCGGATCAATTCGCCCAAGCGCTAAAACAGGCGCTGGCCTCTTCCCATCAGTAAACGAATGACACTACTGTAAAAAGCCACTGTCACACGCATACCTCGTGTGACAGTGGCTTTTTCTATTCACTTAACATCATCTTAGCTGTCGCTTCTGCAGCAACAGTTCCATCAGATTTAGTAATTCGTCCTTCTGTCACGTAAAGGCGGCCCCGATGTTTCGTAACCCATCCTTCAATTTTAAGCGTATCCCCAATGGGAACAGCACTGCGGAACCGGATATTAATATCCGCTGTATACGCAGGCTTCCCTACTGTACGAAATACATAGTCCCCCATCACTTCATCCAGCAACGTACTGACTAATCCGCCATGCATCCGATCGCCATAGCTTTCATGCTGCTTTTGCGGCGTAAAATAAGCAACACATTTGTCGCCTGTAATCGTCATTTTTAGTTTCAGACCAATAGGATTATCTTCCCCACAGGCAAAACACCACGAGTTTTCATATGCAGATATATTTCTCATCATAATTCTCCTCCTGTTTATGGTTACTATTATAGCATGTATTTTGTATTTTGAATGAATTTATTTCTCCTTTTATATTGACAATGAGTATCGTTTTCTGATATAGTATGAGCATACCAAAAAGCACGACAAAGGAGGTCCGTCATGAACATAGATTCCATACTGATTGAGCACTGTTCCCCTACATTAGCGGGTCTGAAAATGGCCTCGCTTCTCTGTTTGCCTCACCAGCGTAATGCCCAAGAATACGCGGTTTTAATTGATAAATATAATCGAATATATAACCAGGAAAAGCTTTTCTTTCGCATTTTATATAGTTGTTCCCAACGAACATTGTTGTATATATATAGACCAGCTATGGTCGCCTCGTATGTACGCCGCAAAGATGTCGCTGATTTTCTGGCACAATACGGATATCCCTCCAGCTCCGTGGAGGATATGCTGAACCATTTATCAGCGCGGTTTGCCCTCGGCGGCTGTTTTCCCCACGAGTCCGGGATTTTCCTCGGCTATCCTTTAGAAGATGTACGTGGTTTCATTACCCATAAAGGAAACAACGCCAAACTCTGTGGCGAATGGAAAGTATACGGCGACGTCACAGCAGCAGCACGCATGTTCCATGCCTATCATTGCTGCCGCCAAGATTATATGAACAGGTTCACCTTGGGAACCGAATTGAAATCGCTCATCGTAGCGTAAGGAGGAATTTATATTATGGTAGAAATCGCATATTGGAGTGGCACTGGCAATACAGATGCAATGGCAAATGAAATCGAAGCCGCTGTAAAAGCAGCTGGCGCTGCTGTCGAATCCGTTCGCATGGAAGATACGACCGTAGATGACGTTGCATCAAAAGATGTTATTTTACTAGGCTGCCCGGCCATGGGTTCAGAAGAATTAGAAGACAGTGTAGTGGAACCATTCTTCACCGCACTGGCACCTAAACTCAATGGTAAAAAAGTAGGTCTCTTCGGTTCTTACGGCTGGGGCAGCGGCGAATGGATGGATGCCTGGAAGCAACGTACAGAAGATGCCGGGGCCACTATTATCGGCACAGCTATTGTAAATGAAACGCCGAATAATGCTCCTGAATGTGAAGCATTAGGTAAAGCCGCCGCGCAGGCATAACGAACTGCTCTCTCTCAGTTCCGTATTATTCTCTAACCTCTCTTAATTAAATGCCAATACATAATAAACGCAGCAATTCTCTTTGGGGATGGCTGCGTTTATTACGTATTGCAAATAGTATACAGTATATATATTTTGCATCGTATAAAAGTCGCTTATTCTCATACAGCATAGCAGTTTCATTCCTATTGGAATAAAGCAACACGACTTTAAAAAAACATATGGAATTCCATCGGTTGTATATGTTAAAATAAGTAGCACCTTTGATAGATTCTTTTTATCCTAGTATTGAATATATCTATCGATCTATTCAATAGCTGCATTTTATTATTTTTATTAAGGGGGATTTATAATGAAAGATCAGATTTTCAGCGTCCTGCAAATGATTGGCCGAAGTTTCATGCTTCCTGTCGCCATTTTGCCGATTGCAGGTCTCCTTCTCGGTGTAGGCGCTTCCTTCACCAACCCGACGACGATCCAGACTTATGGTTTAGAAACGGTCCTCGGTTCCGGTACCTTATTGAACTCATTACTTACTATTATGTCCAGTGCCGGTAATGTTATTTTTGGCAACTTGCCAATCATTTTTGCTGTCGGTGTCGCTATCGGCATGGCAAAACAAGAAAAAGAAGTAGCTGCTCTGGCCGCTATGATTGCTTTCTTCGTCATGCATGCTTCTACGAATGCCGTCCTCAAATTGACTGGCAAGGTATTAGCTAATGATACGGTTTCGCCAGATGTACTGGAAGGGACCATCGCCAATGTCTGCGGCATCATGTCCTTGCAGGAAGGTGTTTTTGGCGGCATTATCGTCGGCATAGGCGTAGCGATTCTGCACAACAAATATCATAAGATTGTCCTGCCAAATGCGCTTTCCTTCTTTGGCGGTTCGCGGTTTGTTCCTATCATTTCTACAGTCGTCTACATGTTCGTCGGCATTGCTATGTATTTCATATGGCCTATTGCCCAAAATGGCATTTTCGCCCTCGGCGGCTTAGTAACGGGAACCGGATATATCGGTACACTGATTTTCGGGATCATCAAACGTGCTCTCATTCCGTTCGGTCTGCATCACGTCTTTTATCTTCCGTTCTGGCAGACCGGCGTCGGCGGTTCCATGATGATCGACGGCAAACTCGTCCAAGGCGGCCAGAATATCTTCTTCGCTCAATTGGCTTCACCAAATGTAACGCATTTCAGTGCTGATGCTACACGATACTTCTCCGGGGAATTCATTTTCATGATTTTCGGTCTTCCTGGTGCGGCCCTCGCTATGTATCGTACAGCTAAACCGGAAAAGAGAAAAGTCGCCGGCGGCTTGTTGCTCTCAGCAGCACTCACCTCTATGCTCACTGGTATTACTGAACCAATCGAATTTTCTTTCCTCTTTGTTGCTCCAATGCTCTTTGGCGTACAGGTTATTTTAGCCGGTGCCGCCTATATGATTGCCCATATGCTCAACATCGCTGTCGGTCTCACCTTCTCCGGCGGGTTCCTCGATTTATTTATCTTTGGTATCCTTCAAGGGGAAGCCAAGACGAACTGGATGTACATCATTCCTGTCGGCATCGTGTATTTCTTCCTTTACTATTTCATCTTTACGTTCCTCATCAAGAAATATGATTTCAAGACACCAGGCCGTGAAGACGATGATACGGAAGTGAAACTGTACACCAAAGCAGACGTCAATGCCCGTAAAGCAGCCAATGCCAACGGTTCTGCTCCTGTCGATGTCATCAGCCAGGCTATTGCCCGCGGCCTCGGCAGCAAACAAAACATCACATCTGTAGACTGCTGCGCTACGCGGCTGCGCTGCTCTGTTGCCAACTCCGATTTGGTAAATGAAAAATTATTGAAAGCCACCGGCGCTGTCGGTGTCATCAAAAAAGGTACAGGCGTCCAAGTTATTTATGGCCCTCAAGTAGCGGTCATTAAATCTAATTTAGAAACCTACTTGGAAACAGCACCTGCTGTTGAACCGGAACCAGAAACTGCAGCTCCGGCAGCAGAACCTGTTGCAAAAGAAGTGCCATCAACACCTGCCAAGCCTGCAACTCCAACGGAAAAACATGTCTTCAATTCACCTTTCAGCGGTGAATTACATCCGATCACAGAAGCTCCTGATGAAGCCTTTGCCGCTAAAATGACTGGCGACGGATTCTTCGTTTATCCGACAGATAATACGGTCTATGCTCCTGATGATGGAACTGTTACGTTCGTCTTTGATACAAAACATGCTATTGGCATGACCTCCTCCGATGGTACAGAATATCTTCTGCACATTGGTGTCGATACGGTCAAATTGGAAGGTAAAGGCTTCAAGGTCTTTGTCGACAATGGCCAAGAAGTCAAAAAAGGCGATAAGCTCATGGAATTTGATGACGAATTCATCAAAGCCAATGCACCGTCTGATGCATGCCTGTGCATCTTTACGGACCTCGAAGAAGGCCGTGAAGTACATCTGGAAAAACAAGGTACCATCAAGGCTTTAGACGAAGCCATTTGGTTCTAAATACACGGTAATTACTGTTACGAGGTTGTTCCATAAAGTGATTTTCGCTTTATGGGACAACCTCGTTTGCATATCACATACCAGAACTGGCGTTTTTACTGGCTAGGCCCTTCTCCCTTGTGGTATAATGAGTCGTATGGCTTATGAATGTACCTATAGAAAGGAAACATATAGATGAAAGCAGTATTTGTTGATTTTGAAATGAATCCTATCGGCAAAAAGCAAAAAGAAGTTCGCCGCATCTGCAAAGGTGAAATTATTGAAATCGGTGCCGTAAAAATAGATGAAGCAGGCAAAGAAATCGCCTCGTACAAAGAATACGTACGGCCGCAATATACGACAAAAATGAATGCCACCTGTCAGGAACTAACAGGCATTACGATGGACATGCTGGCTGACGCACCCCATTTTCGTCAAGCCTTTGACCATTTTTTATCATGGTGCCGCGAAGAAAACGACGATGATTACGAAATGTATGCCTGGAGTGAAAATGACTGGCATCAGCTAACGTGCGAAATGCGATTGAAACAATTGGATATGACAGAAAGTGCCATCAACTGGATGCTTACGCACTGGCAGAATTTCCAACAAATTTACTGCAACCTCTTAGGACTGGACAACGTCATTTCCCTAGACAAAGCCGTAAGTACGCTCGGTGAGACCTTTGACGGACAAATGCACGATGCATTATGGGATGCCCGCAATACCTCGAAGCTCTACACGTTTTCCCAAAAGAAGAATACATTGCACGATATGATGAAGCCTATCATCGCTGCTACAAAACCGGCAGAACCACTGACCTTTTCGTTGGCCGATGCGTTCCGGACTGCGCGCCATCAAGATTAGAACAGGCCGTTAGCGCCTTAGAAAGAAGGAATATCCATGGATGGAGCGGAATCGCGTATCATATTGATTTTTTTCGATATTATTTTACCTCTTATCGTCGGGTATGTTCTACGACAAAAAAATCTGATCAGCAACAAGCAATGTAACATACTGATCCGTTTCAATATTATTGTCATCGTTACTATACTGACATTTCTTAGTTTTTGGATTTTACCATTACGGGGCGAGCTCATGTTGCTGCCCTTTTTCTCTTTTTTCAATGCTTTTCTGCCCTTGGGCATTGTCCTGGCCTTGGGCTTACACAAACGTTTCCATAGTAAACTCGACCAGGGCAGCTATCTCGTAGCAACCATTCCCTCTAATATAGGAACCTTAGGCGGCTTATGCGGCTATTTACTATATGGGGAATTATCCTTTGCGTATGTACAAATCATTGGCGTGTTCCAAAATTTTGTCATGCTCTTTGTATTGTTCCCTATGGGATATTATTATGAACACAATGGTGAGAATGTCGGATTTTTAACATTTTTCAAGAAAAACTGGAAAGGCGTATTCCTTAATTGGAATCAATTCTCCATTTTTGGTATCATTGGCGGCATGGTCCTATCCACTATTGGCGTATCTCGACCGCCGATCTTAGGCACTGTCTTCCAGTCTTTAGTACACATCAGTGCCTGGTGTGCCTTACTGCCAATCGGCTTTCTCATTGATTTTTCTACATTGAAATTATTCTACAGTCGCACGCTCAATCTTATTCCCATTAAGCTCATCATACCGCCTGTTGTGTCTTACGGTATCGCCATTTGGTTCACTTCCGATCCGATTCTTCTGGGAACACTGATTATTTGCATGGCTACACCTTGTGCCATCAATTCTCTAGTCACAGCCAGACTCTACAATTTAAATGTCAATCTGGCAATGGCTCCGTTCATCACTACGACCATTATTTATATTTGTCTCCTGTATCCGGCATTTTACTTACTAGTGTCATTAGGATATTTACCGTTCAAATAGAGTCCCTCTTATGTCGTCATTTATTTTTACAGAAAAGGCCTGCCTATGAAATTCATTAAAAAAGCTGATATCATCCTTATTGTATCGCTTCTCGTCCTATCCCTTATACCGGAAGGATTGTTTATCGCAACAGGGCAAAATAGAAATACATCAACGACGAATGCCGTCATTACTGTAAATGGCAAACTCTATAAGACCATTCCCTTATCAGAACACAGCGGCACAGACCAATTCACCATTCAGACAGAGGCAGGATACAATACCGTCGTCGTCAACGAACATTCCATCGGCATCGTCGACGCTGACTGCCCTGATAAAATCTGCGTCAGCGAAGGCTTTATCAGTCAGCCCGGTGCTACTTCAGTATGTCTGCCTCACAAAGTGATGATCGAAATCCGCGCCGGTCGCAACGAAGATCCTGATATCATTCCTGCTCATTAGAGGTATTTATATGAATAAAACCTTTCGTATCATCGTCTTGGGCTTATTTATTGCTCAATCTCTCGTACTCTATATCGTCGAAGGCATGCTTCCCGTCCCCTTTATCGCACCAGGCGCTAAGCTGGGGCTGGCCAATCTCATTACGGTCATTGCGCTCTATGCCCTGCCCCATAAAAAAGACGTGTGCCTTATCCTGCTCATTCGCATCATTTTATCTACGGCTTTTGCCGGCGGTATTAACGCTTTCCTATACAGCGCTGCTGGCGCTGCCTTTAGCTTAGGCAGCATGCTTATCTTAAAAAACACAGGGAAATTCAGTCTCATCGGTGTCAGTGCTGCTGGTGGTATTTTCCACAATCTGGGACAGGTCCTCGTCGCCAGCATGGTCGTAGAAAACCTGAAGATCATGCTCTACCTGCCGATCTTAGCAGTCGCCGGCACAGGCACAGGTATCCTAATCGGCATTACAGCAGTTTTTACATTACGTCATTTAGAAAAACTGCCTCTTTATAAACGCATGCAAACTATGTAGCCCCGCCTCTCTGAGTATCCGTTTCCCGCTTTCAAGAAAGGATCTCCTATGAAACTATATTCATTCTTTACCATATTCCTCGTATCCGCATGGCTCCTCACCGGCTGCGGCACTGACACTGCTGCCCCTGCCGCTGCGCCAGCACAACAACAGCAACAAGCCCCGGCTATTACAGCAGCATCAGAACAACTGTATACCGATGGTGAAAAGGCGTATGAACAATTTGATTATGATAAAGCGATTCTCTTCTTTGACAAGGCGATTGCTGCTGACTCACATAACTACAAAGCTTTATCTGGCAAAGGTGTCGCCCTGGCTATGCGCGGCAACAGTACGAACAACAAAAAGGACGTAACCGACGGCATCGCCTGTGTCCAACAAGCATTGACACTAGCGCCGGACTACGTCCCATCTTTTTACAATTTAGCACTGGCTTACAAAATCAACGGTCAATACGACGACTCTATCGCCTGGTTCCAAAAAGTCATTGCCAAAGAGCCCGACAATACGTGGAGCTATTATGGCATCGCAACGATTTACGGCGATCAGGGAAAAACAACGGAAGCCGTAACCTACTTATCTAAAGCCGCCGCCTTAGATAACAAAAATGTTAAAGACGCTGCCAGGACACAATCCCATTTCGATAAAATCCGCCATACAAAAGAGTTCAGCCATTGGATAGATAACTAGAGACCTTTTCCCTATGCCGGTCTTCTTTACAATACATTCCGTGCGAATTTTTTCACGGCGATTCCGAACGTCGCCGTAATGAGGACTGCCAAGGCCATGGCCTGCGTATACAAGGCAGCAAAACCCACGCCTTTGAGAAATATGCCCCTTGTGATTTCCACGTAATAGGTCATCGGGAATAATGCGCTAATCCACTGGAACAAGACCGGCATGGCTTCCCGGGGAAACATAAATCCTGATAAAAGTATACTCGGCAAAAATACGACAAAGGACATCTGCATAGCCTGCATCTGTGTCTTGGCTATGGTGGAAATAAGGATTCCCAGTGTCAGCGACGCCCCAATAAAGAGTGTTGTCAACGCATATAATAAGAGGATACTTCCCCGCATCGGTACAGAAAACACGCCTAGTCCGACGAGAATAGATATGGTCGTCTGGACATAGCCAATAACCATATAGGGAATGATTTTCCCCAATAGAAGTTCCCACGTCTTAAGTGGTGTCACCAGTAATTGTTCCAACGTGCCCCGCTCTCGTTCACGGACAATCGCCATTGCCGTGATCATGACCATGGTCATCGTCAAAATGATTCCCATGATGCCCGGCAAAATATAATACACAGTAATACTATCACGATTGTACCATGCACGAATACGCATATCATACATATTCAAGCTGTCTGCCGACTGGCGGGCAGCTTTTTTCAACAGTACTTCCGTCGATTTCATCTGCCCAATGACCTGTGCTGCTGACAGGGCTGACGACGACGATATATTATCAGAAGCATCGACGATGACTTGGATTGGTGTCGATCGGCCATGTTTTAAATTTTCCGTCAGATCCGGTGGTATAACGATGCCTATTTTTGCTTTCCCCATGTCAATGGCTTCATTGACATCATTGAAACTTGTTCCGACATAATTGATGTCGAAATACTCACTAGCTGTAAAACTAGTCAATAAATCACGGCTGTCTTCAGTCATACATTGGTCAAAGACAATCGTCGATTGATGCTTCACGTCTGTATGAATAGCCAGCCCAAAAATAAGCAGCTGAATAAATGGCAGCATGAACATGATGATCAACGTTGTCGAATCACGGCGCATCTGGATAAATTCTTTAACGAGCACTGCTTTGAGCCGTATGAATGTCATGTTCTGCCACCTCCTGATGTTTATCATAATAAATGAATACATCTTCCATGGTCAGTTCCGCTACAGCAGCATGCATATGTTCTGGCAGCACTGTATCCGGACGGACCAGCATTTGGATCCGCCGCCCTGTAGCATATACATCTAATACAGGAACTGCCGCTGCCGCCAACGCACGCCGCGCTTCAGGAAGATTATCATACGGAAGCCGATACAGCCGCGCTGGCAGCTTCCCTTTAAGATGCTGCGGCGAACCGTTGGCAATGAGGCGGCCATCCTTGAGAAAGCCAATGCCATCGCAGTGTTCTGCTTCATCCATAAAATGGGTCGTAACTAAAATAGTCGTCCCTTCATTTTTGACTAAATCAGCTAATAGATTCCAAAAAAGGCGCCGTGACGTCGGGTCGACAGCGGAAGTCGGTTCATCCAAAATGAGCACTTCCGGATGATGCAGCACAGCACACCCTAATGCCAAGCGTTGTTTTTGTCCTCCTGAAAGAGAACCGGCTAATACGTGCTGCTTATCCATTAAATTCATGCGTTCTAAAATAGCTCGTACCCGTTCCTGCCGTTCAACGCCACCCAATCCATAAAGGCCTCCATAGAAATTCAAATTTTCCCCTGCCGTTAAATCCAAATATAAGCTGAATTTTTGCGACATATATCCCAAATGCTGGCGAATCGCTTCTGTTTCGGCCACTGCATCATAGCCCAATACCAGCGCTTGTCCTTCAGAAGGCTTCAGGAGGCCGCATAACATGCGGATCGTCGTCGACTTTCCTGAACCATTGGAACCAATAAAACCATAAATCGTCCCTTGTACTACTTGCAAATCCAAATGATCTACTGCTGTAAACGTACCAAACCGGCACGTCAAGCCCTTCGTTTCAATAGCAATGGTCTGATTAGTCATTCCATATCACATCCGCCGGCATTCCGGGCTTCATAAGGCCCTCATCAGAATCAATAGCAACTTTAACAGCAAATACCAAGTTAGACCGTTCTTCTTTGGTAATGCTTTGTCGTGGCGTATACTCAGCTTGGTCACTAATTTCCTTGATATGACCGGAGAAATCCCGGTTCGGCACGCCATCAATACGTATAACAGCCTTCTGCCCCAATTTCAATCTTCCCAATTCGACCGAAGATACATATACCTTAACCCATACATCAGATAGATCAGCAATCGTTGCGATTGCAGCTCCGGCACTGACATATTCCCCTGGTTCAAAATTTTTGGTCAGAATATACCCATTTAAAGGACAGTATACTGTCAAATCATCAATAGCTGATTGTGCCGCAGCGATAACGGCCTGATCCCGGCCCAATTCTTCCCGGGCTTGGTCCAGTTCTTCGCTGCGTGTACCTTCTCGCAGCAAACTTTCTTCCTGCTGCGCCGCTGTCAGATTTGCTTGCGCTGAATCCCGTGCTGCCAAAGACTCATCATAGCTGGCCTTAGAAATTGCATCACTGCTATAGAGAGCATCGCTGCGGGTATAATCCCGTTGCGCTTTATCATATGACGCCTGTGCCGATGCCGTGCGAGCTGCTGCTGCCTGTATATCTTGCATGCGGTTACCGTTCTGCAGTTCTGCTAATTTACTTTTATCCCGGGCATACGCGGCCTGATCGCGCAAGAGGTCCGCCTGTAGGTCTTTACGCTGTAATACTGCTGCAATTTGTCCCTGCTGCACCTTGTCGCCTTCTTTAACATCCAAACTCATGATATAGCCGCTCTGTTTAGGCGTAATGTCAGCCTTTGTCGCTTCTATCGTACCCGTCAGCACGTGTGAACGTTCCTGCTGCCGCTCATATACCTGCCACGCCGCAACAGCCAGAATTGCTACAACAGCAATAATAGCCATAGGACGGATTCGTTTCATCATACTTCTTTTATTCACAATATCTACCGCCTCTCTATGCCCTGCAAAAAGATTTCCACAGCCTGTTTCATATACGTATCCTCATTTTCACGTTCTTTTTCCGGACCAATAGCTTGTAACTGTAACTGGTGGCTAAGATAATAGAAATTAATCATACCGACAAGAAGGATCACTGTCGGCCTGATTTCCAGATCCGGGCGAAACAGACCTTGCTCTATGCCCCGCTGCAACGTCTTTGACATGATGGCAAACAATGGCGGCGCAATACGTTGCCTAACAAATCCCATTACTTCTGACGGATTTGCCAGTTCCCGGCATATGAATTTTAAAAGCACCGGACTGGCCTTATGTACCTGTTTCATTACATCAGCATACTGCCGGATGACCTCACGGGGATCCAACGCATCCATATCCTGGTATAGCAGTTTATCAATAATTCTGACTTGTTTTTCTACAACGGCTTCATAGAGGCCCTGCTTGCTGCCAAAATAATAGGAAATAAGAGCACTATTCATGCCTGCTGCATCTGCAATCTGACGGATAGATACTCCGCCATAACCATGATCTGCGAACAATACTGTCGCCGCATCCCGTAATTTATCTTTACTATCCTGTTCCATAAACATACCTCGTGTTCTATTAATCAATTGATTAAATCGTTTGATTAAATCATAACATAACCAAGTGAAAAATACAATACAAAAAAAGCCGTATCCTTCACGAATGAACCATACGGCCTCTGTATGCTACGCTGTACAGTACGCTATTACCATACCCGCGTTTTTTCACTTCCATCATCAATATAGATAGGTTCTAAGTGCACTTTTCCATCGACAATACTGAACGCATCTGTCGTCACATCTCCCATCGCCAAAGAAATGACGACATCCTTAAAGTATAAGGTCTTACCTATTTGTTCAAAACTTCCTGTAATTTTATTGAACGGCAAAATATGATATCGTCCCGGGCCAGAATAGAAACTGCCATAAATATTCCGCGTCCCTTTTGTCCTGTCCTGACTCATATGAAGATCCAGATCCACTTTACATCGAAGCATGACATCATGAGAAGCACTGCTTCCTTTGAGATCCTTGCCTGATAAATCAGCATGATATGACTTTTCATCGAGATCAAAATCACCGGAGGCTTCAACACTTCCGCCGAACACCTTCGCGGTCACATGATCTGCATTCAATTTTCCATCTTGATAATGGAAATTCCCTGCCAGATCCGTAAAGTTAAGCGCCGTAATATCAAGTTTTTCCATAGAGAGATTCCCATCGATGACCGGATGAGCACCAGCACCGGTTATTTTGGCATATGCCGTAGCTTTATCATCAATATCGACACCTACATCAAGTGACTTAGGATTACAGTCTTTGATACTCAAGTACATATTGTAAACGGGCATATCCTTTGTGAAATCAATACTGCCGCCAATACGCAATTCTTCGGCTTCTATAGTTCCTTCAAAATGGTCTGCCTCCAAATCCATTTTAGATATACTGCCTGTATTAATATCTGATTTTAAATTAACATGATTGATAATGAAATGACGTCCTGGTGATTCTGCTTCAATTTGTCCATCACGAATTGTTACCTTGCAAATAAATTTCTTATTTCCTTTAAGACCGGTAATCTGAACGAGTCCATTCTTTTTTCCTTTTTCTTTCTTCTTATCTTTCTTTTCATTAGAATCCTTAATATTTTGAAGAGCCATGTCATCATCAAAAATCAAATGGACATAGCTTCCTTGTTCGATTGTAAGATCCGTCACGGTCGTCGTCCCAATACGTTGCATGACTACATCCCAAAGCCGGACACGAAACGAACCTGCCGGAATACTGACCAATAAATTGTCGTCTTTATCCTTCCACAGTAATCCTTCAAACGACACTTCACCCAGCGGCGTCGCACTAAGCCGGTCTACAGTAACACTGCCGGGGAACAGTTGCCGTTCAGCAACAACGATATTGAAAATATCAGCTGCTTTATAACTCAAGTATACGCAGGCTCCATAAAAAAGCGCCATAAAAATCACTATGCCAAGTACTGCTTCCTTGAACCAGCGACGATGTCTGTTACACCATGACACCATTCGCTTTTTTCTGCTTTTCTTCTCTTCTATATCAGCCATGCTATGCCTCCAGGATTAGTATCACGAATTATATCCATCCAAAAACAGTATAGCATAG
>JAKVKI010000040.1 GCA_022486585.1 Megasphaera sp.
AGTATTTTCTGTATTAGCAAAAATATTTTATGTATTTTTGCGTGAAGCGGCAGATTATGCGTCAATCAGTTTTCCCGGGTTAAGAATCAGTTTCGGATCCATTGCCCGTTTGATGGTTTTCATGACGTTCAATTCGCCTTTAGGCGTGAATTCTTCCATATATTGCAGCTTTTTGGCGCCGATGCCATGTTCACCTGCTAAGCGGCCGCCGACATGGTACGCATAGGTATATACTTGCTGGTGGAATTCCTCGACATTCCTATTCCAGGTTTCGTCATCCATATCCATCTTGCAGAGGACGATATGTAAATTACCATCACCGATATGGGCATTGATCTTTACCTGGAATGGATAGGCTTCACCTATATCCATGATTTTTTCAATAGTAGAAGCGATTTTGTGGACAGGGACGACAATGTCATCTGTCAGGAAGACCTTGCTCACCATTTCGCAAGAGGTTTGGACATTACGGCGCATGTTCCATATACGGCTGTCAGCGTCGAGCACATTGACAGCACCGGACTCTTCACAGATAGTGCAGACTGCATCCATTTTTGAATCCAATTCATCTTCCCGGAAGGTTTCGACGGTAATGATGACATAAATACCGTCTTCATAATGCGGCATATCTGTATAATGGCAATAATCAGCAGTATCACGGACATAGGAGTTATCCATATATTCGACACTAGTCGGATTGATGCCGGCTTTGAGGAGTTTCGGTACCATGTAGAGGGCCTTTTTGGGGTCTGTATAGACGGCCAATACATCGAAACGGTACGGCGGCAAGGGAACTAATTTCACAGTGACTTTTGTAATGATGCCCAGTGTACCTTCACTGCCGATGACGAGCTGTTCCAGACTATAGCCGGTAGAACATTTTTTCAAGGTACCGCCGCATTCGACGATATCGCCAGTCGGTGTGACCATTTCAAGCGAATAGACCTGGTGACGTGTTACACCATAACGGACTGCTTTCAAGCCACCAGCATTGGTTGCCAGATTGCCGCCAATGAGACAGCTTTCGGCACTGGAGGGGTCACCGGCATAGAGCAGGCCCGCTTTGCGGGCTTCTCTTTGCAGGTCGATTGTACGTACGCCTGCTTCTACGGTCATGTACATGCCTTCTTCATTCAGCTCGAGAATCGTATTGAGGCGATCCATGCACAGAACCAATCCACCACACACGGGGATAGCACCGTCAGCCAGGCTCGTACCGCCGCTGCGGACCGTAATGGGAAAATCATAGGCATTGGCGAGTTTTACGATTTTGGAAATTTCTTCTGCATTGGCCGGAAGGACAGCGGCTTCCGGAACATGGAACATAGCCGGATTTGTTTCGTAGTCTGTTTGGTATTGCAATAAAATATCTTTATCGGTTTTCACATACGACGAACCGGTAATGGCTTTTAATTTAGTAATGATTTCTGGTGTGATCGGTGCATACGTTTTCACAATGATACCCCCTTATAAGATGCTATTATTCTAACACGTTGGCTGGAGCAACGCAATGATGCGCCAGCGCATCGGTGTTGACGTCAAGACAATTTTTTGCGACCTCTTGCCAGAGAGGCAAAAATAGCCAGGAAACATAAGATGGTCAAGATGATAAAAGATACATGCAGGGCTGCTTGCACAGCTTCTGTATAGACGGGAACCATAGCGGTTTCCCGCGTCAAAATGAGCGTAACGACAGCCATTGATACAGCCTGCCCTAAATTGCGCATCAAGGCCAGCATACTGGAGGCGATACCATGATAAGCCGGTTTGACTGAACCCATGATAGCACTGTTATTAGGCGCACCGAACAAAGCTGCGCCAAGGCCGATGAGGAGCAGGAAGGCAATAGCAGCATTCATGGAGACCGTGGGAAATACAGCGAAGCAGCCTAATCCAATAGTCGTGAAAACCAATCCGATAGAGGCGATATAGCGTGGCCCATATCGGTCAGCCAGCGTGCCGGCCCGGGGAGATAAGATAGACATAATAATAGGCTGGGCCAGTAACACAAGGCCTGACAAGGCCGGCGACAGGCCTAAAATGACTTGCAAATACAAGGATAATAAAAAGGATATGGCATACGTCGCACTATATTGAATGAAGGAAGCCAAATTTGACATGGAAAACGTTACATTACGGAAAATGTACAACGGTAAAATAGGGTGGTATGATTTACTTTCGTGTAACAGGAATACGGCGATGAGCAGCAGACCAATCCAAATAAGACTACTGTTTTCACTGTAAGAGGACAGGCCATATAAAAACACGATAATAGCTGTCATGGATAAGACCGTGCTGACTCTGTTGACAAATGGAGCGCCGCTGGCATACCATTCCTGTTTGATCGGATGGATGAGACCATACGAGGCAGCAATGATGAAGGTAGCCAAAATGAAAATGAAGCGCCAGCCGGCAAACTGTGTCAGGATCCCGCCGAGTACCGGACCAAGCGATAATCCCAAATACGTCAGGGACACGGCCTGACCTAATACATGTCCTTGCCGGGATTCGTCAGTCGTTGCCAACAGCAGCGGCATGTACGATACATAGACACCGCACAACGCGATCCCCTGAATGATGCGGCATAGGATGAGTAATGTCAGTGTCGGTACAAATGCCGTTGCGAACGTGCTGACGCCGAAGACCATGAGCGATAGAGAAAAAGTCCGTTTCCGCCCATAAATATCAGAGACCTTCCCCATCGGCAGTAATATCGCAGCCGATGCAATCAAAAATGACGTAACGACCCAACTCATACGGTCCGGTGCAATACCGAACTCTGTCGACATAATAGGGATTGCAATATTCAGTGACGTCGATAAAAATGGCCCGATGAAACTAACCAGGCATATAGCATAAAAAATACGTTTTTCCGTAGACATGGAGACACCACCTGATGTTAGGTATGATTCAACAATACTATTATAACAAATTTATGGGACAAGCGTGGAAAATAGAATGAAACGATAGTAAAATACAGAAAATGGAAATCTGCACTTGACAAGTGGTGTTTGAAAAGGTACCATATGGGTACAGATTAAAAATGCAATGACCAAACCAAGTACATCCGGGGAAGACCGACAGAGAATACGGGCCTAAGGCTGAAAGCTCGTAAGGAAACGACCTGGTGATGGAATGCTTTTGTGAGCATGACTGCTGAAGTATAGTAGGTAGTTACGGATAGCCGCCGTTATAGGTTTTAAGTGACAGTAGCAGAATACTGTAAACAGAGTGGAACCACGGGCCACCGTCTCTGATATAGGGAGGGTGGCTTTTTAGCGCATAAAACAGCATTTGGCGTATCCTTCTAATTTAAATAATCACTAAAAAGGTATACATTGTAAACCTGCTTGTGCCAGGAATGAAGAAAGGGGCAAAGATCATGATACACAATACTATACAAGATAAAATTACGAACGAGTTTTATTGGTTTCATCAGCATCCGGAAGTATCGTTCAAAGAAGTTGATACGACAGCACGCATACGTAAGGATTTGCAGGAAGCGGGGATCCGGATCCTGGCGTTGCCCTTACAAACGGGACTTGTTGCTGAAATCGGTACAGGAGACCATCCCATCGTAGCTCTTCGCTGCGATATTGATGCCTTGCCCGTAACAGAAGAGACAGGATTGCCGTATCAGTCGGTATATCCAGGCCGTATGCATGCTTGTGGTCATGATTTTCACACTGCCGCGATTTTGGGGGCGGCGTATATATTGAAAGAACAAGAAAATCATATAACAGGAACGATTCGCATTATTTTTCAGCCTGGTGAAGAAGGACCCAGTGGAGCTGTTCAAGTAGTCCGTACGGGAATCATTGATGACCTTGATGTTATTTTTGGTATGCATTGTACGCCGTTGCTAGAAGTCGGTAACATAGGCTATATTTATGGTCCGGCCATGGCAGCTGTAGATGCTTTTCAAATTGATTTCACCGGAACAGGGACACACGGGGCTCATCCGAACAAAGGCACTGATCAGATCGTAGCGGCAGCAGCGTTCGTCGGTGCCGTACAGACTATTGTGAGCCGTAATATGGATCCATTTGCAGCCAACTTGGTCAGCGTGACCCATATAGAAGGAGGGCATAACTGGAATGTGATTCCTGACAAGGTCTTCCTTGAAGGAACGACAAGAGCCATGACAGCAGAAGAACGGAAACTAATCCGCAAACGGGTAGACAGCATTGCGCTGCATATTGGGGAAGCGTACGGTGTTCAAACGACTGTCCGATGGATAGCGGGGCCGCCAGCATTGTGCAATGATGCCGTGTGGGGAAAATTTGCTAATGAAGTAGCCCAAAAACATGATTTTGTATTGGCGCCGATGGCCCCCTCCTTAGGTGGTGAAGATTTTGCTTTCTATACAGAAAAAGTGAAGAGCTATTTCACCTTTGTTGGCACAGGCCTTTCCTATCCTAATCATAATGCCAAATTTAAGGTCGATCCGGCGGCACTCTATCCGGCAGCATTGTATATGGCTGATCTGGCAGTACAAGCTGCAGCCAAACTAAAGGGGAGTACAGAACATGATTAAATTTTCTGATATCAGTAAAACCTTTCAAGTCAAAAATGAGACGGTCCAAGCATTGCAGCACGTATCCCTGACCATTCAGGATGGCGATATATTTGGTGTCATTGGTTTTAGCGGTGCCGGTAAATCGACATTGCTGCGGATGGTCAATGCCCTGGAAGTACCGACAGAAGGAAAAGTGGAAATAGATGGGAAAAACATCGATGCATTGTCTCACAATGAACTTCGTAAGGTACGTAAGAAAATAGGTATGGTTTTTCAACAATTCAATCTGTTGGATTCTCGGACAGTGTATGATAATGTAGCTATTCCTTTGCGGCTGAACCATACAGAACAAACAGCGATGCATACGACCGTAACAAAATTATTGGAATTCGTGAACTTAGCAGACAAGGCGGCAGCCTATCCGCCACAGTTATCAGGCGGACAGAAACAGCGTGTCGGTATTGCCCGGGCGTTGGCGACGAACCCATCTATCCTTCTTTGTGATGAAGCGACGAGTGCACTGGACCCGGAGACAACAGAACAAATTTTACAACTATTGGAACGCATTAACAAAGAGCTGAATATAACGATTCTTATTGTTACACATGAAATTCAAGTTATTCAACGGCTGTGTAATCGAGTAGCCGTTATGGAACATGGCCGTGTTGTAGAAACAGGATCCGTATTGGAGGTATTCAGTAATCCGCAACAACCGATGACCAGGCGGTTTGTGCAGACGGTCATTCCCGATACGATTCCGAACAGTGTCAGTAACGAATTAAAAAATGAAACACGGAATTATAAATTAGTAAAAATGCGTTTTCTCGGTAAAAATGCGACAGAAAACGTGTTGTATCATATCAATACAAACTATGAGGTAGAAACAGGAGTCCTTTTTGCAACGGTCTGTGAATTGCAGCATACGGTCTTAGGGATTTTTATCATTCAGATAACTGGCAACGAAGAAAATATCAGGCAGGTTTTACAATATATAGATTCGTTGAATTTACAATGGCAGGAGGTCCATCTATCATGATAGATCTAGGCGTACCTTATTCACAAATTGTTTTGGCAGCAGAACAGACTGTATACATGGTCTTTATCTCGTTGATCCTGGGGACGGTATTGGCGATCATCATGGCTGTCACCTTAGTGCTGACCAATTCAGATGGTATTTTGAAAAACAGATATATATTTACGGTATTAAACACGGTCATCAACATTGTCCGCAGTATACCCTTCATCATCCTTATGGTATTTATTTTGCCATTGACCAAAATGATTGTCGGCACGCGTGTAGGTACGACGGCGGCACTCGTTCCTTTAGTTATTTTTATTGCGCCATATTTGACAAGACTGTTTGAAAATTCGATTTTAGATGTGAGCAAAGGTATCATCGAAGCGGCGCAGTCTATGGGTGCCTCTTATTTTGAGATTGTCTGGTATTTCTTGCTGCCAGAAGCTAAAGGGTCACTGATCTTATCCATTACGACCGGGACGATAGGCCTTATTGGCGCAACGGCCATGGCAGGTGCCATTGGTGCCGGCGGCGTTGGCGATCTGGCCCTGACCTATGGATATGAACGACTGAATACGCCGCTTATGTTCTTTACCGTCATTGTGCTTGTCATATTTGTTCAAATCATTCAAACGATAGGGAACCATTTTGCTTTTAAGATGCGGAATCATTGACCATACGCTGTAAAATATGCAGCCTGGTGTGTAGTAGTAAATAAAAAGGGGGATGTATCATGAAGATACGTGCATGGAAAACGATAGGGTTGTTAGTAGTAGCGGTTATAGCAGGGGCGTCCATTTTGACTGGATGTGGCAACGGTGGTGATAATAGTCAGGCAAAAAAAGAACTGACATATAGCAAGTCCCAAGGGCCGTACAGTGAACTGTTTGAACAAGGAATCAAACCAATCTTGGAAAAGAAAGGGTATACCGTTACGGGGAAAGATATGTCGGATCTATTACAGGCCGATGTAGCGCTCAACGAAGGGGAAGTAGATTTCAACGTAGAACAACATACTGCTTACATGGAAAATTTCAATAAAAAACAGAATGGACATTTAGCAGCGCTGACACCGATTCCAACGGTACCGGCAGGTATTTATGCCGGATCTAAACATGATTTGAAGCAAGTAGCAGATGGAGATTCAATCGCAGTTCCGAATGATGCGGCTAATACAGCTCGGGCGTACGCCTTATTGCAAAAAGCCGGCCTCATTACCTTGAATCCTGATAAAGAACTATCTGATGTAACAGCGCAGGATATCGTAGAAAATCCGCATCACCTAAAATTTACGGAAATGAAGTCATTGAATATCCCTGCAGTTCGTGGCGATTTTGCTTATATCGTTATTACAGGCTCCGTCGTATATAATGCTAAAATCGACCCGTCGACAGCGCTGATGAAAGAAGATATCCTGCCACACTTACTCCTGCAACTCGTAGTAGAAGATAAAAATAAAGATACACAATGGGCAAAGGATATTGTTGCAGCCTATCATTCCGATGAATTCAAAGAATATATTACGAACCATAATAATGGACTATGGTTTGTGCCACAAGATTAATACTAATATATACTAAAAAATAAAAAGCGATAGCAGAATGAAGTACGTCCACTTCATTTTGCTGCCGCTTTAATTTACTACGCTGATGCCGACTTTCTAACATTATTATTTATAATCTCTATTTACCAATCAGTTCCAAAAACGATTTCATTAATAATGCCATTACTATTTACATAAAAAATCATTTCCCGCAGATGATTGAATTCATATATATAACCAGTTCTACCATCATGAGAAGTCCATTTAGGAACACTGCCATACATATTAGCTACCGTTTCATATGGAATACCTACTGTTAGTCCAGATGGAGTAGCAAGATTATTTGCTTTCAATGTATACCCAGTAACAGTAAGCTCTCCTTCAGGTTTTTGATCTTTATCCCAGGTTCTTCCAGTAACACTGAAAAGAGGGCCATAACTATAGGTTACTCCACGAACACCATCTGTGTTGAACCATCTTTTGTTTGAAGGTTCACCATAGATGCTTTTTACATATTCCAACGTGCATCCATAGCCAACACCACCAACAAATGTTTCAGATTCAGGTAACCAATGGGCAAAACTGCAACTGATGCTTAAAGCTAGCGCGATAATGGTTAAAATAATCTTTTTCATAAGGCACTTCCTTTTCATTGTAGTTAATCACATTGAATCTTATAAAAATTATACCATGGAATCATCAGGTAGTGTCAATTAAGCTATGAAAACCTAGGAGATGAAGAAAAAGAGGCCCTGGAAAAATTAGGGATAATTAATCTCCGAGTTTGACACTTGTATGACAAAAAAACGCCTGAATCCCTTGGGATGAGGGGCGTTTTGTAAAAATGAAGCTGATAATTTCACGATTGAATAAATCCAGGAACAGATCGAGATAGGCTTTGCGTGTCGTGATATTTCCTTTTGCATCACTCTCATTATACTTGAATTCGGCAAAGATATTCTTTTAGTCGGAATGTTCCTCGGAGTTGTTTAAGCTGCTCATTCTGCTTTCCGGATGATGGAGGGGAAGTAGATAGGTTGTCTGTTACCTTGTCCTCCCCCCATAAGTTAGATCTTCCAGGCCTAACTTATGGGGGGAGTTCAATATTAAAGACTGGTGGCTATTTTTTCTAAATTGTCAGCCATTACGTCGAGGTACGTCTTGTCACCGTCAGCGCTTTCCATGGTGTCCAGTCCTTCCAGGGAGGCACCGGTTTCACTGGCGAGTGTTTCGGCGATTTTAGGACTTTCCATATTTTCCAAGAAGATGACGCGAATATGGTTGGCGTTGCAGAAGTCGGCAAGTTCTGTCAAATTGCGGGCGCTAGGTTCGCCAGAGGCGAAGACGTTGGTCAGGCTTTTCTGGGTCAGACCGAAGTCTCGGGCCATATAGGCAAAGGCGGCGTGGCCGGTGACGAAGGTTTTTTGCGGCGAAGCGGCAAAACGGTCTTTGTACGCTGCTGCCAAGGCAGCGGTTTTAGCGGCGAAATCGGCATAGCGTTGTTCATAATACGCGGCATTGTCCGGGTCGGCTTCACAGTAGGCGTTGCAGATGTTGCGGCCTTCGATTTGAGCGTTTGTCAGGCTCAACCATACATGGGGGTCTGTCGGTTCTGCTGTCGTGTCGTGATGGAGGATATGTTTCATCGGGACATGAATCGGGTCTGTGCCGTCTGATGCTGTGACGATACGGATATCTTTGTTGGCCGCGCTTTGCAGTGCTTTGTCAGACCAGGACTGTTCCAGACCAAGACCGTTCATGATGAAAATCTTTGCTGTTCCCAGTGCGGCTAGGTCCGTTGCCTTTGGCTGGAAATCATGGGGTTCTTCCCCGTCAGGGATGATAGTGCGCACGTCGACTTTATCGCCGCCAATGGCGCGGGCTAGCTCACCCATGGCATGGAACGATACGACGACAGGAAGCTTGTCTTCCTGTATCGTTTCTATTGTCTCGGTCGTAGAACTGCAGCCGGAAATGACAAGAAGGAGACAAACGGTTATAATAGACAATATATGTTTCATAGTAAAAACCTTTCTGTGGAAGTATATCATATACTAGTAACAATATAATAAGTCGTATTGCTTGTCAATAAAGGAGCAGCTATTATGATTGAACTCCAACATGTGTATTATGCCTATGAGGCAGGAAGTCCGTACTTGTTGCGGGATTTAAACCTGGTCATTCATGATGGCGATTATATTTCTATTGTCGGTGAGAACGGTTCTGGTAAAAGTACGTTCGTGAAGTTACTGCTGGGCTTGTTTAAGCCGTCAAAGGGAAAATTAGTCAATGATTTCAAACGCGTATCCTATGTGCCACAGCGTTTTGAGACCTTGAATAGTCAGTTTCCTATTACGGTTTGGGAAGTCATGGATTGTTACCGCCGTGTCATTCGTATTAAAGACAAAAAGCAAATTAAAAAGTATCTCCAGTTTGTAGGGATGGAGGACCATGCAGAGGACCTCATAGGCAACCTTTCTGGCGGCCAATGTCAAAAGGTATTTATTGCCAGAGCGTTGATGGCACATCCGGATCTGATTATCCTCGATGAACCGTCGACAGGAATTGATGTGAAGAGTCAGGCTGAGTTGTATCCCTTCCTCAAGGTCTTGAATGAGGAACATGGTATTACTGTTGTGACAGTAGAACATAATCTGCGGGCAGCTATGCGCAACTCGACGTATATGTACCATGTAGCCAAAGGTAGTGGTCATCTGTGCTCGCCAGAAGAATATATTCATGAATATGTGTCAGAAAATACAGGGAGTGAGTCATATGTTTGAGTATACTTTTATGCAAAATGCTTTTATAGTGGCCTTGCTTATTTCCCTGGTGTGCCCTCTTATTGGCATGTTTCTCGTGCTGCGGCGCTATTCCATGATTGGCGATGCCCTGTCCCATGCGTCGCTGGCAGGTGTGGCTGTAGGGCTGTTGCTGGATGTGAATCCGATCCTCAGTGCTTTTTGCCTGACGTCGTTTTTCGGGGTACTCATTGAAGTATTACGAAATAAATTCCGGCGGTATGCTGAGTTGATCCTGGTCATTGTGCTATCGTTGTCTGTCGGCATTGCCATTACGATTATCAGTGCCGGCTTGGTTCATACGAATGTAGAATCATTTCTTTTTGGCAGCATTCTTACGGTGTCCCACAGTGATGTCGTGTCCGTCGTGCTTCTCAGTGTCGTGTCTATTGGTACTATTGTATGGCTCTACCCGCAGTTAGTCATGCTGACGTTTGATGAAGACGGGGCAAAGATCGCTGGCGTACAGAGTAAGCTTATTAACTATATTTTTGCCGTCCTCGTGGCAGCTACGATTTCCGTATCCATTCGTATTGTTGGGATTCTAGTCATCAGTTCGCTCATTGCACTGCCTGTGGCAACGGCGCTGCAACTCCAAAAAGGGTTCCGCACGACGATGGAGTTTTCTGTGTTATTCAGTTTTATTGATATTGTAGCAGGATTGATTATTTCGTATTGGATCGATGCAGCTCCTGGCGGTGTCACAGCGATTCTGTCTGTAGTCATGCTCATGCTGGTCATCCTGTATAAGGAAATCCGGCAAGTCGCTAGTGGACATGCATAACGCCAAGTGAATTCATACGTATAAGGAGGTCTTATTGATGGAAATTACGAAACAATGGATGAAACAGAGAATCGATCAGCGTATGACGGAGAATGTTGACGTATCAGTATATGTTCGGGCGCTGACTAGTAATGCCCCGTTTATATATAATGATCGTCTCATGCAGGCAGCCAGCCTTATTAAACTTCCCATTATGATCACGGCATTTCTTCAGGAATGGCGGGGACACCTTCATTTTGCCGATACGTATCCTGTTCGCGATGCCGTTGAAGGCGGCTCCTTTTATGAGGCATCAGCAGGAAAAGTTGCGTCTGTGTATGAGTTGGTGTTCCATATGATCGTAGAAAGTGATAATACCTGTGCGAATATGCTCATGGATATTCTCGGTGCAGAAGCAATCAACGAGACGGCACAGATGCTTAGCTTGGAACATACGGTGCTGCGCCGTAAGATGATGGATTTTGCCGCAGCCAGTCAGGGACGGGAAAATACGACAAGCGTATCGGAAATGGGCAGGCTGTTCGGAATGCTGGCATCAGGGCAGTGTCTTGATGAACGGCGTGATGAAGCGATGCTGCTTATATTATCCCAACAAGAAGACAATTGTATTTTACCAGCGCAGATTCCCAATAATATACGGGTTGAACATAAAACGGGCGAACTCGAGGGTGTCTATCATGATTGCGGTATCGTCCGCAAGCCCGGTAATCCCTATATTTGTTGTATCATGGCGGATGGTATCACTAATGAACCGCATGCGTTGTATGATCTGTCCTACTTAGCAAGGGATATTTACGAAATGATGTAATGTTGCGTATTAATTAAAAAACGGTTATTTTTTGCAAATGTTGAACTGACCCCCATACGTTAGATTTTCTAGGTCTAACGTATGGGGGTCAGTTCACGTTGTTTTGCAAGAAGTAACCGTTTTTTTATGATGGCGGTCATTATTTTATGTAAGTAATGAACCCTTCTTTACGTGGAGCGGCTTCGGGGACCTCGCCGTCGGCATAGCCTAAGATGCAATGGCCTACGCCAACCAGGTGTTCTGGCAGTTTCCATTTACGGAGTAAGGTCTTTCCTTCGGGCGATTCAAATTCTTCTTTGGCCCGGTTGATCCAGCAGGAGCCTACACCCAGGGAGGCAGCGGCGGTCATGAGATTTCCCAGGATCAGGCAGCCATCAGACCAAGCATTGCGGGATTTTTCCATATCAGCCAGGACGATGAGAATCGTCGGTGCGCCATACATGGTATCGCTGGTGACGCCCATGATGGCAGCATTCATTGCTGTCAGCTGGGCAATGGTTTCCTTGTCTTGTACGACTACGATGGTGCAGGGCTGTAAGCCTCGCGCTGAAGCAGCATAAGTGCCAGCTTCCAGGATTTGTTTCAATTCCGTATCAGTAATTTGTTGTTTCTTGTATTTGCGGATACTGCGTCGTGTCAATAATGTTTTTAGTGTTTCATTCATCTGTATCAACTCCTTATCTATAGTATAAGTATACCATGTGTGTCTACCAGGGCAACCGTATATATTGTATACAAAAAGAAAAAATATTTGATTTTGTCATTTTAAGACAAACGATGTTCCTCTTACGTCTTTTATCATATGAAAGTAGATAGACGTTATAAAATAAGAGTGTAAATGTTTGTAGTGTAGAAAGGAAGGTGACCGTACAATGAATGTACGCAGACCAGCAACAATGTTAGCTATGGCGGTAATGACCAGCCTCATTGCTTCAGGAACGATATATGCTGCACCAGCAGAAACGCAGATGCAGAGTGGCCGTTTTGATGGCTATAATGATTCAGGGGTTGAGATGAGCCGGACGCGCCAGTATTTTGAACAACAACAGGCTCAGCAACGTATTGCCGAAGGGCGGGAAACGAGCAAAGTCGAGGGAGAAGGCACGACGGCAACGGAGAATGAAAGCAATGCCGTGCGCTTCGTCCTGAAAGGTGTAGAAACGACACAGTCAGAAGTCTTGAAGACTGATGAAATTCAGGACCTGGCTGCTCCGTACATAGGCAAGGAGATTTCTCTTACGGATCTATATACGCTTGTTGGAAAAATCAATGAATTGTATAGTAAAAAAGGATATGTTACTTGTAAGGCATTCTTAAGACCGCAGACGATTAAGGATGGCATCGTCCATATCGATCTTGTCGAAGGGAAAACAGAAAATGTGGCGGTAGAAGGTAATAAAACGACGCGAAGCAGCTATATCCGTGATCGGGTCAGCCTGAAAGAAGGGAAAATAGCGAATATTTCCCAGCTCAATAAAGACTTATTGCGGTTCAATGCTACGAACGATGCGCAACTCCGCATTTCCATGAAGGCCGGCGAAGCTTATGGTACAACAGACTACGTCATTACGGCGTATGAACCGCAACGTGATGTATTCGGTATCTTTTCTGATAATGCTGGTAATGATACTAGCGGTCTTTACCGTGGCGGTTTTTGGTGGCAAGATCGGAGTCTTACAGGGAATCGGGACAGTTTGTTCCTGAGTACGGTGTTTTCCAAAGGAACTAAAGCAGGTTCGGCAGCGTATACAATTCCTATTGACAACAGCGGGACTAAATTCGGCTTTGGCTATAGTGCCAATAGCGTCCATATTATCGATGGTCCTTTAGAGCCGCTGAACGTGAAGGGCCACTCCTATTCGTACAATTTCAATCTGACCCATCCCTTAGTGACGACAGAGACCCTTCGTTCTGAACTGGGATTAACGTACGATTATCAGCATTCGCAGACGGATTTTGCACATATCCACTGGATTAATGACAAGATTCGGTCGTTTGGCGTATTTTATGATCAAACGAATTACGGTAAGACGGCTGTATTCTATCAGAAACACGGATATCGATTCGGCAGCTATACCAATATTTATGATCGAACCCGTCATTATGGGAAATACACACTGAATACGTTGTATCAGAAGTCCTTCCCATCAGGGCAGATGTGGACTATCCGTATGGAAGGACAACTCAGCAGTACCCAGTACCTGCCCAGTGCGGAAATGTTCTATATTGGCGGTATGTATAGCGTCCGGGGCTATACGGAAAGCTTGCTCGGCGGTGATGGCGGTGTATCGGCCAGTGTGGAATACAGTGTCCCCTTGACAAAGTCCAAACGGACCAGTGCCTATATCTTCCTTGATGGCGGCCGCGTCTGGGGTGATAGTGCTTTTGGCGACCGGTCCCTGATAGGTACGGGGTTTGGCATTAAAACGAATATCCAAGATCATGCCTACATCAATATAGGTATGGGCTTCCCTCTCATACGCACGATCAATAATGCAGAACAAAGCAGGGCGAGGGTGCACTTCTCCTTTAACAGTCAATTCTAAAAACGGAGGTACATCATGAGTTACTTACGACAATTTACCCGTAAAAATGAACGGAGCTATACAAAAGAACGGACTAAACAACAGAATACGACGATGTTGCGCCGTAAGGTCATTTCGTCCGTAACGGCACTGGGATTTATGTTCAATCCGGTAGCGGCATTGGCTGCAGATGTGACACAGATTACTGGCTCAGATCAAAAACCTATCAATGGTTCTTCGCCGGTTACCAATATTTATGTACAGAAAATGTTAGATGGCAATGTAACCGGGGTTAATAAATTTGATCAATTTTCTTTAAAAGCAAATGATATTGCGAATTTGTATTTTAATCAACAAGGACATGAAACAACTGCGACTAATTTGGTCAATCTTGTTAATAAAAGGATCGACATTAGTGGGACTGTCAATGCTGTGAAAAACAATACGATTGGCGGTAATCTTTTCTTCTTGAGCAGTAATGGTATGGCTGTCAGTAAAACTGGAGTTATTAATGCTGGTTCACTTACTGTGCTTACGCCAACAACGGCTGCGTTTGATAACTTAATGCAAACGACGGGCAAT
>JAKVKI010000041.1 GCA_022486585.1 Megasphaera sp.
CTCTTATGAATTCTAATGCATGTTTTAGGATGATTTTATCTATTTGTCTCTATATTTTAGTAAAATAAGATTATATCAAATTCCAACACAAGAGAGGAGGAAAAAAATGATACGAGTTGCTATTTGTGACGACGAAGAAATGCAGTTGAATTTAATCCGCAAGGCAACAGAAACATACTTTTCTAAACAAGATGAATGTGTGGAGTATCGCTTCTATCAAAATGGTTTCATCTTTTTAGACGAATGGCCCAAAGAAGGCAACACAGATATCCTCCTATTAGATATCTGTATGCCTGGTATTTTGGGAACTGACGTAGCAAAAGCTCTTAGAAAAAATGGCGATAAAACTGAAATTATTTTTTTAACAACGAGTACAGAATTTGCCGTAGAAGCCTTCTCCTTGAAAGCAACTCATTATCTTGTTAAACCCTTTACGCAAAATCAATTCAATGAAGCCATGGATCGAGCCATGTTACATATGCGGCAGTTTCACAATCACAAGATAATGCTGCGAATCGTTGGCGGCGGTATACAAGTCATCGATTTGGAAGACGTGATTTATATAGAAAGCACCTCTCATACGCAAACCCTGTACTTACAAAATGGTAAAGAAGCAACAGTACGTCAAAGTTTATCAAAGCTGTTGACCATGTTCGATAGCATATCAAAGGGACAATTTGCCTCTCCCTTTAAAGGATACATTATTAATCTAGCTGCTATCCGCACGATTAAACCGGAACAGATTGAAATGGTAACGGGCAAACAGATTCCTTTGATAAAACGAGAATACCGACAATTCCAAGAAAAATATTTTGCGTATATTTTTCAAGAAAAATAAAAAGCATCCGCACTGTGAAGTGTGCCCCAAAAGTTGGACATTTTCGGGATACACTTCACGCGGATGCTTCTTATTTACCATTTTCATGTGTTGTATCAAGATTAAGAAATAAGGTGAACTCACCTTTGAAGTATAATTTAACTGAACCGACCGGACCATTACGGTGTTTTGCCAAGATGACTTCCGTTATATGCTGATTTTCCGTTTCTTTATCATAGTAGTCTTCACGATATAGGAACGATACTATATCCGCATCCTGTTCCAATGCGCCAGATTCTCGAAGGTCACTGAGCATCGGCCGTTTATCTTGCCGGCTTTCTACGCTACGACTGAGCTGTGACAGTGCAATGAGCGGCACTTTGAGTTCCCTTGCCAACGCTTTGAGAGAACGGGATATCTCTGATATTTCCTGTTGACGACTTTCTGAATTACGTCCCGTCATGAGTTGCAAATAGTCGACGACAATGAGATCAAGTCCCCGTTCAGATTTGAGACGGCGTGCTTTTGAACGCATTTCAGCGACGGAGATACCTGGCGTATCATCGATATAAATAGGTGCTGAATACAGCTTGTCACAAGCATCGGTAAGCTTGGTCCATTCCTCATCACTATTCAGCTGCCCTGTCCGCAATTTCTGCGAATCAATATGAGAAATTTGGCATAACAGACGCTGTACGAGCTGCTCCTTTGACATTTCCAAGGAAAAGAAAGCAACATTCTTATGCTGACGTACACCGACGTTTTGAGCAATATTCAACGTAAATGCGGTCTTCCCCATACTCGGACGAGCAGCTACCAGGATTAAATCTGAAGGCTGCAGGCCTGAAGTGAGATTATCCAAATCACGGAACCCCGTAGCAAGACCGGTGAGACCAGCTTTATTTTCATAGAGCTTCGTTATTTTATCGAGCGTATCCTCAACGACTTCCCCTACTGGCGCAAAATCACCACGATTTGTACCTTCTGACAAATGCAAAATTTTTCGTTCTGCTTCATCGAGAAGGTCTTCCGGTTCTTTTTCCCCATCATAGGCATCTGTCGTCACATCTGTACAAGTCGTAATAATATTACGGACTAATGCCTTATCGGCAACGATATTGGCATAGTATTCAATATTGGCAGCCGTTCCTACCATACTTGGCAGGCCCAAAATATATTCCATACCACCGGCATCATCGACTTTTTTCATACGCCGCAATTCTTCCGGCAAGGTAATAACATCTATTTCTTTATTGTCATGGTGCAAATGCTGCATCGCTTCAAAAATCACGCGATGCACTTCACGATAAAAATCATGGGGTTGCAATTTTTCCATAGCTACGATGACAGCATTGTGATCAAGCATCATCGCTCCCAAGACAGCTTGTTCTGCTTCTACATTTTGCGGTGGAATACGTTGTTCCATATATGTATGACTCTCCTATTGAACCAACATGATATGCAATGCTTCCTGAATCGTCGAAACACTGTAAACATGAAGGTGTAAGTGATTATCCGGTATATCTTTACTGTTCTCCGCCGGTATAACCATGCCTTTCATCCCTGCCTGACGAGCACCATAGGCTTTTTCAAAGACACCGCCTACAGGCTCCACCTTACCCTGCACAGAAATCTCACCGGTCATGGCCAAATCCTGCCGAACCGGTTTCTGAGTAATCGCCGAAATAAGGGCCGTTGTAATAGCACATCCTGCTGACGGGCCATCGATATTGCCACCGCCAATAAAATTGACATTCACATCATAATCAGACAGTTCTTTACCCGTTACCAGCCGCACTGCAGCGGCGGCATTGAACATAGAATCCTTAGCCATAGAACCGGCTGTATCATTGAAGCGATAGTAGCCCTTTCCTGGCGTACGGGCCGGAAAAGCTACGGCTTCGATTTCAATAGCCGAACCCAGATACCCGGCTACGCCAAGGCCAAACACCTTGCCCACGACCGGCGTATTCGATGCTTTAGTGACCGCATATGGCGTCAAGCGGCTGATTTGGGCAATACGCAGAATATGTTCTTTCGTAACATATACATTATCTTTCGTACCCTTGCGATACACCGACAAGCCATAGGCATCAGCCAGAATATTGACCGCTTTGCGCCCTTCCACTGTATACTCACTAATGAGCTCCGCTACACCTTGTTCCAGCACTGCTCCCAATTCAACAGCAGCATTGACAACGATCTGCTGAATATCAGCAGGTACGAGCGGTTCAAAAAACACTTCGGCACAACGTGACCGAATCGCCGGATTGATATCCGACGGGTCTCGTGTCGTCGCACCGATAAGGACAAAGTCTGCCGGTGCCCCTTCAGCAAAAAGTTTCCGGATATATTTCGGCACATTAGGATCCTCTTCATCATAATATGCCGATTCAAATTTTACTTTTTTATCTTCTAACACTTTCAGCAGTTTATTCAGCAACATCGGATCCATTTCACCGATTTCATCGATGAACAAAATACCTCCATGCGCTTCGGTGACCAGACCCGGTTTTGGTTCTGGTATACCTGTATCAGCCAAATCACGACGTGCGCCCTGATAAATAGGGTCATGGACTGATCCCAAAAGAGGATTGGTCATATCCCGGGAATCCCAGCGCAGTGTCGTTCCATCTGTTTCCACAAAAGGCGCCTGTGCACCAAATGGCGTAAAGGGCAGCTGTTTGGCTTCGTCAAGGACGATACGGGCAGCCGTAGTCTTGCCAACGCCAGGAGGCCCGTACAGCAGCAGGTGCTGCGGATAAACAGAAGCTAGCTTACTCTGCATCGCTTCTACAGCCCGTTCTTGTCCAATAATGGCACTGAGCTGTTTGGGCCGCACCCGTTCCATAATGGATTCTGTGAGATGGACTTTATCAAGTTGTTCTAACTGGTCAAGATGACGCTTCGATTGTGGCGTTTCGACATCATGGAGCTCTTCTTTGATAAGTTCCATTTTAATTTCCTGCACATATTCCTGCTGTTTTTCTTCCATGCGCTGCGAGATCTTTTTCTCCAGCCGTTCTTCCATGGCCTGACGAGCCAGCATTTCTGCCAGCATCGATTCCAGTTCATTGAGAACATCGACGACTTCTTCGTCTGTCGGAATATGGTCATACGACGCATCTTCATAGACAAGACGTTGCAGCCCTACGAGCCGGCGCCGCGGATCTTCAGCGTGCACATAGGACAACGCAGCAAACTTACTGGCCCGCAGGACCATCTTTTCCGGACTAATGAGACCAGTAAAGGCGCCATAGAGTACATTCACCTGGCGACGGAGTTCTTCCTCCGCCGTCGGTTCCAAGTATTTATGGCGCTGCAGCAATCTATCGAGCAATTCTTTCATAATGTCTCCTTGAGGCACTTATGCTTCTACGACATGTACCTTAATCACACTGGTAATAGTAGGATGCACACGAATGATGACATCATACGTTCCCAAAGCTTTAATAGGATCCTTCATTTCAACCTTCTTTTTATCGAGATCAATATCATATTGTTCCTTTGCCGCTTCACTAATTGTCTTGCCCGTAATAGCACCGAAGACTTTACCGCCTTCCCCTACTTTTACAGGAACTGTCAATTCCACTTTCTTTAATTGACTGGCCAAGATGACCGCTTCATCGGAAGCGACCTGTGCTTTATGTTTAGCTGCTGCTTGCTTCTGTTTTGCATCATTGATATTTTCTACAGTACCAGCTTTTGCCAGTTTACGGGGCAAGAGGAAATTACGTCCATATCCTTCGGATACTTCGATGATTTCTCCTTTTTTACCTACTTTTTTAACATCCTGTAATAATATGACCTTCATTATTTATCAGTCTCCTTCTCTTTATCTACTATATCATGGAGTGCCGTCATGACGTCACCCTGGGCTTCTGCCAATGTTCTGCCTTTTAATTGTACTCCAGCAACGATACGATGACCGCCGCCACCTAAAGCTTCCATGACCAATTGGACATTGATCAGGCCTTTAGACCGGGCACTGACACCGATCGTCGCATCAGGGAGATAGTAAAAGGTGAACCCAGCTTCTACATTATCGATACTAATGAGCATATCGGCTACTTGTGCAGCCAGGATCGTAGCATTTTTCATACCCTCCGGACAGCTGGCCATAGCGATGCCATCAGAAATCTGTGCATCTGCAAGTACACGAGCCCGTTCTTTGATCGTATCGAAATCCGTACTGAAAAGCTCCCGCACAACATCAGGATCAGCACCGCTGCGACGTAAATAAGCAGCAGCATCAAAGGTTCGTACACCCGTTTGAACGGCAAAATTTTTCGTATCGACAACAATACCGGAGTAAAGCGCTGTTGCCTCAATTTTTGCTAATTCTACATCTTCCTGATAGTACTGCAACAGTTCCGTTACAAGCTCACACGTAGAAGAACTGGACGCTTCAGTATAGGTGAGCAATGGTTTATTGATGAAATCAGAGCTGCGGCGATGGTGATCGATAACGACACGTCTGTCCGTCATCGATAACAACTGCGGTGCTACGGTCATATCCGGCCGATGCACATCGACAATAAACAGCAAGGTCTGATTATTACACATCGCTTCAGCTTCATCCTGTTTAATAAATAGATCTTTATACGCAGGCATATCAATCATTTTTTCCTGCAAACGACGGATCGCATCCGTCTGATTGCTAATGACAATATGACTCGGCTTGCCAGCCAGGCGTGCCATATGAGCTACACCGACTGCTGCACCGACACTATCATAATCTTCCCGTTCATGACCCATAACAAGGACTAAATCGCTCGTATCAATGAGCTCATGGATAGCCTGGGCTACTACACGGGCCCGAACACGAGTATTCTTTTCTACTGTACGGGTCTTACCGCCATAGAAATGAGCTGAGCCATCTTCTTCATACACGACAGCCTGGTCGCCGCCACGGCCTAAGGCCAAGTCTAAGCCCGAACTAGCTTTATCTGCTAATTCATTGAAACGGCCTTTTCCCTGCGTGACAACACCTTCTGGAAATGTAGCTACGCCCATACTGATGGTAACAGGAATACGGTTTACTGTATGAATAGAACGTATCTTTTCAAAAAAAGAAAAATTATCGTTCTTTAAATCGGTCAACGTCTGCCGGCTCATACAAGCAATATAATTATCATTGCCGTAGGCCCGGACAAAACAGCCTCTGCCTGTCAGTTCCCCTACAAGACAGTTATTGACATTTGTCCACAGCGTTGCCTTTTGAACAGCTGACATGCCCTTGGCCACTTCTTCTTTGTTATCGATCTCAATATCACAAAATACAGGCATTGCTTCCAGACAATGCAGTTTCTGTGTTTCTGTTTCTGTAATATCTTCAAAGTACAAAATAAGATAATTATCGTCATCAGCCGCTTCGGTCTGCAAATATTTATAGACGACACGATAATACCGTTCGCCAATATGTTCGAAGAAATAACCGAATTTACCCCAAAACTTATCGATATTTAAGTTCGGCATAATATGATCTAGTTTCTGATCATTGCCAATATCGCCGACCCAGTCGCGGAACACGCTGTTCGCCCAACACAAACTAGACTGCATATCAATGATTGCGATACCGATAGGAAGATTCTGTACGGCATACGTCGATGCCTGGTCTACGCTTTGGGAAATCGCATCAAAAAACTGACTAATTTCACGATTCCGTTCATTTTTATTCTTAAGTGTCAGGACATAGGCCCCGATAATCAAGATAAGCGCCAGTACGGCAATGACCCAGTTGTAGAAAGCAATGACCAGCAGCAGCAAAACGGTGATCACATAGAGTGGTAATTCATTCCGTTTTGACAACAAAGTTTTGAACATGTTTCTGCCCCCTGCGTATTACATCAGGCCCGTTTCTTGCGGTAATTCGCCAGCATATCAAAAAGGCCGGCCATAAACGCTGCATACGAAAAAACAGGCATGACGAAAAATGAAATAAGAAAAAGGGCTTGCAATCCATTTCCAACATGGAAATGGCGATCTAACAAATAAAACAGGAACGCAATGCCTTCAATAGAAATAAAGAAAAAGGCCATTTGATACAGGTTGATTCCCATGATGTGAAGCCATTCCAAGTCCCGTGACGTTCCCCAATAATTCATGACAATAGCCAATATGTATAAGTATATCATACAACGCGGTATTTCCCAACTACGAATCGGCAAAAATGGCTGCACAGAGAACCCTAAGCGGCGCAAAATAACCTGCGATACTTTAATGTTGAGATAGCCTACAATAGCTGTTGCCAAACAGAATAATAACGGTAGTAACGATGGCAGCAGCTGCTGTACCTGTTTGAACTGCTGCTTATTTTCGGCAATCTGCACCTCGGACATGCCACCGGCTTCATACTGCGCAATAATTTCGTTCGTCATTTCGCTGAACATATCTTGCATCGCTGTAAAAACATTGACGTCCATAAATACATACGCTGCACCGATAAACAGTGTTCCTGTAACGATAAACGCAGCTGTCACTCCGAACAACATTTTAACGGGGGACCATTCATAGCGGAATCCCGCACCAATAGCAATGCCTACCGTGCCAAACATAAGGATCTGAACGACCGCTTCTAACGGACTAATGGTAATACTCATGAGCAATCCGGCAGCGACTCCTGTCAATATGGCCTGACGGATGCCGAATTTCATATACATAATAGCCATCGGGATCGGCATAATAAAAAAACCAATCATCGAGAAAAATGGCACGTACGTACTGAGAACAGCCAGCACGACCATAATGGCCGCAAAACACCCGGCTGTCGTCATGGGCGTTATATTCCGATGCTCCATGGCGATATCTCCTTTCCAAAGAGGGATGCATTGTAACGCAGGAAACAGCGGAGGCCAGTAACCTCCGCTGTCCGGATAGATTCATATAATTATACTTCCATAATAATAGGCAAGATCATAGGACGACGGCGCGTCTTTTCATATAAATAACGGCTCAGTGTATCGCGGACCTGGGACTTGATAACAGCCCATTCACGGATATTGCCAGCTTCGCAGCGTTCCAACACAGCCGCTACTTTATCATGGGCTTCACTGATGAGTGCTTCTGAGTCGCGGACATACACGAACCCGCGGGATACGATATCAGGACCTGCCAGTGGATGACTCGTTCCCTTAGCCAGCGTCATGACAACGATAACAACACCTTCCATGGCCAGCTGCTGCCGATCACGAATAACGATATTGCCAACGTCACCAACGCCCAGACCGTCGACGAAGACACGGCCGGCATTTACATGACCAGATTTTTTACCAGAACGATTAGAAAATTCAAAAATCTGACCGTTGTCGCCAATAAGGACATGTTCTTTCGGCACACCCATTTCCACTGCTAAATTACCATGGGTCTTGAGCATGCGGAATTCGCCATGAACCGGAATAAAATACTTCGGCCGGACTAAATCCAGCATAAGTTTCAATTCTTCCTGACTGGCATGGCCGGATACGTGGATTTTCTTTTCCCGGCCGGCAATGACATTCGCCCCTAATTTCATCAAATTATCAATTGTTTTACCTACGCCCGTTTCATTACCCGGAATAGGTGTCGCTGATATAATGACTGTATCGCCAGGCATAATACTGACACTGCGATGATTATTCGAAGCCATACGTGACAAACCTGCCATCGGTTCGCCTTGGCTGCCTGTCGTTAAAATGAGGAGCTGATCATCAGGGTACCGCTTCAATTCATCCGCTTCAATGAGTACTCCTTCAGGGACGTCCAAATACCCCAATTCAATGGCGATCTGGACATTATTGACCATACTGCGGCCCAATACAGTGACCTTGCGCTTAAACATGACTGCTGTATTAATGGCCTGTTGGATACGGGAAATATTAGATGCAAACGTCGCCAAAATAATACGACCCTTGGCAGCGCGGAACGCTTTGCGGAACGCATGCCCTACAGTCATTTCTGATTCTGTATACCCGGTCCGTTCTGCATTCGTACTATCCGACATGAGCAGTAATACACCGCGACGGCCCAGATCAGCAAATTTGTGAATATCCATGAGCAGCCCGTCAATAGGTGTCAAATCAATTTTAAAGTCCCCTGTATGGACGATAGTGCCTACTGGTGTCTTGAAATAGAGCGCACTTGCATCAGGAATTGAATGATTCGTACGAATGAATCCAACTTTCATACAACCAATCTGCACTTCATCACCATGATGCACTTCATTCAGCGTGTAATTGGTAATATGGTTTTCCTTCAATTTCCCTTCAATAAGGCCGCAAGCAAGCTTTGTTGCATAGACCGGCACATTCACTTCATTAAGCAAATATGCAAGTCCGCCAATATGGTCTTCATGACCATGCGTAATGACGACAGCTCGCACCTTATCCCTGTTTTCGATTAAATAGCTCATGTCAGGAATGACCAAGTCAATACCGAACATGTCATCATCAGGGAATGCCAATCCGGCATCAATAACAATAATATCATTCCCATATTGGATGACGGTCATATTTTTACCGATTTCACCTAACCCACCCAAAGGAATGACTAATAATTTTTCCTTTTTAGCCAAGTTCATATACCTCCTATATAGTTATAAATTTATCCGTTCAAGCTGCCCTTGTTATATGGCAAACAAGCCGACAACTTGTATCCTTTGTATGCAAGTATACTATTGCTTCTAATTGATTCCGATTATTTCCGTTCCAATGGTTGCCGTGTACTTGGTTTTTTAGACATAACGAACAATGATGGCAAACTACATCCTTAAATATATTTTCCGTTATTTCTGCCGTCCTGTCAATGATTTACAGAAAATTTTATTAAAAAAACACAAAAAAGGCACCTGTGGCAGATGCCTCCTTTGACATGAACCTTGTTTCTATTTTTTTGTTGTCGTCGTATCTTCCTTCGCCTGTTTTTTCACTTCGGCCGGAACCGTAAGATCAATGCCGCTTGGCAGTGCTTTGCAGTCAATGGTCATGTCGACATCACTAAATTTAATAAATTGCTGAACCATTGCTTTATTGGCATCCGTCGTCTTGACCTGATCCACAACAGCCAGCGCTACACCACGCATTTGTTCTGTTAGCGGTACTGAAATGCGGGAAATACGTTTTGTTGCTGGATCGATCGTAACATTAACAGTAACATCACCGGCTTTTTGCAACGCCTGGAGAACACTTTCCATCGTATTGATTTGTTCTTTTGTATACTCGCCTTTCTGCCATGCTTGTTTGTCTTTTTCAGAATATAGCTTTTGGCTGTCGTAAACGACCGTATATTGATTGGTGCCTGCTTTTGTTACAGTCTTCACGCCAGCTAACGGGTTTTTACTTTGACGGAACGATTTTGCAATCGGTTCATTGCTGTCCAATTTCTGTGATGTTTTCTTCCATGAAGTCTTTTTGTTTTCAGTCTGTTCATAGTAAACATCCAGTTTATTTCCGTTTTGTTCCATATAGGTTCTTATGGGATCGTTATTATTGTTACCAAAAATTTCGATTGTCGTAACCGTCTTCGATTTGAACGGTTCGTTCTGGATATCGACTACATTATTTACGTTCGCCGTTCCGATCATTGGCATCTTGAAGGCCATGTTGACCGTATATTCCGCCTGAGGGTTAGCCGTCATATTTTCTACGGCTTCCCGATACACCTCCGTAGGGGATGCCGCCAGCGCGGCACTACCAACCATAACGACTGCAGCAATGGTGCAGCATGCTTGTTTTACTCGTAATTTTAATTTCATTATATTCACCTCATCATATATTTGTATTCCCTGAAACAGTATAATCAAATATTCTTCATCCCTGCTTCTTTATACAGCTTATAAAAATGGTTGATCGGACCATGCCCTTTACCAATCGGTTCAGCATGGGCAATGCCTTCAAATACATATTCCTTCGCCGCACCTACAGCCTCAGGCAAGGTCATGCCATTAGCCAGATTAGACGCAATAGCACTAGATAAAGAGCACCCTGTACCATGTGTACTCGTACTTTCTATCCGTTTGCCCTTGAAGTAATGGAGCGTATGACCATCATAGAAAATATCCGTAGCATCCTCCATGCGATGGCCTCCCTTGACCAGTACAGCTTTAGGCCCCATAGCCGCGATCCGTTTCGCTGCTTCTTCCATTTGTGCAAACGTTTCTATCGTCATTCCCGTCAAGACTTCTGCTTCTGGAAGATTCGGTGTCAATACATCTGCCAGGGGCAACAGTACTGTTTTCAACGTATCTTCTGCCTCCGGCACGAGAAGCCGATGACCGCTCGTTGCCACCATAACCGGATCAATGACCGTAAAGGGGGGCTTATACTGCCGTAATTTGTCGGCAATGACACGAATCGTTACGGGCACGCTGACCATGCCGATCTTGACAGCATCCACAGAAACATCTTCAAAAACTGCATCAATCTGATCAGCAATAAGCTCTGGCGTCACGTCCATATAGCTGCGTACACCTTGCGTATTCTGGGATACAACCGCCGTAATGACGTTCATAGCAAAACACCCATGGGCACAAAAAGTCTTGCAATCTGCTGCAGCACCGGCTCCGCCTGATGGATCCGTACCCGCTATGGATAATACATGTTTCATCAAAAAATTCCTCCTCGTGTTACATTCTATTCAAAAGCTGTGCCGCTTTCGTATTTATGTACATGAGCAATT
This sequence comes from Megasphaera sp., assembly GCA_022486585.1. Taxonomy (GTDB): domain Bacteria; phylum Bacillota; class Negativicutes; order Veillonellales; family Megasphaeraceae; genus Megasphaera. The sequence goes on from JAKVKI010000041.1 coordinate 11,471, forward strand.
TGCCGCTCCCGGCTTTGCCGCTGAATGGGTCATAGTCATATAAAGCCAGGCTTCCTGGTTTATAATCAACAAAATACCCAGTCCAGGCTTCTGCCCATTTATCAATAAATGGGGAGTGCCCGACCAGACATACGACGCTCGCTTTTTCCCGACTCAGGATATCCTCATAGACGACATCCAAATTACCATCAGCAATAGCTTGATGTGTATGAAATGAATCGAAATCAATATATTTTTTCAAATACGATGCCGATTGGCAGGCTCGCATATACGGGCTTACCCATAAGGACGACTTTCCTGCCGGCCACCAGCGTTTTGCCAGTGCGGCCATGAGTTCACATTGTTGCTCTCCTGCTTCTGTGAGCATCCTGTCTCTGTCGTTCTTGCCTTCTTTAAAAGGCTCTGCCTTACCGTGACGCATGACGCAAACATACATAGTCGCCCCTCCTGTCCTGCCGGCTGTCAGGGCTCTGCAACATGTTCCAGTCCGACAGACAGCAATGTAAATACATGATTATCAGCCAAATAATAATAAACGACCTTACCATCCCGCCGGAACTGGACCAAGCGAGCGTCCCTCAAAATCCGCAACTGATGTGATACAGCGGATTGTCCCATTTCTATCGTCTCTGCAATATCACGGACACACCGTTCTCCGTCCATAAGCGCATGAAGAATACGCAACCTTGTCGGATCACCAAGAACTTTGAATATATCGGCCAAAGGCTGGACATACTGCTGTGGCAGTGCCGGCAGCCGGTCATGATGTTGTTCTGCTGCTACCAAACTAATCTCTCCCATCAAAATCCGGAGATTTTATTTTTAATACACTTAGTTTATTATACCATATTTGCCCCCAATGAACATAACAAAATCGTTTTAGTTGCAGTAAGACGCAAAAACCTCCCCGGAAACTACAGCCGGGGAGGTTTGCTATTGATGCTTACTGCCAAATAGCCTGCATAAGTTTTTTATACGAATCGTTCAAATGGTTGATGATGACGTCGAACATAGCGTAGATCATATCGCCGTCTGTTTCGCCTTCTTTGAACAAGATGCAGGTATCGAGAACCAACGAGCCCTGATCATCTACATAATATTTAAATGATTTGTACTGTTTGTTATATTCATTGAGCACTTTCAGTACGGTCGCTTCATTGTCATCATGAAAGACCTGCGGTGCCACGAGGACCCGTACCATACCGTAGATTGTGCTGTCCAGTATGACGATGGTTGGCAGTTGATTGCCGTGAATATCGATGTGTGACCGGAAGACGACCGTATTGTACTGATCATCAGCTATTTCATCGATTACAAAGGCCTTGATGTCTTTTTCATCCAAATACTTTTTGAATTTTTCTGCTTTTTTGTTCATGGGAATATCCTCCTTAATATATGACTGGCAAACTGGTCTTGTTACTGAATGACAATGTCTGCCGGTTTAGCATTGCTAACGCCAGGACCTTGTACCTCTATCAAATCATATCTGTTATGGAACGATACGTCTGGATTGTAGTAGTGTCCGTAGAAATTGTAATAATCACGATCCTGGAAAATGCGGCTCCATGTTTCCTGGGTGTACCGTTCGTTGTATACATAATTATGCGGTAACAGACTCAAGAGATTGCCGTTGCTGAACTGGACGTTCTTCTGCCCGTCAAAGCGCAGATTCATCCATTTATTGTTCTGTCCATCACGGAACCAGTTAGCCAGGTCCTCTTTCGGATTGTTGATCTTTGTATTGTTCCAATACGTACTGGTAATCGTTTCTTCCGGAATAGGTGCCGTACCAAAGACATTCGTCGTCATGGTACCATTGCTGAAGGTTGCTTTGTCCAGAATGTAGAGCTTATCTAGTATGAAATCTCCCTTAGTAACGGAAATATCGCCATTTTTAAGCCATACCTGTTTAAATCGAACACCGCTATTCGTCTGGATATCTCCCAGGTGAAGCCGGTCAACAGGTACATCATCACTGGCACCTTTCAGCGTAATGGCGAGCACCCCTTCGCTTTCCGGACGCTGGGAAATATTATCAACGCTGATATCAGCACCGTTGAAGGCAACTTCCGTACCCGCCGTAATGTGTTTGACATCCATCTTCTTTTCCGGATTACGAACGATGAGTGCTACGAGATTACCATCGACATTGTTGAGATACAAATCGCCATCTTTTGTAGCAATCCGTGCCTCTTTCTTAGCAAAAACTTCGTACAGATCAACAATACCCTTTCCTTGATGGTCGATAATGACATTGCCCTTTTCAGACTTGACAAATCCTCTGTCACCATTGACCGTGCGATGTGTATCCTTAACATCGCCTGTGCCAGTAACCGTGATATTGATGTCACCATTCTTAGCTGTTGCAACAACATCTTCAGTCACATTACTATTATTACCTTCTAAGAGTATTGTACCATCATTCGTGTGCATTGTCAGGTTTTGTCCTGCTGTAATATTCTGACGGAGTGTAATACCACCAGTCTTCACAGCATCCGCCAAGAGATTGTTCCCGACATTCACTGCGCCATTAAAAATGATGTTGCCATTATCTATCGTTTTGGCTGTCATATCATTGCCAGTAGTCACGGTGCCGTTAAAGCCTATGTTACCATTGACAGTTTGTGCTATAAGGTCAGTACCAGCTGCAACATTGCCGCCTATCGTTATATTACCTGTTTCTGTTGTCGCTTTGACAGCAGCATTTGTTGATTTGACGACGCCAT
>JAKVKI010000042.1 GCA_022486585.1 Megasphaera sp.
GGTAATTCCGTATAATGATTATATATTATATAAAGGGAGGCTTTTTGATGGCAAATTTTATACGGTATCATGTAGGTGACGTGGTGCAAATGAAGAAGGCCCATCCTTGTGGATCTAATGAATGGGAAGTATTGCGTATCGGTGTGGATTTCGTTATTCGTTGTTGTGGCTGTGGCCATAGGGTCATGATTCCCCGGTCTAAATTTGAAAAAGCAGTAAAAAAGATGATAAAAAGTGCAGAACCATCACAGGATAATGCAAATTTATAAAAAATTTTGAAAAAACAGTTTGTATTTTCTTGATTTTGTGGTACAATTCATATCAGCAACTCTTTATTGCTTTACCATAATAAAACATAAGTTTAACTCATATATAACAAGGAGGCCATATTCAGAATGAATAACAATACCTTGGATGGAGTGAAAATGCTTCACCATGATGAAATGCGTAATTATGACCGAATCCAGGGAAAGATCATTTCCGTTATTATGAATCACGGCTGCAAAATCATTGAAACGCCTAGTTTTGAAGATTATGACGTGTATCAGCATTATTTTCCCCAGCTTCGCCAGCAAATGATCAAGACCATTGATACAGATGGCAAAGTCCTGGTCTTGCGTCCTGATGTGACGCTGCCTCTCGTAGAAACAGCAGCCCGGGAATTTCCTCGACCAGATCAACTCTTGAAATTCGGCTATGTCAGTACGGTGTTCCGCGAATACTTCGGTCGCAGTACGTACGGCAAGGATTTTCTCCAAGGCGGTATCGAAATCCTTGGCGACAGCAGTTCTGAATGTGATGGCGAAGTCATCGTCATGGCGGCAGAGATCCTCAAAGCTGTTGGTGTAAATAACATCCGTATCGATATGGGCACGGCGGCATATACGCAGGCGCTGTTCGACAGTCTGCCACTTAACGAAGAAGAAAAGAATCGATTGCGGGACTGCCTGGCTGATCGCAACATGGTGGCGATGCAACACTACTTATCGACGCTGTCTCTGCCGGATGACGCGGCGAAGGCACTGGAAGCCTTGCCGGTCCTGTTTGGGCCTTATGCACGGACACTGAGCAAAGCTAAAGAATATTGTATCAATAGTGCCATGTGGAATGCGTTGTCCCGTTTAGAAGAAATATATGATTATATTCTCTATGCCGGCTTTGCTGACAACGTTCAGCTTGATTTCGGCTTTGTGAGCCGGTTGGATTACTATACGGATATGGTGTTCAAGGTCTATGTCGACGGAGCGCTGTATGATGTCATCGACGGCGGCCGCTATGATACGTTGTCCTCTCATTTCGGCGTCGATCGGCCAGCCTGTGGTTTTGGCATGAATATTAATCTCCTCTATGAATTCATGAGTGACGCCGGTCTTTTAGAAGACGCAGAACCGTCATTCCAACTGGCTATTTCCTATCGTGATAGTGATCAGACGCTCATTCGTGATTTGATGAATTGGCGTGATCAGGGTTATCGTGTAGCAGCATATCCGGATTCGTCCTTCGTGGACAGCCGCGACTACAGCTTACATGCTATGTATCGCAACGGCATGTACTATAAGGATGGCAAAGCCATGACAGCAGAACAATTAGAACAACGGATGAGGGGGCTTTAACCATGGCGATTCATATTGCATTAGCCAAAGGCCGCATTCATAAGGCCGTTATGAAATTCTTGCAGGAAAGCGGCTATGATTTCCCAACGTATACAATGGATAGTCGTATACTTATTTTTGAAGATGCGACGAAGTCGCTGAAGGTAACACTGGTCAAATCACCGGATGTTGCTGTCTATGTCGAACGGGGAGCTGCGGATGTCGGTATTGTCGGCGAAGATGTATTGGCTGAAGATTCAGCCGGTGCTGACGTATATGAGATATATGACCTCGGTATTGGCCGCTGCCGCATGGCTGTAGCCGGTATTGCCGGACAGAAAGTGGATATGACCAAGCGCATTACTATCGGTACGAAATACCCGCGTATTGCCCGTAAATATTTTGAAGAAAACCATCACAGTGTAGATATTGTCAAACTGAATGGATCTGTAGAATTGGCACCGATCGTAGGCTTGTCCGATGTCATCGTCGATATCGTTGAAACGGGGAATACACTGCGGGCCAATGGGCTGGAAGTTATTACCTATTTCATGGATTTCAGTGCGCGGCTCATTTGTAATCCCGTATCTTTTAAATTGAAGTATGACGAAATCCAGAAATTAATCGAAGCCATCAAACGCTAATACCGTGTGGTGCGTTAAGAGTATATACAGGGGGCAATAATATGGAATGGATAGATGTTCCGAAAGAAGGCTTATCCTTGCGGGCTATCCGCAAGATTACAAAACGAGATCAGGCAGAAAATGCCGATATCCGCAATAGCGTAGAAACTATTTTGGCCGATGTGGAACAGCGGGGCGATGAAGCGTTGCGGGAATTGACAGAGAAATTCGATGGTGTCCGCTTAGATACATTCTTGGTCACGCCAGAAGAAATCGAACGAGCTGTACAAGATGTAGGCGGAGATTTCATGGCGATCCTTCAGGAAGCCGCAGAAAATATCCGGACCTATCACCAACGGCAAGTAGAACCCTCGTGGCTTGATACGTTCCGTCCCGGTGTTCGGCTAGGTGCTAAATTCACAGCAATCCAGCGTGTCGGTGTCTATGTGCCAGGCGGTACGGCAGCTTATCCGTCGACCGTTCTTATGGATACTATTCCAGCCCATGTCGCCGGTGTACCGTCTATTGCCGTATTTACGCCACCGTCTAAAGATGGCTCAATCAATCCGTATATATTAGCAGCGGCACACGTTGCCGGTGCAACAGAAATCTATAAAGCAGGCGGTGCCCAGGGGATTGCTGCGGCAGCCTTTGGTACAGAATCGATTCCGCCGGTCTTTAAGATCGTCGGTCCCGGCAATGCCTATGTAGCCATGGCCAAACGCCTTGTTTTTGGTACTGTCGGTATCGATATGATCGCCGGCCCCAGTGAAGTCGGTATTTTAGCTGATTATACGGCCAATGCTGTCTGGGTAGCAGCCGACCTGCTGGCGCAGGCTGAACACGACCGTCGGGCAGCGGTGTTCCTGGTAACACCGAGTGCTGTATTTGCCAGTGAAGTGGAACGGGAAGTACAGCGTCAGCTGGCAGAACTGCCGCGTAAAGATATTGCAGCTGAATCTGTTGAAAAGCATGCCAAGGTCTTTGTGACGAAGGACATAGAACAAGCAATCGATATTATGAATCATATTGCGCCGGAACATTTGGAAATCGATTTCCCGAATCCGGAACAATATGTCCACAAAATCGTCAATGCCGGTGCTATTTTCCTTGGTTCCTATACACCGGAACCGCTGGGTGATTACTTCGCCGGTCCGAACCATACCTTACCTACGATGGGAACAGCAGCGTTCTCGTCGCCTTTAGGTGTATATGACTTTGTCAAACGGAGCAGCCTCCTGGAATATAATAAAGAAGCATTTATGGCAGTAGCGCCGAAAGTCATTCAATTTGCCAATGTTGAAGGACTGCAGGCCCATGGGCTGGCTGTAAGGAGGAGAATCGATGAATAATGCATGGCTTCGCAATAGTATTCGTGATTTTGAACCGTATAGAGTGCCGGCAATCAATGAGCACACGGTCATCAATGCCAATGAAAGCCCTTATAACGCCTTGGATTTCCCTTTTGTAAAGGCTGAATTCCTGCGCCGGCTGGAACAGACACCGACCTATCGCTATCCCGATCCTTTTGCAGAGGAACTGCGGGCAGCCTTGGCGGCGTATGTCGGGTGTCAGTCTCAGGAGGTTCTCGTTGGCAACGGCGGTGATGAAATCATCAATCTAGTCATGAATACGTTCCTCAATCCCGGGGATACCCTGTTAGTACATACGCCGACCTTTGATATATACGGTATCGATGCGTCTGTTATCGGCGCCAATGTCGTTGAAGTCCCCAATTTACCAGGCTTCCGTCATGATCGGCAGACGTTCTTGGATAAAGTAAAAGAACTGCAGCCAAAAGTAACGGTTCTTTGCAACCCGAATAATCCTACCGGCGAAATCCTGCCGCTAGAATATGTAGAAGATATTTTGCGCGCGTCAGCCAATCCGGTCCTGATTGATGAAGCGTATTTGGAATTTTCCGGACAGGATAGTATTATTTCCAAGCTCCAGACGTATGACAATCTCATCGTCCTGCGGACCTTGTCCAAAGCTTTTGGTATGGCCGGACTCCGTGTCGGCTATGGCGTAGCGAACAAGGCGGTCATCGATGCCTTGTCATTGACGAAACTGGTCTATAACATGAATGTGTTTTCACAGGATATGGCCTTGTCGGTCATGGCGCACCGTGATGAAGTGTTGCAGCACAATGTGCCGCCGACCATTGCGGCACGCACGTATTTGATGGAACAATTGAGCGCAATAGACGGTGTGACAGTCTATCCCAGTGTGACGAATTTCGTACTGGTCCATGTAACTGACGGGGCGGCCATGATCGACGCATTACAAAAAGCCGATATTTGCGTTCGTTTCTATAAAGCAGCAGACTTGCAGAACTGCATCCGCATTACAGTGACGACGCAGGAGGTCATGGAACGGGTTGTTGCTGTATTCCAAAAGGAGGCTGCTCATGCGTAGTGCACAAGTAGAACGGGAAACGGCAGAAACACAGATCGCCGTATCCCTCAATATAGATGGGACAGGGACCTTTGCCGGTACGACCGGTATTGGCTTTTTCGATCATATGATGAACCTGCTGGCCTGTCACAGCGGTATGGATATTACGCTTCATGTCCATGGAGACCTCGATGTAGATACGCATCATACCTTAGAGGATCTGGCTATCGTCTTTGGCGATGCCCTGACAGAAGCGTTGGGCGAGAAAAAAGGCATCAATCGGTATGGCATGTTCTACTGCCCCATGGATGAAGCCTTATCGCGTATCGTCATTGACTTGAGCGGTCGTCCGTATTTAGTCTGTGAAGTGCCGCTCCACGTAGAACGTATCGGTACGTTCGAAACGGAAATGCTCAAAGAATTTCTCTATGCCCTGGCTGTTCACGGTCGGATGAATCTTCACGTGACGACGCTGTACGGAGAAAACGATCACCATATCGTAGAATCTATCTTCAAAGGATTAGGCCATGCCCTTAAAGAGGCCGTCCGTATCGAAGGAGAAGAAACGAGTGTCCTGTCTACGAAAGGTGTCTTGTAGACCTATAAAGGAGAGCTGTACATGAAAATCGCAATTATCGACTATGAAGTCGGCAATCTGGGCAATGTCTACAACGCCTGGAAACGCTTGGGCCAGGATCCGGTCATTACTCGTGATCCCCGGGTTATCCGTGATGCCGCTATGATTGAGCTGCCCGGTGTCGGTGCTATTCGCGACGCTATGGCTAACTTAGAAAAATTCGACCTCATTCCGCTCCTGAAGGAACAAATCCAGTCAGGCAAATTCTTTATGGGTATTTGTCTTGGCATGCAGGCCATGTTTGATACGGATTATGAAGGGGGCACCTATTCGTGTCTGGGCCTGTTGCCCGGTGAAATCGTGCCCTTCCATACGACGCTGAAAGTACCGCATATGGGCTGGAATGAATTAGTATTCCGGCAGGAGCATTGGTTGCAGCAGAATTTGCCGCAACATCCCTACGTTTATTTCGTCCATTCGTACCATAAATCACCGGCTGATACACCGGATGTCATTGCTATTGCTGATTACGGCCAGCCCGTACCGGCGATCTGCGGCCGTGATAACATATTGGGTATGCAATTCCATCCGGAAAAAAGCGGCCCTGTAGGCGAACGGATTTTACAGAATATTATTGACCACGTAAAATAATTCAAACAGGCCGCACTGCGGCAGAATGGAGAAGGTTATGATCGTATTACCGGCAATTGATATACAAAACGGCCATGCCGTTCGGCTGCGTCAGGGAATAAAAGAAGACAGTACGACTTATTTCGATGATCCAGTAGAAGCGGCTGTCAAATGGTGTGACGGTGGTGCTATGTTCCTCCATGTCGTTGATTTAGATGGTGCGTTTTCCGGCAGTCGTTGCAATGCAGAAATTATTGGGCGCATTTGTGAAGCTATCGACATTCCCGTCGAAGTCGGCGGCGGCATTCGCAGTGAAGAAGCAATCGAGGCCTACTTGGAACAGGGCGTCAACCGTTGTATTATCGGTTCTAAAGCAGTAGAGGATGAAGCCTTTATTACTGAGATGGCCAAGAAATACGGCTCTTCTTTAGCCGTATCTATCGATGCTAAGGGTGATACGGTAGCGACCCGCGGCTGGGTCGGCGGCAGTGATAAAAAAGTCCTGCCTTTTGCCCAATTTCTCCTGCAGATCGGTATCAATACGCTGGTCTATACCGATATCAGCCGCGATGGCATGCTTACCGGTCCTAATCTGGATATGCTGGCCCAGCTGCAGCAGCTGCCGTATATCCGGTTGATTGCCTCTGGCGGTATGAGCAGCATCGACGACTTGAAGGCATTACAGCGGTTGGGTGTGTATGGTGCCATTACAGGAAAGGCCTTGTATGAAGGCAAGATTACGATGGAACAAATCCGTGAACTAGGAGGCATGTAGTATGCTGGCAAAACGAATCGTACCGTGCCTGGATGTGCGCGATGGCCGCGTCGTCAAAGGCAAACAATTCAAAAATATCCGCGATGTCGACGATCCGGTGAAATTAGGGAAATACTATTCGGATCAAATGGCTGATGAACTGGTGTTTTATGATATTACAGCAACACATGAACAACGTCATATTTTCATTGATGTCGTCCGTGCCGTAGCGGAAACCATTAATATCCCCTTTACCATTGGCGGCGGTATCCGTTCTATTGATGATTTCCATCAGGTTCTGCGGGCTGGCGCAGATAAAGTATCTGTTAATTCAGCAGCTGTCCTGCGGCCGGAACTTATTCGTGAAGCAGCACAGCGCTTTGGCAGTCAATGTGTCGTTTTATCCATTGATGCCAAACGGGATGGCAAAGGCGGCTGGCAGGTATATGTCGAAGGCGGCCGCAAGAATACAGGTATCGATGCGATGGCTTGGGCTAAACAAGGCGTAGCGCTCGGTGCCGGTGAGATCTGCATGAATTCCATGGATTCAGACGGTGAAAAAGCCGGTTTTGATTTGGAACTGAACCACCGCTTGGCAACAGAATTGCCGGTGCCTATTATTGCTTCCGGTGGTGCCGGTACGATGGAAGATTTTAAGGATGTCTTCCAGGTCGGTGTCGATGCGGCACTGGCAGCCTCGGTCTTTCATTTCGGTCAGATCGATATTCCTGATTTAAAGGGCTATTTGCAAGGGCAGGGGATCCCGATGAGAGGAGCAGAAGCATAGTGGAAACAGTAGATATACACGATATAAAATTTGATGACAAGGGTTTGATACCGGCTGTCATTCAAGAAGCTTGCAGTGGTGAGATCCTCATGCTGGCGTATATGAATGCCGAATCCTTGTTCCGCACTGCCGAAAGCGGTGAAACCTGGTATTACAGCCGCAGCCGCCAGTGTTTGTGGCATAAAGGGGAAACGTCGGGCCATTTCCAGAAAGTCCGCTCCATTGCCGTAGACTGTGATGCAGATACGTTGCTCATCAAGGTGGATCAAATCGGCGCAGCCTGTCATACAGGCCATAAAAGCTGTTTCTATCGCGGCTTGACCCAGTCTGACCAGGAATATGCTGGTAATTTATCCATCCTGTCAGAATTGAAGGATGAAATCAAAGACAAACATATCCATCCTACAGAAAAATCATATACGGCGTATCTCTTGCAGACCGGTATCGATAAGATATGCAAAAAAATCGGTGAAGAAGCGAGTGAAGTCATCATTGCCGGTAAAAACGCTGATGCCTATACGAATGATACGACGGACTATGGTGATAATCTGCGCTTGGAAGTAAGCAAAGAATCGGCAGATCTGCTGTATCACTTGTCTGTATTATGGGAAGAAACAGGTATAACCGTCAATGACGTTATGAAAATATTAGAAGAACGGTCTCACGTCAAGGGAAATAAGAAGACCGTAGGTCATTTAGATAAAACATTCTAATATACAGGCCCGAGCGAAAGATACTTCGCTTGGGCTTGTGTTGTGATGGGGACACAGGCTGTTACATCAAACTGCGTTGCTCCATCGACAGATCAGCAGCTCGCTATACGGCTGTCCGGTGACGTAATCTTAAAAATGACTTGCAGTCCCTTTCATTCTACGGTAAGATAAAGGCAATCAGATATTCATTCAAAAGGAGAGATACATCATGGCAGATAACAAATTATATGCAATTTTTAAAACGAATAATGGGGAATTTACAGTTGAATTATACCCGGACAAAGCACCGATCACTGTTGATAATTTTAAAAAACTGGCCGAATCAGGCTTCTACGATGGCACGATTTTCCACCGTATTATCCCGGAATTCATGATCCAAGGCGGCGATCCGCAGGGGACCGGGTTTGGCGGCTCTGATACGATGATTCCAGATGAATTCGGACCAGGCCTTGATTTCAGTGAACCGGGCATCCTGGCTATGGCCAATGCCGGTCCGAATACAGGCAGTTCCCAGTTCTTCGTCACCGTCGTACCGACACCGTGGCTTTTAAACCATCACTCTATTTTTGGCAAAGTTATCAAGGATTATGATGTCGTTGAAAAAATCAGTCACGTCAAGACGAACCGTTCAGACAAACCGGTAGAGGATGTCGTCTTGGAAGCGATTCGCATTGTGACAGCGTTGTAAACTCTGTATGCTATACTATACGTACATAGTACAATGTGCTGACGGCAGCCTTTATACGGGATGGACACTGGATGTAAAAAAACGTGTTGCTGCGCATAATAATGGCAGCGGCGCTAAATACACCTGGTCGCGCCGGCCGGTGACGTTAGTTTGGAGCGAAGCCTTCCCGACACAGCATGAAGCCATGCATTGGGAAGCGGAAATCAAAAGCTGGCCCCGCAAGAAAAAATTGACTTTGTTGCAGAAAACGTAAAGGTACTGTTGGCGACGCTTGAAAAGGAAGTGTAGGCTCATGAAAAAATGGAGAAAATGGCTGGCATCTATTGCCGTCAGCGTTTCCCTGGTCGTCGTACCGCTAGGCATGGCAAGTGCGGCATCACCCGTGCAAACACTGCTTTACGGAGCGGCTTCAATGGCCCTGGCTAAGCAGCAGCTGAACAAGATGGATATGAACAGCCAGAAACAGATGCTCGCTAATACAAAGGCTAAGACCGGCGTACTGCAAGACGAAGCGTATAGTGACCGCTTGGAAACCATTCAGAAAAACTTGGTCCATACCGGTCTGGTAAAAAGAGAATATGATGTTTATGTCAATCCGTCAGAAGAACTCAATGCCTTTGAAACCATTGGCGGCGTTATTTCCGTCAACAAAGGGATGATGGATGCCCTCAATGATGATGAACTAGCCTTTACGATGTGCCATGAAATGGAACACGGCGAAAAGAAACATGCCATCAACGGTGTCCTTAAAAGTATAGGCATTTCTACTCTTGTCGATGTAGCCTTAGGAGGTAATGCCGATCTATTGGATATCCTATTAGGCAGTGTCGCTGTTAACTATATCGATAATGAACTGATCACGATGGATCAGGAAAAACAAGCCGATTCACTGGGATTCAATATACTAAAGAATACACAGTACAACGTCGGTGGCGCTCCTTCGTCTATGCAGTTCGTTTATGAAAAATACGGTGATATGTATACGGAAGGGCTCAAACGCGTCATTAGCCCGAATAATCATCCGCAAATGTCCAGCCGTATTCAAAAGCTGGCCGGACGTATGGCACAATGGTCGGGTAATCGTGTCCAAGTCGGCGGCGACATGGTCTATGTCAATGCCCTGCCTGTAGTCAGACCGGCTGCCAGTGGCGATTATTCAGCAAGACGGCGGGCTTTTCTTATTGGCGGGAATATAGCTCGTGTGACCCATAATGTATACGGCGAAGCACCTAAAGAAGATAAAGTCGTTATGGAACCGGCGGCTGCAGCGGCAGTCAAAGTGACAACCGATGTAAAAGCGGACCTTTCTAAGACGCCTTCTGGTAGTGCAGCGGCGACAGTAAAACCGTCAGCTGAACCGGAACTATGGAATATTACGCAGTCGGGCAACGATATATCTGTGAATGGCCTGCGTATCATGACCTGTGCGGCCGGTGACGACAGTGCAGCAATCGTTACGAAGCTGACGACGGCCCTTCATGCCAAACCAGCGATGGTATCAAAAAATGATATTCAGAAACAAAATAAAGAATGGACGCAAAAATACGGCTATAAAGAAAAAAAGAAAGCGAGTAAAACGACAGCCGTGAAGAAAGATACGAAGCCAGACAGCCAGCCGGATGCAACAAAAGAAAAAACGGCTGAAGACCGGAAAACGCCGGCAAAGGCTGCGTAGACCCAACAGGACGGTCCTAGACCGCCCTGTTTTTATATTCTGTTAAAAAAAGCTTGACTTGAAGCTGTCTCTAGCGTATAAACTATATTTACAGCAAAGCTCCGTAGGAGCTCGTAACGTATATCCTGCGTAACGCGATTTATAGTATAATATAGATAGAATATACAGCTACACTATAGGAGGTGGCAGCATGGGTAACAGAATGATAGTAACAGCAATACTCGTAGTATGCGTCGTCTTAGGGACAGGCCTGTGGGCCACAGCACGACAGGTGACGGGACAGAGCAATATAGTAGATCCATCCATGGAACAAGCTAAAGATATATACATTTCTGCCAGTGACGAGGCAGCTATGCCGGAAAAACCAGTCATAGCCAGCCATTATGGGGCAGAACAAGCGACGACAGTCCATCCCATCCTGCGATGGAGCCGTATAGATGGCGCTGTTATGTATGATGTACAAGTCCTGGAAAAACACGTAGCCGACGGGACTGAAACAGAGACCTATGACATGATCATGCCTATGAAGCGGGCCTATACCAATGCCTGCGAGCTGGCGCTGCCGGAAAATTTCACAGCCGATCATTTCTACTGGCGTGTTCGCGGCCTGGCGTTGGATGGGCATGCTGTCAGTGCCTACTCTGATTTGGAAGAAACCTATGTGGATCATTTGAAGCCGGTGCTGGAAAAACCGACGACCTTGTCAGTATACAACCAGGGCCGGGGACAGGTACTACTCTATCCGGTCTATGATTGGATCGCTGTGCCGGAAGCGGCTTCTTATGAACTGGAAATTATGGATGAAGCACCGGAAAATCCTAATGGAATCGAGCCGTCGATACATCGGATTGAAGCCTATTATCCACAGTATGCAGAACAATATGATGCTAAGTCCCACGTATCGGACAGCCCCTTCTATTGGCGTGTCCGGGCCTTGGATAAGGACGGACATCCCTTAGGAGTCTACTCCGATGCTAGTTCCTTCGTGACCGACCCGTCGGTCAGCTATGCTGCAGCGATTTTTGGGGACAGTATCAGTCATGGCGGCGGCAGCATTTCCTATTCGCCTACAGATTGGGACTTCAGCTATGGTTCCTATCTCGACTTTCCGACGATCAATTTATCCCAAAGCGGTGATACTAGTGAAATGACAGCAAAACGTTTTGACCAAGACGTTTTGCCGTTCCATCCGGCATATTTGCTCATTCTTATGGGTTCCAACAGTATTCGTGCCGGTGTACCGGCGTCTGATGTGATCGCTGATATGGAATATGTTCGCAAGCAGTGTTTGGAACATGGCATTAAGCCTGTGTTTCTGACAATGCCGCCCTTCAATGCCGATAATATCAAAAAAGCCTTTAATGAACCGACAGCATACGGCTGGAGCAGACAGGTCCAGTTAGTCAATGAATATATACGCTCCCATGTCCATATCGACATTACAGAAAATATGGAAGATGAAAATGGTGATCTTCGTACAGAACTTGCGTTAGATGGTCTTCATCTCGACCCGCCAGGCAAACGCATGATGGCCGAAGCTATCAATAAAGCTTGGCCGGATATTATAGCGCTGCCAGATAGCGCTTGGAAACAATAACGCATACGACTCATGATATAGACGGTACAGCTTCAAAAAAGATAAAATGATAACGGCAGTCTCTCTCAATAGAGGCTGCCGTTATTTACATACATATATGATGACTGACATGACAAAAACGCTTGATTGACATGTTACCTGTCATGCCTTCCTATGCCCATTCATGACTAAATACGTCTATATAATGAAAAAAGCTTTTAATTTTAAGACAATTTTGATATAATACTATCACTCACTGTAGTGCAGATGAATCATACATAAAGACGTGACGTATTCAATATGTAAATAAAAACAAGACAGAAGGGAGGGGCAGGGCTGGTATTACAAAAATAGTGCCAGATAAAGAAAATTTACATATTAACTATTCACATCTTACCGAACCGTGACTGCATATAGTGAGTGTTAGACCTGTTTACACAACATGGCCGTTTTAAAACATTGCCGAAGGAGGCTGTAGTATGCAAGGAAAGAATTATGGATACATTCGCGTTTCCAGTAAAGAGCAAAATATTGATCGTCAGTGGGACGCTTTGCTGGAAGTAGGTATTGCCAAAAAAAATATATACGTAGATATGCAAAGCGGCAAAACCTTTAATCGGCCAAAGTATAACCAACTCATGAAGAGAATAAAAACAGCGGATTGTATCGTTATTACGTCACTAGACAGGTTAGGGCGGAATTATACGGAGATACAGGAGCAATGGCGGATAATCACACAAGTACGGCGGGTGGAAATCGTTGTCTTAGATATGCCGTTGTTAGATACGCGACAAAATCACGAAAATCTGACAGGAAAATTTTTAGCAGATTTGGTTCTCCAAATTCTCAGTTATGTAGCGGAAATGGAACGAGCTAATATAAAAAAACGCCAAGCTGAAGGCATTGCCTCGGCGAAGGCCAGAGGTATACGATTCGGTCGGGAGGCTATGCCCTTGCCACCAGAAATGGAAGGAGTCATCCAGTTATGGCAATGTGGTATCCTTACAACTAACAAAGCGGCGCAACGCCTACAGGTAAGCCGTTCATGGCTGTATCGCCGATACAAAAGAATCTCTGAAAAATCGATGTAATAAAACTATAAAAAGCAAGCATAAATATAAAAAATGACACGCAAACTACACTTTG
>JAKVKI010000043.1 GCA_022486585.1 Megasphaera sp.
GTCTCAACTGACAGCTTAGTCAGTATATCGCAAAAAGGACCATTCGTCAAGTACTTTTTACGATATACTTTATTTTGTTGTGCCTGAGTTCAGGATTGCCCTCCTGAGCTGTATAGCAGATTGCCTGGTGGGCTTTCTCAGTACGCCTGTGTAATCTAATATCCGTCAAGATACTAGCAGCTTTATGGTTCTGACAAGGTAACACACAGTTTCTCTGAGACGTTATAATGCCAGCTTATATATCTTATATATATCCTCGCTCGTGAGCTGGCCGAAGACGCCTTCTTTTTTCGTATCATTTTTCGTGCATTTCCGGGCCATTTCCCAAAGCTGTTCTTCTGTAGCGTCGACACCCAATTCGTGCAGCGTCGTCGGCATATCAATGTCCTTAAAAAATGCTTCCATTTTGTCGATACCTTGCTGTGCTGCTTGTTCATCGTCTGCAGCAGTAACATCAAAGACGATACGGGCCAATTTCGCAAAACGGGCCGCTCCCTTCTGGCAGACATACCGCGCCCAGCTGGGCCATACAGCAGCAAGACCGGCACCATGGGCCACATCAAAAATAGCGCTGACTTCCATTTCAATATGATGCGCGCCCCAGTCACCGCGACCGTTACCGCCTTCAAAAAGGCCATTATGAGCAAGGCTGCCAGCCCACATGATTTGGAAGTTGGCATTATAGTCCTGCGGCGATGCTTTGACGATACGGGCATTTTTCATGACGCTGCGAATCAGTGCTGCTGCCAAATGATCTGTCAGATCATCTTCCGCATCAGGATTGAAGAATCGTTCCAACACATGCATGATCATATCTACGTTGCCACAAGCCATTTGATACGGCGGCAGCGTATAGAGCAATTCCGGGTCCATAATCGTGAAGACCGGCCGGATCAAATCATTTTGATAGCCTACTTTCAGCCACCCTTCTTCTTTGGTAAGGACCGTCGCCCAGCTCGTTTCACTGCCGGCGGCTGCGATTGTCAGGATAGAGGCTACGGGCACTGTCGCCGCAGGAACAGCCTTACGGGCATATATATCCCATACATCGCCATCATAGCAGATACCCATGCCGACAGCTTTAGCTTCGTCAATGACACTGCCGCCACCGACAGCCAGGATGAAATCGACTCGTTCTTTTTTGGCTATGTCGATTGCTTCATGCGTATGGCGCAGCCGCGGGTTCGGATGGACACCGCCAAAGGTGACATACGGCACGCCAGCGGCCTTCAGCGATGCTCCTGCTCGATCCAGCAGGCCGGAACGCTTGGCACTGCCGCCGCCATACATGACAAAGACCTTTGTTGCACCATAGGTCTTTAAAATATCGCCAACCCGTTTTTCTTCACCTTTGCCAAAAAACACCTTCGTCGGCGTATAGTATTCAAAATTTTTCATTAGTATTCCTCCTGATCCAACTTTGTATTGTAAAAAGAAGCTCAACAAAATACATTGAGCTTCTTTGCTTTATAGGAGACAGTTAAAACAAGTCGTCCTGTTCATCTTCTGCTTTGCCATCAATGGCAATGGTATCGAGGGCTGCTACTTTATCGTCGCCTTCCAATTTCTGGATTTTGACGCCAGACGTATTGCGGCCTTTTTTGATGCCAATGCTTTCGATATCGGTACGAATGATGATGCCATTCGTCGTAATGAGCATCAATTCCTGATTTTCATGAACGACTTCAACGCCGACGATATCACCTGTCTTCGGTGTAATCTTAAAGTTCTTCACACCTTTACCGCCGCGAAGCTGTACTTTATAGGCATCGATATTGTTTTTCTTGCCAAAGCCTTCTTCACTGACAGTCAAGACCTGACAATCCGGCGCAAGGACATCGGCACCGATGACGATATCTCCTTCTGCCAGAGAAATGCCCCGAACGCCACGAGTATTACGTCCCATAGGACGAACGTCGCTTTCGTTGAAGCAAATGGCCATTCCTAATTTAGTCGCCAAGATGATCGTCTGGTCACCCGTAGTCAAGCGGACTTTCGCCAAATGATCCCCATCCATGAGAGAAATGGCAATCAACCCGTTACGGCGGACGTTCTTGAATTCCTGCAGTTCTGTCTTCTTGACCAGGCCTTTTTCAGTCACCATGAACAGGTTCATCGTCGGATCGACCTGATCCAGGTCGATGAGGGCATTGACTTTTTCATGATTGGACAGCGGCAGGATATTGATTGCTGCGATTCCCTTGGAATTACGGCTGTTCGCTTCCGGAATTTCATAAGCCTTCAACCGATAGACCCGGCCGAAGTTCGTGAAGAACAGCACCGTGTTCCAGGCAGACGTGTACAGCAAATGGTTCACAGCATCTTCGTCCTTCGTTCCCATGCCTTTGATGCCGCGACCGCCTTTATTCTGTGTATGGTATACGTTGGCGTTGATGCGCTTCATATAGCCGCGCCGTGTCAGCGTCAGTACCATCCGTTCATTTGGAATCATATCTTCCACAGAGAGCTCAGACGAATCGGCTACAATCTGCGTACGCCGCGGATCAGCAAATTTTTTCTTAGCATCTAAGAGTTCTGTTTTGACGATTTCCATGATTTTATGTGCATCAGCCAGAACGTCACGCAAATAGGCGATCCGTTCTTCCAGTTCTTTATATTCCTGTTCGATCTTTTCGCGTTCCAGTCCGGTCAGACGGCGCAGACGCATATCGAGGATAGCTACGGATTGTTTGTCGCTAAGGCCGAATCTGCTCATCAAAGCCTGTTTCGCGACTTCATCGGTTTGAGATTCGCGGATCGTACGGATGACTTCATCGATATGATCCAAGGCAATGAGCAGACCTTCTAAGATATGTGCTCTTGCCAGCGCTTTGGCCAATTCAAATTTGCAACGTCGTGTAATAACGTTTTTCTGATGGGCCAAATAGTAATGGAGCACTTCTTTCAGCGTCAGGACGCGCGGATGTCCATCGACAAGGGCCAGCATAATGACACCGAAGGTTTCCTGAAGCTGTGTATGTTTATAGAGCTTGTTCAGGATAATATCCGGGTTAACGTCAGCTCGCAATTCGATGACGATGCGCATACCTTTACGGTCCGATTCATCACGCAATGCGGTAATGCCATCGATGTCCTTGTTGCGGGACAATTCGGCAATAGAGGTAATGACCCGGGCTTTATTGACCTGATAAGGGATTTCCGTTATGACAATGCGGTTTTTCCCTTTATTCATCGGTTCAACAGAAGCACAGGACCGCATTTTGATGCTGCCGCGGCCGGTCGTATACGCCTTAAGGATGCCTTCGCGACCCATGATTTTAGCACCTGTCGGAAAATCAGGGCCAGTGATTTTGGTCATGATTTCTTCCAGGCTGGCTTCGGGATTATCGATAAGCAGTACGCATCCATCAACGACTTCCCCTAAGTTATGGGGCGGAATATTCGTCGCCATACCAACAGCGATGCCAGCAGAGCCATTGACGAGAAGATTCGGTATTTTTGCAGGAAGTACTACCGGTTCTTGCAGGGAGCCATCATAGTTCGGCATGAAATCGACAGTTTCCTTGTCGATATCTTCCAACATTTCACCGGTTATCTTGGCCATACGGACTTCGGTATAACGCATAGCAGCGGCAGAGTCACCGTCGACGGAACCAAAGTTGCCGTGACCATCAACGAGAGGATAGCGCGTGGAGAAATCCTGGGCCAGGCGGACTGTCGCGTCATAAACGGAGCTATCACCATGGGGATGATATTTACCTAAAACTTCCCCAACGATACGCGCCGACTTCTTATATGGTTTATTCGGCGTCATACCGGCTTCGTGCATGGCATACAAAATACGACGGTGGACCGGCTTCAAGCCGTCCCGTACATCCGGCAGTGCCCTGGTAATAATAACACTCATGGCATAGTCAATGTACGACGTCTGCATTTCATTTTCCAGGCAGACCGGTAACACTTTATCTGATTGTTGTTCGTCCACAATGTCACCTCAAATATAACTGTATTCTAAAATCGGAAATAAGGACGTCCTATACAAAATTCTCATACATTGCACCAGGGCATCTATATTATTATAGCAAAATTTTCGTCAAATAGATAGTTTGTACCCCCAGAAAGGCCCTTATATCGTCGAAGAAATCGTAACTGTTGCTGTTTGAGATGGTGAAACAGACCGCATTTCATAGCTATAGTCTGGTGTCAGCATGCCCCGCAGATGGAACAGGGTATACGCATCGGCCGCATCCATATAGACGACATCGCTTTTGACAATGCCGGAAACGGTACCATAGGGGCTGGTCAGGACGCCATTTTGTGCGTTCCAGTGCAGATCCAGCTGTAATGCTGTCGCTACGGCAACTGCCGGAAGGCAGATGATCTCATCTTTACCAAGGGCCCGTTTTGCTAGTTTTTTACCATTTACATACAGATCATAGGCCTTGGCTACATACGTAGGTTTGCCGTCAGAGGCCGCTATTTTAGCGGTAATAGAAGCTGGCGAAGCAAAGTCTTCGACGCCGTAGCCTGCTAAGGATTTCTTAACTGCCTGGACCGACAAAGACTGCCAGCCATAGCCATCAGGATAGATATAATAGGAAATAGTATGATCCGGTGCCCGGTCAATGACGATGCGGTCATAGTAGACCTTCACCGGCGTACCTACCGATACCATCGGATACACCTGTTCCACATCTTCTTCATGCATGCGAATACAGCCGTTCGATACATAGTAGCCTACAGATTCAGGATGATTCGTACCATGTATGCCATAGGTGCCATTGAATCCCATCCAACGGTAGCCCAAGGGATTGTTCTCTCCCGATTCAATACGGCATTCCGTATTCTCCGGATCGATCCATGTGGGATTTTCTTCTTTGTTCTGAATGGAATACGTGCCTGTTGGAGAGGGCGTCGAGACTTTACCTACACCTACGGGATACATGGCGATTTTCGTATTTCCTTCGTACACTGTCAGCATACGGCTGGCCAGGTTGATGGCAATACTTTTTTCTGTGGAATTCGGCACTGTTGCCGGAGCCGGTGTTGCTGCCTCTTGCGTTCTATTCGGTGTCGTCGATTGGATCTCCACACTGGCCTCAAAGGGCGCCGCCGTTGTCTTCAAGCCGTCCACATCAGCATGGGGCTGTGCTGCCAGAGCTGTGCCAGCCATGGCCGTACAGAGAAGCATTGTTCCTGCAAATACTGATATTGTTTTACGCAATTAATGACCCTCATTTCTCTCTGTAACATATACTTTTTTATCTACAGTCTGGCTTGCAGTCTGATCTGCACCAAAACCGTTAAATATAACATTCAATATAACTGCGGTCATACTGCCTAACGTAATGCCACTGTTGAGGACAATCCTGGCTGCAGGCGGAAAATTCTGAAAAAAGTTCGGAATCGTCAAGGTGATCATACTCATGCCAATGCTGATGGCAACCAGCATGAGGTTGTAATTCCCGTCAAACTTGACTTTGCTCAGGGACCGGACACCGCTAGCAATGATCATGCCAAACATAGCCAGTCCGGCACCACCTAGCACAGAATTAGGGATTGAAGCAACGACAGCTGCCATCTTGGGAAACATGCCCAGACAGACCAGGATCAGGCCGGACGCAGCGACGACAAAGCGGCTTTTCACACGAGTCACCGCTACTAAGCCTACATTTTGGGCAAAAGCTGTGTATGGAAAGCTGTTAAAAAGACCGCCGATCAGTGTAGATAATCCATCTGCCCGCAAACAGCGTGCCAGATTCGTGCGGCCAATAGGACGCCCGACGATTTCACCGATAGCCATACAGTCCCCCGTCGTTTCTACCATGACGACAAGCATGACGATGACCATGGAAATAATCGATCCCGCATCAAAGGTCGGCAATCCAAACATGAACGGTGTCACAATACCGACCCAATCCGCCTTGCCTACTTCGATGAAATCCACCTGGCCTAGTATGATAGCCAGGATCGTACCAAAGAACAAGCCAATAAGGACGGCGATATTACTTAAAAAGCCTTTACAGTAACGATATATTGCGATGACAATACACAAGGTAATAGCCGCCAGCATCAAATGCATGGGGCTGGCAAAATCCGGTGCAGCCGGATTACCGCCGCCGATCCAGCGCACAGAGACAGGCAGCAATGTAATGCCAATGATCGTGATAATCGTACCTGTCACGACCGGCGGAAACAGCCGTATGAGCCGGCTGAAGTATGGCGCTATGAAAAAGGTCACTAGTCCGGCAACAATGATGGAGCCATATATGGCCGTAATGCCGTTCTGTGTGCCAATCATGATCATCGGCGTAACAGACGCAAAGGTCACGCCCTGGATCATAGGGATACGGGCACCGACTTTCCAAAAGCCAAGCGTCTGTATCAGTGTAGCAATACCGCAAGTAAATAGATCCGCATTGATCAGCTGGATGAGCTGGTGCGGCGTCATCCCCATGGCCTGAGCAACAATAATCGGTACAGCAACGGCGCCGGCATACATGGCCAGGACGTGTTGCAACCCATACGCAAATAGCTTTGACGGAGCCAGCATCTCATCGACGGGATGGAGGGCTTCCTTCACAGCAGTGGAATTCATATACGTCACCTCATTATTCAAAATGTAAAATAGCGTCTGAAACGCATTGGTTTTATTATATCATATTCTATGAGGAAAACAGGGGCTAATTTCATATATGTACTATCCACTTTCATTTTTTTCTTTGCCCTTACAGAAATACTTTACACAATCTTTACATTGGCTTTTCACAATACTTAAAAAGGTTCCGTATACTGTGACCATGAACCATCTATTACTGACATGCCTTGAGGAGGAACTACTACATGCCTGATACCTATTTGATCGCGCTGGTCATCATCCTGGCCCTGTGTTTTGATTTCATTAACGGCTTCCATGATACGGCCAATGCTATCGCTACTTGCGTATCGACACGAGCCATCCGGCCGGGAATCGCCATCATGGGCACTGCCGTCTTAAATTTCGTCGGCGCCATGATCTCTACTGGCGTTGCCAAAACAATCGGCGGCGATATCGTCGCTTCAGCATCTATGATCAACGAACTTATCATCATTTCCGGTCTGTGCGGTGCCATCGTGTGGAATCTCCTGACGTGGTATATCGGCATGCCCTCCAGTTCGTCTCACGCCTTGATCGGCGGCATGATCGGTGCCGTCGTGTTCTCTGTCGGCATTGCGGCCCTCAACGGCTTCGGTATCCTGAAAATCATTTTATCCCTTATCGTATCACCCATAGCTGCTATTGCTATCGGCTATGCTACGATGACGATTCTCTTTCACCTTTGTAAAAAATTCAAGCCAACTGACATCAACGTCACGGCAAATAAATTACAAGTCATCTCTGCTGCGCTCATGGCCTTCTCCCACGGCTCCAATGATGCCCAAAAATCAATGGGTATCATTACGCTGGCATTGTTATCCGGTGGTTGCATCGATACCTTGGAAGTTCCCACTATCGTAAAACTGCTTTGTGCTGCAGCCATGGCGTTGGGTACTAGCTTTGGCGGCTGGAAGATCATCCGTACAGTCGGCGGAAAGATTTTCAAAATGCAGCCTATCCATGGCTTCGCTGCTGACTTGAATTCGGCTATCGTTATTTTCTCGGCAACACTGTTGCACTTGCCAGTCTCAACGACTCATGTCGTGTCCGGTTCCATTATGGGTGTCGGCGCAGCACAGCGAGTCAAGGCCGTCCATTGGGGCGTCGCCCGCCAGATGGTATCGGCCTGGGTCCTGACGATTCCCTGTACGGCTGTCATGGGTGCTGCGGCATATTTCATCATTACCACGATCATGGCCGCTATATAAGATAAAACAATCGGCTGGCTCACAGACATCCCGTCGCCGCGAAGCCATTACCGTTCGTATAAATCGCACCTCCCCTGTTTCGGGGCCCTGCAGCATGTGTGTATGCGCAGGAGCCCTTTTTTTGTCTGTAGAAATATGATACTATGAACAAAAAGGAGGAATACATTATGTCCATTGTAAAAGGTAAGGTGGCATTACTGGCCCACATGCCTACACCGCTCCACTATCTCCCCGGTCTGTCACAGGATCTGTTCCGTGAATTCTATATAAAACGGGACGATCTGACTCCCTTCGGTGGCGGTGGAAATAAATTACGCAAACTTGAATACCTCATGTTCGAAGCCCAGAGCCACGAAGCTTCGACTGTAATCACAACTGGCGGCGTCCAGACCAACCACGGCCGTCTTACGGCTGCTGTTGCCGCTAAATATGGTTTAAAATGTATCATCGTCTGCATCGGTACAAAACCGGAAGAAATGAGCGCCAATTTACTCTTAGACGGGATCTTCGGGGCCCGCGTAGTCATCAAAAAAGACGACGGCCGCGATAAGGATATTCAAACGGCAGAAGCCATCGCCGCCGTCAAAGCCTTCTCTGAAAAGAAGGGTGAAACGGTCTATGTCATCCCCATGGGCGGCAGCAATACGACCGGTCTTTTAGGCTATGTCGACTGTGCGCAAGAATTAGATGACCAGGCAAAAGCGATGCACATCGACCATGCCACCGTATATACTGCTGTCGGCAGTATGGGCACGTATTTAGGATTGTATTGCGGCTTAAAAGCCATTGAATCGAATTTGAAGCTCTGCGGCATCGCTATCCTTCCTTTCGGTGAAAAAGAAGACGCACGGCTTCACGAGTATTTCCGCGAAGCCAAAGACGAGTACGGATTTGACTTTGACGACAGTGATTTCCACATCGAAACAGGCTATGTCCGCGGCGGCTACAACGAACCAGATGAGGCTGTCCGAGATGCCATTTACACTATGGCTCGCACAGAAGGCGTGCTCCTCGATCCCTGCTATACAGGCAAGATGTTCGCCGGCGTCCTCGATATGATCAAAGAACGGAAGATCAAAATGGGCCGGCAATGCATCCTCATGCATACAGGCGGTTTCCCCGGACTATATACGACAGAACACCGTCGTTGCTTCGAAGGCGAATTAGACAATTTAGTAACGGTCATTGACTAACGGCCTGAAAAAAAACGCTTTATCACGACATTCGTGATAAAGCGTTTTTTAGGTCATTATGCCTCTGGCACGTACACGTTCAGGAACGATGGCAGCACGGTCAGTTCCAGCGGAAATCCCGGTCCTTCATCGCCATCTATATTGGTCAGCAACGGATGATTATCTAGCAAGGTAATCTTCGCCTGCGTAAGGGTGATCAAGCTCATGAATTCTGAACTTAACGGTGTCCCTGCCAAGAATTCCGGTATGAGTTTTACCAAATCCAAATAATTAAAATCTTTGAATACGGCCAGCCAGATTTTGCCATCATTAGCCCGCGCCTGCGGGGCTATATTGCGGAAACTGCCGACAGAGTTAGTCAGCATCGCTACGATCAGAGGCGAACGATATACGGTCTCTCCCTGTTCTGTTTCCACCTTAAAAATGGACGACTGGTGATTTTGCATAGCTTTGATACCTGTCAGGAAATATGCCAGCGGCCCTAGCAGCGTCTTCTGTTCAATAGACACATGACCTACGGCTTCGGGCATAATACCTGCAGCGATAGTATTGACAAAATACCGGTCATTCGCTTTGCCAACATCGACGGGGACAAGTTTATGATGTTTCAATTTATCAATGGCTTCTTCCGGATGGAGCGGTATAGACAAGGCTCTGGCTAGATCATTGACCGTACCTAAGGGAACAAAGCCGAATTTCACAGGCGTATTCGCTTTGGCCAGGCCATTGATTGTCTCATTCAGCGTACCATCGCCGCCCATGCAAAATACGGCTTCAAATCCCGTCAAGGCCGCTTCTTCAGCCCAATCCGTCGCGTCGCCGGCTTTGCGGGTCAAACGCATTTCTACTGTATCAAACATGGATTCCAGTTGTTTCCTTAAATTGTCTTTATGATATTTTGCTCGTTCCCTCCCGGCTGTCGGGTTGACGATCAACATGCACCGTTTCACTGCGATTTCTCCTTATTCTATATGAAGGTAAGTCTATAATTGCACTTTATATTATAGCTATAAACGTCTGGGAAGTGAAGACAGAAAAAGGCATTTATAGGAAATTTTTTCTTTTTATGATACACTGAAATACAAAGACTAGTGAAAGGGAGGAATTTTCATGAAATTCAACGCGTTATCGTATCCCTACGCATCACGCCGTGAAGTGACGTTTGCCCGCCGGGGCATGGTCTGTACCTCGCAGACCTTGGCTTCCCAAGCCGGGCTCGATATGCTCAAAGCCGGTGGCAACGCCGTTGACGCTGCCCTGGCCGCTGCTATAGCCCTCGTCGTACTGGAACCGACAAGTAATGGCTTAGGCAGCGATGCGTTCGCTCTCATTTGGACAAACGGACAGTTATACGGCTTAAATGGCAGCGGCTGGTCACCAGCCGCGTTGACCTGGGACGCTATGAAAGCGGCTTCGCATGATACGATGCCACTGCGGGGCTGGGCTCCGGTCATGGTCCCCGGTGCGCCTGCGGCCTGGGCTGAAATACACAAACGTTTCGGCCGTCTCCCCTTTAAAGACCTGTTTGAGCCGGCTATTGCCTACGCCGAAGAAGGCTACGCTGTCATGCCCAATCTAGCAGCTATGCTGAAAAATGAAGAAACTTCCTTTTTGCCATTTAAGAACGACCCAGCCTTTGCCGGCCTGTTTCCACTCTTCTACCCTCATGGGCAGGCACCACAGGCCGGCGAAATCCTCAGGCTGCCCCAGATTGCCAGATCGCTGCGGCTATTACAAGGCAGCTGCTGCCGTTCCTTATACGAAGGAGAACTGGCTCAGGCTATTGACGCCTGGTCGAAGCAGACCGGCGGTTACCTCGACAAAGACGATCTAGCCCTGTATCAGCCGCAATGGGTCGAACCACTGCATACGAACTACCGGGGATACGATGTATGGGAGATCCCGCCTAACGGCCATGGTCTGGTCGTTCTCATGGCCCTCAATATTGCCCGTGGCTTTACGTTTGACATGCGAGATTCTGTCGATACCTTCCACCGCCAAATCGAAGCCATGAAGCTGGCCTTTGTCGACGGCAAGAAATATATTGCCGACCCGCGCTTTATGCACACAGATACGGCTTACTGGTTATCTGATGAATACGCTGCCTGCCGCCGGTCGCTCATAGGCCGGCAGGCTATCCTTCCTGAACCGGTTGACGCCAGCAATGGCGGCACTGTCTATCTCTGCAGCGCCGACCAGGAGGGCATGATGGTCTCGTTTATACAGAGCAACTTCAGCGGCTTCGGGTCCGGCATCGTCGTTCCTGAGTATGGTATTTCTCTCAATGACCGGGGCAATAATTTTTCTATGGATCCAGCTAGTGATAATTGTGTAGGCCCCCGCAAAAAATCCTATCATACGATCATCCCGGGATTTCTCAGCAAAGACGGCCAGGCCCTTGGTCCCTTCGGTGTCATGGGCGCCTTCATGCAGCCTCAGGGACAATTCCAGGTCGTCATGAACACCCTTGATTTCCATCTCAATCCGCAGGCCGCCTTAGATGCACCACGCTGGCAATGGCTAGGAGGCAAACGCATCGAAGTTGAAGCCACTGTCCCCCAGTCTATCGTTGCAGGTCTGCAGGCAAAGGGACATGACGTAGTCATCAATCCGGACGCGATTCCCTACGGCCGGGGCCAGATTATCTGGCGAAATGAAGATGGTGTCCTCGCAGGCGGTACGGAACCGCGAGCTGACGGCGCCGTCGCCGCATGGTAATCGAGGCCCTGCCATCCGTATCCGTTTAGTCGCTGCAATACAATTTTACTTTTTTA
>JAKVKI010000044.1 GCA_022486585.1 Megasphaera sp.
GGCCTTGCCGTATGAATTGTCCGTTCTCAAGCCGTATGCCCAGCCGCTCTTGGAATCGATCAAAAAAGATAGCGCGCACTATGCAGAAGCCCAGCGGCTCTTGAAATTCCTGCGGCCGTTCTGCGGTTTGGGATCACAAGTCGTACCACCGAATTCCCTGTTGCGGGAATTTATCGGCAAAGACCATTGACGGGACGGCAGACTTGCAGCTATACTGTTCTTGCCGCGGTATTTTATCCGTCGTAAAATAAATGATTGACAAAGCATTTACATATAGATATAATAGTATAGTCGAGGTAGAAATATGAAACTACAAGTCGAAGAAGCACGGAACAATGAAGGGAAGTCGTATGCCTTTTCCTTCGTAGAACCGGCCGCCAGCTTAGGCGATGTTGATATGTTTCCTTGGAAGGATCACGATGTGACCGTACAAGGAGAATACTGGTTCGATGGCAACTACATGGTTGTCCAGGGAACCATCCGCACATCAGGCACCTATTCATGCAGCCGTTGCCTGACACAGGTATCCGTCCAGCGAAATGAGACACTATCCGAATCCTTTGGCGTGGAAGATGATCTTCCAGAAGATGTATGGCCTTACAATGGCGAATACATCGACTTGACAGAGGCTGTGAGAGAGACGTTGATCCTCAGCGAACCGATGCGGGTATTGTGCCGGCCAGACTGTAAAGGGTTTTGTCCACAGTGCGGTGCAAACTTGAATGAAGGACCCTGTAGTTGTCCTACCGGCAGTATAGACCCAAGATTTGCGATCTTGGGTGATTTGATTGACAAAACGCACTAAACGTACCATGATTTAAGGAGGTGCAGAACATGGCAGTACCTAAGAACAGATTATCCCAGACTCGTCAGAAAATGCGTCGTGCCAACTGGAAATTGACAACACCGGGTTTCGTTGAATGCCCCCAGTGTCACGAAGCAATGATGCCTCATCATGTATGCCCGACTTGCGGCTACTATAAAGGCAAGCAGGTTGTAAACAACACAACTGCTGAATAAGAAGTCTTGTGAAAGCGTGTCCATAGTGGATACGCTTTTTTTCTATGTATTTTTCAATGCATAAAAAGCATATCGAAAGATAATATCATGCTATATTTGCATAACAAAACCAGGCGTATACCGAGTGGACATAAGTATGGTACAATAAGTACATGTTAATTTTATGGAGGCGATAGGTATGAGTATAGCAACACGTACAGTAGGCGTTATTGGTGTAGGTCATGTAGGGTCTCATGTAGCCTTGTTATTGGGCATGATGGGCGTTGCCGACACCGTCCGTCTGTGTGATCTGAATGAAACAATGGTAACGAGCCAGCGGCAGGATTTGATGGATGCAGTCAAATTCATGCCTCATCCGGTGGATTATGTCATTTCCTCGTATGAAGAATTGAAGGACTGCGATGTCATCGTCAACAGCGTCGGTAATATTAAAATACTGACCAACGGCAACCATGACCGTGACGATGAAATGGCGTATACAGTACCGCAGGTCGCAGCAACGATCCCTAAAGTCATGGCCGGCGGGTTCCACGGGTATTTCGTCAATATTACCAATCCCTGCGATGTCATTACGAAATTGATTTCCGACCTGAGCGGCTTGCCTAAAGGACAGGTTCTCGGCACGGGTACAGGCCTCGATACGTCCCGTCTGGTCAGTGCACTGGCACAGCAGACCGGCGTAGCTCACCAGTCCATTATGGCATTTATGATGGGCGAACATGGCAATTCCCAAATGACGCCATGGTCGTTGGTCCGTTTCGGCGGCAAGTCGTTAGACGAATTAAAGGGACAGGCGCCGTTTGATTTCGATACGGAAGAAGTAAAGAACAGAGCCATTGAAGGCGGCTGGGTTACTATGCAGGGCAAACAATGCACCGAATTCGGCATCGGTGCTACGGCAGCGACGATCGTCGGTACGATCCTTCGCGGCAAAAATGAAATCATGCCGGTCAGTGCACCCCTTGATGGCGAATATGGCGAACACGATGTCTTCGTTGGCTGCCCGGCTGTCATTGGTGCCGGCGGTATGGAAAAAGTCGTTGAATACAAACTGGCTGCGAATGAATTAGCAGATTTCAAGAAATGCTGCCAGACGATTCGCGATAATTATGCCCGGGCTTGCAAACTTATTGAAAAATAAAAAATAGCATACGAGCGTATAAGAAGGCCCCTGTGAGACGATAAAGACGATTGTCTTACAGGGGCTGTTTTATGTCCTGGAGCCCTGCAGCAGGAACGGGAATAACTATTCGGATATGGTTGCCTTGTTGCGTTCTGCCGTGCTATAATTAAACGATGTAGTCATTTAGAAAGGGAGGCCTTGCCATGCGTGCAATGGGGATCGACCCGGGTACGGCTATTTGCGGATTTGGTGTCGTAGACTCGCAAAGCAGCCGCTTAAAACCTGTCACATACGGTACGATACAGACGACACCGGACCATACGGATGCCGAACGTCTGGTGACTATATTCAACGGCCTCAATGCGTTATATGATAAATATAAACCGGATGTCATCGGTGTGGAACAACTTTTTTTCAATCGCAACGTCACGACGGCTATTGCTGTCGGTCAGGCCAGAGGCATTATTCTCCTGACGGCACAGCAGGCAGCCATTCCTATTTTGGAATTCTCGCCGCTCCAAGTCAAGCAAGGGGTTACTGGCTATGGCAGGGCGACGAAGGAACAGGTCATCGATATGACGATGCGGCTCCTCAATATTCATGATAAGATCAAGCCTGATGATGCGGCAGACGGCTTGGCGATGGCTATTTATGCGCTTTATTGCAACCATTCCCAAAGCCTGAAAAGGACGGTGCAGTTATGATCGGGTATATAAAAGGCCTGGTGACACATATCTTCAAGGATTCGTGCTTCGTCGACGTGCACGGTGTAGGCTACCGTGCCTATATCCCTGTCTCTACGATAGATACCTTGACGATCGGCAGGGAAACGATGTTGTTCACGTATATGAATGTCCGTGAAGACGCCATCGTTCTGTACGGTTTTGCTACGATGGATGAATATGATCTATTTATGCTGCTCATCGGCGTCAACGGCGTCGGTCCGAAGGTGGCGCTCGGCATTTTGAGTGCTGGCCGGCCAGACGGCTTCCGTTTAGCTGTACACCAGAAAAACATGAAAGTATTGACCAAGCTTCCTGGTATCGGCAAGAAAACGGCAGAACGGATCGTACTGGAACTGCACGATAAAATCGGTGCTGTCAGTGATGATAGCGGCGACGTGCTGCCGGACAGTGACAGTACGGTGCCACAGGGAATCGCAGCAGAAGCCTTGGCGGCCCTGACCAGCCTGGGGTATACTTCGCAGGAGGTCCTGCCGGCTATTGAGGCCAAGGCGCCGCAATGCCAGACTGTAGAAGAACTGTTGAAGAATGTCCTGCGGGCCTTAGGGAGCGGGAGGTAAGACATGGAAGAAAACCGTATTGTAGAGACGGAAGCTGTGCCAGGTGATTCTTGGCAATACAGCTTGCGTCCTCATTACTTAAAAGAATATATTGGTCAGGACAAGGTCAAAGAAAACCTGACAGTCTTTATCAAAGCTGCTAAACTGCGGCAAGAAGCACTGGACCACGTCCTGCTTTATGGCCCGCCAGGTCTGGGCAAGACGACGATGGCCGGGATCATTGCCAACGAATTGGGTGTGAACCTGCGTATTACTTCAGGTCCGGCAATCGAACGGCCTGGCGATTTGGCAGCGTTGCTGACGAATTTACAGGAACGGGATCTGCTGTTCATCGATGAAATCCATCGCCTGTCTCACAGCGTCGAAGAAGTGCTGTATGCTGCGATGGAAGATTATGCCATTGATATTGTCATCGGCAAGGGGCCTAGTGCCCGTTCCGTGCGCATCGATCTGCCGCCATTCACTCTCGTCGGTGCGACGACACAAGTGGGCCGGCTGGCACCGCCGTTGCGGGATCGGTTTGGCGTCATTTGCCGTCTTGAATTTTACAGACCAGAAGATCTCGTCCTCATTATCAAACGGACAGCAGATATACTTCAAATTGCAATCGAAGAGCAAGGGGCGCTGGAAATCGCCCGGCGCTCCCGTGGAACGCCGCGTATTGCGAACCGGCTTCTTAAACGGGTCCGGGATTTCGCGCAAGTAGCTGAAGCAGACCGGATAACGGAAGAACTGGCAGCCAAAGCCTTGAACCGTCTGGAAGTGGACCGGTGCGGTCTGGACCGCAATGACCGCCGCGTCTTGACGGCTATTATTGAGAAATTCGGCGGCGGCCCTGTCGGTCTCGATACGATTGCAGCAGCTATTAGTGAATCCGTCGATGCTGTAGAAGATGTATATGAACCATTTCTCATGCAGCTAGGCTTTTTGAATCGGACGCCGCGAGGCCGTGTCGTTACAGAAGCAGCCTATCGTCACTTAGGCCTGCCTGTACCAGCAGACAATCAACAGGCTTCGTTGTTCTAACAGGATGGAGGAGGGTATCCCTATGACATATAAAGCGATCGTACGCATACTCCTAGTGGTATCTTTATTTGTTTGCCTGACGACGGCGGTGCTGGCAGCTGGCAACGGTCAGAATATGCGCATCGGTATTCGCGAGGGCCGCGGTTCTGTAGCTGTCATGGGCACGCAGGCCGTGGGGATCTATAAAAATGGTGCGCTGTGGAAAAAAATCCCTGCTAATACGCCAGTCCATATATCCCTGCAAGGCAGTGGCCTGGCAGTCGATCACTCGGCGAGTAACGGTCCTGTCCAGATCCGCCCGATGGATGCGAGCGGTGCCGTTAAAATAACAGATGGCTATACCTATCGTGGTGCCATCGAATGCATCAAATCGCCAGGGCGCTGGGGACTGACTGTCGTCAATGTCGTGCCGCTGGAACAATACCTCTATGGTGTCGTTGGCAAGGAAATGTCGCCGTCGTGGAGTGCCGAAGCCTTGAAAGCCCAGGCTGTAGCCGCCAGGACGTATGCCATTTCTCATAAAAATTACTTTAAGAGCAAAGGCTTTGATATGGCTGATGATACACGCAACCAGGTCTATGCCGGCGTCAATGGCGAATCGCCGTCTATCCGGCAGGCCGTCGATGCTACGAGCGGCGAGATCCTGACTGCTCAAGGTAAGCCTATTGAAGCGTATTTCTGTTCCAGTGCCGGTGGCTGGACCGAACACAGTGAAAATGTGTGGGGGTCCCATGTGGCATATTTGCGCGGTGTCGCTGACTATAGCGACAAGATGCCGTCGTACCGCTGGTCAGTAGCGACGACGCCGGAAAAACTGGCAGCCAATCTGACAGCAGCCGGCAAGGGCGTAGGCAAAATCCAGTCCATTACCTTATCGCCACTGGCAAAACGTCCTATGGCTGTAGGCGACCGGGGCATTTCAGGACGGGTCCTGTCGATGACGATCAAAGGAACAGGCGGCCAAGTACAAGTAACTGGCAATGCTTTCCAGTCTATATATGGATTGAAGAGTACGCTGTTTGATTTTTATGAAGGACAGGGCACGGCACCGGATCCTGATATAGCTAAGAAAAGCCGCAGTACGGTCCTGCCGATCAAAGCGGGACAACCGCTGACAATATATGGCTTCGGCTGGGGCCATGGCCTGGGTATGAGCCAGTATGGAGCTTACCAGATGGCCAAAGAACACAATACGGACAACAATTATTATCGTACGATCCTGACGCATTACTATACAGGAACGCGCATAGAAAAATTGTATTAAGGAGACGTTTAATTTTGAAACTCACTGATTTTTATTATGATCTACCAAAAGAATTGATCGCTCAGCATCCGGCAGAACCGCGGGATCATGCCCGTCTCATGGTATATGACCGAGAAACAGGGGCAGTGGAACATAAATATTTCTATGACCTGCTCGAGGAAGTCCATGCAGGGGATGTACTGGTATTCAATGATTCCAAAGTCATTCCGGCTCGTCTCCATGGCAAACGGGTCCCGACAGGCGGCAAAGTAGAAGTGCTTTTGCTGACACCTGTAGGAGAAGACAAATGGGAAGTATTAGTCAAACCAGGCAAAAAAGCACTGCCTGGCACGATGATCGAATTCCCGGCAGGCTTGACCTGTGAGGTCCTGGATCGTACTGATTTTGGCGGCCGTGTCGTCCAATTCCATTATGAAGGTGTGTTCGATGATATTATCGATAGCATAGGGGAAATGCCCTTGCCACCGTATATCCATGAAAAGACAGAGAATCCGGATGATTATCAGACCGTCTATGCCCGTGAACGGGGCTCGGCAGCAGCACCGACAGCAGGACTTCATTTCACAGATGAACTGCTGGACAAGATCCGTGCCAAAGGCGTAGAAGAAGTGTTTGTGACCCTTCACGTCGGATTAGGCACGTTCCGTCCTGTAGAAGAAGAAAACATTGAAGACCATGCCATGCACAGTGAGTTTTACAGTATTACAGAAGAAGCGGCGCATACGATCAATACGGCAAAAGCCGAAGGACGGCGCATTATCGCTGTCGGTACGACGTCTATCCGGACCTTGGAAAGTGCCGGTACGAGCGGTATCTTGAAAGCCGGCTCCGGCTGGACCAATATCTTTATCTATCCGGGTTTTCCATTCCGTATCGTCGATGCCTTAGTGACCAATTTCCATTTGCCGGAATCGACACTGCTCATGCTCATCAGTGCCATGTCGACACGGGAAAAGATCTTGCATGCTTATGACATTGCCGTTCAGGAGAAATATCGTTTCTTCAGTTTCGGTGATGCTATGTTTATACGATAAGGAGAAGACTTCGTGGTTATTACATACGAACAGCAAGCGGAGTGCGGCGGCGCCCGGGCCGGGTTGCTGCGGACCCCGCACGGTACGTTCAAGACACCGATGTTCATGCCTGTCGGTACGCAGGCTACGGTCAAGACACTGGCACCGGAAGAGCTCTATGCCATGGGTGCTCAAGTGATCTTGAGCAATACGTACCATTTGTTCCTGCGGCCAGGCGAAGACCTGGTCCGTGAAGCCGGCGGCCTGCATAAATTCATGAATTGGAAACAAGCAATCCTGACAGACAGCGGCGGGTTCCAGGTGTTCAGTCTGGGCCAGATGCGCAAGATTACGGAACAAGGCGTGACCTTCCGGTCGCATCTGGACGGTTCAAAGAAATTCCTGTCGCCAGAAGTGTCCATGGATATTCAGCTGGCCTTGGGCTCTGATATTGCCATGGCCTTTGATGAATGCATACCCTATCCGTCGGATTACGAATACACGCAGTTGTCGACAGAACGGACCAGCCGCTGGGCTCAGCGCTGCCTCGATCATCACCATAGCGACAGCCAGGGCTTGTTCGGTATCGTTCAAGGCGGTATGTATAAAGACTTGCGCAAACAGAGCTGCCATGATTTAGTTGCCATGGATTTTGATGGATATGGCATTGGTGGCTTGAGTGTTGGCGAATCTAAGGATATAATGTATGATGTATTAGAAAATACGACGCAGTATCTGCCGGCAAATAAAGCCCGTTACCTTATGGGTGTCGGTACACCGGACTGTCTCCTCGAGGGCGTAGCCCGCGGTGTAGATATGTTCGACTGCGTTTTCCCTACACGCGTTGCCCGCAACGGCATGGCCATGACTCATACAGGCCGCCTGACCGTGCGCAACGCCAAATATGCCCGTGATTTCCAGCCTATTGAAGAAGGCTGCGGCTGTTATACGTGCCGTAATTTCACGCGGGCCTATATCCGCCATCTGTTCAAGGCGGAGGAATTGCTGGCGTATCGATTGGTCAGCATCCACAATCTGTATTTCCTGCTGCAATTCATGCGTGATATGCGCCAGTCTATTTTCGATGGTACATTCCCTGAATTCCGCAAGAAATTCTGGCAACGCTATCAAGATGCATAATATTCCGTATCTTGCTATAGATAGTATTCTCGTTGGGAGGTGAATTCAATGGATATGATGGATCAGTTAAACGCTTTTTGGCCTATAATCCTCATGGTCGTAATCTTCTATTTCTTGTTGTGGCGTCCACAGAAGAAGCAGCAGAAACACCGTCAGGAAATGCTGGACAGCCTCAAGGCAGGCGCTAAAGTCGTTACTGCCGGCGGTCTCATAGGGACCATCATTTCGCTGCACCAGGATTATCTCGTTGTCCGCATTGCTGACAAAGTAGAAGTCCAGGTGACCCGCAGCGCTGTTACTCAAGTTCTTGGCAAGAGTGACAAAGCTGAAGAAAAGAAAGCAAGAAAAGCTGAAAAGAAAGCCGAAGCTGAAGCTAAGGCTGAAGTTCAAGCTGCTAAAGAAGCAGAAGCGGCAGAAGCAGCAAAACATGCTGAACCAGCGAACGAAGCTGTGTCGGCAGAGGAAGCAGTCCCTGCAGCTCAGACAGCTGACATACGGCAAGAAAAATAACGTCAACGTAAAGCGCCATGACAGGGGCCGGTTCGCATGGACCGGCCAGCCCATGGCTTTTTGCCTAAGGAGGGAACGTTGTTGCGGACACGTAACATGATCAAGTTTTTTGGTGCGGTCATCATCATTTTAGCCGCATTCATCACATTTATTTATCCCCTGGCTAACTCTATCAAACAAGGTCTGGACCTTCAGGGCGGCACTCATATCGTACTGGAAGCAGAAGATACGCCGGACGCGCCGGTAACGGAAGACTCGCTGAGCCGGGCCGTATCTATCGTCGAACGCCGTATCAATGAAATGGGGCTGACTGAACCGCTCGTCCAGAAAGAAGGAGCCCGTCGTATCATCGTCGAACTTCCTGGTGAAAAGAATCCGGAAAAAGCGATTGAAACCATCGGCAAGACTGCCGTCATGGAATTCAAAGACGAAAGCGGTACGACCAGGCTGACTGGTAAAGATTTGAAAACAGCTAAGGAACAAATCGACAACGGCCATAAGAACGTCGTCGGCATCGAATTCACTGATGAAGGTGCTAAGAAATTCGCCGATCTCACATCGTCGAATGTAGGTCATAAAATTTCCATCACCTTAGATGGAGACGTCTTGACGGCACCGGTCGTCAATGAACCGATTACTGGCGGTAAAGCCGTCATCACAGGCAGCCAGTCTCTGGAAGAAGCTAAGAACCTGGCTATTTTGCTCCGTAGTGGTGCCTTGCCTGTGAAATTGAAAGTCATGGAAGTCCGGACTATTGGTCCGAGCCTGGGGCAGGACTCCAAGGTGAAGAGTGAAAAGGCCTTTGCTATCGGCATCGTTCTCATTATGATTTTCCTCATCATCATTTATCGTGTATCCGGCATTGTCGCGAACGTGGCCCTGTTGGTATACATACTGATCTTGCTGTCCATATTGAAATACCTCGACGCGACACTGACACTGCCGGGCATTGCCGGTATTATTTTGTCTATGGGCTTTGCCGTCGATGCCAATATCCTCATCTTTGAACGATTCAAGGAAGAAGTGCTCATCGGCAAGACCTTACGAACGTCGATGGAGGCTGGTTTCAGGCGAGCCTTTAATACTATACTTGATGCTAACGTATCGGTTATGATCGCCGCTATCGTCCTCATCGTCATGGGGTCTGGTACGGTCAAAGGCTTTGCTGTCAACTTGGCATTAGGGATTGTCGTCAGTATGTTCACGGCTATCCTGGTCAGCCGGTCACTCCTGACCTGGTTCATCAATACAGGCCTTATTACCAATCCGTGGTTCTACGGGTTGAATCGTAAACCGCCTGAACATATGTTGAAAAAGGGGGGACAGGAATGAAATTCAATATTGTAGCCCATAAGAAATGGTGGTTTACCCTGTCTTCCGTCCTCGTCGTCCTCAGTTTGGTGTCCATCTTCATGAACGGCTTCAACTTTGGTATCGACTATACAGGCGGCACGATCTTGGACATGCAGTTCAAGAATGCTGTTACAGTCTCCCAGGTCCGGGAAGTCGTCGATAACGCGGACATGGACCTCAACAACAGTGTCATCCAGTTGTCTGGCGTTACTGATCAGGACTCTTCGCAGGATGTCATGATTCGTATGCGTAATCTGAGCAGTGATGAAAGCAAGACCGTTGCCGATAAACTGAGCGCGCAGCTCGGCGGTGGTGAAGTAAAGCGGACAGAATCCGTCGGTGCTGTCATCGGTTCAGAAGTCACGAAGAATGCTATTTTGAACCTGGCAGTGGCGTTTATCGCTTTGGCAGCGTATATTTCCTTCCGGTTTGAATATAAGATCGCCGTTTCGGCTTTAGTATCTATCCTCCATGATTTGATCATGGTACTGGGCTTTTTCTCGTTCTTCCATTTGGAAATCGATGCATCGTTCTTGGCAGCTATTTTGACAGTTGTCGGCTATTCGATGAACGAAGCCGTCGTTATTTTCGACCGTGTTCGTGAAAACACGCGGACACACCGTCGTACAGATACGTATGAAAAACTGGCCTACGATAGTATTGCACAGAGTATCCACCGCAGTATATATACATTGACTACGGTACTCTTTGCCTGCGGCGCCCTTCATTTCTTCGGCGGCGAATCGACAAAGAACTTCTCTCTGGTCATGCTCATCGGCTTTATCAGTGGTGCCTATTCATCTATTTGTGTAGATACGTCCCTGTGGGTCGTGTGGAAAAACCATACTGGCAATCGCCGCGGTCCCAGAGCTGTAGAAGCAGACGAAGAAGAAGCGGAATCCAATCCGGCAGAAGTATAAGTCTTTAACAGCTGAATAAATTAGGCCATTAGTGATGGTAGTTATACCTTGTCCCGTTCCCTGTTCCAACAGGGGGACGGGATTTTTTTAATATAGTCACACAGACGCGGAAGGTGTACGCCATTGGCTCCCCTTAGGGGGAGCTGCCGACGAAGGAGGCTGAGGGGTTAGGGTAAATATCTTTTTGACTACTAATTATCTGATTCCATATATGCATGGTAATAGCCACACAGACCGGATTCCGCGTCGGCCAGGGGAACCGTAACGACTACGTGGCGAAGACGGGCCGGTGAGATGCTGTTATCCAGTGGGTGTCGACCCATATACATGATGCGCCAATGGAAGAAGGGCCCTTACGGACGCCACTTCGCTGTTACGGTACGCCCTGTCCGCTGCGAAACGTGTACATCATTTGGCTCCCTGAATTACAGGAAAACGAAATCTGTTGATGTGTGCGTGTTTTGGCTCC
>JAKVKI010000045.1 GCA_022486585.1 Megasphaera sp.
CAGGGTGCGAACCCAACAATTCAGTGGCGATGGCTGCGGGGATCCACCTGTTCCCATACCGAACACAGCAGTTAAGGCCGCAAACGCCGAAAGTACTTGGGGGGAAGCCCCCCGGGAGGATAGGAAGTCGCTGATTTTCATAGGGGTATAGCTCAATTGGTAGAGTAGCGGTCTCCAAAACCGTTGGTTGAGGGTTCGACTCCTTCTGCCCCTGCCAAAACAGAGGGTGTTGAATCTTGTTGGAGACTTAACCCCTCCATATGACTCGGTAGCTCAGCTGGATAGAGTGACTGACTACGAATCAGTAGGTCTAGGGTTCGAATCCCTACCGGGTCACCAAGGACAAAGGCGTCCATACATTTTGTATGGGCGCCTTTTTAATATTCAAATTTATTTATATAGTTGCAATTTAGTATATTACAGTAGTATCTTGAAAAAAATCAAAAATAAGCGTAGAATGGACAAGTATACTTGTGGTAGAAACAAATTGCATAAAAATTGATTTCAGGGAGGAATCGGAATGAAAAAATTATGGAACGCATATATTAATGGCAGCCTGATCAAGGAAATCTTAGTCGGTCTGATCATTGGTATTGCAGTCGCTATGGCCTTACCGGCTGTTGGCAAAGAACTAGCGCTGCTCGGCGTCATTTTTGTAGGAGCGTTGAAGGGGATTGCGCCTATTTTGGTATTTGTTCTTGTAGCTTCGGCATTGGGGCGCAAACAAGAAGGTCATGATTCTAATATTAAGTCAGTCATTATTTTATATCTGATTGGGACTTTCTTGGCCGCTTTTTTTGCCGTCATGGTCAGTTACGTTTTCCCGCTGACGTTACAGCTCGATGTTACAGCAGCGACGAATAAAGCGCCTGAAGGCATTGCGGAAGTATTGATTACACTGCTGAAAAATGTAGTGGATAATCCGGTACATGCTCTTATGGTCGGCAACTATATCGGTATCCTTGGCTGGGCTGTTTTGTTTGGCTTGGCTATACGTCGTGTTACGGAAGCATCCAAAAAAGTCCTTGATGACTGTGCTGATGCTGTTACGACTTGTGTACAATGGATCATTCGCTTTGCTCCCTTTGGGATTTGTGGTCTTGTTGCCGATGCTATTTCTACAAATGGTATCGAAGCACTTCTGGGATACATTCAGCTGTTGGCGTTGTTATTAGGCACGATGCTGTTGTTTGCGTTCGTAGTCAACCCGATCATCGTGTATTGCAAGATCCATCGCAATCCGTATCCATTAGTTTGGAAATGTATTACAACATCTGGAGTGACGGCGTTCTTTACCCGCAGTTCTGCTGCTAATATTCCGGTCAATTTGTCGCTGGCCAAACAGATGCGTGTCAATCCTGATACCTATACCATTACGATTCCGTTAGGTGCGACAATCAATATGTCTGGCGCAGCTATTACCATTTCTATTATGACCTTGGCAGCTGTCCATACGCTGGGAATCTACGTTGACTTTCCTACAGCCCTGCTCCTTAGCATTTTATCGGCTATTGGTGCCTGTGGTGCGTCTGGCGTAGCTGGCGGTTCACTGTTGCTGATTCCCATGGCGTGCAGTCTTTTCGGCATTTCTAATGATTTAGCTATGCAGGTCGTTGGCGTTGGCTTTATTATCGGCGTTTTACAGGATTCTACGGAAACAGCGTTGAACTCCTCGACAGATATCTTGTTCACGGCAGCTGCTGATTTTTCCGTTCACGGCTATCCTGATTCGCTGGATAATCCTATCGAAGAAGGTACGCGTCCGGCTGTTAAAGAACAGTAAAATTTATGCATACTGATAGATCTCCGGAACTGATGCATTTCAGTTTCGGGGATTTTTTCATTACTTTATTTTACATTTCCTTTTATTTCTATTACAATAGATAACGAGCACATAGAAGGAGCAGATACTATGAATATTTCTGATATCGGTGAATTCGGATTCATCGATGCGATCAAGGGAAATACAATTTACAATGATAGTTCTGTTGTCATCGGTATCGGTGATGATGGTGCTGTGTATAAGACGACAGCTGGTATGGAACAAGTTGCTGTCATTGATACGATGGTAGAAAACAGTCATTTTATTATTGGCAGGACGGCTACCTGGTATGATGTCGGCTTCAAAGCTGTAGCATCGAATCTGAGTGATATTGCCGCTATGGGTGCTGTGCCTACACACCTTGTCTTGTCGACGGCTATTGCCCCATCGATGGCTGTAGAAGAATTGAAATCGATGTATACAGGGATAAAGGATATTTGCAAAGCCTATAAGGTCAATATTCTCGGTGGCGATACAGTAACATCGAAAGAAGGCATGGTCCTTACGGTGTCAGCCTTCGGTGAGATCGAAGCAGGCCGTGCTATCCGTCGCAGTGGTGCCAAAGAAGGGGATATCGTCGCTGTATCCCATACGATCGGCAATTCCTCAGGCGGCTTGGATGTCTTATTGACAGGAGCCAAGGGGTTCCCCTTGCTGCGTCAGGCCCATTGTCTGCCGCAACCGCAGATCGCGTTGGGCCGGTTGTTGGTAAAACATCAGTGCCATAGTTTGAATGATATCAGTGATGGCTTAGCTAGTGAGTCCAACGAAATCGCTAAGGCAAGTCATGTAGATCTGTTGTTGCAGCGGAATCTGATTCCCCGCAGCGATGAACTTATTCAATGGTCACAAGAGCAGCATAAAGACAGTTGGAACTTTGTCTTTAATGGCGGCGAAGATTATGAATTGATATTTACGA
Organism: Megasphaera sp.; assembly: GCA_022486585.1. Taxonomy (GTDB): domain Bacteria; phylum Bacillota; class Negativicutes; order Veillonellales; family Megasphaeraceae; genus Megasphaera. The sequence continues at coordinate 2,742 of JAKVKI010000045.1, forward strand.
TGACAGCAGCGGATTTTGCGGCGTTACAGTATGAATATCCGGAAGTAACGAAAATCGGTATTGTCCGTTCAGGCGAAGGCAAGGTATACCTGCACCATGATGACCAGGATACGATCCTTCCTGCTGGCGGCTGGACACATTTTTAAGGAGTATATATGATAGACGTAGTGACTCATTCAGAACAAGATACAATACGATTAGGAGCGGCGCTGGGACCGGTCTTGCAGAACGGGGACGTCTTAGCACTGCATGGTGACCTTGGGGCCGGCAAGACTCACTTTGTCCAGGGTATTGCCAAGGGCATGGGAATTGATGCGAATATTGCCAGCCCTACTTTTACTATATTGAACTATTACGAAAACGAGATCCCCTTACAGCATTTCGATTTTTACCGCTTAGAAGAAGAGTATGAATTGGATGATCTGGGATTTGATGATTATATTAGCAGTGGCGTCACGGTCATTGAATGGGCAGAGAAATTCCCTCAGCGCCTGCCGGAGGATGCAGCTGTGATCACGATCGAAAAGACCGGATTGACTGAGCGGGTATTTCATATGGATTTTATCGGTACGCGCTGGGAAAACGTAAAGAAAGAGGTAGAACGCTATGTTGTTAGCCATTGAAACATCGAGCCTCGTGTCCAGTGTGGCACTGCTTCATGAAGGGACACTGCGGGCCGAACTGACCATCCAGGCACGGCTTACTCATTCAGAACAGCTGATGCCTCATATTGCCGATATGTTGGAAAAAGCAGCTGTTCCTAAGCAGCATATCGATGCCGTTGCCGTTTCTATCGGTCCCGGTTCTTTTACGGGACTGCGTATCGGTTTAGCTACGGCAAAGGGACTGGCCTTTGCCTGGAAAGTGCCTATTATCGGCATTGAAACGCCGACTAGCCTGGCTTGGAATTTTGCCGGTGTATCTGATCGGATCTGCGTCTTTATTGATGCGCAGAAAGGGAATGTCTATGCGTCCGTGTATCAGTGGGACCGCATGCAGCTGCAAATAATAGAAGATATTTGTGTTGTGCCCAGAACAGAATTTCTGCAGCATTTGAAAGAAGAAGGCAATCCCGTCGTATTCTGTGGTGACGGAGCCCTTCTCGGCCGGAGCGCTATCGAAGAAGGGACTCCCTTATTTCGCATGGCAACGCCGACGATGATGATTCCCAGAGCAGGCAGTCTGGCCCTGGCAGCGGATACACGGCTCAAAGCCGGCGATGTGGACGATTGTATGACCCTGACGCCAGCTTATAAGCGTCGCAGTGAAGCCGAAGTGTTATGGGAAAAGCGGCATGGGGCCAGCCTATGTCTATGATCGTTCGCCCGGCTGTCATAGAGGATGCTGATGGGATCTATGCCATTGAAGAAGAATCTTTTTCTATTCCTTGGTCCATGGATTCTATCCATCGCGATTTGGCGAATACGGCATTGACTATGTACGATGTACTGGTTCGTGATGATGGAGCCATCAAAGGTTATGCCGGTTTATGGCGTGTCGTCGATGAAGGGCAGATCACTAATATTGCCTTAGCCAAAGATTGCCGTGGCGAAGGCTATGGTGAATTATTGCTGCGCGTTCTTATGGAAGCAGCCTGGGAAAAAGGCTGTACGTCTATTTTCCTGGAGGTCCGCGTATCTAATACAGTGGCGTTGGGTCTGTATCGCAAATTAGGCTATCAAACCGTATCAGTGCGCAAGAAATATTATGATGATCCGGTTGAAGATGCGTATATTATGAGCTGTAAAAAAGAATCCTATGTATGGACTGTGAAATAATACAGTTCCTGTCAGGAGAATGGAGATAAATACATGTATACATTAGCGTTGGAAACGAGTTGTGACGAAACGTCGGCTGCCGTATTGCAGGACGGCCGCACGATCCTTTCCAATATCATTTCCACACAAGTACCAATCCACCGTAAATTTGGCGGCGTCGTGCCGGAAATTGCATCACGCCAGCATATCGAATATGTCATGCCTGTTATCAAGGAAGCGCTGGATACGGCTGGCATCACCCTCGATGACGTCGACCATATCGGTGTCACCTATGGCCCGGGCCTGGTAGGGGCGCTCCTCGTCGGCGTCGCGGCAGCGAAAGCCATCAGTTTTGCAGCTGATAAGCCACTGGTCGGAGTCAATCATATGGAAGGCCATATTTTTGCTAACTTTCTGAGTCATCCTGAATTAGAAGTGCCGTTTTTGGCACTCGTCGTTTCTGGCGGTCATACACAGCTGGTACAGATCGATGACTATAATACGTTCACCCTGTTAGGGCAGACTCGTGATGATGCTGCAGGGGAAGCCTTTGATAAGATCGCCCGTGTCATGGGGTATCCGTATCCAGGGGGACCGCAAATTGATGTATTGGCCCAGACCGGGAATCCAGAGGCCATTGTATTTCCTAAAGCGCTCCATGAAAAACATAATTTTGAATTTAGCTTTAGCGGCTTGAAATCAGCGGTACTGAATTATTTGCACACACAGGAACAGCGAGGGCAGGCGTATAATGCCAACGATGTAGCTGCATCATTCCAAAAGACCGTCGTCGATACACTTGTAGAGAAGACGATGGATGCAGCCGATTACATAGGTGCCAGGAAGATCGTCATTGCCGGCGGTGTATCAGCCAATAGCGGTTTAGGTGCAGCCATGGGAGAAGCTTGTGAGAAACGGGGCTATGCTTTTTATCGGCCTGATCCGGTCTTGTGTACGGATAATGGGGCTATGATCGGCTGTCGGGCTTATTATATGGCGCTAGGTGGTAAATTTGCTGATTTGACGCTCAATGCCAATCCGTCACTAGCTATTACGTCGTGTTGAGGTGATGTATATGTGTTCCATGGAGACCGTTTGTCGCAATCAAAGTGCTTTATCTGATGTACAGATCCATATTTTGATGAATAGTGAAGCGCTGCTCCAGTTTGCCAGTGATTTATCCCATCGCGAAATAGCTGTTTTCGTGCCGGGACGCACAGCAGGGACCGTCGTCCTGGCAGCGCGGCGTATCCCGCTGTTGCAGCAGCAGCACGGCGATCCGCAGTATATCCAGGCCGTAGGTACTGTCGTGGCATCTTTGGAAGCGCCTATTGCAGCGCAGGTCCTGGATAGCGGGCGCGCTGTTCATGGAGAACGGGAAGTGGAATATGGCCGTACAGAACCGCTGGCGTGTTATCCTTTTATTGATAATGGCGGCGATACGATCGCAGCTATCTCTTTTTTGGGCAAAGTGGATGTGCCAAGGGAAATATTGACAGAGACCTCTTTCATGGCCTTGCAGGTGCCAGCAGCTCATGATGCAGGCAAACTCTACGGCAGCCTTAATGTACAAGATGGAGTTATTCTCATCAATTGCAACGGCGTCGTCATGTATGCTGATGAAATGGCTGAAAGCCTTATGGCGATCCAAAGCCATGAAGGAGGTCTCGTCGGCAGCAATATTTATAGCATGCAGTCGAACCTGACCGGGGCAAAACAGGCCCTGGCCACACATAAAGGCTTTGTCGAAGATATGAGCATCGGGCCTATCGTCTTGACACGCCGCGTCATCCCCTTGTCACAAGGTGGTAAAGTACGCCGTGTTATTGCGATTTTGACCGAAAAGACAGAACTGCGTCGTAAAGAAGAAGAACTGATGATCAAGACGTCTGTCATCAAAGAGATCCATCATCGCGTCAAGAACAACTTACAGACCATTGCCAGCTTGTTGCGCATGCAAATGAGGCGGACAGACAGCAAAGAAGCCAAAGCTGTCCTTAGTGAAAGCCTCAATCGTATTTTGAGTATTTCGCTGGTCCACGAAATCTTGTCGCATCATAATGAAGAAACCATCGATATATCTGATGTAGGACAGCGGCTGCTGACCTTGCTCTGCCAAAGCATGTCTGGCGCGGACTGCAAGGTGGAGCCGACCTTTCATGGCGAGTCCCTGCCAATGCCGTCTGATGGAGCGACTTCGCTGGCACTGGTGATGAACGAACTCATTACGAATGCCATCGTCCATGGGTTTGAAGGACTGCAGCAAGGCAGTATCTGTCTTACTATCCGTAAAGAGGCAGGATGCTGCATCATTATCGTTGCTGATGACGGCGTAGGGATGGAACAGTCACAACAGCATCAGGAGAAACGGAAACATTTAGGCCTGGCGATCGTCCAAACGCTGGTAGAAAAAGATTTGCATGGTACGCTTGAATTTACGAAGACGACGCCGGGAGGAACGACGGTGGTCATTACATTTCCATATACAGAAGGGGGTTAATATATATGGGGTATCGCGTAGTTATAGGGGACGATGAATCGATTATCCGGATGGATTTGAGTGAAATGCTGGAGGATGCAGGGCACACCGTCGTCGGGGAAGCAGCTGATGGTGTAGAGGCGCTGGAACTGGTCCGCCGGGAAAAGCCGGATATTGTATTGCTGGATATCAAAATGCCTCGCCTCGATGGCATTCATGCAGCGAAACTGATCGGCCATGACTGCATTGCACCTGTATTGCTGCTGACGGCATATAGTCAGCAAGATGTAGTCGATAAAGCAAAGGACTCGGGTGTATTGGGGTATTTAGTCAAGCCTGTCAGTCCGGTGAATTTATTCCCGGCTATGGAAATCGCCATTTCACAATTCAAACGCCAGCAAGAAGCGGCACGCCAACTTGATGAAATGAATGAACAAATGGAAACGCGTAAAGCTGTGGAACAAGCCAAGGGGTATTTGATGGAACTCTATCATATTTCAGAACATGAAGCCTATCGCCGGCTGCAGCAGTATAGCATGAAAAAACGCAAATCCTTGAAAGCTGTTGCTGATGCAGTGAATGCCAGCGCAAAACAGCGGACATAGGATTTTACAGCGAATAAAAAAGGTCAAGATCTTCTATATTGTATAAATTTTATAGAAGGTCTTGACTTTTTTACCTTTAATGGGTAATATATATATTGTAGTTAGCACTCATACAGAACGAGTGCTAATAAAAGAAACAAGGATTGTAGTTGAGGAGGAATATACAATGTTAAAACCGTTAGGAGATCGTGTCGTAATTCGTGTATTAGAACAAGAAGAAAAAACTGCCAGCGGTATTTTCTTACCGGATACAGCTAAAGAAAAACCAAGCCAGGGCGAAATCATCGCTGTAGGTCCGGGTAAAGTACAAGATGATGGCAAACGCGTTGCTTTGGATGTCAAAGCTGGCGATAAAATTATCTTCTCTAAATATGCAGGTACAGAAGTCAAATTCGAAGGTCAGACCTATCTGATCGTCAGCGAACGCGACATTTTAGCTATTATTTAATATAAAATCAAATATATTTCACGTATAGGAGAGTGTTCATAATGGCAAAACAGATTTTGTTCAACGAAGATGCACGCCGTGCTTTAGGCAATGGCGTAGATGCATTGGCTAACGCAGTCAAAGTTACATTGGGACCTAAAGGCCGCAATGTTGTATTAGATAAGAAATTCGGTGCACCGACGATCACTAACGATGGTGTTACAATTGCTCGTGATATCGAATTGGAAGATCCCTTTGAAAATATGGGCGCACAGCTCGTCAAAGAAGTAGCTACGAAAACAAACGACGTAGCAGGCGATGGCACAACAACAGCTACCTTACTGGCACAGGCTATGATTCAGGAAGGCATGCGCAACGTAGCAGCTGGTGCAAACCCCATGATCCTCAAACGGGGCATTGAAATGGCAGTTAAGAAATTAGTTGCTGAAATCCAGAAACGTTCTATTTCTGTCAGCAAAAAAGAAGATATCGCTCAGGTAGCTTCTGTTTCTGCCAGCGATGAAGAAGTAGGCCAGCTGATTGCTGAAGCAATGGAAAAAGTCGGCAAAGATGGCGTCATTACAGTCGAAGAATCTAAGACGATGGGCACACAGCTCTCCGTCGTAGAAGGCATGCAGTTTGACCGTGGCTATATTTCCCCGTACATGGTAACAGATCCGGACAAAATGGAAGCTGTTATGTCTGAACCGTACATCCTCGTTACAGACCGCAAAATCGCATCTATCCAGGAAATGCTCCCGGTTCTCGAAAAAGTAGTACAGGCTGGTAAAGAACTCCTCATCATTGCTGAAGATGTTGAAGGCGAAGCATTGGCAACGTTGGTTGTCAACAAACTTCGTGGCACATTCAAAGCTGTTGCTGTCAAAGCTCCTGGCTTTGGTGACCGCCGTAAAGCTATGTTGCAGGATATCGCTACCTTGACTGGCGCTACTGTCATCACCGAAGATGTAGGCCGTAAATTGGATAGCATTACGATGGAAGACCTTGGCTCGGCTCGTCAGATCCGTGTCAGCAAAGATCAGACGACGATTGTTGATGGCCACGGCGATGCAGCTGCTATCAAAGATCGCGTAGCACAGATCAAAGCACAGATCGCAGAAACAACTTCTGATTTCGACAAAGAAAAATTGCAGGAACGCTTGGCTAAGATGTCCGGCGGCGTAGCCGTTATCGAAGTCGGCGCAGCAACAGAAGTTGAATTGAAAGATAAGAAACTCCGTCTTGAAGATGCCTTGAACGCAACGCGCGCTGCTGTTGAAGAAGGTATCGTAGCTGGCGGCGGTACAACCTTCATCGATATTCTTCCAGTATTGGATGAAATCCATGAAGAAGGCGACGTACAGACAGGTGTCAACCTCGTTAAACGTGCTGTTGAAGAACCAGTACGTCAGATCGCTACTAATGCCGGTCTCGAAGGCTCCGTTATTGTTGCTAAAGTAAAAGCAGCAAAAGACGGCGTAGGCTTCAATGCGTTGAAAGAAGAATATGTCGACATGGTACAAGCAGGTATCGTTGACCCTGCTAAAGTAACTCGTTCTGCTCTCCAGAACGCTGCATCCATTGCCGCTTTGGTATTGACAACAGAAACCTTAGTTGCTGATAAACCAGAACCGGCAGCAGCAGCTCCGGCCGTACCAGCAGGTATGGGTGGCGGCATGCCGGGCATGATGTAAGGCATACCAATCATAAAACGATAATAACATAATCAAAAAAGCCGAGTTAAGGAATTCCTTAGCTCGGCTTTTTTT
>JAKVKI010000046.1 GCA_022486585.1 Megasphaera sp.
GATTGACAATAAATTAATCGGCGATTATACTAAGGTTATATTGATATTATACATATTTATTATTATTTTTTTGCAAAAAAGGAGAATACGATGGACAGAAAAAACGACAGGATATCTAGAAGAAAATTTCTTAAGACGGCTGTAGTTTCCACCGTAGCCGCGGCGCTTGTCCCTAAGTTTATCTTTGCCGGATCGTCGCCTTTTTCGTCGAGTTCGTTGCAAGTATGGTCCTGCGGCGGTTTGGCGGAAGCGTTTATGGAAGCCAATGAGTTGTATGAACAGCGTAAAGGTGTCCATATTGATTATACGGGGGCCTTTGCAGGGGCTTTGGGGAAATCCCTGTTAGGCGGCGGGGCTGAAACGGAAGTTTTTGCCGGTCGTGTATTGGATCTGGCAAAAAAACTGCGTAAAGCTGAAAAAATGATCTATTTCAAACCGTTGTGTTTTACTCAGTATGTAATTGTTACACCGCTGGATAACCCGGCGGGTATTGCGACGATCGATGATATGGCCAAGCCTGGTGTGCGCGTTATCCTGCCGCTAGGGGCATCGCCTCCGGGTGGCGATGCTGTCAAAGGAATCCTGAAGAAGGCTAGTCTTACAGAACCGGTTATGGCCAATATGGTAGAAGAGGAATCGTGTGTTGTCAAGATGATGTCAAAAATCATCAGTGGCAAAGGGCAGGCCTCTATTGTGGAAAAACGGTTGACGACAATGGATCGGTTTGCTGGAAAGGTGAAGGTCATCCCGATTGATCCGAAATTTTTCCCGCCAGGGCCGCAGACCTTTACTATCGGTGTCATGAAGTATGCAAAGGATCGTGCGTTGGCTGATGATTTCTTGAATTTTATTTGTTCCGACGAAGGACAGGCAATATTTGGAAAACATGGTTTCATTCCTGCCGCTTCAGATCGAGGCAAAGAGCTTATTGAACAGCTGGGGGTAAAAGATGTCTGATAAAATCGAAACAACGAAAGCAGGCGGCTTCCTGTTGCCGAAAATCCGCCGCATTGTACAAATCGTCATGCTCTTTGTTATGGGTAAATGGGCTTTTTATGGCATTTTCCGCTGTCCCTTCCTGGTACCATTTGTAAATTGTGAAAACTGTCCGGTCATTACATGCTGGGGGCGTTTTACATATTATTTTTTGGGATTTTGGCTCATTATTCCATTATCAGCGTTCGTCGTTGGCAGGGCTTTTTGCGGCTGGCTCTGTCCCAGCGGATTTGTCAATCAAATGATCGGTAAGATTTCGATTTGCAAGCTGCGGATTCAAAATAAATATTTGAAGTATGCACAAATCGGTATGGTGATTACGGTGCTGGCAGCTTTGTATATTTATTTTGGAATGGGAAATCCTCGGATGGCTGTTCCTATTCGTGTAGGCGATATGGTCAATTCAGTCCAGCTGACTTTTGCTCATGCATCCTTTGCCTGGCTTGTACGTACTGGTGTCGTTCTGGCAATTATGGCTGGCGGGATCATCATAGCGAATGCCTGGTGTCGTTTTGTCTGTCCGGTTGGAGGAATATTAGAAGTGATCAAGCATATTTCCCGATTTGGCATGTATAAAACGGACAGCTGCAACAACTGTAATGCCTGTCTGAAAAAATGCGAAATGGGAACCAGACCAGGTGAAACGAATTGCACGAATTGTGGTGATTGTTTGCATACTTGTCCGCAAGACGCTATTAAATTCGGTCGGAAGGAGAAAAAATAATGGGAGAACATTGCCGGCCAATTACACTGCAAGACCATCCGTGTTTCAATGTGGGTGCTAGCGCGTCCTGGGGGCGAGTCCATCTTCCGGTAGCACCGAATTGTAATATACAATGTAATTTCTGCAACCGCATGTATGATTGTGTCAATGAAAACCGTCCTGGTGTGACCGGGCATGTGTATACACCGGCCGAAGCAGTCGATTTTTTGGATACAGTCATGGCGCGGCGATCCGATATATCCGTTGTTGGCATTGCTGGACCTGGGGATCCGCTCTGTGAACCCGAAAATACATTGGAAACGTTTCGGCTCGTTCATGCACGGTATCCTGAACTCATTCTCTGCTTATCTACCAATGGGTTGAATTTGCCTGGTTGTGTCCAAGAGTTGGTCACCGTTGGCGTCAGCCATGTGACGGTGACTGTCAATGCAGTTGACCCTGATATAGCTAAAAAAGTCTATGCGTTCATTCACGCAGAGGGACAGGTGTATGAAGGCCGGCGAGCTGGGGAGATTCTCCTGCGTCAGCAAGAGGAAGGGATACGATTATTGAAACAAGCCGGTCTGACTGTAAAAATCAATACAGTCGTCGTTCCAGGTATCAATATGGATCACGTAGTGGCTATTGCTGAGAAAGCAGGGGCCTGGGGAGCTGATATCATGAATTGCATGGCTATGATACCTGTCCACGATACGCCCTTTGCTACGATAGCCTCGCCTGCTAACGAAGTTCTTGCCAGCGTGCGCAAAGCTGCCGAAGTGTATGTCCCACAGATGTGGCACTGTTGCCGCTGCCGTGCGGATGCTGTAGGACGCCTGTGTGAAGCAGCTAAGCAGCAATCTTCATGCATATCATAAACAAATATACTTGCAATAACAAAAGGGACTGCACACGGTTTTTACGTGGGGCAGTCCTTAGTGCGAGGTATGCCATCGAACAGTCAAAGAGTGGTTTAGGCGCTATGAAGCTAACGAAACGGCTCAACTTTTTATAGAACCAAAAAAACACGCAGAGCATATCTGCGTGTTTTTCGGGTTCTATATGGTGGAGATAAGCGGGATTGAACCGGTTAAGCAGCGAACCTCGTTTGAAGGACCGTAGGGACGCACAAACGAGTGTAAGTCGCTTATGCGGTGGGAATAAAGGTAGCAAAAAAGCCATCTGCAAAAGCAGATGACTTTCTGTATGGTGGAGATAAGCGGGATCGAACCGCTGACCTCTTGCATGCCATGCAAGCGCTCTCCCAGCTGAGCTATACCCCCATGGGTATTTAGTACTAGTTTATTATATCATGAATTTTATAAAAGGCAATAGAAAGATATATTTTTTTAAAAATATGAAAAATGATGAAAAATTCGGTGACAGGACCTTACTATTTATGCTAGAATGTAAGTTAATAACATACTTTTGAAGACCATAGGGGGAAATGATATGCTCAATCAAGTTTCCGTATTTGCGGAAAATACGAAAGGCGCATTGCGCAAAATGACATCTGTATTAGCTGATGCAGATGTCAATATATATACTATGCTGGCAAATGACAGTGCTGAATTTGGCATTATTCGTCTTATCATGACGAATCCGGAAAAAGCTACGAAAACATTGCAGGAAGCTGGCTATCAGTGCCGTATGGATAAAGTCATTGCCATTGATATGGCTGATACACCGGGGAGTCTTGACCGGATTCTCAACAATCTCCTCGAAGCGAATATTGGCATTGATTATTTGTATATTTCTTATAATCGTGAAACCGCGACACCTGTAGCTGTATTCAAGACGAGCGAACCAGAAACAGAAACATTCCTTCGTGGTAAAGGATATGCATTGTTAGATAAAATTTAATAGATAGAGTAGCAGCAGCCCCATGGCAGGATAATATGTTCCTGCATGGGGCTGTCTTTTTGTATGTTATGATAGCTTATTTACATAAAATGTAAATAAACGAGTGTAGTCCTGTCGAATTGCTACCGTCATTTTCAGACTATTTGGCTCGTATAAAGCAGACCACTGGGTCATGCTGGTTGATTCGTCTGTTTCCGGCTGGCTTACCAGTGAGAGAAGGGACATAGCTTCTTCCGTAGTAAGTACATTTTTTTTAAAGGCCAGTGTTTTTTCTATGATTTCATACCGATCTTTACCATGGCCGAATCCATTCATACTTGGTGTTACGTAATAATTAGTGATAAATGTATTATCTAATACGTGCATATCATTCGCACAATATTCGAGAGTAACGGTTTTACCTGTGGCGTCAGCTAATAAGAAGTGAAAATTAGCATTATCCATGGCAGATTGCATATCGTATTGTTTTAGTAATGCAATGGCTTCGTCTACAGTGGCAGCTCTGTCTAAAACCAGGCGGATAGCTACTGTCGTTGTTATCTTATGTTTGCCTGTATTTTGACGCGTAGGGGCTCCATCTAATTTTAAGACACTGATAGTAAGACCTTTTTCATTGATACCATCCATTACGAGGTAAGGCATGCAAGCCGCCATGGAAATATCTGTTTTTCCATCATCGAGACTGCCGATGCCATATCCTACCCAACCAGTATCGGCTAAGCCGATGGAAGCATAGCCATTTTTGGGATGAGTTCGTATGAGCACTGCGGTCATATCCATTTTGAAATCAAAATTACGACCATACAGAAGTGTTCCTGTTTCCGTTTTAGCGGTAAAGGCGCTGCACCCGCCACTGGGGTTAGTGTTTACAGGGGACTTTGTATTATTTTTTAACAATGAATGCTGCATTTGGTTGATTAGAGATGAAATATCGATGGCATCAGCTTGCAGGCAATCATCTAATTTATAATCGGCTGTATATTCCATCGAATACAGTAGTCCATGATGCAAGTCTTTTAGTGATGCCAACGATGATTTTTGTGCTGCTGTTGACAGATGCTTTGCCGGGTTGGCAGCATGGGCTGCAGGCAGTGTCGTTGATGGAAGTAATGCGAACAGTGATATAACCAGTAAGGCTGCTAGTTGTTTTTTCATTAGGGACACTCCTTTTACATATCATTTGGTAGCGTAGTCAGTATCTAAAAATAATATGTCCTAGAACATGAATGGGTATAATGAAATGTAAAAAATCCCGATACCAGCTTTCTGGTACCGGGATAAGCAATATATTGGCTATTGTAATTTTTCAACGATAGCTAACGCTGCAGCACATGCCGGGCAGTCGCAATATTTTGCGCCGTCAGCCTTGATTTTTTTGGCATGAGCAGCCATTTTCTTAGCTCCTTCGGTACCTAGAATCTGTGCACCGTGTGCCGATTCGGCAAAGGCAATGAGCCCGTCAATCGGGGTGATGCATTCTTTTAAATCAGCAATATATTTTTTTGTGGCATCGCTTTCTTTTGCTGTGTTGACAGCGGCGAGCCAAGCTTGAGCTGTTTCTTTTAAGCCGGCATATACCATAGGGGTGGCAAGTAATTCATTCGTTTTAGCAGTGACAAATGTTACGGTTTCTTTATTCATGTCAGACATCTCCTTTTCTATGATTATATATTAATTATACGCTATCAAAGCTAAGATTTAAAGAGAAGATTCTGTCGTTCCTGTCAGAGATATGCCTTCTAAACGAAGCAGATACATTTTTTTCTCTAAGCCGCCGCCGTATCCGGTGAGAGCGCCAGTGCTTCCGATAACACGATGACAGGGCACGATAATAGCGACAGGGTTGCAGTGATTGGCCATGCCGACGGCTCTGGCGGCGCCAGGCTTGCCCAGGGCGTTGGCAATAGCACCATAAGATCGGGTTTGTCCGTAAGGAATAGTGAGCAGGATGTGCCATACGGATTTCTGAAAGGTCGTACCGTGTAATGATAGAGGAAGGGTGAAGTGCTGTCGTTTCCCAGCAAAATAATCTGTCAGTTCGTCTATGGCTTGTTGTAAAATAGGTATATCCGTATGGCGGGGGCTTGTGTGATCGCCTGTAAATGCTAGTCGGCACAAGCCTTGCTCATTTGCACGCAAATGAAGCGGACCCAAGGGACTGTCATACCATACTTCATGCATTGTCAATGACATAGGGATTGTTCCTTTCAAAGCGAGGGAGACTAAATTTTATAGTAAAAAAGCTGTCGCACAATGCGGCAGCTTTTTCATTTACCAGAAGAATACGAGCATATTGATGATAAAGGTTGGAATAAGAATGGCACAAGACCAGCCCATGTATCCGAAGAAGCTTGGCATCTTGATGCCGCTTTGTTCGGCAATGGATTTGACCATGAAGTTCGGTGCATTACCGATATACGTATTCGCACCCATAAACACAGCACCGGCCGAAATAGCTTCCAACATGATTTGGGATACTGTCCCGACGGAAGTAGCAATGCCTGATGTAGCGCCAAGGGCTCCAGCTGTCTGGAGAAATACGAGGTATGTCGGGGTGTTGTCCAAGAAGGAGGACAAGGCACCAGTCGCCCAGAACATTTCCCATGGTTGGGACAGTCCCAGCTGTGCACCATGAGTCTTCAGCAGGATCAATGCCGGGATCATAGTAACGAAGATGCCGATGAAGAGTTTGGCAACTTCTGCAATAGGTGCAAAGTTAAAATCGTTGAGTACGCGTGTCGATTTTTTGGTCGTTTTCATAGAGAGCCATGCAGCAAAGAGAATGATGATGACTTCTGCCAACGTAGCGTAGGGGAAGACAATTTCCTGAAAAATAGGGATGCCGGCACCATCAGCGAAGAAGGCAAATTCTTTTGGCAGCAAACCATTGGAGACAACACCGATGATGATCAGGGCGATGAATAAGAGGTTGTGGACGCCTTCGACGCGGAGCGGTTCTTTTTCCGCTTCTTCTTCTTCCGCTAAGGGGCTGCCACCTTCAGCGATGTCTTTTTTATAGAAATGACGATCGATAAGGATAAAAGCCGCAAATAAAATAACTAAATTCAATGCTAAAATAGGTAACAGGTGAAAGGTCCAGGTAAAAGGAACACCACGCTGGAAACCCATAAACAGGGGCGGATCGCCAAGAGGAGTCAAACAGCCGCCGATATTGGCAATGAGGAAAATGAAGAAGACGATAATGTGTACTTTATGTTTGCGCCATTCATTGGCCCGAATGACCGGACGGATCATGAGCATGGCTGCACCAGTAGTACCAATCCAGCTGGCTAACGCCGTACCGATGAGGAGCATTAGCGTATTGACTTTTGTTGTGCCGGCCAAGGTGCCTTTAATGACGATACCACCGGCGACGACGAACAGGCCCAGCAACAGGACGATAAATGGAACATAGTCGAGGAGTACGGACTCAAGCAGGCGGTACCATGCCTCTCCCATGCCGTAGGCAAAGGCAAAGGGAATGAGGAAAGCCAGTGACCAGCCAATAGCGGCGTGGAGCATGTGGGCTTCCCAAAATTCCGGCTTAACAAGCGGAATAATGGCAATAGATAGGAGCATGCCTACGAAGGGAATGATGCTCCAGGCAGGGAGAGACGTACTGACCAATTGATGCGTCGCTTCATCAGCAAAGACGGCCGGCAGTCCCATTGACAAAAATGTCAGGGTACACAGCAAAAGTCTGTATATTTTTTTCATAAATACCACCTTTCTTTTCACTCATATACTTTATGAAATATCTACATTATACCATAAGTTACAACGTTTACCTATTCATATCATGTCATAAGATGAATGAAAATCTATACTATTTTTACACAACAGACATGATATCTAAAAATAAGGAAAGTTGTCAAGACCTTTTTTGATAAAATTTAAATATACCCATACGTTGTCTGCAATACGTTCCTGGAAAGAAAAAAGAAAAATTATTAAATTTCGTAAAAGAAAAAGAAGGACTTTAGAGTGCCATAAAGAATATATTAAGTAGAAACCAGGTAAGACAGGAGGGATTCACATGAAACAATACAACAATATCATTGTACCTACGGATGGGTCTGTCAACTCGAAACGGGCGTTGGAACACGCCGTCGTCATTGCATCGTCTCTAGGAGCTACGATTACACTCGTATATGTTGCCAACATTGTTTCCGTTATTTCGAACTTCGATCAAATTCCTAATGCCAGCGGCTACGTAACGGAACAGGTGGCCTTGGATATGGAAGAAGAAGGAAAAAATGTTCTTGATGAATTTGCCAAACTCATTCCGCAGAACATCGAAGTCAAAAGTATTTTTGAAGTAGGCTCTCCGGGACCAGCTGTATTGTCTGTAGCTAAAAAGTATAACGCTGACCTCATCGTCATGGGGAGTCGGGGCTTAGGACCACTTAAAGGCTTATTCATGGGTTCTGTCAGCAGTTATGTCGTTACCCATGCTGTTTGTCCTGTACTGATTGTAAAATAATGGGAAAAGAAAGGCTTTGCCTCTGAAAATAAGGGCAAAGTCTTTTTTTATTATAGGGGAAAGGCTCATTTTGTGATATACTGATTACATATGACTTAAATCAGTGCATGGACGGCCTGCGGCTGTTCCTGCAAATTGAAATCACATGGAAATATAAGCCGGGAGGCAGAGAAAGATGACTAAAAATAAAAAAAGCTGGTTGAATACACCGGGAAAGGGCACGATGGCGATGCCTCTTTATGGGATAGCTGCTATTATCGGATTATCCATTGTAGGTATTGGTATTATTTGGGCAATGGCCCATGCGTGGTACCATTTTTCTGTTACAGCCCGGATGACTTTTGCAGTTGTTTTGCTGTTGTTGTCACAAATCGGAGTGGCAGCAGCTATGTTTCAGGAAAAGCAAGGGTCACTTATTGGTGAAGGCGTGGGTGCTGTCCATTGTCTTGTCGTGTTTGTCGTCATGGCAATGGCGGAACAGTCCTTTTATATCGGCTGGGATATTCCAGGCTATCTTGCCGCTAGTGCAGTTTTATGCCTGCCGGCAGTATATTTGCTGCGTTCTGTGGGCAGTGCCATCATATATAGTGCAGCAGTGCTTTTATGGGCAGCTTTGGGTGGGCCTGTCAATGCTGTTGGCGGTGCAGGATTCATGTGGTTCTTGTTGCTGCTTATTGTGCCCTTCTATACTCTTTTGGTTCGTCACGGAGATGAAGTGCGGCTGTCTATCTTTTCCTGGGTCGTTACGATTACCGTATTTGCGGCGTTTGGCCTGGCGGCCAGAACGGAGGAATATGTTCCCTTCCTCATGTTGTCGGCATTGGCAGTGGCTATTATGCTGACAGGATACTCCATTGATATTCGTAAAGCCTGGGGCGTACCTTTCCGCTGGTTCGGTCGTTTTGCAGCGGCAGGATCGCTGCTCCTTTCCTGTATTCCAGCGTCATGGGACGGCATTGCCAATATTCAGGGATTCCATTGGGCAGCGATGGTCGTTACGATTATCATGTTTGCGGCTATTGTGGTGTTATTGGCCAAAGGCGTGAAAAAACGCTTCTGGGGTCCCATTATTTATGCGGGCATTCCTGTATTGCTGGTTTTTGAAACGGTACTGGTTCGGAGTGCTCTTTATTCATCGGTTCCGCTCATTGCATCTTCCCTGTATCTATTGGGCTTGGGATTCTATGAAACGGCACAAGGTTTTAAAGCAGGCCAGTCGATGCATATGAAATTAGGTATTTTGATTTTGGCAGGACTGGTGGCATCCTTTATCATTGGAGCGACGGTGTCAGCACTCGTACCGCTCGTCGCTATTATTATTTTGGCGCTTGTATTCGTTCAATTTCGCCGCAGCCGTGGCCATAGGCGTGCCATGGCTAAACGGTCGGCGCATCGCAGCAAGATGAAACATACTGGGACGACAGTCCATAAAGGTCGTCAGCGTAAAAACGGTATAAAAAAACGCCGTCCGGCAGTTCCTAAACAT
>JAKVKI010000047.1 GCA_022486585.1 Megasphaera sp.
GAAACACTGCGGGACACGAACTTCGTGACCAGACAAGCACAGCCGGATGCACCGAAGGCGGGCGGCGATACGATTGCCTGCGTATCTTACTTCGGATTCCCGGAAAAAATGGAACAACAAGCACCAGCAGCACGGGAACGGATTGAACGAGAATTATTAAAATAATGAGGGGAAAAGGTGATCATAATGACTAAACTAGACGAAATCGCATTTGATATTATTGCCGCTGCCGGCGATGGCCGGGCTAAGGTGTTAGAAGGACTGAAACAAGCCCGCAAAGGGAATTTTGGTGAAGCAGCAGACTGTTTGAAGGATGCAGATGTGTACATACTGAAAGCACACCAGTTGCAGACAGACGAACTGCTGACCAAGCAGGCCAACGGAGAACTGACAGATCCGTATAACGTCGTCATCGCCCATGCACAGGACTACGTCATGACGGCAATGGCCATGAAGGAAATGGCGGCAGAAATCGTGAAATTATATGAAAAGATCCGGGCGTTGTAAGACCATACGGCGTATAAGATGAATCATGACAAACCAGGGGATAACAGCCCTGGTTTGTTTTTACTTGCAGGAAAATGCAAACTTACTATTTTATTTGCGAATATATGGGGGAAAACAAGCAGAAACGATAAAGTAATTTTCAGGTAAAAAGGCTATACTCTAACCATAGAAAGAACTTAAAAAACCAACACAAGAAGGGAGCTTATACATTATGAAATTAAGCATGAATCAAGCGACAGCATTAGAAAAATCAAGTTTAGAAAAGGACTTGGAACTCTGTGAAAAATATGGCTACGATATGATCGAACCCCGTACGATGGACGGAATCCCAAATTATTTGAAGGATCACTCCATTGATGATTTGGCAGCATATTTCCAAAGCCATCATGTCAAACCCTTGGCATTCAATACGTTGTGCTTTTTCAATAACCGCACACCAGAAGAATATCAAGGCGTGTTACAGGAGCTTCGCCAGATGTGCGAATGGGGCCAAAAAATCGGCTGCAAGACAGTTATTACTGTACCGACAGTTGACCTCCATAAAGTTACCCGTACGGAAATCCATGAATCAGCAGTGAAATGCCTTAAAGAAATGGGTGCTATCGCAGCCGGTTACGGTATGCGCATCTCTGTAGAATTCATTGGCGGTCCGACAGCCTCTATCAACACATTTGCAGAAGCCTGGGATGTAGTCAAAGAAGTTGATTTGGACAATGTAGGCATTACTTTGGATTGCTTCCATTTCCATGGCATGGGTTCCCGACTGGAAGATCTGGCAAAAGCCGATGGCAAAAAAATCTTCATTGTTCATTTAAACGACACGGAAGACTTCCCGATTGGGGCCCTCCTCGATGAAGACCGCGTATGGCCGGGTACAGGATGCATTGATTTAGACGGCATTTTCCAGACCTTGAAGAAAATAGGCTGGAGTGAAGACGTCGTATCACTGGAACTGTTCCGTCCGGAATATTATAAAATGGATCCTGATGCTGTATATCGCATTGGCAAAGAAAAATCAGAAGCCGTCATTGCACGTAATTTCTAATTACATTTCTATAAAACAACATTCATTGTATTGTAACATTAGGGAGGAATTATCATGGTAAGATTTGGTGTAGTTGGTTGTGGTGGTATTGGTACAGAACATATTAAGAGAATTATGAACACCCTGTCGGGCGGTACTATTGTAGCATTGAATGATATCAATGAAGAACACGCACAGAGCCTGATCAAAGAAATGGGGCTGAATGCTAAATTCTATGCAGATGGCCACGAACTCGTCCATGCTGACGATGTAGATGCTGTTCTCGTTACGTGCTGGGGCCCGGCTCATAAAGAATATGTCCTCGATGCAGTGAAACTCGGTAAATACGTATTCTGTGAAAAACCGCTGGCTACGACGGCTGATGACTGCCTGGAAATCGTAGACGCAGAAATGAAACAAGGCAAACATCTCGTACAAGTTGGCTTCATGCGCCGCTTCGATGCTGGATATGTTGCATTGAAACAAGCAATCGACAATGGTGAAATCGGTGCGCCGCTCATGCTCCATGCAGCTCATCGCAACCCTGTCGTCGATGACCGCTATTCTACAGATATGGCCATTAACGATACGATGATTCATGAAATCGACGTTCTTCATTGGCTCCTCGATGATGAATACGTTTCTGCTCAGGTCGTGTATCCCCGCAAGACCAAATATGCAGCAGACCATTTGGCAGATCCGCAGATCGTTATGGTTGAAACGAAAAAAGGCGTACGCATTGATGTAGAAATCTTTGTAAACTGCAAATATGGATATGACATCAAATGTGAAGTCGTTGGCGAAGACGGCATTGCTTATTTGCCGGAACCGGCAACCGTTCAGGTTCGCAAGGAAGCTGCATTGCGTCGTCCGATCCTCATGGACTGGAAAGAACGCTTTGTCAAAGCCTATGATACGGAAATCCAGGCGTTCATCAATAATATCAATAATGGCACGAAACTGACAGGCCCGTCTTCCTGGGATGGCTATGCAGCGGCACTGACAGCAGATGTCTGCGTCAAGGCACAACAAAAACCAGGTGAAATCCTGCCGATTACCTTGAAAGAATGCCCGGAATTCTATAAATAGAACCTTCGTATTACTCCATACATATTCTCCATACACACGGAATCCCCCCTGTGGCACCAGTTGCTGCAGGGGGGATTCTATGCGTATGAATTACATTGGCAGGGAAGACCGTACTATGATACTATATATGTAACAGTATATGGAATATGGATTCTGAGGGGGAGTTTTTATGGCCTTCATTCGCAATGCCTTTTCTTCTAGTTTCGATAGTGCGTCCTTTCCCAGATTGATCAGCATTTATCAGGCTAAAGGGAAAATAACCGAAATGCCCAGAGCTATGCACAAGCATGCGGCTGCATTAGAAATCATTTTGATCACCGATGGCTATGGCATCCATATCATCGATGGAAAAAAATATTATACAGAACAGGGCGATTTGCTCATCATCAATAGTGAGACTGTGCATGATGAAGCATCGGATAAAAATATCAATCTGTCCATTTATTCGTGTGCCCTGACTGAGCTGCACCTGCCAGGCCTGCCGGCAAACCATTTGATCAGGCATGGACAACCGCCTATTATCAAGACGGGGGCTTCTTTTACGTATTTATCGTCATTAATGGAGCTGATGTACGAATATGCCAGTCATAACGAATATAGGACAGAAGAAGTGACGAATTATGTGTTACGGGCTTTTGTAGTCGTCCTCTATGGATTGGTGCAGCATTCGCTGGTCAGTACAGGGACGAAAGAAGAAAATGAGCTGGCTCGAAACATTAAGAACTATGTGGATAATCATTATATGGAAGAATTAAAGCTGGCTGTTCTGGCTGATCAGTTCCATGTCAGTACGTATTACTTGTCCCATATTTATAAGAATTATTATGGATATGCGCCTATGCAGTATGTCATGCGCCGCCGCGTCGGAGAGGCACAGACACTGCTCATTGACACGACGATGCCCATTACGGCCGTGGCTATGCAGGTAGGCTACAAGAGCAGCAGTTATTTCCATGATATATTTACGAAATTCACCGGGATTTCACCGCGGAATTACCGCGTCATGTACCATAAGATCTGATAGCAGGACAAACGGTTGTAAAGAAAAAAACAAGATACTGGAAGTCAGTCTGAACAATGACGGAAAAGACCCGTGAAGGGAACAATATCACGGAAGTTTTTTCCGTCATTTTATCGTATACTATAGCCATGAAGAGATGAAGAAAAGCTAAAGCAAGCCATCTAGTGACGTGATGGCAAAAATAATAAGGAGGAATGAACATGGCAATTCATATTACAGGCGCACCGTGCTGCTGGGGCGTCGACGATGTAAAAAATCCCTATTTGCCTAAATGGCAGACTGTATTGTACGAAGCAGGACAGGCAGGGTACAAGGCTATCGAGTTAGGGCCTTATGGCTATTTGCCGCTGGATATCGACCTGGTCAGTAAAGAACTGAAGAAAAACGGTATTTCCATCGTAGCCGGTACGATCTTCGACGATCTGCTCGATGACGATAATTATCCGAAGGTACTCCAACAAGTCGACGATATTTGCGCTGTTATTACCAAACTGCCGGCACTTCCTGTTGAACCGGGACAGCATGTGGCGACACCATACCTCACGGTAATGGACTGGGGGCATGACGAACGGGATTATGCAGCCGGTCATTCAGACCGGGCACCG
Source organism: Megasphaera sp. (assembly GCA_022486585.1). Lineage (GTDB taxonomy): Bacteria > Bacillota > Negativicutes > Veillonellales > Megasphaeraceae > Megasphaera. The sequence continues at coordinate 4,247 of JAKVKI010000047.1, forward strand.
CGTCTTTCTGATGCAGACTGGGACCGCATGATGGCGCATATCAAAGGGATTTCCCTTCAAGCGGCAAAATGGAATGTCCGTCCGGTCATTCATCCGCATGCTGGCGGCTATATTGAATTTGCTGATGAAATCGATGCATTAGAACGGGATATCCCCTATGAAATAGCAGGGCTCTGCCTGGATACAGGACATTTAAAATATTCCGGCATGGATCCGGTAGAATGGCTCCGCAAATATGCTGACCGGCTGGATTACATCCATTTCAAAGATATTGATGAAGCCGTATTTACACAGGTCTTATCGGAACACATCCGCTTTTTTGAAGGCTGCGGCAAAGGTTCTATGTGTCCTATCGGCACGGGCATGTTAGATTATCCGGCCATTTATACCTTGCTGACAGAAGAACTGCACTACGCCGGATATATTACAGTCGAACAGGAACGGGATCCGCGGAATGTGGCGACGAGCTTGCGCGATGTAAAAGCAAGCTGTGATTATTTACATAGTCTTGGATTTGATTAGAAGCTTATAAATGGAGGTAATATATTATGATTAATGGTGAAAAAATATTAGATCATCCTATTCGCTGGGCAATGGTAGGCGGCGGCCGCGGCAGCCAGATCGGTTATATCCATCGTAGTGCCGCTTTGCGCGATGCATCGTTCCAAATCGTAGCCGGAGCTTTTGATATCAATCCGGAACGGGGCAAAGATTTTGGCATGTCTTTAGGTGTCAGCCCGGACCGTTGCTATACAGATTACAAGACGATGCTTCAAGAAGAAGCCAAACGGGAAGACGGCATCGAAGCCGTTACCATTGCTGTACCTAATGGCCTTCATTATGAAGTATGCAAAGCCGTCTTGGAAGCAGGCCTCCATGCTGTATGTGAAAAACCGTTGTGCTTCACATCGCAGCAAGCCGAAGAACTGGTCAAATTAGCGGATGCCAAGGGCTTGGTCGTCGGCGTTACGTATGGCTATTCAGGCCATCAGCTCATTGAACAGGCTCGTCAAATGGTCATTCACGGTGATCTCGGAGAAATCCGTCTGGTAAAGATGCAATTCCCCTTTGGTGCCTACAATACGCCTGTTGAAGAAACAAATGCCGCCGCTAAATGGCGGATGGATCCTGCTAAAGCCGGCCCGTCGTTCGTGCTTGGCGACGTAGGGACGCATCCGTTGTTCCTGGCTGAAGCGATGATCCCTGATTTCAAGATCAAAGATCTTATGTGCACGACAAAATCGTTCATTAAAACACGTCAGCTCGAAGACAATGCCTTTGTCATCATGAATCTCAAAGGCGGTGCCCAGGCTACCTGCTGGGCTTCGGCTATCAATTGTGGTGCTCTCCACGGACAGAAAGTCCGCATCGTCGGCTCCAAGGCCTCTATTGAATGGTATGACGAACGGCCGAATCAGATGACCTATGAAATAGAAGGGGAACCTGTCCGCATTTTGGAACGCGGCGGCGCGTATCTCTATCCGGAAGCCCGTGAAGAAGACCGTATCAGCGGCGGCCATACAGAAGGCCTGTTCGATGCGTGGGCCAACCTCTATCGTCGGTTTGCCATGGCTATGCAGGCCGCTAATAAAGGCGAAGCTTATACGCATTGGTATCCTGATGTCCATGCTGGTGCCGAAGGTGTCAAATGGGTCGAAAAATGTGTCGAATCAGCACATCAGGGCTGCACGTGGGTAGAATATTGATAGATGACATATTGCATGGTAAGGAGCTGATAGCATGAAAATTGCTTTTGATGTAGACGTATTGGCCAAACAGATGAGTATTAACGACATGGTTCATAAAGTAGCCGACTGGGGATATAAGTACATAGAACAGTCCCCGCATCCACGGATCAACCCGTTTTACAAACACCCCTTGTTTTCAGTGGAATGTGAACAAGAGTACCGCAAGGCCTTGAAGGAGACCGGTGTTGAAATATCCTCCTTTATCTGCGTATACCGCTGGTCCGGCCCGACAGAAGAACAACGTCAATGTGCCGTAGCCAACTGGAAAAAGATGATCGAAATCGCCGTCAACATGGGCGTACCAGTCATCAATACGGAATTCTCCGGCGACCCGAACCAGCAGGAACTGTGCAACGGCATGTGGTTCCGGTCTATGGAAGAATTACTGCCGATTATCGAACGGGAAGGGCTGCGCGTCGAAGTACAGTCCCATCCGTATGATTTCTGCGAACTGAATGACGAAGCCTGCGATATGGTCAAATCCTTCCGGTCGAAGA